>CAYHCF010000022.1:0-27274 GCA_964355075.1 uncultured Chitinophaga sp.
GAGGGGTTGTATGTTCATAATAGATGTTTTCCTCAAATTCAATAAAACTCTCTTTTAATACCGCTGTTAATTCCTCTTTAAAACAAATCTTTCTGTGATGTGCTTCTTGATTTTTAACATAATCAATCAATTTGTTTTTATCTTTAACAGAATATGTTAATGCGGCATAACCCTCCTGCCTGATGGTTAATTCAACTCCTTCGGAGTTGCGGTTTCGTGGGAGGTGTTTGTTACCACCGGATTTCATCCGGTGCTATTATTGTTCAATCCCTTCAGGATTGTATCTGGATTATTCAAATCCTTTGGAGCTGGGCTTTCTAGTGCAGTTCATGCGACCACATTGGGATCGAACTATATTAACAGACTTCAAACTTTTTCTATTTAGTCTTGAAAAATTATTTGCTTAAGACAACTTACTCCCCAGAAATTAAACCTGACCCCTTATAAATTCATAACAATTGAGAAATATCAAACTGGCTTTTGACCCGAATTCAATTCTGAACCCGGGGAAGATTTTTTGAAAGAAATTAATTTGTAATAAAGTGCTTCTGATTCTTCAGGGTATTCTCAACAGTCCAATCGAGTTTTCGAATAAAGTCACGCTGACGGTGAGAACAGGGAGCGATCTGACAAATAGTGCAGGAAAAGGGCAAACAGGGGTCGGCATGAATAAAGAGTTCAACTTCCTGATGAAACTTATCGGAGGCCATTTTCTCTATTGCAGAAACCTCTTCGTGCGATTGATATAAACTCAAATACCAGGGCAGAGTTACATGGGCATCTATGTGGTAACCCGATCCATATTTCACCACCCTTAAATTGTGCATATCAATCCATGCTTCATTTCGGTTTTGATTCAAAACGGGCAATAGCTTATTTAATACCTCTTCATCAGCTTCATCCATCAATCCGGCCAGCGCTTTTCTGATCAAACCATAACCGGTATATAAAATCAGGAATCCCATAATCAATGCAATTACCCCATCTAACCACAGTAAATGCGTAATCTGAACCACTACCAGACCGGCAACTAAAGCGAAACTTGTATAGGTATCCGAGAATAAATGTTTCCCATCTGCCTGCATGGCGGTTGAAAAGTTTTTTTTACCATGCTTTATCAGAACAAATCCAAGCACATAATTAACGATGCCTGAAAACAAAATCAGGTATATCCCTAAATCGAGTTCCTGAATGGAAACCGGACTAATAAATGAATGAACGGCGGCAAACAGGATAAACAGTGCAGCAATCACAATCATACCTCCTTCAAACCCGGCCGAAATAAATTCTATCTTTCCATGTCCGTATGGATGATTGCTGTCCTTTGGCTTCCTGGACAACCATAAACTGTAAAAGGCAAAACAACCGGCTGTTACATTAATAATGGACTCTAACGCATCTGTTAATATGGCATTACTTTGGGTAATGTAATAAGCAAAAAACTTAATCAGCATTAAAAGTAAACCAAAACCAATTACCCAAGCCTGAACCTTTAATGGATTAATCTTAGTTTTCATATTGGGTCAAAAATACAAAAGGCAACCCAAATGAAGGATTGCCTTTTGAAAATAATTATTGAAATAAACTTATTCTACGATCATTTTTCGGGCCACTTTATAGCCTTCGGCCTCAATGCTGTAAATGTAAATACCAGCAGGGAGATCGCCCAGCTTAATATCCAACTGGCTTGATCCGGCAGGTATTTTACCAAATTGGTTATTGTAAATTTCCTTTCCAACCAAGTCAACGATGCGAATAGTTATATCGGTACTTTGATTAAAATTAACCGGAATGCTGGTATGATACCTGAATGGGTTCGGGAAGTTTTGAGCCACTGAAAATAAATTATTTGCATTTTCCTTCAAGCCAATTGGTCCATTAGTAATATCAGGAGTATCAATAGCCATATAATACACATCATGGGTACCGGCACCACCCGGGTTAGTGGAAGCATCATAACGGCCAATGCTTAATTTTTGCAGAAAAGTTATATGCAAACGATTGTCAACAGTGTTTGATACGGAACCGAAAATTTGCTCCACATTTAATTCCAGCCAGGAGGTTAAATTTGTTATTCCACTCCAGGTTGTGCCTCCATCCCGTGAATAAACGCAATAAATATCCCTGTAATTTCTGCTATCTGTACTAACGTCATCTTCAGTTAGAGAAGAGTATATCAAGTAGATGATACCATCACTGCCAATAGCAGAAGAAGGCATGGTTGCAATAGAGTTATTACCATATTTTGCTCCGGCATCATTCCAGTTCGAAGCCAGATCTAAGGTTCCATTGTTGTTTTCATCAGGCATCCCTGCAATGGTTTTGATGGTGCTAAGGGCGGTTCCTTCTTTCCAGTATTTTATAGCATTCTGACCAGGGAAATAAGAAACATTCGTATTATTGGTATCAACATCCATTACCCTTCCCAAGCCCCAGAAACAATGCGCCATTCCGGCTGCATCAATACTAACACTCACTGAACCGTCATTGGTATAAGCTGTATCAAATAATGTTTTATAATTATATGCCGCAACCGGAAATGAATCGATAATTGTTTTTGTCCAGGTAGCACCTGCATCGGCCGATTTCCACAAAGCCAGATCATCGGTTAAACCACCTATTAAGATGGCAACGGTATTTCCTTTGGCGTCGATATTGTAATTATCACCACCACCCGCATAAACCCGTGTTTTATCGTAGCCTGGCAGTAAGGCATTTTTTACGAGCCAGGTATTTGTAGAGAACTGATAACGCGAGTATACCTGTGGCGATTTTATCCCATCAATAATCGGATGTCCGGCTTGTGAAGCGGAGGATGAATCGGTATAGGAAGCAATAACAATCAGATAATCACCGGCAACTGCGGTTTGATTCCATAAAACACCGGGCATAGTAGAAACGGTATCCAGGATAGTTGTAGATGTCCATGTACCAGGACCCACACCTGTTTTGCGGTTCATAATTAACCCACCGGCAATTCCGGTACCTGCTTTTACAATATGTGAGGTAATAATTTCCTCATTGGTAGTTGGGTTATAAACATAGCAAGGAAATCCGGTTCTTTCCGGTTCAATTCTATTAGCGGTTGGTGCACCCCAGGATGTACCGTTAAAATGGTTATATCCACTTCCGCGTTGCGCATATGGAGCTGCATCCAGACTGGTAGTCCAGGTAGCAGATACTTTTCCTCCGCTTAATAATTGAACGTGACGGTAAATAGAAGCATTTGTTTGTTGGTCATTTAGCGTAAAGCCAATTTTAGTGGCTCTCGACTTTTTGCCCATCGAAAGCGTTTTCGGCGTATGCGTTTGCGAAGTAAATACGGGTGAAGGCTGGGTTTGGTCAAAAACTCTTACCGCTTCCCGGGTTACATTTGGCCCTTCTAAAAATTTTGGAGTTTGTGCCATTACTCCTCCTGTTAAAGCACATAGTGCTATTAAGTAGATTTTTTTCATTGTTATTGATTTTTGCGCTTGATAATATTCAAAAATATAAAAATTACAGTAAAAAAAAAGTTAAATATACTTTTAAGCTCAAAATAACCGGATAATGACTGGGTTTATCAGAATAAATTGCCTATTTAACCAGCTCAGGCCGGTGTAATATGGCAAACAGAAATTCTTTCATCAATTCAGAATCATCCACCATATTATGATTAACTCCTTTGCTTTTCAGGTCAAATTCGGCAATAATGGTCAGTATCCGCTCCATTTCATTCTGGTTATAGTTCGCTAATAGCTTTTCGAAATCTTTGGCTTGTCTATAAGGGATTCCAGCACTTAACATGCTTTTCTGATCCTGAATTTTATTCATTTTAAATATAAGGCCTTTCATAAAAAAGCTGTTGAACTGAGTCATTAATGGAATAATGGAAAAGTCTTTCTTACTGCTAAAATGGTGGTTGATGTAAAATATACGCTTATTATTTCGATGGGCTACTGCACCCAATAGCTCAAATATATTAAACTCTTTACTGACTCCAATATGATGTTCGATCATAGCCTCCGAGACTTCGGTTTGATCGCCACGATTTATTAATAGTTTTTCAATTTCATTAGCTACTTTACCTAAATCGCTGCCAACATGATCGGCAATTAGCATGGCATTGGTATCACTGATATCTAATCCATGATCGTTTAGTTTTTTCTTGATCCATCGGGGCAACTCACTATCATCATAAAGCTTTTTGGACTCAAAACTCACATATTTTTTACTTAATTTAAAGAGCTTGCTTCTGCCGTCAATTTTTTTTCCTTTTATACAAATAACTAAAATAGTGGTAGGTACGGGTTTCTCGAAATAAGGTTCAAAATCATCCAATTTTTTGTATCCCTGAGCCTCTTTTATGATAATTACCTGAAAGTTGGCCATCATTGGAAATCTTCTGGCACTTTCCAATACCTCTTTTATCTCAATATCTTTTGCGTAATAGATGGTTTGATTAAACGCTTTCTCGCTTTCGGTAAGCACTTCATTCTCAATTAAACTAACAATTTCATCAATGAAATAACTTTCCTCACCATACAGTAAGTATATAGGATGCAGGCGTTTTGCCTTAATATCCTGCATAATTTTTGCATGTTCTTGTATATTGTCTGCCGGCAAAATAGAGTTATTAATTTAGCAGCGAATAAACCAATAACTGAGGGGAATAACAAGTGAAAGAATCAGCTGGTAAAAAACAGGTGATAAATAGTTGTTAAGAGGATATAGCTTTGTATTAATATTTTTTGTGTTTTAACTAAATTTTTGATATCCTATTTTCAAATTATTCGCATAAAATGTTTACAAATTATTACCCCTTTACCAGCATGAGACATTATCCTAAAATCGGGTTGAAACAAATTATTCGTTTCAGATGAATTGTTCATAAAAGTTGTTTGAATTACATTAACTTCCACAAAAAAATAAAAACTTCTTAACAGCTTATCATCATATTTTTCGTGTATGTGAACAAGAAATTTTTCTTGTACAGTCATTTCCGGATTCGTATTTTCGATAAGTCAGATTTGGAAAAATATCATGCAAGAAGAAAGCGGAAATAACAGTATTAAAAGGAAAAGAGGTATAAGCAAAATTCCGGCATATGCCGAAGGAAGTAAATTACCTCCGCAGGCTATCGAATTAGAAGAAGCCGTTTTGGGTGCTTTAATGATTGAAAAGCATGCCATGACTTTAATAGGTGAAATATTATCACCCGATAGTTTCTACAAAGAATCGCATGCTATTATCTATAAAGTAATTAGAGAGCTTGCTAACAATGCCGAACCTATTGATATTTTAACGGTTACTTCCGAATTAAGAAAAAAAGCACAGCTGGATCTGGTGGGGGGGGCCTATTTTATAACCCAATTAACCAATCGGGTTGCTTCAGCTGCAAATATTGAATTCCATGCCCGGATCATTGCCGAAAAATTTATTCAACGTGAACTCATCCGTATTTCAGGTGAAATTCAAACAGAAGCATTTGAAGACAATAGTGATGCATTTGACTTATTAGACAGTGCAGAAAGAAAGTTATTTGAGTTATCGCAGGGAAATATCAAAAAATCACTGCAAACCATGAATAAGGTAATAAAAGATACCTTAAAAGATATTGAAGAACTCAAACTTAAAACAGGAAAATTTACAGGAATTCCATCCGGCTTCACCAAATTAGACCGCCTTACTTCAGGTTTCCAGAAATCGGACTTAATCATTGTTGCATCACGCCCGGGTATGGGTAAAACAGCTTTTGCACTCACCGTGGCACGAAATGCCTCCTTCGAAAGTTTAGGACCTGGCGAAGGCCCGAGAGCAGTTGCCATTTTTTCTTTAGAGATGGCAAATAAACAAATGGTGAGCAGGATGATTAGCTCTGAAGCGGAGATTCAAGGCCATAAATTGAGAACCGGGGAACTTAAGGAACATGAATGGCAACAGCTAAATTCAAAAATAGCACGACTGAGTGAAGCGCCTATTTTTATTGATGATACACCTGCCCTTTCTGTTTTTGAACTTCGGGCAAAGTGTCGCCGGCTCAAGCAACAACACAATATATCAATGGTATTAATTGATTATCTCCAGTTGATGCGCGGGGACGATGCAAATGTTAAAAACGGAAACCGCGAACAGGAGGTGAGTTATATTTCCAGATCCTTAAAAGCTTTGGCAAAAGAATTGGATGTTCCGGTAATTGCACTATCTCAGCTAAGCCGTATGACGGAAAGAAGAGGTGCTTCAAACAGACCCATGCTGTCAGATTTGCGTGAATCGGGTTCTATTGAGCAAGATGCCGACATGGTAATGTTTATTTATCGTCCCGAATATTATAATATGGCCGAATGGGAAGATGGAAGCCCGAGCGTTGGACAGGCTGAGATTATGATTGCAAAAAATCGTCACGGAAGTACTTCCGATCATATTCGCTTAAGGTTTATCAGTGATTTTACAAAATTTTCAGATTTAATGGAAGATACCTACAGGCAGGATAACAGTGATTTGATGATTGATAGCCCTGGTTATATTACAAAGAGTTCAAAATTAAATGAAGATCACGAAACTTATGAGCCTCGCAATCCCGCTCCATTCTAGTTGATTGTTGAAGGTTGTTAGTTTTTCACTATAATATTTTACTTTCGCTTCTTTATGAGTCAAAAACCGCTTATTCTAATCTGTAATGACGATGGGATTTCAGCACCGGGAATCAGAGCTTTGGTAAATGCTGTAAAAGATTTAGGCGAAGTGGTTGTAGTTGCCCCTGATAGTCCACAAAGTGCAATGGGACATGCCGTTACAATAAGCAAACCACTTCGGTTAGACCCAACCCAAATCTATGAAGAGATTGTCTCCTTTCAATGTAGTGGTACACCCGCCGACTGTGTAAAACTGGCTGTTGACAAAGTTATGCATCGCAAACCCGATCTTTTATTATCCGGAATCAATCATGGTTCAAACAGTTCTATTAATATCCTATACAGTGGCACCATGAGTGCCGCAATGGAAGGCGCCATTGAAGGAATTCCCGCAGCCGGTATCAGCCTTTGCGATTTTTCCTATCAGGCAGATTTTACTTTAGCGGCCAGGATTGCACGACAAGTTGCTATTAATATCCTCCAAAATGGCTTGCCTCCCGGAGTTTTGTTAAACGTTAATATACCAAAAACTGAAGAAAAACCGTTTAATGGCGTAAAAATATGCCGGCAAGCTCTGGCAAAGTGGGAAGAAGATTTTGATGAAAGAAAAGACCCAAATGGCAAAAAGTATTATTGGCTTACAGGAAAATTTGTTAACTATGATAACGGCAATGACACCGATGAATGGGCGCTGGCTAATGGATATGCCTCCATTGTTCCCATCCATTTCGACTTCACTGCTCACAATGCAATTGCCTACTTAAACCAATGGATTATAAAACCATGAAAATAAAAGACCATTTATTAACCGGACTTTTTGTTGGGCTGCTTGCACCCAGTATCGGAATTTTTCTATTTTATTATTTAAACTATCAAAGCCGGGGTTTGGAGGACTTTTTAAGTTTTTCGGTTCGCGAAAAATTATTGTCTCCCTTATTAAGCCTTTGCTGTGTAATAAATCTGGCTTTGTTTTATATATTTATTCAATTCAATCTCTATTTTTCGGCCCGGGGTGTCATTCTTTCTACCTTTATATATGGCTTTTTTATTGTTGTATTGAAATTCTTTTTATAAAATCTAAACCCTGCAACTTTTTCTCGTTTAGCCAAATAGTGGCAGATAGGCCAATGGAATTTAGGGATTTTGGTAAATACAATATACCTACAGCCTACAGCCTAAGCCCCTACAGCCGGCAAATACATAGCCACTTTTCAACTATTTTTCTCTGTTTTAAATATTTTTGTATCAATAATTCATAAAATGAAAGCAGTTTTTATAAGTTTGCATCATGAATAAATATTTATTGAGTTTTGTAACCTTATTAATTTGTTTTGTTTCTTTGGGTCAAAATAACAATTCAAATCCCTTAATACTTCCAGGACATAACAATGATGTAAATACAGCAGTGTTTAGTTCAAAAAAATCAAACCGACTCGCCACCGCCGGCTGGGATAATCTCATTAATATTTATATCGCCGACTCTCCTTATAATCTGGTTCAAACCTTATCCGGACACATAGCAGCAATTAATTGCCTTGCTTATAATCTTCCCGGAACCATGCTTGCCAGCGGAGGAAGTGATTTTACTATCATGCTTTGGGATTCCATGTATCGCAGATCTTTTTTAATGGAGGATTTAACGCTCAGGCATCAGGCGGCAGTGAATGCAATTGTATTTGACCGGGGTGGAAAATATTTCTTTAGTGGTTGTAATGAAGGTAAACTAATTATTTGGGATTTAATAAACAGAAAACCTGTAAAAGCCATGAATACAGGATCGGCAATTAATGATTTGTGTCTCTCGCCTAACCCGGCCAATATTTTTATTGCGTGTGCTGAACCCAAAATAAAATTATTTGCATTAGCCGGAGGTAATATAGTCAGAACATTAGATGGTCATACCGATGTGGTAAATTCCCTTGCCATCAGTCCAAATAATTTATATTTAATAAGCGGCTCAAATGATAAAACTGCAAGAATTTGGGATTTGAGAAACATGAAACAATTATTTGTTTTACCAGTTGGTTGCTGGAAGGTTACTTCAGTTGCCTTTTCAGAGGATAGCAAATACTGTGTAACAGGCTGTAACGACGGCTCTATTAAAGTTTGGGCCACTGAAACAGGGAAATTGGTGAGTAGTATTGAAGGCAGGAATGATAATATTCGCGAAATAAATTTCAGCAAAAATGGCCAAATCCTTGCTGTTGCTGCTTTATTGCGTGGTTCAAAAGAATACGGACCAAGAATTTTTTACAGTAATATTCCTAAACCAGCTCTACCGGCTTTGCCATTAAAACCTTTAAGTGCCGCACAAAAGGCAATTGACAGTATTATGTCCGTTCGTCCGTTAACCAGGCAGGATTCTATCAAATATAAAAGCATTTTGATGCTTAAACCAACCCGCCCAACCAATCAAAAAGGAGCGGCAGCAGCATCTGTCTTAGACTCTACAATTATTTATAAAACTCCGATGAATCCGGCCAAAATCAAATAGCTTTTTCTGCTATATTAGCTTCATTCTTAATTATATCCTCTTTTTTCTGCCTTGCTATATGGAATATTCTTTATGAAAATTTCCGCTTCGAGGCGTTTCCATTTTATCCCAAAATTTCAAACTTGTATATTAATATTGAATTAAAATTGTAATATTTTTTATATTACTGATTTTCAGTTTTTTAAAGTTTTGAAGTGCCAGTAAAAATTATCATTTGTTGATAAAAATCATATTTTTATGCACAATTCATTTCCAAAAAAGAGTTTGTTGGTTATATTGCGCTGCATTTTAATCGTATTTTAATTATTCTTTAATCAAAAATAAAAAGCAAGGGAATGAAGATTTTTAACTCATTTACGCTAAGGGCTATCTTATTACCGGTGTTTATCTCGCTGTGTGTGTGCCAGATTGCTATGGCACAAACTATTGATGAGGGAAAGACCTTATTTACCTCAAATTGTACTGCCTGTCATTCAATTAGAGAAAGAGTTGTGGGTCCGGCCCTTAAAGATGTAACCAAGCGCCGTCAGGAAGCCTGGTTAATAAAATGGATAAAAAATTCTCAGGCTTTGGTTAAAACCGGCGATGCAACGGCTGTACAGCTTTTCAAAGAAAATAATGAAAGCGTTATGCTTTCTTTTGAAACTCTTTCCGAAATCCAAATCAAATCCATCATAGCCTATATAAAGGCTGAAAGTGATGCCCCGACGCCGGTTTCCGCATCCTCAGATGCATCTTCCAATGCCTTAAATTCGGGATCAAATGAGCTAAATGCACGCATTAACTGGCTCCTGGTTTTAATCTCTGTATTATTAATTATTATTATCATTCAGGTATTCAATATTTTAAATATTATTGGTACGATTAAAGGAAAAGCAATCCTAAACTGGAATTCGATCAATAGTAAGCTCTCTCTCGCCTTCCTCATAATTGGACTTTCAGCGGCAGGATGGGAGTTTGTGGTTCATGGAAAATTGACATTATTCAATCAGATTTCAGCCTCCGAGCATGGTATTGAATACGATAAAATGTTTATGATTACCTTAGCTTTAACTGGTGTGGTGTTTGTTATTACACAAATTTTATTGTTCTGGTATGGATTTAAATACAAAGCCGATGGAAAACGAAAAGCACTTTATTATCCCGATAACCATAAAATAGAGTTTTGGTGGACGATTGTTCCTGCTGTGGTTTTAACTGTATTGGTGATTCGTGGTTTACTAACCTGGAATCAGATGATGAACCACAAAGATCCTGCTGCCCGTAAAATTGAGATTTTTGCCTATCAATTTGGCTGGAGTGTGCGCTATGCCGGCGCCGATAATAAATTAGGCGCCCATGATTTTCGAAAAATTGGAATCATAAATGCACTTGGGGTGGATACCAACGATACCAAAGCTTATGATGATATTATCGTGAATGAGTTACACCTTGAAGTAAATAAACCGGTTGATTTAGCTTTTAGAGCAAAAGATGTCATTCATAGTGCCTTACTCCCTCACTTCAGGGTGCAAATGAATGTGGTACCCGGATTACCTACAAAATTTTCATTTACTCCTACGGTCACCACCCGCCAAATGCGCACAAAAATGGGGAAACCTGAATTTGATTACATATTACTCTGCAACAAAATTTGCGGCAGTGCGCATTATCGTATGAAAATGAAGGTGCTTGTTGAAACAAAAGAAGAATTCAATATCTGGCTAAATTCTCAACCACCACTGGTTGCAGGAAAATTAAGTCCGGTGGCAAAAGCTGTGGCATTAAAATAATTACATCAACCTAATAAAATAATTTACAATTTACCCATATGAGCGATCAAATCATGCACGAAAGCCACGATGATCACAGCCATCACGAAGAATCTTTCATTTCTAAGTATATCTTCAGTATGGATCATAAAATGATATCCAAACAATTCTTAATTACGGGAATTATTATGGGTACCATTGGAATGTTGATGTCCCTGCTGTTCCGCCTTCAATTAGCTTATCCAAATATGACCTTTCCATTCTTCGAAGGAATTCTTGGACATTGGGGAAAAGATGGAAAATTAGACCCAAACTTTTACCTGGCATTAATTACCATACACGGTACCATCATGGTATTTTTTGTTCTTACTGCAGGATTAAGCGGAACTTTCAGCAACCTGCTCATTCCACTTCAATGTGGTGCACGCGATATGGCTTCTCCTTTTATGAATATGCTTTCCTACTGGTTTTTCTTTGCCTCCTCCTGTGTTTTGATATTCTCTTTATTTGTTGATGGCGGACCGGCTTCGGCAGGATGGACCGTTTATCCTCCTCTCTCAGCCTTGCCCAAAGCAATTCCTGGATCAGGAACCGGTATGACGCTGTGGTTAGTGGCAATGATTTTATTTATTGGTTCAGCCCTTTTAGGAGGGATAAATTATATCGCAACGGTACTAAATATGCGAACCCGAGGAATGAAAATGACTCGTTTGCCATTAACTATCTGGGCATTTTTGGTAACCGCCGTTTTGGGCCTTTTGTCCTTCCCTGTATTATTAGGAGGTTCATTATTATTGGTATTCGACCGAAGCTTTGGTACTTCGTTTTATCTTTCAGAAATAGTGGCCGAATTTGCCGGTGGAATTGAACGTACAGGCGGATCACCCATATTATTCCAACATTTGTTCTGGTTCTTAGGGCACCCTGAAGTTTATATTATTTTATTGCCTGCATTGGGAATTACCTCCGAAGTAATCGCAACGAATGCAAGGAAACCGATTTTTGGGTACCGAGCAATGATTGCCTCCTTATTGGCAATTGGTGTATTGTCATTTATTGTTTGGGGTCACCATATGTTTATTACCGGTATGAATCCGTTCCTCGGATCGGTGTTTATGTTGGGCACCTTAATTATAGCTGTTCCTTCGGCAGTAAAAACTTTTAACTACCTGGCCACTTTATGGCAGGGAAATCTGAGGTTGACGCCCGCAATGATGTTTGCGATCGGACTGGTTTCGTTTTTTATTTCCGGAGGGCTAACGGGACTTTTTTTAGGAAATGCTGCCTTAGATATTAACTTACATGATACGTATTTTGTGGTTGCTCACTTTCACCTAGTTATGGGAAGTGCTGCCATTTTTGGAATGTTAAGCGGCATCTATCACTGGTATCCAAAACTATTCGGACGCATGCTGAATGAAACGGCAGGTCATATCCATTTTTGGCTAACCATTGTTTCCGCTTATTGCGTTTTTTTTCCGATGCACTTTATGGGTTTAGCCGGTGTTCCACGCAGATACTACGCAAATACGGCCTACGACCAGTTTAATGTTTTTGTGGATATGAACCAATTTATAACAATAGCCGCAATCATTGGAGGTTTAGCCCAGTTCATTTTCCTGATTAACTTCTTTTATAGTATGTATAAAGGAAAGCGTACTGTTCAAAACCCATGGGATTCAAATACCCTGGAATGGACTGCCCCAGTCGAACAATTTCATGGTAACTGGCCTGGCGAAATTCCTTATGTTTATCGTTGGCCATACGATTACAGCAAACCGGGAGCAGAGAAGGATTTTATTCCTCAAAATATTCCTGACCCGGGTCAAACGGATCCCATGCAGGATATTCCGATGATCAATTTTGATAGAAAATCGCTGCGTGAAAATACCACCGTTGAATAGAAAACAAATGATGAAATTACTGTGAGAATTGAAAATTAAAACCTAAAAACATGGAAGCAAAAGCAATACTATTACCTAACAAAACCCTTGCAACAACTGGTCTATTGCGTTCAAAGCTGATGGATTACAATCAATTGGTTAAGTTAAGACTTTCATTTTTAGTAGTTTTTTCATCTGTGATAACCTATTTAACTGCTGCACATGGAACCATTAATTGGTTTGAAGTAGTTATGCTTTCTTTGGGAGGATTTTTGGTTACCGGAGCTGCTAACGGGATCAATCAGGTAATTGAAAAGGATTTCGATAAATTGATGTTGCGAACTGCCAATCGTCCGGTTGCCACCGGTAGGATGCGTGTAAGCGAAGCAATTGTTGCCTGCTTAACGATGGGAATTTCCGGTGTATTACTGATTGGGTTTTTCCTGAACCCGCTATGCGGATGGATTTCTTTCGCGGCATTAATGAGTTATGCATTTGTTTATACCCCGTTAAAAAGAGTTTCTCCCGTTTCAGTTTTTGTGGGTGCATTTCCGGGAGCCTTGCCTGCTATGTTAGGTTGGGTAGCTTTCACCGGTAAAATGGATATGGCAGCCCTCCTACTTTTTGGGGTACAATTCTTTTGGCAATTTCCTCATTTTTGGAGCATTGCCTGGATTTTAGATGAAGACTATAAACGCGCAGGATTTAAAATGTTACCTTCCTCTCCCGGCAGAGACAAGGCAACGGCCTTGCAAACACTTGCTTTTAGTCTGGTATTGATTCCGGTTGGTATGTTACCTGCTCAATATGGAATTTGTGGATCTACATCCGGATGGATTGCCGCATCGGGAGGTTTAATGCTGAGCTATCTCTCCTATAAATTAGTAAAGTCTTGCGAAAATAAGGATGCCAAAAGGTTAATGTTTGCCTCCTTTATTTATCTTCCAATTGTTCAATTAGCCTATTTATTTAATAAAATATAAAATGATGGAAACTTTTAAACCTTATCAACGTGAAACCTATTTGATACATCCAAAGAAATTTGTTCTTTGGCTGTTTATTGTAGCGAGTATTATGCTGTTTGCTGGCTTCACGAGTGCCTATATTGTTCGCAGAGGAGAAGGAAATTGGGAGTTATTTCGTTTACCTGCTTTCTTTTATATCAATACCTTTGTTATTCTTGTATCCTCTGTCTTTATGCAATTATCTCTTGTCCATGCTAGGAAAGAGAATTTTCCGAAGTTAAAAATATTTTTAAATTTTACGCTTGTTTTAGCAATTGCATTTTGTGCAGGACAATTGTATGCCTGGAAACAAATGGTTCAGGACAATGTATTTTTTGCCTTTTCCAATCCTTCAAACGCATTCGTATATGTAATTTCCGGAATCCACCTTACTCATGTTTTAGCCGGAATGATTTTTATTTTTTCCATCATTATTCAGGCGCATAAATTTAAAGTTAATAAAGAGGACTATTTATATATAAGCATGTGTGCAACCTATTGGCACTTTATTGGAATACTGTGGGTTTATTTAATTACCTTTTTATTTTTATTTCGTTGATATTTATAACTACTAACAAAGCATAATTTAAAATGGATACCGGCACTGATATAACAAAGAAAAAATCTACCTGGGGTGGAGGAAAGTCTCCTTTCAACGTAAGCTATGGGAAGTTTATGATGTGGATATTCTTACTTTCTGATGCTTTCACCTTCTCCTCCTTACTCATCGCATACGGATTTATCCGTTCAAGCTTCCTGTCCCCGATTCCTAACCTCACGGTAAAACCTTTCGATCACCTTTCTCACTCTTTTGTAGAAGATATGGTAAATAAAACCAAATATTTTGTTCAGGATCATTGGCCGAGCCCTGAATTGGTATTTAACCATTTCCCATTTATTCATGGAATTCACCTTCCCTTGTTCTTTGTAAGTTTAATGACATTTATTTTGATCGGAAGTTCCGTTACAATGGTTCTGGCTGTTGAAGCAGGACATAGAATGGCCAAAAAGGAGGTTGAAAAATATATGTTATTAACCATTTTAGGTGGAATTGCATTCCTGAGCTGCCAGGCCTGGGAATGGACAACCTTTATAGGAGAAGGCGCACGTTTATTTGGTAATCCTTATGGACCGCGTTCATTCGCCGCGTTATTTTTTATTGTAACCGGATTTCATGGTTTTCATGTTTTTTCGGGTGTGGTAATCAATGTAATCACATACCTAAATGTGCTGAAAGGCACCTACCAAAAAAGAGGTCATTATGAAATGGTTGAAAAGGTCGGTTTATACTGGCACTTTGTTGACCTGGTTTGGGTATTTGTATTTACTTTCTTTTATTTATTATAAACAGCAGTATCTTTTTTATCATTAACAATAATTATAATTATTATGGAACAAGAAGAACCTATTGAACACAATGAAGGACCCATTGACATGAAAGCACGGATATGGAGAACCTTTTGGATTTTATTTGCATTTACCGTTATCGATATCGCCTTGTATTTTACATTTCTGACCACTCATTCCATGTGGAAAAATGCAACATTTATCCTATTAGGAATTGTTAAGGCCTACTATATTGTGGGTATTTTTATGCACATGAAATTTGAAAGAAAAACCATTCTATTTACCATTATCCTCCCTATGGTATTTGTCCTTTTCTTTATTACCCTCATGATCATTGAAGGGAACTATACCCTTTCAACAAGATAGACAACCATGAAGAGAAAAGGCTTTTGGGTTGCATCCGGACTTTTAATAATACCTGTTATTGTTTTTTATGTTCTGAATACCGGAATACAAAATTTTAAAAAGCTCCCGATTTTAGGTGAACGCATTGCGCCTGATGGCCTTCATCAAAAGGACACGCTCTTTTATTCGATTCCCGATTTCCATGTTTCGGATCAGACCGGAAAAGTTGTTACTCAGGCCGATTTCAACAATAAAATTTATGTAGCAAATTTCTTTTTCACCCGATGTAAAGAGGTTTGTCCAACCATGAATCGCCGCCTCTCTATGGTTTATGAAAAATATAAAGAGTTTATAGAAGTTAAGTTTATTTCTTTCTCGGTTGATCCGGAAAACGATTCCACTCCGGTACTCAATAATTATTCAAAAAAATACAAGGCCGACCCGAAAATCTGGCATTTTGTGAACGGGAACATGGATTCAATAATAAATATTGCTCAAGGCTTTTTGTTACCTGTTTCCATTGAAAACAAAACCATAGACCATAGTCAACAATTAATTTTGGTAGATAAACAAAACCGCATACGAGGCATATACGATAGTTCAAGTGAGGCTGAGGTTTTGCAATTAGAAGACGATTTGAAAGTACTGTTATATGAATACCACAACCCAAGATCAGGATAAATTGTTTTTTAAGATAGCCATCGCAATATCCCTTATTGTTTTTTTGGCTGTAATCCTTTTGAACCGGAAGGTATTACCTGTTCCTGAAAGGATGCCGGGATGGATATACCTGTTACCGCTCTTCAACGCAATTATAAATGGAACCTGTACTTTGTTGCTGTTGCTTTCCCTGTATTTTATAAAATTAAAGAATATAAAAGCGCATAAAACCATTAACCTTACCGCTTTTGTTTTAAGCAGTTTTTTCCTTATCAGTTATGTAAGCTTTCATTGGTTGGCGCCCGAAACTAAATATCCGGTTGATGCGCCTTACAGATCGTTTTATTTCAGCATCTTAATCAGCCATATTATTTTAGCCGCCCTGGTTTTGCCACTTATCCTCCTTAGCTTTTACCGGGGTTTGCAAATGCAGGTTGTACTCCATAAGAAAATAGTTCGTTTTGCGTATCCTATCTGGCTTTACGTTACCCTTTCAGGTGTTGTGGTCTATTCAATGATCAGCCCATATTATCCCATTCATTAATTGGAGAACAGATCAATTTGCATGAAGAAATTTAAAAAAATAATTCAGGTTCTGATTTTTAGTTTTTGTTTGGTTTTTCTAAACAATCCGGTCAATGCGCAGTGTGCCATGTGCAAAAGCAATATCGAAACAGCCAGAGAAGATGGAGGAACACAGGTAGGAAATACCTTAAATAATGGCATCCTGTATCTGTTGGTTTTGCCTTATGCCATAGCAGGATTTTTCGGGTATATCTATTACAAAAAACACAAAGAAAGACTCCTTGCTGAGAAATTGAATGGATTGAATTAAAATTTTTGCAAAATTTTAATTAATTTCGTTTGGTTTTAATTGAATATGATAGACTCATCAAGAATTAAAGATATTGTTAACAGGATTGCAGTTCAATTCAATCCTGAAAAAATTATTTTATTTGGTTCGTATGCTATCGGTAACCCTAATAATGACAGTGATTTGGATTTATTGATCATAAAAGAAACTGATTTACCAAGACATAAAAGGAGTTTCGATATTCAAAAATCATTGATTGGCTCAATGATACCAATGGATATCCTGGTATATACAAAAAAAGAATTTGAACAGGATAAAAACGAAAAAAGTTCTTTTTTATATTCAGTAATAAAAACTTCGAAATTACTTTATGAGCGAGATTAGTAATATGATAAAGGACTGGATAGAAAAAGCAGACCACGATTTAGGTTCAGCCAAATTAATATATTTACATTTACCTGAATATTTTGATACCATTGCATTTCATTGTCAACAAGCTACTGAAAAATATTTGAAATCAATGCTTGAGCATTTTGGAATAGCCTCTCAGCGTTCTCATAATTTAATATATTTACTGGAATTATTATCTCAAAAGACTGATATTACTGAAGATATTATTGATAAAGCTATCTTATTAAATGGATTTAGCGTTCAGATTCGATACCCGGATAATAAGATTTTTTTGACAAAAGACGAATTAGCTACCGCAATTGGAATTTCCGAGGAATTTAGAGCTTTTGCGATCAAAACTATCGGAATAATAGAATAAATTTTCTGCAATTAAAATCTATGACTCATCATTTTGAACCTTCAAAGGCAGTTTCTATTTTGCATTGCAAATGCCCGCAATGCCAGAGCGGACAGATGTTTACCCATAGCGCTTATCATCTTGGAAAATTTATGCAGATGCATGCAAATTGCCCTGTATGCAAACTTCAATTTGAAATTGAGCCGGGTTATTTTTGGGGAGCCATGTATGTAAGTTATCTTATGTCGGTAATGATGATGCTGTTCTTAGGGGGTTTGATTTTATTGCTCAGTAATGGCGAGGCCGGTTTCTGGACCTATATTATTCCAATAGTGGGAACCCTGATCCTTGGATCTCCGTTTACTTACCGGTATGCAAGAGTATTTATGCTTTATTTTTTCTCACCGGTAAAATTCGTTAAAAATTTAGCTTCACAAAATTAAGTGCCCAAACTCATTATTCTTTTTGATGGTTTATGCCCCTTATGTCACAAAATCGTACGACTTATTCTTCGCTTCGACACTAAGAAACAGTTTTATTTTGTTTCTCAACAATCCCAAAAAGGCCTGGAAATTATTGATAAGGCCGGATTACCTGAAAATTCCGGTACCATCATCTTATGGGTAAATAATTTAGCTTATGAGAAATCAGGTGCCGTTTTTGAAATCATTAAATTACTGGGATTGCCCTTTACTCTATTTTACCCGGCAAAGTTCCTGCCAATTAGGTTTACAGATGCCTGCTATGATTTTATTGCTGGAAATCGAAACAAGTGGTTTGGCAAATATGATTCCTGCCCCATTCCACCTGAAAAATGGCAGAACCGATTTATTGGCACCATGTGATTTATTGCGGGCAAAATAAATTGGTTACACAATCATAAATAGATATAGCAGAATAATTTTTACCCTTTCTCGCAGATTTTAAAGATTAAAGAAAGATTTACGCAGATTATATACTTTAATAATCAGCGAAATCTGCGAGAACGGGAACAGTTTCTAAAATATAACTGCCTATATAACGAAAGCAGAAATTCAACAATTATATTCCGATACTAATCAGCGTAGCCACACCAATTCCCAGCAAAACGGCGACTATTTTTTGCTTTGTAAAATGATGTTGGTCGCTGCTTTCAAACAAGATTGTAGTTGAGATATGGAGGAATGTTCCGATTACAAAAGCCATAATATAATCAAAGATTCCCGAATCAATGTTTGCTTCGGCAAAAACACTGATGCCTGCGCCAAACAAAGACATTAAACTATAAATGACCCCAATATAAACTAAGGAAATTTGCTTGATATGTATGCCTTTTAAAATACTTATCAAAGCGAAAGCTGCCGGAATTTCATGAATGATAATACCGATCATCAAAGAATAAAAACTTGGATTTTCATTGATTAAAAATGATCCAACAGGAATTCCTTCGGTAAAGGAATGCAGACTCATAGAAGCCACAACCCCAAACGGGATTACCTTATTTTTTAAATGGTGGTGTACATGAATATGACCGTGTTCGATACCTTCTGAGTATTTCTCCAAAAAAACCTGAAAGAAAAATCCGGCCAGAACCAGCAAACCTTTATAGGAATCGAATACCCGAAAAACTTCCGGAATTAAACTTAAAAGCGTTATCGCCAATAAATAAGACCCGGCAAATGATAAAAACCATTTTAATTGTTTCTCATATTTCCGGGTTGTTTTTATAGCCAGCCAGGTTCCAATCATAGGACCTAAAGGCAATAATAAAAGTAAACTGTTATTCATTTTTTACAGGAATATATTTAAATACATAACGAGAGAAAGTAAAACCAAACAATACTCCGCACAAACCTCCAACAATTACATCCAGGGGATAATGAACACCCACATAAACCTGGGAAAATGAAATTGCTAAAGCCCAGAATAACAATACCGGCAATAACCATTTCAACTGCCTGAAACAATAAGCGAAAAAAATGGCCAATGCAAAATGATTTGTTGCATGTCCGGATATAAAACTATACCCATTGCAACTGGCAATTAAGTGTCGCGTAATTCCGGCTAAAGCCGGTTCAGCGCAAGGTCTGATTCGCATAAAAGTATTTTTAACCAGATTGGCACTAAACTGATCGGTGCAAATTACTAAGAGACCGATTGCTAAAAACAATTTCCATGAGTCTTTCCGGTATTGCTGCACCAGCATAAATGCAAAAACAGCATAAAGCGGGTACCAGACTTTTTGTTCGCGAATCCAGGGACAAATCCAATCGAAAAATGGATTTGCAAGTCCATTATTGATCAGAATAAAAAATTGCTGATCCATTTGAAGCATTTTATCCAACATCTTTCTTTTTTGCTAAAATAATTAATCGGTCGCTTTTCACTGCATCAAAAGGGTCAAGTTTGTAATTTCCAAAACTTTCTACCCAAATAAATCCAGCCTGATATAAAATAGTTTCAAAATCAGCCCTGCTTAAGGCCTGAACCTTTTCCTGATAAAAATGTTTTTCACCCCCGTCAGAAAATTGAATATTCTTTATAATCTGCCCCTCCTTTACCTCTTTGAATATTTCAAATTTAATATTACAAATATTTTTCGTTTCGGTTTGAACCAATGAATCCAAAACCTTCCCGGCATTAAAAAAATCAATCAGCAAAAAGCCTGATGGCTTCAGAATAGATGCTATTTGTTTCAATACCAGCATATCAGTTTCCAAGCTATCAAAATAACCAAAGCTGGTAAAAAGATTCAGGGCAATATCATACTGTGAATGCATTTGCAGATTTCTTAAATCCTGAACCTCAAAATGCAGATTTTCATTCTCAAACGCCTTAGCTGCCATAATACTTTGATGCGACAGATCAACACCGGTAACATCAAACCCCAGTGAATTCAAAAAAATACTATGCCGGCCCTTACCACAAGCCAAATCAATAATTTTTAATTGAGGGTTGGGTTTAAATAGAGCAACTAAGTTTTTCAGAAAAAATTCAGCCTCATCCATATCCCGCTTTTGATACAAAATATGATAATAAGGCGAATCAAACCATTCGGCAAACCACTCCTTCTCTTTTTCCATAATCAGCCCTGCAATTTATATTAATTTTATGAAATTCGTTCCGGTAAAGGAATTTGCAGGCATACCTATAAAGAGGAACCACAACAAATATTTTGTTTTGTCGTTTATCCATTGCAATTTCGGCAAAAAATGAAAATAAACAGCACCTGCCTCCTATTTGTAAATATCCTGCTAACCGCTACTATTTTCGCGCAAACTCCTTCTGATTCATTATTAAAAATTACTGCCCGGTCTAAGGTGGACAGTATACAAGCTAATATCAATTTTCGGGATACTTCAGTTCAGGTGATTGTCCTTAAAAAAGATTTATCTCCAGCCACTTTATTTGGAAGCCTGGCAGATACCACTAATTATAAGCCCATGGCGTTTTCAAGTATTTCATTAATTAAAATGGACTCAGCCTTGTATAAAAACCAGTTTACGGATCAAAATTCACAATTTAATTTTATGGGTATCAAACCGGATACTTACCGTTTGCTCATAACGCGACCCACGTTTGCAGATTATGAAGAAATAATCAACTTAAAAGAAGCAGAAATAAAAAATTTAGGAATCATCCCGATGTTATCTAAAGCCAATTTATTGCGTGAAGTGCTCATTAAAGACAGGCAGGCCATTCGGATCAAAGGAGATACAACCGAGTTTTTAGTTGATAGTTTTTTGGTGAATAAAAATTCGAATGTGGAAGACTTATTGAAGCGTTTACCCGGAATACGGGTTGATAAAACAGGGAAAATAACAGCTCAGGGACAGGAAGTAAAGAAAGTATTGGTTGATGGTGAAGAGTTTTTTGGAAATGACCCAACCATTGCCACACGAAATTTAAAGGCAGCTAATGTGGAAACGGTTCAGGTTTTTGATCAAAAAAGCGAGCAAACCATTCAAACCGGTGTGGATGATGGAACCAAAGAAAAAACAATAAACCTCACCTTAAAAGAAGAAGCGAAAAAAGGTTATTTTGGAAAAGTGGGCGCCGGTTATGGAACAAAAAATGACAGCAAAATAGCCGGCGTGAACCAAGATTACGGAACCGAAAACAGGTATGAGGGAGAAGCGATGGTTAACAATTTCAAAAACAAAAGGAAAGCATCTTTCTTTTCCACTTTCAGTAATACCAACAAAACCGGATTAGATTGGAAAGACCGTGAAAAGTATATGGGAGGGAATAATGTTGAATACGATGAAGCCAGTGGGTATATGTTCTCCTATTTTGAATCGGACCCGAATGATTATAATGGCAACGGTATTCCAAAAACGACTTATTTAGGTGGCTTTTATGGAGATAAAGTAAAAAACGACCGGTTTGCTTATAACCTCACGGCCACCCATAGAGAAACCAATATACAGGGGGCAGATAATAATTTCACGCAGTATATTCTTCCCGATACGATGTACTTTAATACACAGGTGAACAAAATGAATAGTTTGAAAACGGCGAATAGCATAAATGGCAAGGCCGATATCAAATTTGATTCCTTAACCAACCTTGTAATCAAAGCGAACAGCACGCAAACCACATTCGATAACCGAAATAATTATACCTCAAAAAACTACAACGGACGCTCTCAACTGGTTAATCGGAACGTGCGCGAAAACGGGAGTAAAGGGCAAACACTTAAAGTCAACTATTCTATTTTATTTAACAAGAAATTTGAAAAAAAGGGAAGATCATTTACTTTTCAGTTCAACCAAAGTTTGAATAATAACCAAAGCGATGGAACACTGGTATCGTCCACCATTTTCGGCGATTCATTAACCAATAGCGAACAAAAACTGGATCAATTAAAATCAATAAAAGAAAATGGAAATAATTTTGGAGGCGGAATAACCTATTCTGAACCACTTAGCAAAACATGGTCTGTTATTACTGATATGGACTACCATCTTACGCTTAATCATTCTTTGATTAACACCTATAATCGGGTCACCCATAACCGGGTTGATTCATTGAGCAATGACCTGGAATACAATATTGACATTAAAAAAGGGGGTATTAGTTTCAGGTATATTACAAAAAAAATCAATGCTTCTTTGGGTGGGAGAATCAGTTATACCAACCTTACTCAGGATAACCTCATAAAAGACACTTCCCAATTTCAGCATTTTCTTAATCTTTTTCCGTCGGCAAGAATCAATTATAAATTTGCAACTACGAGTAATCTAACCTTAAGTTATTATGGGTCGACCCGACAACCTACCCTGCAACAGATAAACCCGATTCAGGACATATCTAATCCACTCGTGATTTTAAAAGGAAACCCCGCTTTGCAGCAAAATTTCGATAATGATTTTAATTTAAGCTATAATAGTTATAAGCCTCTATCGGGAAGGAGCATCTACCTCAGTATGAATTACAGTTATACTTTCAATGATTTTGCTAACTATGATGAAGTTGATAAATTGGGCAGGAAAATTTACAAGTGGGTAAATGTGGATGGCAATCAAAGTTTAAGTGGATACCTGTATTACAATTTCAAAATAAAAAAACTAAACCTGGACATCGGACAAAGTTTGAATTCGGGCTATTACAGGAGTGCCAACTTTATTAACAGCCTGGCAAATACCAATATAACTAATTCCATTAACTATGATCTCAATCTCAGTTATGAGAAAGAAGAAAAATACGAATTTGAGCTATCCCCAACTATTTCCTATAACCATTCTATATCCAGCCTGCGCCGCGATGTTGTTACCCAATATTTTACATATACCTTATTTGGAAGTATCAACTTGTTTCTACCTAAAAAATTTGAATTTATGGTGGATGCTCAGTGGAATGTCAGACAACAAACAGAGGTGTTTAAAAATAATAATAATACCGTTATTGTGAGTGCTTTCATTTCCAAAAAATTCCTCAAAAGTGATCAACTGCTTGCACGAATTGGGGTAGAAGACCTCCTGAACCAAAACATCGGATTTAGAAGAAACGCTTCCAGCAATTACATCAATGAAAATACCTATATCGTTTTGAGAAGGTATCTTATGGTTAGCCTCAGCTATAATTTCACCAAAGACTCAAAAAAATCAGATAAATCAGAGGAATGATGAAGTTTAAACAATATTTTTTAGGGATCGCTTTGCTGATCCAAATGCCGGGAGCCTATTGCCAAAATCTTGTCCTCAGCGGGATTATCACTTTTGAAAGAAAGGAAAATATGCACAAATATTTCAGCGAGGAGAACAGTTGGAACGAAGCCAGGTTAAAGCAAATGCCAAAATATAAAACCGATATTTTTCAACTCAGTTTCAATACCCGGCAAACCCTTTATAAAATAAGTCAGGAAGATGAAAATCCAATGTTTATGTGGATGAAAGTAGCTGCGGCTAATTCTGTAAAAATGGATTTGGAACATCAGAAGATTATTGCTGAGAAAACCATTTATGAAAAAAATTACCACATAGAAGACAGCATTCCTGTCTATCAATGGAAGATTTTGGGTGAATACAGAACCATAGCAGGATATAGTTGCAGAAAGGCCAGCACCATTCTGATGGATTCCGTCTATGCAATTGCCTTTTATACCGATGAAATCCCGGTTAGCGGCGGACCGGAATCCTTCAGTGGCTTACCCGGAATGATTTTAGGCATTGTATTACCCCGTTTAAATATGACCTATTTTGCCACCAAAGTTGAGACGCAACTCCTGCCTGAAACTGCCTTCAATATGGAGAAAAACAAATTAAAAAGAACCCATTATAAAGACTTCAAAGATGAATTATATAAAGCCATAAATGACTGGGGCGAATATGCAAATAAAGTGATCTGGAAGGCGAATTTATAAAATCAAAATCCAATGAAAACAATTATCCATAAATCGAGCGACAGAGGACATGCCAATCACGGATGGTTAAATGCCAGACACTCTTTTAGTTTTGCGTCATGGTACGACCCCAATAAAATAAATTTCGGTGTTTTAAGAGTATTAAATGATGATATCATTGCTCCTGCCATGGGTTTTGGCCAGCATCCGCACGACAATATGGAAATTATTACCCTTGTTCAGGAAGGGGCATTAAGACACCGGGATAGTATGGGAAACACTTCCGTTATCCTACCCGGTGAAGTGCAGGTAATGAGTGCGGGATCGGGCATTACGCATTCAGAATTTAACGAATCAAAAACGGATCCATTAAAACTTTTTCAGATTTGGATTTTTCCGCATACACAAAATGTAAAGCCGCGTTACGATCAAAAGTCCTACGCCACAGAACAGCGTCAGAACATTTGGCAAACCATCATAACACCAATGGATCAACCGGAAGCTGATGCCATTGGTATTTATCAGAACGCATGGTTTAGTCAAACGATTTTAGATGAAATCAAACCAATTGAATACAGCTCCCGTAATAAAAACAACGGCGCATATGTATTTGTTATCAGTGGTACCCTAAAGATCAACAATCAAATTCTGGAATCGAGAGATGCAATGGGAATAACAGATTATGATTCGTTTTTTATAGAAGCCTTAGGTAAGGCACATATTCTGGTTATTGATGTTCCTATGGTGGTTTAGATTTAATATAATGGGTTGAAAGATACGCACCAATCCGGCTCGGCGGCAGGGTGCGCAGGTAGCATACAAATTTATTGCCGCGCAATGTGTGGAATTTATGTGATGAAACAGTTTGAACCAATAAATCCTGAATACAATTTTTTCCCTTTATGATGGGCTTATATTTTATTTTTTCTATAGTAATTTGTGCAAGTTGCGCGGCTTTGATCTTGTGCCTTGCCTATAATTTGTGGAGCCGCGCCCTTTTTTGTTGTACACTTTTTTACCGTGGGTTAAAACCCACGGCAATGATCTTGATTTTCTGTCTAATGATCAGCAGGCTTTTTTGTTTTGCAATTTTTTACCCTGGATTGAAAACTTCTGCAAAGATGTTAAATAGCAGGGTTGTTGTAATATATATTTTTCTCACCCCGTAGTGGGTGAAATGTTCATAGCCACGGGTTTTAACCCGTGGTTGAATGATACACGCGAAACCCGGCGCGGCGGTAGAATGTGCTGGTAGAACACAAAATGTTTGCCGCGCAATTTGTGGAATATATGTAATTGGAATTTGTTAACTATATACAGTCAGGTCGCGACCTGACTGTACATTTTTTTTTAAACCCACACCTTCTACCTCATACTTTTCGGATCTGGATTCTGGATTCTGGATTCTGGATTCTTAATTCCATTCTTTTGTATTCATATAAATAACCGATAATCTCCATCCGGATTTGGTTTTTATAAATTCCATATTTTCAATTCGAACCCACTTGTCTGAAGGCAGATAGTCCTTGTAATCTTCAGGTCTGTCAAGCCTTTTGATTAATTGAAAATGATTGCTCAAATTCTCGAAATTTACCGTATTCTCCTTCATGAAGGCTTTTAAGTAAAGTTGTATTGAATCGGATTTATAAATTTTTAATTTCGGATCCGTATCCGCATAACCATAAATGGAAAGTGGAACTTGAATAAATCCTCTGAGCGAATCCGTGCCTGATTTCAAAACAGTATTTCTGAATTTGCTCCAAAAGGAAGCAAAGTTATCCTTGCTTGTAGTTGGCGTAAAATGTGAATATTTGGCTGAAATAATAGAGGTTTCAATATTACTTTCAACCATCGTATTTCCAACTATTCTACAATTAAAAAATAGCAGAATTAATGAAGTGTGGAGAAAAACATTTGTTGCTTTTTTCATTTATAGCTGTAATCGACTTTGCTCTTATTATTTGGCAATATATCACAAAATAATTGACTCCTGTTTTAGTTCTTAAAAGCCTCTGGTTGCTTTGTACAACGAAGCCTGCATCGATACTATAGCTTATGCGTAAACGGTTGGCATTGTTGGAAACGAGAGAGCGAGATTCGAGAAAAGGCAAATTGGTCAGGCTGTCGTATATTTAATAAACTCGTCGAGATGAAATGTTCATAGCCACGGGTTTTAACCCGTGGTTGAATGATACACGCGAAACCCGGCGCGGCGGCAGGGTGCGCAGGTAGAATACAAATTTATTGCCGCGCAATGTGTGGGATTTAAGTGATGTAACAGTTTGAACCAATAAATCCTGAATACAATTTTTCCCCTTTATGATGGGCTTATATTTTATTTTTTCTATAGTAATTTGTGCAAGTTGCGCGGCTTTGATCTTGTGCCTTGCCTATAATTTGTGGAGCCGCGCCCTTTTTTGTTGTACACTTTTTTACCGTGGGTTAAAACCCACGGCAATGATCTTGATTTTCTGTCTAATGATCAGCAGGCTTTTTTGTTTTGCAATTTTTTACCCTGGATTGAAAACTTCTGCAAAGATGTTAAATAGCAGGGTTGTTGTAATATATATTTTTCTCACCCCGTAGTGGGTGAAATGTTCATAGCCACGGGTTTTAACCCGTGGTTGAATGATACACGCAAAACCCGGCGCGGCGGCAGAATGTGCTGGTAGAACACGATTTTGTGTGATTTTATCTCACCCCGTAGTGGGTGAAATATTTATAGCCACGGGTTTCAACCCGTGGTTGAATGATACACGCAAAACCCGGCGCGGCGGCAGAATGTGCTGGT
>CAYHCF010000022.1:27374-38054 GCA_964355075.1 uncultured Chitinophaga sp.
AACCCGTGGTTGAATGATACACGCAAAACCCGGCGCGGCGGCAGAATGTGCTGGTAGAACACGATTTTATGTGATTTTATCTCACCCCGTAGTGGGTGAAATATTCATAGCCACGGGTTTTAACCCGTGGTTGAATGATACACGCGAAACCCGGCGCGGCGGCAGGGTGCGCAGGTAGAATACAAATTTATTGCCGCGCAATGTGTGGGATTTAAGTGATGTAACAGTTTGAACCAATAAATCCTGAATACAATTTTTCCCCTTTATGATGGGCTTATATTTTATTTTTTCTATAGTAATTTGTGCAAGTTGCGCGGCTTTGATCTTGTGCCTTGCCTATAATTTGTGGAGCCGCGCCCTTTTTTGTTGTACACTTTTTTACCGTGGGTTAAAACCCACGGCAATGATCTTGATTTTCTGTCTAATGATCAGCAGGCTTTTTTGTTTTGCAATTTTTTACCCTGGATTGAAAACTTCTGCAAAGATGTTAAATAGCAGGGTTGTTGTAATATATATTTTTCTCACCCCGTAGTGGGTGAAATATTCATAGCCACGGGTTTTAACCCGTGGTTGAATGATACACGCGAAACCCGGCGCGGCGGCAGGGTGCGCAGGTAGAATACAAATTTATTGCCGCGCAATGTGTGGGATTTAAGTGATGTAACAGTTTGAACCAATAAATCCTGAATACAATTTTTCCCCTTTATGATGGGCTTATATTTTATTTTTTCTATAGTAATTTGTGCAAGTTGCGCGGCTTTGATCTTGTGCCTTGCCTATAATTTGTGGAGCCGCGCCCTTTTTTGTTGTACACTTTTTTACCGTGGGTTAAAACCCACGGCAATGATCTTGATTTTCTGTCTAATGATCAGCAGGCTTTTTTGTTTTGCAATTTTTTACCCTGGATTGAAAACTTCTGCAAAGATGTTAAATAGCAGGGTTGTTGTAATATATATTTTTCTCACCCCGTAGTGGGTGAAATGTTCATAGCCACGGGTTTTAACCCGTGGTTGAATGATACACGCGAAACCCGGCGCGGCGGCAGGGTGCGCAGGTAGAATACAAATTTATTGCCGCGCAATGTGTGGGATTTAAGTGATGTAACAGTTTGAACCAATAAATCCTGAATACAATTTTTCCCCTTTATGATGGGCTTATATTTTATTTTTTCTATAGTAATTTGTGCAAGTTGCGCGGCTTTGATCTTGTGCCTTGCCTATAATTTGTGGAGCCGCGCCCTTTTTTGTTGTACACTTTTTTACCGTGGGTTAAAACCCACGGCAATGATCTTGATTTTCTGTCTAATGATCAGCAGGCTTTTTTGTTTTGCAATTTTTTACCCTGGATTGAAAACTTCTGCAAAGATGTTAAATAGCAGGGTTGTTGTAATATATATTTTTCTC
Organism: uncultured Chitinophaga sp.; assembly: GCA_964355075.1. Classification (GTDB taxonomy): domain Bacteria; phylum Bacteroidota; class Bacteroidia; order UKL13-3; family UKL13-3; genus B1. Next base: position 28,778 of record CAYHCF010000022.1, read on the forward strand.
AACCCGGAGTGGGTGAAATGTTCATTGCCACGGGTTTTAACCCGTGGTTGAATGATACACGCGAAACCCGGCGCGGCTGCTGGGTGCGCCGGTAGAACACAATTTTATTGCCGCGCAATGTGTGGAATTTATGTGATAAAATTGTGCCTCTTCTTCATTGTAATTTTTGCAACTGAGGTTAATTTGTTCTGGTATTTTATTTACTGCCTATGATCAAAGTCCATAAAATAATTTTTGTTCCATTCATGTTTTGTGTCTTTTTTGCCAACCTACGCAAATGCTACGGTTTACAAAGCTTGCCCAAAAAAGGCACCAAAAAAGGGCACCAATCTCGTCCTTAAAGACGAGATTGGATCCCAGCCGCACTCGTGCAGGGTTTTTGGTTGAATAAAAGCTAATCGAATAATTTGAAAGATTATACAGGCTTTACTCATTGAATATCAAATATAACTGACCATTTAGATGATGGTTTTATACTTTGAATATATACTACTATTTCAGATTCTCCATTAAGTAATATTTGGGACTTTTTTTTACTTTTATTGGCTACCATTTCGGTTTGAAATAATTTAACCCCAAATTGGTTTTCAATTATTAATTTGTCTGGCTCATTATAAAAGTCAAACTCAATTGACAGGGAGGTTTCATTACCTTTTAATTGGATCTTTTTAGTAGTACTTCCAACACCTTTAATAAATCTCTTTTCATCGGCTATCTTTACAAGAAAAAAGGTTACACCACCAATATAATTAAGGATTAAAGTATCAGCATTTAAGTATATGATACTTTGATCATGACCGCAACCTAGGTTAATAAAAATAAATTTACTAAGCTGTTCTTTCGTATAAATTGATGGAAGTGGTCCTGTATCTTTTTTTCGCATTAATAATTTTGTCCCATCTTCAAACCAATGGTACTCTTCATTTTTTTTGTCAAAAAGTTTTGAATAAGTAATTCTTTTACTATTAAAATAGCATGTATCAATAAAATTGACTCCATCAAAATAAATTCTATTTCTTTCGATACACAAAATTGACTTTTCGACCTTTTTAATATCTTCAATATTATACTTAGTATAATCCCTTGACAAACTTTTCAAAGTGATCCATTTCCCAAAGATTTGGTTCGGAAGATTATCATTCTGAGCTTGTATATGATATCCAACTAATAATAGTATGGATGCAATCAAAGTTTTTTTATCTATAATTCCCATTTCTAAATAAATTACGTTCCGCTATTCTTCTATTTTCTAAACCTTGCATATATACTCCTTGAGATGTATTAATATCCATTTGATTTGCTGCTCCGTTAAAATTACTTGCATTAAGATTTGTTAACAATCTCGTGCCAACTAACGAACCAGTATTAAAAATATAACTTGTTAAAGCATCAAATTGGGTTTGATTTAATCCAACAGTTACATTTCTATTTATAATATTTACAGCAATTTGAGCATCAGTTCTTAATAATTGAAATGCTGTTTCTTCATCAATTCCACGTGTAAAATCTTCACCTGGCAATATTTCATGCCCATATCCAATTGTTGGATTTCCGGTTCCTCCTACTCTATATATATGTGGCTCAAAACGTTCATATCTTGCAATAAAATCTAGTCCGTCCCTACTTACATCGTTTACACATTCATTAAGCTGGGTATTGAGAACGATGGTTGGTTCCCCTTCATGTTCCATGCTTGGCCCTGGAGTGGCATCACCGGATTGATTGACCACATTATTCTTATTATAACAGTTGTCGTCAACCTTAACTCCATCAATAGGTAATTTTTTGTTATCAAATGAAGCACCAAAAGATGTGTTTGGATTAGGATTATTAATTTTATCCACGGAAATATAGCTGCCCCATGGCCTGCCATTCCATAAATCATTCATTCCGTCCAAAAACTTTCTGATCGGGCCAGGGCCATCTTCCAAGCCCAGTGGGTCGGTGTAGCTGATGGGGTTGTCGTTCATGGCCATGTAGGGGCTGGCGTGTTGCATCATCGGATCAGGTTGCATCCAACGGCCTATTTGTGGATCGTAACTGCGTGCGGCAAAATCACAAAAATCTAATCCGTAATCGTCGCCCGCAGCATCCGTAAATTCGTTTTGCTCTACATACTGACTGTTGTATTTAACATCCGAACCCTTTAATAAAGTGCCCGATTTGGTTACATCAAAACATAAACCGTATGGATAATAATGAAACTCCTCCAATAAACTTCCCTGATAATGGATGACCGATAAATTATCAGTACGTACCGTTGCCGCTGATGAATTTATTGAGTAAACATAAATATATCCGTTTCGTACAATCTGAAACATGGGCTTGGTAATGGTCTCCCATGCATTGGCCTGACCCACCTGCAATGCACCGCTTTCATCGGGTATTAAGGTCATGTTCTCATCAAAAAACAGGTAGTTCAAAAATGCCCTCGGCTTCGTGGTATCAACAACCGCATTCTGAATCTGATTGATGCTTAAGGTCATGGATACCGGATCTAAATTTGCAACCTGACTCCCGGCTCCTATTGCATCCAAGGCTCCACCCGAACCACTTAACGAACTTACAATGCTGCTGATAATACTTTGTATGGGAATGGGCGTACCCGGATTGCTGCTGCTATAATATAAAGCCTCCACACCTAACTCCATCTGATCTCCTGCCATCACCTGTAACAATATTCCGGGACCCATAATTTTTCCCTCACTGGGAATTAATTTGGCCGCATTCAGGTTGGTGGTATCATCGCTTAGTGGCCTGGTGGCTCGGGTTTCATCGAGGTTATCAAATAACTCTTCTTCAAATGGGTCATTTGCAACTTCACTGGTGGCTAAATATAATACCGGCGGAGGTTCTGCATTTGTTATTGTGTTATTTGGTGTACCATCGGCACCCACCGGACTTTCAACATAGGTTCCAACCGGAACGCTTTGTCCAACTGGCCAGATTATACCACCTACCGACGATGAAGTACCCCACGAATTAACCGTAGTTTCGGTAATGATGCTTCGAACATTATCCAGGTAATCTTTTATATAATAATCATAAGTATAGGTATTGGTTGCTGCATCCACTCTGATTCTTCCTTCTTCCTGGGCAATCACATCAATGGAAGTGTTTTTATATGTTACCTCATCCACATAATCGTAAATAGTAATTTTATTGCCCAAAGTTTGCGTGGTCTTTTTACGTAATAGATTTCCTAATCCGTCATAAACATATTCAACTTTATTGTTATTTCCAAATTCTACCAATAATGGCTTATTGATACCAAACCAATTGTTATCAATAGTTGTAATATTCCGGTTCAAATCGCTCGCTTTATTTCCGTTGGCATCATAACTATAATCGGTACCTGAAGTTGAACCCACATCTCTGAAATCGGCAAAGCCATCATGAACGGCTGGGTCTTTACTTTGTGAAGTACTTGCCTCACTTACTCCTTCCAATATATTGGTATTGGCCGAATACGTGTAACTTAAATCATCCAATACAATAATTTGTTTCGCCTGATTAATACCCATGTGTTTCATCGATAAAATATTTCCGTTGGCATCGTAATTCATATTACTTGCTGTAAAATCCTTTTCCACTTTTAACCAGTCATTTGGGTTCAATTCCGTTTTCTGATAATAGTCACCCAGCACTAATCTGCCTGCAAAATCATACTCGTAACCATATGTTCTTAAATCGGAGGCTGTGCCCTTATTACGCCACTTGATACCGGCGATTTTACCGTTTAAATAAGTCTTGTCAAATCCTTTATCATAGCTGATCTCCATCCCAAAATAATCTGTACTGTTTTTAGTCTGGGCAAAACTTTTATTGATCCCGGTAATCCAGTTCCTGATATTGTATTCATAGTTTACATTATACCCAATGGCTCCTAATTTGCGTATACTCATCCTTCCTAAATCATCATAGAAATACCTGCCAATGGTTCTGTAATTACTGGACCCATTTATCTTGTGTTCAACCATAGTTAGCCTGCTGTAGGTATCATAAGTCATCTTTTTATAAATGATAAAATCAGATTTATGCCGCAACATCGTCTTTGTAAGCCTGCCTTTAAAGTCATATGCACTCGCCATACTTCTCATCGAACCATTCATACTTTTACTAACCTTTTGAATCATTTCTCCCCTTTCATTATAAAAGTATGAATCGGAAACGATACTGGTTCCATCCGAGGTTTTCGATTGAACACCAGTGAGCAGTCCATAGGTTTTATAGCTTCTTGAAGTCAGATACCCACCGGTATTTGCCGCTAATGAAGTGCCAAAAGGTAGATCACTGAGATAATTATAATCAAACATATAGGTAACAATTATTTCAGCATCGGTAAAACTTGTCTGATAATTGCTGTACTCATGAACACTTGTATTAACTAAATAATTCAGGAACGGATTACTGATCAAAGAACTGTTCAAAATATTTTGTAACTGCACCCGACTATAAGGAACGATTGAGTTGGCAGGATACAAATTACTTACTCCATTAACCGTAACCGTTACGGGAACCGAAGTAGTATAAGTACCAGTAAAAATTCCACTTTGTATCACTCTTCCCAATGCGTCATATTTGGAAAAAGTCCATTTATTTTGTGCACGTTGTAATGGATCCTGTGTTAATACCGGCCGATTATGAATATCATATACAATATAGGTTGCGGCAATACCCGGCTTTTTGGAAACAATAATCCTTCCCGTTTCATCAAATTCATTCACAAAACATAACTTATCTGCTATTTCAGCGCTAAGCACCCCGCTATTGGCAACGATGGCTTCCACGGCTTTGGGGGTAATTGTGTATCTCAACTGATTGTAATCATCATATACATAATAGGTGCGAAGCCGATTTGTATTTCCGGTTTCTTCAACCTGCTCACAAATCAATTGGCCTTGCAGATTATAATAAGTTTTTTGTATGGATTTACCTGAAACACCAACCAAATAATCTTCGTTGGTAATTACCCTTTCAAAAAGTTTAGCATAGTTTCCAGATGCAACAGGAATACTATTTGGGGCATCTGCAATCGTAAATTTCAGGATGTCGCTACCGGGGCCAGTTGTTGAAATGTCTAATACCGTAACTTTAACTTTTACGCCCTTATCGTTACCCGTCCAGCTTGATCCCTGGGCCTGTGTTTCGATGACCCGATTTAAAGGTGATTCTTCATAAATATTCTTGGTATAGAAGTAGTTTTCGGAAGCATATCCTAAACCCGAGTAGGTACTCAATAAATCTGTCAGGATTTTGCGCGAGAAGCCGCCCATATTTTCCGTTTTTGTATAGGGCAAAATATTTATCGGACTTCTGCCAAAGGCGTCATAAATTTGATGTTGAACCAAATCCTTACCTAAAACGTTAGGCCGGCGAACAACTACTTGAACAGGTCTTCCTATTCCATCAGAATATTGTGTATTGACCACACAATTATAATACTGAGAAATGGCAGTGTTTAATTCGGTTTCTGTTTTTACCGGAACCAAGGGATCAAAACTGGTGCTGACATTCAGATTCAGATTTCCTGTAATGTTCTGAGGCTGACTGTTTATTGAGCTCCCCGAGGTTCCAACCGAATTTGCATTGGGTTTATTTTGGGCAAAGCTATTGCTAACCATGAGCAATAAAATGCCAAGGGTAAATAAATTTTTCATGAAGTTATTTTTTGTATTTTGTTCTGTTAATTTTGAGTTTGTTGAATCGAATAATCCATTTTTCTAATTATATTTCTCTGTTGATCCAACAATTTTACCGGTCGGTTCAAACCATCATACTCATAAAAAGTATAATTATTATTATTGTCACTTTCTGCCATCTTTAAACCAAGTTGATTTAATACCAGCGTCTCGATATTAGCATCTATGGGTTTTATTTTAACCTCATCCAGCAAACAGGTTCCCTGAATGAGAATAGTTGATACGCCCATAAAATCATATTGGTATAAATTCCAACCCTCAGTGGTTTGGGTTAAGGATCCCGATTGAACCGCATTGCCGATGGTTACAGCTGGTACTCCATTTTTACACCATAAACTGAGTGTATATTTTCGTAATGGATCCAGGCTTAATGTGGAGCCTAATGAAATGCCACATATATCCTGCAGGTTTAAACTTGCTGATCCGGCAAAGGCAGTGCTACTGATAGCATTACAAGTCGCGGTGCTGCTGATGGGTATTTGCCAATTCCCTAATTTCTGATAAACGGGATAGGTAGGGGAAGTGGCAGATGCATTTTGCTCAAACTCGAAATTTTCAAATCCGGCATAAGCAAATTCCTGTATGGAAGCATTGCTTGCTTTTGCATAGGCCCGATCCCAACGTGGACTGATAAACTGACAGGAATAAAAGCCCTTTTGATTCTGAGAAATAACTTCTCCATTAGCATTATATTGATTAACCTCTCCAATATTTTTATAATGAGGGTCAAAAGAGAATATGCCGGAACTAATCGTTGAGGGAACAAAAGTGTTGCTTGAACTCTGCAAAAAACGATTGAGCAAGTATTCTCTTTTAAAGGAAACCAGCGGTAAATTCGGATCCGGCTTAACGTATTCAGAGATTGATCCTCCCAATAATTTTTCATTGCTGGCTCCCTCATTTTTTACAGCAGTTTGTTCAATAACAATACCTTTCTGGTTATTATTTTTTAATTGCTGAATGGCAATGGAAGCCGCGTCGGTAGCCGACACAGTGTTATAATCATTTACCCTCTTAAAAAACGTAGATAGGGTTGAACCATCCTCATAAGTTGTTTTGGATTGCATCGGTAAGAGGTGAACCGCTGTGCCATGAGGTTCATAGAAATATTCATTTTGCGAAAGGGAAAAATCCGTTCCTTCCGTACCATACGTTTTATGGGTTACTTTTTTTAGATGAAAAACCTGGCTATAAATTTTCGCTGCAAAAAACGCCGCTGAATTTGGCCGGATACGGAAATAGAGATTAGAACTGGATGGCACTACCATATTTACCCTCGGATAGATGGAGTACCTGAAACTTTTTGGAGTCGGTTCATCCAAATTGTATTCATAATTGGTTTCATCAAGCAAAATAGTTCCCCCATCTTTATAAACTTTCCGGTTCAGCAAGGCTCCAAAAAAATACGGTTTCAAATGCAGGATTCCGGTATAGCCACCGCCAAACCCATTATTGGGTGGAACCACATCTTCGGCATAGTAGTTGGAAACAATGGCGCCGTTAGTAGTAGCACCATCTGCATCAGAACTTTCTTTAACTGTTACCGTTTTGTAGTACATGGGGGCATTAAAAATTCCCGGAATCGTTTTACCCGGCATGGTATAGCGTTTGAATACCCTTACCGTGCATCCTGTACTAATTTCTCTAAGATAATTTTGTATTTGATTTTCAGCATAAGATACCAATACCCCATAAATATACAAATAATGTTTATAGGAAATAGCTCCATTTCCATCGTTGGTCGTAATTTTTTTGATTCGCAATCCGGGTCCATATCCTGAACCTAGCTGAAGTGTATTTTGCTCATATTCATAAAGTGTTTTACCCCCTGACGGATAGCTTAATGAATTTAATACCATCGCCTGTGTATAGAAACTACTGATAGCGCGGGTTGCACCGGCAATAGCTGCAGGGTAGCCCAGTTGCGTGCTGGAAAGGTTATACGTTTGGTTGAAAGCTTGCAACATGATCGGAAAGGGAGCGCCTAAATTATTGCTCCATAAAACATTTTCTCCATTATAATATCCGTATAAATCCTGTGAACAGGAGCCGGGAGAAGGCAATGGAGTAGTATTATATAAAAAGGTATAGGGTGGTTTTGAATCGAGGCCATTCGCACCAAATTCCTGAACACTGCCTAACATTAAACGCTTACCTGCAATAGAGCCAGTATTGGTCACATAGTATTGGTTCAACACAAATTGATTTAAGGTATTCGCATTCTGATCCTTCAATACAATGGATGAGATTGCATAATCATTTGGGATATCCTCCCTTACAGTTGGATTATAATTGATAGCTACCTCACCCAATGGCAATACTACCTGTATTAATTTTTTAGTGCGGTATTTGTAGGTTAATTGTTGCGTGGTAACATCATGAATGTTTTCGTAAGAAATAAAACATTGATTTCCATTTGGTAATTCAATTTTTTGACTCTGAAACGTTCCACCTTTCACTACATAAACAAATTCAGTTCCGTATATAAAATTAATTTCAGCACCATTCAGTAGTTTTATTTTTTTCAGCAATCGGGTATTGGAAGTTTCGGGTGAAAGAACGGTTGACCCTGCGTCTATTTCCACATATTCCTTTTCAGTAAAATAATATACCACGCCATTTTGATCCGTAATTTTATAGGAGTCGGCCACGCCCAGATAGGTACCTTCTTCCATCTTTACGTTGTCGTATGGCAGGGAATAGGCATTGCCATCCGATTTAAAATATTTACCGGAAATGCCTGGAGCGTTGTATACATAATAGTCTGTTTCCCCATCATACGATCCTTTATAGATCCGGTCGAAATGAAAGTCGTAGTAATTTGGAACACTATTTATATTATTATTATTAAGAACATAATTTATTGAATATTGTGCCTGCACACCTTCATATCCTTCCAGTGGTTTATCATCGGGCAAACCACACACCACTTTTGTAATGGAACCGCCGATTGATAAATTCCATCCTAAACCAATCCGTGAAGAGGATTCATCCACCTTAAAACCACCCGTTCGGTAATTTAGGAAAATGGTATGGCTGAACCCATAGTTAGTCAGTTGAAACAAAGGAATAGCGATTTGCGGCTGACCGGTTGCCTCATTCACCTGTGTAGCAATGTAACTATGGTCGGGCGATGCCACCGAAAAGTTACTCCATGCAGGTGATTCATTCACCTGCGCCATTGCGCTGAAAATTGCTCCCAGCCACAACACTTTCGTTAAAATTAATTTTCTCATTTTTGTTTTTTTTATTGTTGGTTTCTAATTCCATTTTAATTGTTCATTACCTACCACGTCATGCATCCATGGCTTTTCCTGTCACACTATCTCGTTTCCCATTTCCCATTTCTCATCTCCCGACTACCTGCACTTTTTGAATCTGTGCTAATTGCGCGGCTTATATTCTGTTGCCATCCATAAATTCGTGCGCCGCGCCGTTCATATTGTTCATTACGTACCACGGGTTGTACCCGTGGCTACTATTATTAAACCCCTTCGGGGTTGTTTCAATTCCATTTCCTGTCTCGTTTCTCGCCCTCTCGCTTCCCATTTCTCATCTCCCATTTCTCATCTCCC
>CAYHCF010000022.1:38154-39879 GCA_964355075.1 uncultured Chitinophaga sp.
CATTACGTACCACGGGTTGTACCCGTGGCTACTATTATTAAACCCCTTCGGGGTTTTTTGAATTCCAATTCTTGTCTCGTTTCTCATTTCTCATTTCTCATCTCCCTGTCATCCTGAGCTGAGCTTGCCCTGAGCTCGTCGAAGGGTCCCATCTCTAGCTTTTTTAAACCCCAAACCTCAGCACCCAAGCACTCCCCTTTTCCGGATGAAGCTTTTGTAAAAAATCATACCCAACCAGCATCGTGATTTTTCCCTTCAGACCCACGCCTAAAATAAAAGCCGGCATAGCCTGATAGGATTTGTCTGACCCGGGATTTATATTTTTATAATAGGTTTGTTCATAGCTGGTAAACAACAAAGCACTTTTATAAATCATATAAGAAGCGCCCCCTTTTAATCCAAATCCCTGCGAGGAAATAGAAATGCTTTCGAGATTTTTTCCCAGACCTAATTTATAGAGTATTCCCACCTGTGGAGTTAGCTTTGGACTCACCTTATATCCCATTCCCAAAGAGAAATCTAGGATACCCGGGAAATATTTGTTGGATGGACCAGCCTGCCAGTTAAAATTCTTTTCAATGCGGTCTTTAAATGGCATCCCTCTGAATGGGTTGGGTTTAAAAGGAAGACTATCCAGGTTTAGTTTATATTGAGAAATACTGTCTTTTATTTCCTGAAAGGATTGTTTTGTATTCGTAAATTTCTCTTCCAACTTTCTCTTATCCTCCGGGTTCAAGCCTGTTTGATTTTGCGGCAATCCAGCCTGCACCCTTAACCTGGTTTGATATTGCACGGGCAGTGACATACCCGGGTTTTGTAATAATTGGGCACTTAACATACGGTTGTTATTTTGTGCCTGACTCATTAATTCCTGAAGTGGTTTACTATTTATTTTCTGCAATAACCTAAGCTGTTTAATGTTCATTTTCTTCTGCAGGTAATAGCCTTGTTTCGAATTCATTAATTTCGATTTTGAATCGCTTATTCCATTTCTTAACTCCGGTTTTTGGCACTTTAAAGCCTCATCCATTTCCTGAATTTGCTTTTTACATTGAATAATATCGTTTTGATATTGAATAATACCTGCCTTATAATAATTGCTATCCTTTTTTGTTGCATCCTTATAAATAAAATTTACAAAATAACTCAACCAGTTATGAGTAGTATTATTTTCTAACACTGGAATTGCGTATTTTACATCCAGGTTGAAGCCCTTATTCAACTTATTTATACATTTTTGTTTGTAGCGAATAAATTGATGAAGTTGTTTTGCTTCTTTTTTATACCTGTGATAAGAATGTTTCAATTCTTTAATTCGATTTTTATATATAGCTTTTTGCTCGCATAAGCCAGAAAAGATCAGGCTGAACAGATAAATGTGTAAGAATATTTTGCTGACTAACATATCGGTGATATTTACCGGTGCAAGGTGTGAAGGTTATTTTTATTAAACCATCCCATTTCTTGTAAAAAGTTTTATTTTAAGAACATAAATCCTAAATATGGGATTGTTTAAATAAGAATATTTGTTATGGAAAAAGATATCTGCATGCTTAAAGTTAATGAAAATAATATCGAATGTCGAATGTCGAACACCGAATGTCGAAGTGGGGAAATGGAAATACGAAAATTTGCAGGAAGAAAATATCGAATGTCGAACACCGAATGTCGAAGTGGGGAAATGGAAACACGAAAATTTGCAGGAAGAAAATATCGAATGCCGAA
>CAYHCF010000022.1:39979-57259 GCA_964355075.1 uncultured Chitinophaga sp.
GGAAATGGGAACACGAAAATTTGTTGGAAGAAAATATCGAATGTCGAACGCCGAATGTCGAATGTCGAAGTGGGGAAGTGGGGAAGTGGGGAAATGGAAACACGAAAATTTGCAGGAAGAAAATATCGAATGCCGAACGCCGAATGTTGAAGTAGGGAAATGGGAACACGAAAATTTGTTGGAAGAAAATATCGAATGTCGAACGCCGAACGCCGAATGTCGAAGAGGGGAAATGGAAACACGAAAATTTGCAGGAAGAAAATATCGAATGTCGAAGTTTTAATGAAAAAATGGTAAAAATAAAAAGCTTAGAAACAAAAGAAAATATCTGATCAGGCGTAATTTTATCCACGAATAAAAAAATTATTTAAAAATGTTAATAAGTTATTATGCCTCATTTTCAATTAGTTTAGAATTTATTTCTCTTTTATTTGTGGATAACTTGTAATTCAATTTAAATCTTTTTACCATCGTTATACCAATTCCACCCTAATAATAACCCTCATGGACAAAATCAGACTGGTTGTCGTTGACGACTCTCCCACGGACATTTTTATTTTAATGGAAATCTTAAAAAGAAATCCAATCTTTAAGTTCATTCAGGTTTATACCAATGGTGTTGATTTACTTAAGCAGTTGGACGAATTGCCTCCTTTCGACATCTTATTAATCGATCTTCACCTTCCAAAAATGGATGGTAAAGAAGTGATTCAAAAGTTAAATGAAAGAAATATCAACTTTAAAATTTATGCAATCACCTATGGGTATTATTACGGTATCGTATCAAGTTTAAGAGGCTTGGGTGTTCAGGCTTTTTCACGCAAGGACCCGGAGGTTCTGGAGAATTTATTACCAAAAGTAATGAACCATGAGACCATTTATGAGGATCAGTTAACAAATACATGGGTACTAAATGGGGTTGTGACCAATATGTTTAATTTTGAAAAAAAGATATGGATGAAATTATTGAATGCCCAGGAAATTGAAGTCCTGGACGGAGTTGCCAATTATTTAACGCTGGAGCAAATAATGGATCAAACCAACTATAACCGGGAAGGTGTTCTGAAATATTATAACCGGACCCTCAAAGCATTAAAATTCCGTTCCATTCATCAACTAAGAGAATGGGCAATCAACAACGAATTCGGCGATCCAAATCCAAAACCACGGCCACAGGAAAGTTTTTGGAAAGAATTTACCGATTGGATAAAAGATCCGTTTTGAAGATACACAAATTCCATGAAATCAGATTAGCAAACCGGATTGCCGGAAAAGAGATGGCTCTGGTTATTCGCACAATTCGTACAATTCCTATTTCGTAAAGATTCGTATTTCGTAAATCCCATTCGTACCCATTCCAACATTCGTAAAGATTCGTATTTCGTAAATATTCGGTTTTCGTAAATTCATTCGGTTTTCTACAATTATTTTACGTTATTTGCGGCCTAATAAAAATGCAATGAACTCATATAAAATTGCCGTTATAGGCCTCGGTTATGTTGGACTTCCCCTTGCTGTTGAATTCGGAAAAAAAATCCCAACTATTGGTTTCGATATTGATAAAGAGAGAGTTGCTGAATTAAGCAAAGGTCATGATCGAACCAAAGAATTGGATGTGGATCAAATGGCCCTATCAACCCAACTAACTTTATCTTCCAATGTTGCCGAATTAAATTCGTGTAATGTCTTTATCGTTACCGTTCCTACCCCGATTGACCACAATAAAAAACCGGATTTGCGACCCTTAATTTCGGCTAGTACAACCATTGGAAAGGTTTTAAAAAAAGGAGATATCGTTGTGTATGAAAGTACGGTTTACCCGGGATGCACCGAAGAAGATTGTGTGCCGGTTCTCGAAAAACACAGCGGACTCAAATACAATGTAGATTTTTATTGCGGCTATTCCCCTGAGCGCATCGTGCCCGGTGATAAGGAACGCACCCTTACTAAAATTCAAAAAATCACTTCCGGTTCAACCCCAGAAGTGGCCACGATAGTAAATGATTTATATGCAAGCATCATTGTTGCCGGAACCTATCAGGCTGCCAGTATTCGGGTAGCTGAAGCAGCTAAGGTGATTGAAAATTGTCAACGGGATTTGAATATTTCATTTGTAAATGAACTGGCACTTATTTTCGACCGCATGGGAATTGATACCAATGATGTGATTGAGGCAGCGGGAACCAAATTTAATTTCATCAAATACAAACCGGGCCTCGTTGGCGGACATTGTATCAGCGTTGACCCCTACTACTTAACCAGCAAAGCCGAAAGCCTCGGGTACTATCCACAGGTATTGCACAGTGGCCGTCGTATCAATGATGAAATGGCCGCTTTTATTGCCAATAAAGTGGTAAAACTTTTAATTAATAAAAGTCAGCCGGTAAAGAACGCCAGGGTATTGGTTTTGGGTATTACCTTTAAAGAAAATTGCCCAGATCTGCGTAACTCCAAAGTAATTGATGTGATCAGAGAATTGGAAGAATTTGGATGTGATGTGGGCTGCTTTGATCCAAATGCGGATAAGGAAGAAGTTGTGCATGAGTACGGTTTGAACCTGATAGATGCGCCTGTTGGAAAATACCAGGCCATTATTCATGCGGTTTCTCATAATGAATTTATAACCCTCAATTATAAAAAATTGATGGTTGAAAATGGGGTTTTATTCGATGTGAAATCGAGTTTGGATCGTACAATCGTTGATGGACGCTTGTAGCGAGATTGCGAGATGCGAGAGACGAGACTAAAGCAGGTTTTGTTTTGGTCTCGCTTCTCGATTCTTATATCTTCGGCTCAACCAATTTTTTACTTGAAAGCCAATCAAAATTAATTTAATCTTGCGCCACATATGCATTTGAAACAAGAGACGCTGCCGCACTGGTATTTGTTGTATACGAATCCGAGGGCGGAGAAAAAGGCGGAAATTGAGTTGCGGTTTTTGGGTTATGAGGTTTATTTACCTTTGCATAAAACTTTGCGTCAGTGGAGCGATCGAAAAAAAATGGTGGAGGTGCCTTTATTTAATTCTTACCTGTTTGTTTATACTGAACTCGAAAAACATTATTACCCGATTTTAAATGTGCCCGGTATTGTAAAGTTTGTAAACTTCGAAAGAAAGCCTGCCATTGTTGACCCCAGAGAAATTGAACTGATCCGGCTTATGTTGGGAAATATCGAAGACCTGGAAGCCATTTCATCAGTTGAGCTCGCAGAGCCCGGAGATGAAGTAGAAGTGATTGCCGGACCGCTAATTGGCACCAAAGGAAAGATGCTTAAACATACCGGGAAAAACCGAATGATCATTGAGTTGAATTCCATACAACAAAGCCTCCTGCTCACCATTCCACAGGAATATTTGCGAAAAATCAATAGCTTTTAATTTTTGTGGTACATCCACAATTTGTTTTAAGCACAATTAATTCGTTTTCATTTTTTATTTTGTCACTTTTTTTCTTGCATCATTGACCCAAATTTATTTTGCACAATATGGAATACGATGCTCATTCTATTCCTCACAATTTATAAAAATGCTTTTTACATCATGCATAATATTTGTATATTTGTACTTTATAAAGAACAATTATGGAAAGACTAAGCAACTTATCCAGACAAAAAACGGATCATGTTACACTTGATTTCAAACGTTACTTATACAATGAGATTGATTGGACTAACAGGCTAATAGCCATTAAAGGGGCAAGGGGCGTTGGTAAAACCACCCTCATGCTTCAATACATGAAGGAAAACGACCCCAAAGACGGAACTTTTCTTTATGTAAGTCTTGATGATATTTATTTCACTGCCTATTCATTAATTGAATTTGCTGAAGCATTTTATAAGGATGGAGGTAAAGTATTATTATTGGATGAAGTCCATAAGTATCCCGGTTGGTCGAGGGAAATAAAAAATATATATGATTCCTATCCTGAACTTAAGCTGATATTTACAAGTTCATCTATACTCCAGATATTTAAGGGCTATGCCGATTTAAGCAGACGTGCAGTAACTTACGATCTGTTTGGTTTGTCATTCAGGGAATATCTCGAAATAACCGATGTCTTAAAAATACCTTCGCTTACGCTGTCTGAAATATTAAATAAGCACACGCATTGGGAAAGCGAAATCGCTCATCAAATCCGGCCTTTAAAACATTTCAAGAAGTATCTCCAATATGGGTATTATCCGTACTTTATCGAAAACATTCATGTTTATTATCAAAAATTAATGAATAGCACTAACCTGACATTAGATTACGATCTGCCTTCGGCACAGCATATTGAATATGCAAACATCCATAAGTTAAAGAAATTACTGTATATTTTAGCTACATCTGTTCCCTTTACCCCAAATATTTCCAGACTCAGTGAGCAGATCCAAAGCACCAGGGCAACGGTTATACAGTATCTCGACCATTTAAAAAATGCACAGATTATAAATCTTTTAAATACAGATTCTCTGGGAAACGGTTTTATGGCAAAGCCCGAAAAAATTTACCTGCAGAATACCAATATCATGTATGCGTTCGCACCGGAAATTGTAAATGCCGGTAACCTGCGTGAAACATTTTTTTATAACCAGTTAAGTTGTGTACATCAGGTAACCTTACCCAAGCAAGGTGATTTTGTAGTTGACAAGAAATATACATTTGAAATTGGCGGAAAAAACAAAACTTATCAGCAGATTTCAAACCTGAAGAATTCATTTATTGCAGCGGATGATATTGAATACGGTTTTAAAAATAAAATACCACTTTGGCTATTTGGTTTTTTGTATTAGTTTATTCGATTTAAAGTAGGAAGTAGAAAATAGGACCCTTCCCTTCGGCAAGCTCAGGACAAGCTAAGCTCAGGATGACAAGAAAAATAGGTGATGAGAAAAGAAAGTAGGAAGTAGGGGGTCGATACAATAGGATGTACGATTTAGGATGTACGATTTAGGATGTACGATGTACGATTTAGGATGGACGATTTACGATTTACGATGTACGATTTAGGATGGACGATGTACGATTTAGGATGGACGATGTACGATGAGGAAGTAGAAAATAGGAAGTAGGGAGCAGGAGGCAGGCTGTTTACTGCCACTGCCTCCTGCTTACTTTTTGAATGCGATAATTTATCCCGTTCGGGGTATAGATACGAGATTGCGAGAAGCGAGGGACGAGACTAAAGAAGGTTTTGCGAAGTTGGAAGATGGACTCTTCTTTCCAAATCGTACGCAGTATCTGCCCTGGCTCTAAGTTTAATCGCTCTATACCATATAGTAAGCCGCAAACTTCAAAAACAAAATTTTGAATTCCACGCAAATATTCCGTTATTCGCGGCCGCTGCAGGATGGCGTTGGGTGTTAGGTTGTATACCCCACCAATTGTAATATGAATTACCTAAAACCAAATACCTAAAACTACCATTCTGAGGACCTTATTATCGCAAGAACTGCCCAACACATAAATGACGAAATAGCGTTGGGTGTTAGGTCTTGAGTTTAAGGTTCTGATTTGACCTGCGTTTGTGGGACTCACCAAGCGAAGCTGTGATAAGAAAGCAAATCCCCGTCTCTAAAAAATAATGCCCAATTCAACCCAATATCCCATCTCCGACGAAGAGTTAAAAAAAGTTCTCAAAAGAGTCGTATGGGATTATAATATTTCCCCCGACGAACTTCTGGCAATTTTTAAGGGAGAAAAAGAAGGCAATAGCGTAAATATTATTCAACTTCAGGCAAAGTTATTAAACGGTTATCAGTGGCATGATTTAATAAAATGGTTTGGTGCCGATACTGTAAAATCATTTTTGAAAGATGAGGTAATCCAACAAATATTTCCACCCTCTTACAAAAACAAACTATATCATGCTAAAGAAATTTTACGAGGATAATTTATATCCCTTGCAAGATAAAGTTCTCCATATTATCGCAGACTGTAACACCCCACTTTACTTAACAGGAGGCACCGCATTAAGCAGATTCCATCTTCATCATAGGTATTCAGACGATTTAGACTTTTTTATTAACAGAGATGCTGACTTTACACAATATATAAAGTTAATTTCCAATCGTATTACTGAAAAATTCTTAGTTAAAATTGCCATTTCAGATACCGACTTTGCCAGGATTCATGTTTTTGAAAATGAAACCGAATTAAAAGTAGAATTCATCAATGATGTAGCTTTTCACTATGGCGAATTTACTTTCCCCAATGGATGGAAAGTTGACAATGCGCTGAACATTCTTTCAAATAAACTTACCGCCTTATCAAGAAATGCCCCGAAAGATTTTGCAGATATCCTTTTTCTTTCATTAAATTTTCCTTTCAATTGGATCGAAGTTTTCGAAGCGGCAAAAGCAAAAGATGCATGGATCAATGAATTGTATGCTGTTGAAATCTTTGATAAATTTGACATAAATCAACTTGAATCTGTTAACTGGATTGAAAAATTCAACATTGAACGATATCAATCATCCTTTAAAACAATTGCAAAGGATATCTTGTTGGGTTCGGATAACAGTATTTATGGGAAAGACTGAAAGACTTTGCGACTGAGAGACGGAAAGACTAATTTTATTTAATCATATTTTCAGTCTCCCCGTCTCCCCGTCTCTCCGTCTCCCCGTCTCTCCGTCTCTCCGTCTCTCCGTCTCTCCGTCTCTCCGTCTCTCAGTCTCCCCGTCTCACCGTCATTCCCTCTTTCCGTCTTTCCTTCTGGTTTCTGGATTCTGGTTTCTGGTTTCTGAACTCTTCTCTAAAAAATGAACTTACCTCAATTAATAAATAAATACCAAACCCTCGGCATTGATACAACAATTGACTTTCAAAAATTCAACCATATATCCCTCGTCCATCACTCTACCAAAATTGAAGGATCCACATTAAGCGAGGTAGAAACACAAGTTTTGATCACCGAAGGATTAACCCCAAAAGGAAAACCCCTTCGTGATAGTTTGATGGTTACCGATCATTTTGAAGCTTTAAAATTTGTTTTACAAACTGCTGAAGAAAGGCCATTATTGTCTGTTTCATTTATCCAACAAATAAATGCGTTGGTCTTAAAAAACACAGGAAAATTATATCATACACCCTTGGGAGTTATTGATGCCAGCGCAGGGGCATTCAGAAAAGGAAATGTATCGGCAGGGGTTTCTTATTTCCCCAATTACGATAAAGTTGAAAGATTGACTCAGGATCTGGTAATTACCCTCAATGAACAACTCAGAAAGCCACGCTCCCTTGACGAACGAATAAACTTAGCCTTTACTGCCCATTTTAGATTGGTGGGCATACATCCGTTTTACGATGGTAATGGCAGAACTTCCCGTTTATTAATGAATTATATTCAGGCGTATTACAAAGTACCATTAGCTATTGTTTACAACGAATCAAAAGCAGAATACATTCAAGCTCTTATTGATTCGAGGGCACAAAATGACAGCTCAATTTTTATTGAATTTATGGTTAAGGAGTATGGGAGTATGCTACGTGAGGAGATTAGGAAGTTTGAACAAATTTAGTCTGAAAGACTGAGAGACTGAAAGAGGGTCACGTTTATTAGTTGGGGAGTAGACAAAAAAAATATAGTTCTGAAAACATTCAAACTTTCGTATGGGAAGCCTGGAGGGCTGCAACAATAATAGCCCCAAATGCATTTTTGATCAACGAAATCAATCAAACTTTCTCATAGGAAGCCTGAAGGGCTTCACTAATAATAGCCCCGTCTCGTCCTTAAAGACGAGGCGGGGTCATAGGTGCCACCCATGAATTCGCAACCCCGGTGGGGTTGAATGTTCATAATAGATATTTTTCATCAAATTCAATAAAATTCTCTTTTAATAACTAAATCCTATTTTATGGGATAACTCCTGCCTGCTGGTTTATTCAACTCCTTCGGAGTTGCGGTTTCGTGGAAGGCGTCTGTTACCACCGGATTTCATCCGGGGCTATTATTGTTCAATCCCTTAAGGATTGTATTTGGATTATTCAAATCCTTGGAGTTGCGATTTCTAGTGCAGTTCATGCGACCACATTGGGATCGAACTATATTAACAGACGTCTAATTCTTCCTGTTTAGGCTTGAAAAGTTATTTGCTTAAAACAACTTATTCCCTAGAAATTAAACCTGACCCCTGAAAGACTCTGCGACTGAAAGACTAGAAGACTGAAAGATGGAAAAGCCTAAGCACAATTATAAAAAACTAGAGATTTACCAAAGGGGGTTGTATCTTGCTTCACAGGTATTGGAACTTGTTGATACGGTGAGGCCATTTCGACTTGGTGAGCAACTTGCAGCATCTTGTGTTTCAATTCCCAGTAATATTTCAGAAGGGTCCGAAAGAGGAACTGATAAAGAATTTCATCGTTTCCTTGAATACTCGTGCGGTTCATCAGCAGAATTAGAAACACAACTTGTCATAGAAGCTGACTGGAAATAATCTTTTCATTTTGTAATGGCCTATTTTTCGATATGCTTCGTTGCATTTTTTGCCTATAGGTCGCAGGCTATTGGCTTCAAAATGCGCCTCGCCTATCAAAAAATAGGCGCATAAAATTCTAAAAATATTATTTCCAGACAGCTTCTTAGTTCAAAGAACAGGGAAATATAATACTTTTCCATTATCGGATATGATCCAGGAAACTGAAAACCTAAAATCAATGATCCGAGCCTTCATGTCCCAATTGGGAGACTGAAAGACTTTGCGACTTAAAGACTGAGAGACCTTTGCGACTGAGAGACTGAATTTAATTTAATCGTATAATCAGTCTCTCCGTCTCTCCGTCTCTCCGTCTCTCCGTCTCTCCGTCTCCTTTCTCCAATCTCCCCATTCCCACCCTCCTGCTCCCCTTCTCCCCTTCTCCCTCACTCCCCAATACTCCCATTTACCTCAGCCCTCAGCCTCCACCTATTAAAAAATTATTGAGAGTCCTTATTTGCGTTTTCCCCAAATAGTTCGCAGGCATCAATAGCTTCAGGAGATTCACTTTCAAAATATACACCATAATACCATTCCGGGTCTTTGGCAAGTTCAATTTTTAAGGGCACTAATTTAATAATATCGTTGTAACCATCCTCATATCCCCTGACCACAATTTTTGTATTTGGTGGAATGGTTTTTAATTTCTCAATTATTTCAGATGCATTCATATTTTGTTACTAATTAGTTTCATTAAAATAGATCAGTTGGTCAAAAGTAAAAATTAATTTTAGTTAATCAAACCGCGCAATGCGTAAAATTATGGGCATTAAGTCAATAAAAGTGTAATATTTATACACATTTAAGTACCTAATTATGTATGTTTGCAACACAAATGCTATATTATGATACGTGAAGCTTATCAACACTTAAGGCTCTGGAAAAATCGTCCCGACCGCAAACCCCTTGTCATTCAAGGAGCCAGACAAGTAGGTAAAACCTGGCTCATGAAAGAATTCGGTCGCATTGAATTCGAAAAAGTTGCCTATATTAATTTTGAAAGTAACAAGGATATTCATAAACTGTTTCAAAGCGGATTTGATGCATCAAGGATTGTGGAAACCTTGAATATATTTGTGGGATTCACTATTGATCCTAAGAACACCCTGATCATTTTTGATGAAATTCAGGACTGCCCGGAAGCACTCACCGCTCTGAAGTATTTCCAGGAAAATAACTCTGAATATGCAATCTTCGCAGCAGGTTCATTATTGGGAGTAGCCATCCATCAAGGAGCTTCATTTCCGGTGGGCAAGGTAGAATTTTTACATCTGTACCCCTTATCATTCAGCGAATTTATCATTGCCATGGGACAAGAATCCCTGATTACACCTCTGAAAAATGAAGACGAAGCACTCGTTTCCGTTTTCAAAGACAAATACTCAGATTTATTACGCCAGTATTACTTTGTGGGTGGTATGCCAGAAGCTGTGGATTATTTCGTAAATCAACGGGATTATTTGCATGTAAGGGAAATTCAGAAGAGAATATTAATCTCGTATGAAAATGATTTCTCAAAACATGCCCCCATTAATCAGCTTCTTCGAATCAGATTGGTATGGCAATCAATAATCAGTCAATTAGCCAAAGAAAATTCAAAATTCATATATAGCCTGCTTAGGCTAGGGGCACGCGCAAAAGAGTTTGAATTGGCCATTGAATGGCTCAAAGATGCCGGATTAATTCACAAGGTAAACAGAATAAGTAAGCCGGATTTACCTGTCAACTCATACGCTGACTGGGCCGATTTCAAAATATATCTAAATGATGTAGGACTTATGTCTGCCATGGGTGGGTTATCGCCAGAAGTTCTGTTAAAAGGAAATAAATATTTTGAAGAATTTAAAGGTACCCTTACAGAGCAATTTGTTTTACAACAAATCATCTGTGCCTCATACCAGCCATACTATTGGACCATTGAGAATTCCAAAGCGGAGGTTGATTTTGTTATTCAAAAAAACAATCAAATCATCCCAATAGAAGTTAAAGCAGCAGAAAATTTACGCTCACGTTCTCTGCGTTTGTATTTTGATAAATTCAATCCGCCACAATGCATCCGAACCTCCTTATCAAACTATAAACATCAGGATTGGATGTATAATATTCCTTTGTATGGTTTTCATGCCTGGATTCAGAAATGAAAATAAATAGGAAGTAGGAAATAGGAATTGACAACACAATCACTTATTGCTTTTCCTTTTGCCAAATTTCAAAAACATTTTTATGTTATTTTAAATATCTCCGGAATTGCTAAATTTGTTAAATATGAATCCGGTAAAACATATTGCTGTTTCAACCCAAAATTTATCAAATGAATAAAAAAGTAAAAAAAATTATAGCTCAAATATCATCAATTCTTGTTACAGGTATTGATGCAAAGCAAGTTTATCTTTTTGGCTCTTATGCTCAAAATAGAGCCAATGAGGAGAGCGATATAGATATTTTTGTGGTAGCAGATTTAAATGGGAAAAAGAAAATTGAAATTACGCAACAAGCAAGACGCCTACTTTTAAAAAAAATATTTATGCCCGTTGATATTTTAGTATGCGATAGCAAAGACTTCGACAATAGGAAAGACAACCAATCTACATTTGAACATATTATTGCAACAGAGGGGCAAAAAATTTATGGATAATAATAAAGATGGTTATTCATGGTTCCAATATGCTGGCAATGACTTTGAAGCAGTTACTGTTCTATCTGCACAATTAAAACCAAAATATGAAATAGTTTGCTATCATTGTCAACAATGCGCTGAAAAAATGCTAAAAGGGTATATTGCCACTAATCTTGGACGATTGCAGAAAACCCATGATTTAGTGGTCCTTTGCGAAACATGTGCCCATTATGATTCTGACTTTGAAAAAATCATTGAACAATGTAGTGACTTAACAATTTATTCATCAGAAGTAAGGTACCCAAACTTATTAGAAATCGAAAGCTACCATATGAAAAAAGCAATCGAAAATGCAACAATAATAAGAGATTTTGTATTGAGTAAACTACCGGGTTAGATGCGAGATTGCCAGAAGTATGAGGTATGAAGTATGAAAATTCATTCTTCATTTCATACTTCATCATTCATTCCCAATGGCTATGGGATTATAATTCTTGATTTTCGCTTGCTTTTTTATTGTAGTTTTATATATTTGTACTTTGTATTATCATGATATATTAAACTAATACTTTGTATTATCATGATATATTGTTATTATAAATTATCATCATGATCATTCGTAAACAAGTATTTGAGGGATCTGGGAAGGAAAGCCTTTTTTTATGGGGAGCCCGGCAGACAGGGAAAAGCACCTTGCTAAAAATGCTTTATCCAAATGCGCTTTGGTTTGACCTATTAAAATCGGATGTATTTGAGCGATACCATAAAAATCCATCACAATTTAGGGAGGTAATTTTGGCACGATCAAATACTGATATAGTTATTGTAGATGAAATTCAAAAAATACCAGCCTTGTTGGATGAGATTCATTGGCTAATCGTTAATCATCCGGTTCAATTTATTTTGAGTGGATCCAGCCCAAGGAAAATTATTCATTCAGGTGCAAATTTGTTAGGGGGCAGGGCTTTAAGGTATGAGCTTTACCCGTTAATCGAATCAGAAATTCCTGACTTTGATTTATATAGAGCACTAAACAACGGTCTGTTGCCGAGACATTATTTAACAGATAATCCTAAAAAATTAATCTCTGCATACATCGGTAATTATCTTAGAGATGAGATTATTGCAGAAGCAAAAATCAGAAATATCAATGCATTTACACAATTTTTAGAAGCTGCTGCATTCTCTAACGGTGAAATGGTAAACTATACCAATATTGCATTGGAATGTGGGGTAAGCGCAGTTACAGTAAAGGAATATTTTCAAATTTTGGTCGATACTTTAATTGGTCGTTTTCTACCTTCATTTCAAAAGAAACCAAAGCGCAGGGTGATTCTGGCTCCTAAATTCTATTATTTCGATGTTGGAATTGCTAACTATTTACTCAAAAGAGGAGTTATTGAAATGGGTAGTAACGCTTTTGGAGATGCTTTCGAACATTTTATTTATCAAGAGCTTTATGCGCACAGTAAATATACCGACCTTCATTATACGATCTCTTACTGGAGGACAACCTCTCAAATTGAAGTAGATTTTATTTTAGGGGATCACGAAGTTGCAGTTGAGGTGAAAGGAACTGATAACGTACAAATGCGCCACCTAAAAGGTTTAAAAAGTTTTTCGAAAGAATATGATGTTAAAAAATTAATTGTTGTCAGCAATGATCCTTTTGAGAGAATTGTGGATAATATTTCAGTTTTACCCTGGAAGCAATTTTTGCGAAAACTTTGGGCCAGAGAGATTATTTAAATGAAGGAAGTATGAAGTAGGATGTAGGATGTACGATGTACGATTTACGATTTAGGATGTACGATTTAGGATGTACGATTTAGGATGGACGATTTAGGATTTAGGATGTACGATTTAGGATGTACGATTTAGGATGTACGATGTTCGATTTACGATGTACGATTTACGATGTACGATTTACGATGTACGATTTAGGATTTACGATTTAGGATGTACGATGTACGATTTACGATTTACGATGTACGATTTAGGATTTACGATTTAGGATGGACGATTTAGGATGGACGATTTAGGATGTACGATTTAGGATTTAGGATATAGGATGGACGATGTACGATGATGAAGTAGAAAATAGGAAGTAGGAAATAGGAATTGACAACACAATCACTTATTGCT
This sequence comes from uncultured Chitinophaga sp., assembly GCA_964355075.1. Lineage (GTDB taxonomy): Bacteria > Bacteroidota > Bacteroidia > UKL13-3 > UKL13-3 > B1. The sequence continues at coordinate 53,205 of CAYHCF010000022.1, forward strand.
TTTCCTTTTGCCAAATTTCAAAAACATTTTTATGTTATTTTAAATATCTCCGGAATTGCTAAATTTGTTAAATATGAATCCGGTAAAACATATTGCTGTTTCAACCCAAAATTTATCAAATGAATAAAAAAGTAAAAAAAATTATAGCTCAAATATCATCAATTCTTGTTACAGGTATTGATGCAAAGCAAGTTTATCTTTTTGGCTCTTATGCTCAAAATAGAGCCAATGAGGAGAGCGATATAGATATTTTTGTGGTAGCAGATTTAAATGGGAAAAAGAAAATTGAAATTACGCAACAAGCAAGACGCCTACTTTTAAAAAAAATATTTATGCCCGTTGATATTTTAGTATGCGATAGCAAAGACTTCGACAATAGGAAAGACAACCAATCTACATTTGAACATATTATTGCAACAGAGGGGCAAAAAATTTATGGATAATAATAAAGATGGTTATTCATGGTTCCAATATGCTGGCAATGACTTTGAAGCAGTTACTGTTCTATCTGCACAATTAAAACCAAAATATGAAATAGTTTGCTATCATTGTCAACAATGCGCTGAAAAAATGCTAAAAGGGTATATTGCCACTAATCTTGGACGATTGCAGAAAACCCATGATTTAGTGGTCCTTTGCGAAACATGTGCCCATTATGATTCTGACTTTGAAAAAATCATTGAACAATGTAGTGACTTAACAATTTATTCATCAGAAGTAAGGTACCCAAACTTATTAGAAATCGAAAGCTACCATATGAAAAAAGCAATCGAAAATGCAACAATAATAAGAGATTTTGTATTGAGTAAACTACCGGCATAATCAAACTTAAATCTTCTTTCCTTCAATATCACCAACAACAATGCTAAAGCTTCGTCAGAAGCGAGATTGCGAGAAACGAGACTAATATTGTTTTCCTGACACGGTTCCTGCCTTCACGATTGTTTCGGTAGGCATGCCCGGTTCCCTATATCTCGCTTCTATTAAATATTTCAATAGATACAATAAAATTATAATTATAATTATAGAATACTGTATTTTTGAAGAAAGTTATAAATACACTTAAAAGTGAAAACTCCAAAAATTCCTGCTGATATACATATAAGACCTGCTTATTTAGAGCGGGTGAAGCCATTTATAGGTAAAAATATAATTAAGGTGCTTACCGGCCAGCGAAGAGTTGGTAAAAGCTATTTGTTATACCAGATCATCCAATTGATATTAGAACAAAAGCCAACAGCAAGTATTTTATATATAAACAAAGAGGATTTGGCTTTTTCAAATATCAGAACCGCTCAGGATTTAAGCAACTACGTTTTAAGCAATAAAAATGCGCGCAAAAAAACTTATGTTTTTATAGATGAAATTCAAGACATAGAACATTTTGAAGATGCCTTGCGATCCCTTTTACTTCATACAGATTTAGACTTGTACTGTACCGGAAGTAATGCCAATTTATTATCGGCCGATGTTGCAGGGCATTTAAGCGGACGTTCAATAGAAATTACCGTGTATAGCCTCTCATATGGAGAGTTTCTTACTTTCCATAAATTGGAAGACAATAAGCAAACATTAGAAAAATATTTAAAATACGGAGGACTCCCTTATATTAAACATTTGGAATTAAATGATGCTGTTGTATTAGAATACCTCAAAAATATTTATAACACCATTGTTTACCGCGATATCATTAATCGTTATGCAGTTAGGAATATTAATTTTTTAGAACAATTGGTACTCTTTCTGGCAGGCAATATTGGAAGTATTTTTTCAGCCAAAAAAATAAGCGATTTTCTCAAATCTCAAAGAATAAAAATTGCTCCCAATCAGGTTCAAACATATATACAACATTTGGTAAGTGCTTTTTTAATACATAAAGTTTCGCGTTATGATTTAATCGGCAAGCGGGTTTTTGAAACAGGTGATAAGTATTATTTCGAAAACCTTGGAATCCGGCATGGTATATGGGGCTACCGACCTGAAGACAGAGGCAAAATAATGGAAAATATAGTTTATAATCACCTGCTTTTTAAAGGATATTCTGTAAAAGTAGGAATTCTGGGTGCAGAAGAAATTGATTTTTATTGCGAAAAAGATGGAGAGAAAAGATATATACAGGTGGCACTCACAATCAATGAAAGCAAAACTTTAAAACGGGAATTCGGTAATCTACAAAAGATCCGTGATAATTACCCAAAGGAAGTGATTACATACGACACTTTTAATGGAAACAGTTTTGAAGGAATCATTCAAACAGATTTACGGAGCTTTCTAAAATCATAAATTTAGAAGCGAGATTGCGAGGATGCGAGAAGTATTCTAATACTGATTTAGTTTTGGTCTCGCTTCTTGAAATCTCGTTTCTAATATCACTCATTATATCCAATTTTTAAATGAAAGCCAATCAAAATTAATTTAACCTTGCGCCACATATGCATTTGAAACAAGAGACGCCGCCGCACTGGTATTTGTTGTATACGAATCCGAGGGCCGAAAAAAAGACTGAAACTGAATTGCGGTTTTTGGGGTTTGAGGTGTATTTGCCTTTGCATAAGACTTTGCATCAGTGGAGCAATCGAAAAAAAATGGTGGAGGTGCCTTTGTTTAATTCTTATCTGTTTGTTTATACTGAACTCGAAAGACATTATTACCCGATTTTAAATGTGCCTGGTGTTGTAAAGTTTGTAAACTTCGAAAAAAAGCCTGCCATTGTTGACCCCAGGGAAATTGAACTCATCCGGCTTATGTTGGGAAGTAGAAAGTAGAAAAAAATAATTTTCTATTTTCTACTTGCTATTTACTATTTGTTTTCCATCCTTCATACTTCTTACTTCTTTTATTCATTATGATAGGTGGATTAAGCAAAATATAATATATTTGCTGTATATAACAAGCAATTATGATTACGCTTTTTGAAAAACACCAACGCAAGATTAATGCTACTCCTATGCATTTTACCCGGAGTTTAATGGATATTATCCGGTGGGATGCCCGATTAATTGGAATAAAAGGTGCAAGGGGTGTGGGTAAAACCACGCTGCTTTTACAATATATAAAAAAAAATCTCCCAATAGATCAATCGAGTTTGTATGTAAGCTTAGACAATATTTGGTTTGCAGAAAATACACTTAGCACATTGGCGGATCAATTTGTAAAGCAGGGTGGCAAATTTCTTTTTCTGGATGAAACATCTGTCCATTTCAAGGGAGATAAATCAAGTAGTAAGACCGCTTCAATATTTTAAGGAATATATCCATCACGGTTATTATCCTTTTTTTCAAGATGTTCCTGAATTGTATTTTCATCGTATAGAGGAAGTAATTAATTTGATTCTTGAAATAGAATTGCCATTACTCCGGAAAGTAGAAGTAGCATATGTAGCCAAATTAAAGCAGCTGTTGCAAATCATTTCAGAGTCCGTACCCTTTATGCCCAATGTGAGCAAATTAAGTGAAAGAATAGGGGTAAACCGGAATACTTTTGTTAGCTATTTGTATTTTTTGGCGGAAGCGCATATCATTCGAAATCTATATAAAGATGCAAAAGGAATTACTCAATTACAAAAGCCCAATAAAATATTTTTAGAAAACACCAATTTACAATATGCTTTATCACCAAATCAGGCTAACATAGGTAATATTCGTGAAACTTTCTTTGTAAATCAATTAAATGCGCAACATACTCTTGAATATATAGAAGAAAGCGATTTTTTAGTAGATCATAAATTTATTTTTGAGGTTGGTGGAAAGTCTAAAAAAGAAGCGCAAATCAAAAAACTAAAGGATAGTTATCTTGTCATAGATGACATTGAATATGGTATAGGTAAAAAGATTCCACTTTGGTTGTTTGGATTTTTGTATTGAGGAGTGGCATATTGGTAGCCATAGGTGGCAACCAATGGTTTGGTGGCAACATGCAACCCGGCGCGGGGGTGGCGGGTTTTGGAAGAATGCAAAATTGAAACCGCGCAATGCGTAAATTTATCGTACAGGGGTTTGAACCCAGATCGGGGTTGTGATACATTGAAAATAATTATTTAAATTTGGCAGCTATTT
>CAYHCF010000023.1:0-4527 GCA_964355075.1 uncultured Chitinophaga sp.
GACCCTACTGTATATACTTTGCATTTCAAAATGGGCACAGTACGACCCTACTGTATATACTTTGCATTTCAAAATGGGCATAGTACGACCCTACTGTATATACTTTGCATTTCAAAATGGGCAGGTGGAAGCTTCCACCGGTATACTTTGCATTTCAAAATGGGCAGGTAGAAGCTTCCACCAGTATACTTTGCATTTCAAAATGGGCAGGTGGAAGCTTCCACCGGTATACTTTGCATTTCAAAATGGGCAGGTAGGACTGGAATCAGTTGTCAGTTCGAGCGGAGTCGAGAACAACTCCTGTGTGTAACAAATGATTTGGGTTTTCACATCAAATAGGTTTCGACTCCGCTCAACCAGACAGGTGCCCCCATTCGTACATTCGTATGATTCGTATTTCGTAAAGTGCCCATTAATTATTTTTCGTTTTTCTCTGCATACAGCAGGTATTTTAACCGCATTTTTCGATATTGGTTCAGGGCCGGCTGCCAGCTTTGTCGTATTTCTTCCTCCGATTTCCCGGATAATATCTGCTTTCTGAGTACATCGGTTCCGGCAAGTTTATCAAAGAATGGATTAAAAAAAGTAGATGGGTCTTTATCGTTTTTGTAAAATTCAATCAGCCAGTAAAGGTTAATTTTATTTTGAAAGGGTGCAATCTGTTTGCCGTAATCTCTGAGGAAAATACCGGTGCAGATTTGGTTCTCGTAGGGCGGTTTATCGGCCACTCCCGGAATGTTTTTTGGTGTAAAATGATAGGAACCTACTGTGCAATTTGGTTTCCCAACACATTCAAATGGCGTTTCTGTTCCCCTGCCAATGCTGTAATGGGTTCCTTCAAAAAAGCACAAACTCGGGTATAATAAAATGCTACTGCTGTTTGGCAAATTTGGAGATGGCCTTATGGGTAAATTGTATGGAGTTTGGTGCGTATAATGCTGAACCTTGATCACTTTTAATTCGCACTTTATTTTGTTTTTGAGCCAAGCCTCCCCATTAATCATCATGGCATATTCGCCTATTGTATTTCCGTGCACAACCGGAACCGGATGCATACCCACAAACGACCTGAAAGCCGTATCCAAAACGGGTCCGTCTACATAAAAACCATTCGGGTTGGGCCTGTCCAGAACAATTAGCATCTTTTTCTGCTCCGCGCAGGCCTCCATCACATAATGTAAAGTTGAAATGAAGGTATAAAAGCGGGCTCCGACATCCTGTATATCAAAAATGACAATATCTGTTTCCGATAATTGTTCCCTGCCAGGTTTTTTGCTTGAACCATATAAAGAAAAAACCTGTATGTTGGTTTTCTTATCAAGGGATGAAGCGATATTTTCACCGGCTGAATGATCTCCTCTGAAGCCATGCTCAGGGGCAAAAATGCATTGAATTTTTACTTTTTTTCTTTTTAAAACATCTACAAGATGCTCATTTCCAATTACCGAAGTTTGATTAACCACCAGAGCAACTCTTTTGTTTTTTAAAAGTGGAAGGTATTGATCCAGACGCTCAGCCCCCGGAATTTGAGCTTTGGCAGTAAATTGAATCAACAAAAAGCATAAAAGCCCGAATGGGTGTTTATATTTGAACATTGATTGTATGAATATAAGTTTTTTCATTGCTAAAAAATTAATGCGTGCAAAACCTCCCCAAAGAAATGCAAAGGGAACGGGTTTTTCAAGGCTGATTATCAACTTAGCCACAGCAGCGGTGTGCATAAGCGTTGCCGTAATGATTATTGCCACAGCCATCGTAAAAGGATATCAGCATGAAGTTCGTAATAAAATTATAGGATTTAATTCTCAAATTCAGGTAAGCCATCTCGATTTAAATAACAGTTACGAAAGTCTGCCCATTGATAGAGATACCCTTTTTGAGTATTTAGCAAAGAAAAAATCCGCTGTTATTTATATGCAAAGGATCGCCTCAAAGGCCGGAATTATCAAAACCGAAACGGCATTTGAAGGCATTGTTTTAAAAGGTGTGGATGTAGATTATGACTGGAGTTTTCTAAAGAAACACTTACAGACAGGAAACGCCTTTCAGGTTTTTGATACCGTAACCGGAAATCAGATTTTGATATCAGCAATTACCGCAAAACGCTTAGGGTTTAAATTGGGCGATCCGGTTGTAATTTATTTTGTCCAGGAGCCTTTGCGGGTGCGTAAATTTAAAATCAGCGGCATCTTTGATACCGGTATGGGGGATCTGGATGAGATTTATGCCTTTGTAGATATAAAACAGGTACAGAAACTGAATAATTGGGAGAAGAATCAAATCAGTGGATATGAAATTGGTTTGAATCAGGGTTCAGATATTGAACAGGAACGGAATAATTTAGCGGCAATTACACCTTATGAAATGGGTTTGAAAAGCATTTTTGAAATGTATCCTGCTTTGTTTGATTGGCTGAATTTGCTGGATATGAATGTTTTGATCATAATTGTCTTAATGATTGCCGTGGCTTCTATCAATATGATTACTGCCCTATTGATTCTGATTTTAGAAAGAATGCAAATGGTTGGAACGCTAAAAGCATTGGGAGGAACCGATACCCAAATAAGCAAGATATTCTTATATATGGCGGCTAATATTATTGCCAAAGGCCTGTTATTTGGAAATATACTGGGAATTGGCCTGGCCATGCTTCAACAATACTATGGCTTTCTTAAACTGGATCAGAGTGCTTATTATTTGAACCGCGTTCCCATAGAATTGCTAGCAGGAGATGTTATTTGGATAAACCTGGGAAGCTTCGTTATTTGCATGTGCATTCTTTTGATCCCATCGCGGTTTGTGAGCCGGATTCTACCGGTAAAAACCATCAACTTTAATTGAGAAATTATTTGTGATCAACCTGAAAACACATATTCCGAATCGCATAAAATTTCCATTTTGGTTTGTGTTTAAATCGCCTCAGAGAAAATTGGGATGGTATACACTTTGGCTGGATCTAAAAGGAATTTTTTTATTGCTTTTCTATTCTGTTTTTAGATTTTACCGGCTTGAACCGATCAGTATTTGTGTTGGATTGTACAACAGAAATGATTCCTTCTTATCAGCATTTTTGCCAAGTTTGTGCAAATGCCGGTTTCCAGAGTTGATAGAGCTCTCCGTTTATGATTGTGGTTCAGAGGATATTGAAAAGCTAAGGGTAGAAATTCAAAAAACCTTTAAAGGCAAATGGGTTTTAAATTCAGAAACTGTTCCTTTTTCACGGGCTTTTTCTTTGAATAAGGCTGTTTCTCAGAGTTCAAATCAAAAATTATTTATTTGCGATGCCGATTTTTCCATACCCGAAAATATTGTAAGCTTATGTAAACGGTACACGATAGGCAGAACAGCCTGGTTTCCGATAGTTTTTTATCTTTATAAAAATAAACCTACCCAATTTGCAAAGAAAAATGGAGAGTGGATGATTTGGGGAGGCAAAGGAGTTCTTGCCTGTAACCGCAAACACTTTGTTGAAGCAGGCCAATTCAATGAAAACTATAAAACCTGGGGTTATGAAGATGAAGATTTGTGGTTGCGATTTTATAAGGCCGGAATCAGTGTGATCCGGACCCGGTGTAAAGCGCTGTTACACCATTGGCATCCGAGCCTGAATCCAAAGTATATTAAATTAGAAGAATTAGCAGATAAAGGATTGCTGTAGTATATTTGCAGGTTCAATGAGTCATCCTTTAATATCTATCATTACTCCATCATTTAATCAGGCACCCTGGCTTGAGGCTACCATAAAATCAGTTTTGAATCAAACCCAGTCCAATTTCGAGTATATCATTATCGACGGAGGTTCAACAGATGGGTCTGTAGATATTATAAAAAAATATGCTGATAAACTTTCCTACTGGCAAAGTCAACCCGATGGTGGACAAGCAAATGGACTGAACATAGGCTACAAAAAGTCGAAGGGGAAACTGATTGCCTACCTGAATGCCGATGATTTATTGGAACCAACAGCTGTGGAAACCATTATCAGGACTTACGAAGTGAATAATGAAATGGCTGTTTATTATGGAAAATGCAAATCCATTGATGTGGATGGAAACCTAGTGAAAGAAGGGGAGGGGTCGCCGGTAAATTTCCAGTTATTGATAAAGGATGGCATGTTACCTAATATTTACCAGCCGGCTTGCTTTTTTAACAGAAGATATCTGGATCCCGATCAGTTTGTTGACCCCGATTACCACTATGCCTTTGATTACAAATTGATTCTTTCGCTTGCAGCAAAGAAGTCTTTTATGTTTTTGAACCGTGATATGGCCAGTTACCGGATACACAACACCAGCAAAAGCCATTTAAACAAAGTGGAAGCCTATAAAGAAAAGTTGAGCATCCAGGAAAAGTACAGCAAGCGTAATTTCTTTTTATGGAAGTGGCGCCGGCTAAAATTAGTCATTGCCGAGAAATCGGGCAAATTTGTAAATGGCAAAGCTGCGCTGTAACTATTCTATACTGAATACGGGATAAATTCTGCCATTTTCCTGAAAAGGTAATCGGGTATTTGGTAATCGGTAATCG
>CAYHCF010000023.1:4627-52691 GCA_964355075.1 uncultured Chitinophaga sp.
GTAATCGGTATTTGGTAATCGGTATTTGGTAATCGGTATTTGGTAATCGGTATTTGGTAATCGGTATTTAGTAATCGGTATTTGGTAATCGGTAATCGGGTATTCGGTAATAACCATACTGATTACCTTTCTTCCACCGATTACCTTTCTTTTACTGATTACCTTTCTTCCACCGATTACTGATTACCTTAAGCAGAATGTTTAAAATTATACTATCTCCTGAAAACATCAGGTATTTAATATATCTATCAATTTCAGCAAATCGGGGTTCAGCGCTTTTTTCTTTGTAATGGAATCGATGAATGGGGTGAGTACAATTTTATTGTCAATTAATCCGACCATTTTATTTTTTTCGCCTTTCAGAAGGGCTTCCATAGCTCCATATCCTAACTTTGAGGCCAGTACCCGGTCGTAGGTGCTTGGGCTTCCTCCTCTTTGAATATGTCCCAGAATGACTACCCTGGATTCAAATCCTTCAATTTCCCTGTTCAACATTTTGGATATAGCAACGGCTCCGCCTTCAAAATTACCTTCGGCCACAATTACAATAGAAAATGACTTTTTATTATTGTCTCTTTTTTTAAATAATTCAACCAGTTTAGAATGGTCTACCTCAACTTCGGGAAGCATTACCATTTCGGCTCCGCCGGCTATGGTAGTGGATAAAGCTATAAAGCCGGTATCGCGACCCATCACCTCTATAAAAAACACCCGTCCATGGCTATCGGCAGTATCTCTTATTTTATCAACGGCATCTACGGCTGTATTTATGGCGGTGTCGAAACCTATTGTTACATCGGTTCCATATAAATCATTGTCAATAGTTCCCGGAGCACCTATGGACGGAATTCCATATTCGTTATAAAAAATTTCAGCACCCTTAAAGGTTCCATTTCCACCTATGCAAACAATGCCTTCAATACCGTGAAGTTTTAGGTTTTCGAACGCACTTTTCCTGCCTTCCGGGGTCATAAACGCTTTGCTTCTGGATGACTTTAAGATGGTGCCTCCACGTTGGATGATATTTCCGACCGAGCGGGAGTCGAGCGGCACAAAATTATCTCCTCCTTCAATCATCCCTTTAAAACCCTGCATGATACCGGTAACTTCAACGTTGTGGTAAATAGCTGTTCTAACAGCTGCCCGTAAACAGGCATTCATGCCGGGGGCATCTCCTCCTGAGGTAAAAACTGCAATTTTCTTCATGTTGTAAAAATAAAAAAAGGCCGGTTCAAACGAAACGGCCTTTTGAATAATTATGATCAGCTCTTATAATTCCGATTTAATGATCAGCAAAATCTGGCCTGAGGCGTTATTGGCAGTCTGTCCTATTTTTATAAATCCACGTTTTCCATTGGCTCTTTTGTAAGCATATACATTATTAATTGAGAGATTACTAACTTTACCTACACCCCCAACAGCAAAATCAATTGAATTGATCATGGGCAGGAAGTCGGTGCTCAACGCATCAAATTGAGATGCGGTTAAATCGGAAAAAACAAAAATCGTTTTATTCCGGGTTGGCCAGTTTGCAATTTCGGTAGTCCAACCTATAGGCGGGATGGCATAATCAGGAGAATAGAGGGCATTTCCAACAGCCCCACCAGCATCGAAAAGAAAAACAAAATCAACTTTTGAGGAATTGTCTTTTGCCAAATCAGCGCCGGTACTTCCTGAGCGATATTTCCTGAAATTATCAGAAATTCCCATGCAGCGGTATTCATTTGAAGAAGTGGGCCCTCCGATTAAAAGTTGCCCGGAAACAGCGAGGTTAGAAATGGTAACTACAAAAGTACCACTTGACATGTTTCCTTTATCATCGGTTACTGCGACGGTATATCTGAGAACATCGAATTCTTCAAGACCTATTGTTCCTGCTATAATATCAGCATAGGTATAAATGAGCGTTGCAACACCAAGGCTAGAATCTTTTATAACAACAGTTGATGGATTTGAACCGGTCATGACCCGGGTAATTTTTAAATTGCTTATTTTTCTATCCGTATCAGCGGTGGCAATTAATTTTATGTGAATGGTATCAATTGAACTGGAAACGATTGTGGAGGTAGCACCATCATTGATGATTAAAGTTGGTTTATTTACTATGATCACTTTTGGTGGTGGTGTTTTTTTGCAGGATGCAGATAATAAAGAGGAAACTGCAACCATTAAAAAAATTGATTTGAATAGGTTTTTCATACTGTTTATTTTTAAAATTCAAATTTAAAGAATAAAATTAAATTAATTGTATTAATTATTACAAACTTACATCTTTCTGAGCTTCATTTCTATCAGAGGAGCCTTCATTTTTATCAGACCAACCTTCATTTCTGAATTCCTCAAAATCGTAATCAGGCATCAGATCGGTTTTTATGTGGTTTACCGTTTCGTTTAATGCTTCTACGAATTTGTTAAAATCTTCCTTATACAGGAATATTTTGTGTTTAACAAAATTACCATCTTCAAAGCTCTTTTTGCTTTCGGTAATGGTAATAAAATAATCTTTTCCACGGGTTGTTTTTACGTCAAAAAAATAGGTCCTTTTTCCAGCGCGAATTTTTTTAGAAAAAATTTCCTGGTTATCGTTTTTATTAGTTTCGTCCATTCAGTTAAATAGGGTTAAACAGCGGCAAAATATAAGTTCGCAACTGCTTTTCAAAACAATTTTTTTTCTATCATAGAATAAACCTAAAAAGGAGCAAACTTTAAACAATTTCTTCGCTTATTTGTTTTTCGAAAATCCCTGTGTAATAACCATTTAATGCCAATAGTTCGTGGTGAGTTCCTTTTTCAGTTATTTCACCTTCATCCAAAACAATTATTTGATCGGCATTTTTTATACTGGATACCCGATGGCTGACAATCAATACGGTTTTGCCGAATTTCATTTTATCAAGGTTATTTAAAATTTCCGATTCTGTCCGTGTATCAACAGCACTCATGCAATCGTCAAAAATCAATATTTCAGGGTCTTTAATGAAGGCCCGGGCGATAGCAACTCTTTGTTTTTGGCCACCTGAGAGGGTAATCCCTCTTTCACCAACAATGGTTTCAAATTTCTCTTTGAATTCCATAATATTTGCCGTTAATGCTGCCTGATCGGAAGCACTTATGATTTTTTGTTGAATATTTTCAGTGTCGTTTGAAAGTCCGAAAGCAATGTTATTCGCAATGGTATCGCTGAATAAAAAAACATCCTGTGGCACATAACCAATTTTTTCTTTGAATTGGTTAAGATTAATTTCCTGAAAAATCTCTGAGTCAATTCTTATGACTCCTGTATCGGGATCAAACAACCTTAATAGCAATTGAACTAAAGTGCTTTTACCAGAGCCTGTTGGCCCCAAAATACCCAAAGTGCTTCCTTTTCTAATTTCGAAATTAAGGTTCTTTACCGCCGGATTTTTCTTCCCCGGATACGTATAACTTACCTTTTCAAAAGAGATACTATGTCCAAAATTGAAATTTTTAAATACTGGAAAGTTTATTTCCGGCTCCGTCTGAAGAAATTCGTTGATCCGGGCCTGGGAAGCCGAAGCCCGTTGGATTAAACTACTGGTATATCCCAAACTGGTGACCGGCCACGTTAGAATATTTACATAGATGATGAATTCGGCAATATTTCCAAGAGTGGCTCTTCCATGAATTACTTCCAAACCACCTACAAAAATAGTGATGAGTGAACTTAATCCGGTAAGAAAAAACATGAGTGGGAAAAAGTATGCATCTACTTTTGCCATATCCATTTGTTTCCCTTTATAAGACTGTGTCTCCAGATCAAATGCCTTTTCTGAAAGTTCTTCGGCAGCAAATGACTTTATCACTCTAATGCCCGAAAAAGCCTCCTGAACAAAGGAGGTGAGCGTAGAAAGCTGATTTTGAATCGCATCGCTTTTTTTGTTGATAATATTGTTTACCTTATAAATGGCAAAGGATAATATAGGCAATGGGATAATAACCAGCCAGCTAAGCCGGGCATTTACTGAAAACATTACCCAAAGCACTAAAATAATGGTTACCACCAAATTTATCGCGTACATAATGGCCGGTCCCACGTACATTCGCACTCTGCTAACATCTTCGCTAATTCGAGCCATTAAATCTCCGGTACTATTGCGGTGGTAAAAGGATAAGCTTAATTTCTGGTAATGATTAAAAATTTCATTTTTAAGGTCAAATTCAATATGCCGGCTCATTACTATTATAGTTTGACGCATAAAATACATGAAAATACCCCTGGCAATGGCGAAGCTAATGACCAAAAAAGTAAAGTATAATACGGCCCCACTCACACGATTAAAAATTTCATCCTTGGCTGAACCTGCAACTGCATTATTATAGAGATCGAGATTTTCTTTTACCAGATCTATTGCCGACCGCACTGATTGGGCAGGAAATACCGCAAATAAATTGGAGGCAGAAACGAACAAAATACCTAGGAGGAGTCGCAGTTTATACTTGTAAAAATATTTTCTAAGATGTTTTAATGGTTTCACAAGGAAAATAATAATAATTGGCAAATTAAATCAAAAGATAGTGGATTTCGTTTCTTAAAATTATTTATTCGACCTTGAAAAATGAAAAATAAAACTACTTTTGCCCCACATAAACAGGATCATTAAAAAGTTACGTAATTTATTAGTAATTCGTTTTTATTCGAGGGCAAATGTTCTTTGCATTTTTTGAGTATTAGACAGTTTCACAAATAGAAGGATATTTAAATTTTATGTTGAACCGACGATTTTTGCGCATGAAGGCATTTCAATCACTTTACAGTTTTTCGGTAGAGGAAAATGCTGATGCTCAGCGCTATAAGAAACGAATGCTGGAGGGTATTGAAAAGACCTATGAATTATACCTTTTCATGCTATCCTTTCCGGTTGAACTCAAAAATTATATACAATCCGAATTAGGAATTGAGGAGGCAAAGTTCATTCCTTCTAAAGAAATCATTATTTCCCTTCAAAATCTTTCTAACAATAAGGTCATTAACTGTATTGAAGAAAATGCTGCTTTCCGGAATGCATTAATAAAAGTTCCCTGTAAATGGTCAAATGCAAATGATTTTTTAAAGAAAATACTTGGTGAAATTCTTAAAAACCAGGCAATTATTGACTATAGCTCCAAAGTTGATCATTCATTTCAGGAAGACAAATCGGTGCTTACTACAATTTTAGAGCTGGTAAGCTCAGATTCAGACCTGTTTGAAAGTTATATTGAAGATCTTTTTTCAAATTGGGAGGATGACCAGGTACTAATTTTAACAACCTTGCAAAAAACCTTGCACTCCATTAAAAATGCGTCTTCCAATTTTTTAGTTCCTATGCATATTGATGAAGAAGAGGACATTAAATTTTTAAACGCCATTTTTGATTATACGCTTCAAAATCAGGAGGAATTAACCGAATTGATATCCTTAAAAACCCAGAATTGGGATCAGGACCGAATTGCGATGGTCGACATGGTATTAATGACCATGGCTTTGAGTGAGATTCTATATTTCCCCTTTATTCCGGTAAAGGTTACCATCAATGAATACCTGGAGCTGGCAAAATTATACAGTACTCCAAGCAGTCATGGTTTTATTAATGGAATTTTGGATAAAATTCAAATAGATTTGCGAAAAGAAAACCGTATTCAAAAAATGGGTCGCGGTTTGGTAGACTAAATAATATTGCAAAAAATGATTAGATTAATTTTAATGGTAACAGTAGTTTTTGTGGTGTCTTGTGGTGGAAATAAAAGCCAGAAAGCTTCAACAGATCTGGTAAATAATCCAATGAGTGCCACCGATACGGCACCAAATATGCAGGAAAATGCTCCATTTATGACATTTGAGGAAAATATTCATAATTTTGGAATCCTGATAGATGGAGAGGTTGTAACTTATAAATTTAAATTCAAGAACACAGGCAATGTCGATTTAATCATAAACAGTGCATCGGCAAGTTGCGGTTGTACGGTTCCAAGTTATTCCAGAGAACCCATAAAACCAGGTGAGGAATCGGCTATTGATGTGCAGTTTAACAGCAGTGGGAAAGTTGGGAAGTTTGATAAAAGCGTTAGCATTCTCTCCAATACCATACCCCCTCAAACAACTTTGTTAATTGAAGGTGAAGTAAAACCTAAATAATAAAAATAAATAATTTAAAACAAATCAATATGACTAACAATCTATTATTAATGGCACCATCAGCCGGTGCTTCGGGAGGCAATCCCATCATGCAGTTTCTTCCTTTGATTCTGATTTTTGTGGTTTTTTACTTTTTCATGATTTATCCTCAGATGAAAAAGAACAAGGCTCAAAAGAAATTTCGCGAAAATCTTGGCAAAGGTGATAAGGTGATTACTTTAGGTGGAATTCATGCAAAAATTCTTGAAGCAACCGAGCATACTTTTTTGATTGAAAGTGAAGGCACCAAATTACGCATCGACCGGACAGCGGTTTCCATGGAAGCTTCACAGGCTCTGAACACACCAAAAACAGAAGAAAAAAAATAGGAATTCGACAAGCTCATCCAACAGAGAATTCTATGTACGTGAGCGGCTCTTGAACCAGTTATATATATTTTGTAAACGGATAAACCATGTTTAAAATCGGACTAACTGGAAATATTGGAAGTGGCAAAAGTACGGTTGCGCGGATTTTTGAACAATTGGGCATTCCGGTTTATGATTCCGATTCCCGTGCAAAGGCTATCATGATTGAAAATATGGAGCTGACAGCGGCAATTAAAAAATTGCTGGGAAATGATGCTTATTACAAGGATGGTTCCCTGAACCGATCTTATATTTCAAACCTGGTTTTTGGAAATGCAAAACTGTTGGAGGAATTAAATTGTTTGGTTCACCCTGCCATCTTTCTTGATTTTGAAATTTGGGTTCTGCAAGAAAATGCACCGTACGTTATAAAAGAAGCTGCCTTGTTGTTCGAAAGTGGTTCTTATTTAGATCTGGATAAAATAATTGTGGTTGTGGCAGATGAACAACTGAGGTTAAAAAGAAGTGTAGAGCGCGATGGGATGCCTGCTAATGACGTAAAAGCCAGGATGAACAACCAGCTGCCTCAGGAGGATAAGGTTAAACGGGCCGATTTCCTCATCTTTAACGATGAAAGAGATTTATTGGTTCCCCAGGTAATGAAAATACATAAACTGCTGATGGGGATGGCAGGTATTACTTTAATTTGAGTTTGGCAAATTTTAGTACCAACATCTTCTTACCTAGGTTTTCAAATTCTACTGTTGCTTTTCTGTTATCATTAGTGCCTTCCAAATTTACCACCTCACCGGATCCAAATCGCTGGTGTTCAACTTTCATCCCAATTTGTAAACCCGATGTGTCATCTGCAACAAAATTTGGGTCGATGGGTTGAGTTTGTGGATTTAAGGAGCCGGTTTGTGGCTTGTTGAAGGAAAGAACTTTTTTGGGCAATCCACTCAGGGTACCGCTTTTGCCCGGGTAGCTTTCTCTGCCTTCATTAAAATGACCTTTCATGCCTTTCATGCTTTCAAAGTTCAAATATTGGGGGTCGAGTTCCTGTAAAAAACGGCTCGGTTCACTGTTAACAATATTGCCAAACTTAAACCTGCTGGTCGCAAAACTAAGGGTTAATTTTTTCATGGCTCGTGTGAGTGCAACATAAAATAAGCGACGCTCCTCTTCTAATTCCTGCCGGCTATTGAGCGCCATTTGAGAAGGGAATAAATTTTCTTCAAGGCCTACGATATAAATATATTTGTACTCTAAACCTTTTGAGGAGTGAATGGTCATTAAACTGACGTGGTCGTGGTCGTGATCTTTATCCTTGTCATCATTTGTCATTAAAGAAACATCAGCCATAAATTCCGATAAAATTTTGGGTCGTACTACTCCTTCCTCGTCTATTTCTTCTTCAATACTGAATTCTTTTATTCCGTTTAATAAAGCTTCGGTGTTTTCATAGTGGGCAATCCCTTCTACTGTTTTATCTTCATATAGCGACTTTAACACCCCACTCATTTTTGCAATGTGCATGGCCAATTCATAGGCATTATGATTGAGCATGGTTTGAAAACTTTTGATCATGGTCACAAAATTTTCAATATGTGTCATGTTTTTGAATCCCAGTTGATTCACCTGCTCCATCACTTGCCATAAACTTATCTGGTGCTGATCGGCCACAACGGTTAGTTTTTCAAGGGTAGTTTTTCCAATGCCCCGGGCCGGATAATTGATGATTCTTTTCAAAGCTTCCTCATCGTTTGGGTTCAGAACAACCCGGTAATAAGCGAGTAAATCCTTCACTTCTTTTCTCTGGTAAAAAGATAAACCACCATAAATTTTATAGGGAATATTTAGTTTCCGCAGCGCCTCCTCCATGGACCTGCTTTGCGCATTGGTACGGTATAAAATGGCAAAATCCCGGTTCAAAACGTGGCTGCTCATCTTTTCCTGAGAAATTGACATGGCAACCATATTTCCTTCTTCGTTATCGGTTAATGCCTTAAAAACTCGGATCTTTTCCCCGGTTTCGTTTTCCGTCCAGATTTTCTTTTTTATCTGATCTTTATTTTTATCGATAATACTGCTTGCAGCGTTTACGATCGTTTGTGTGCTTCGGTAATTTTGTTCGAGTTTAAAGGATTTTACATCGGGGAAATCTCTCTGAAATCCCAAAATATTTTTGATATTGGCCCCTCTGAAAGCATAGATACTCTGTGCATCATCGCCAACAACAGCAATATTTTCATTTACCGCACTCAATTTTTTGATGATCATATATTGTGCATGATTGGTATCCTGAAACTCATCCACCATTATGTATTTAAACTGGTGTTGGTATTTATTTAAAATGTCAATATTTTTTGTAAATAGTTTGTGGGTATTTACCAATAAATCATCAAAATCCATGGCTCCGGCCCTGAAACATCTTTCCTGGTAGGCTTTAAATAACAGGCCAAATTTGGGTTTACCGCTGCTGTTGTCGTTTTCATAGTATTCAGAATTGCCAAGATATTCGTCAGCAGTAACCAGAATATTTTTAGCAGCCGAAATCCTGCCAAGCATATTGGAGGGTTTATAAAGTTTGTCGTCTAAATTCATCTCCCCCAAAATTGTTTTGATCAGGCTTTTACTATCGTCTGTATCATAAATCGTAAAGTTTTTCGGGTATCCGATCCGATCACTTTCTGCACGCAATATTCGGGAGAAAATGCTGTGAAAAGTTCCCATCCAGATATTACGGGCTTCACCGCCAACAGCGGCATAAATGCGGTTGCGCATCTCTCTTGCAGCTTTGTTGGTAAAAGTGAGTGATAAAATTTGAAAAGGGTCAATATTGTTTCTGAGCATGTGAACAATACGGTACGTTAAAACCCTCGTTTTCCCTGATCCTGCACCTGCAACAATCATCACCGGACCCTCAATTTGTTGAACGGCATCGCGCTGGGAAGCATTTAATGTTTGTAAATAATCCACCCGGCGAAAATAGGCTGATTTTAAGAAGCTTTTATGCTAAGATTTCAACAATCAGTATCATTTCAGTTAATGAAAATGTTGTAAATCGGAGAAGCTTAATGGACTAACAGGAGCAATGAGGTTGGTTATAAAATAAATAATGCCCAAAGGTGGAATCAGAACAATGTACAATAGAAACAGTAAAAAAGCTTTGCTTCCTAATTTCTTATATTCAGTAAATTTATTCACAAGTCAAAAATAACCTTTCATATTGTTGATTTTCCCTGAAAACAAGTTTTTTATGAACATACGAATCTATAAAAAACAAAATTCTCTACAACTATAAAATTTGTATTTATTTTTTAATTCAAAATATTTGGTTGCTTAGGGCCGGCTATTTCCTATTTTTGAATCTTAATTTTCAATTCTTAATTCTTAATTTTCAATTTTTAATTCTTAATTTTCAATTTTCAATTCTTAATTTTTTATAAGCATGAACGCAAACTATTTAGAACAAAACAAACAAAGGTTCTTAGACGAATTATTTGAATTTTTACGTATCCCTTCAATTAGTGCCGACAGTACTTATCACAACGATATTATCGCAGCGGCCACTTTTATCAAAAACAAACTGATTGAAGCCGGCGCTGACCATGCCGAGCTTTGCCAGACAGCCGGAAATCCGATTGTTTATGCCGAGAAAATGATAGATCCAAACCTGCCAACCGTTTTGGTTTATGGCCATTATGATGTACAACCTGTTGTTCCTTTGGATTTATGGCATACACCTCCTTTTGAACCTACCATTCGCGTTACAAAGGTACATCCCGATGGAGCTGTTTTTGCCCGTGGCGCCTGCGATGATAAAGGACAGGTTTATATGCATGTAAAGGCATTTGAAATGATGATGAAAACCAATACCCTTGCCTGCAATGTGAAATTTATGATAGAAGGCGAGGAGGAAGTGGGTTCATCCAATTTAGGCCCCTTTTGTGTTGCCAATAAAGAGCGATTAAAAGCCGATGTGGTTTTGGTTTCTGACACTTCTATTATCGCAAATGATACGCCAAGCATTGATTGTGGATTACGTGGCCTCAGTTATGTTGAAGTGGAAGTTACCGGTCCGAACCGCGATTTGCACAGTGGTGTGTATGGTGGTGCAGTAGCCAATCCTATTAATATGCTGGCTAAAATGATTGCCGGCATGCACGATGAAAATAATCACATTACCATTCCGGGTTTTTATGATCAGGTTGTGGAATTAACCTCGGCTGAGCGCAGCGAATTGAATAAAGCTCCCTTTGACCTCGAAGCATATAAAAAAGATTTGGTAATTGAAGAGGATTGGGGCGAGAAAGGATATACCGTACTAGAGAAAACCGGTATTCGTCCTACCCTTGAATGTAATGGAATTTGGGGAGGTTATATTGGAGAAGGTGCAAAAACCGTTCTGCCATCCAAGGCATTTGCAAAAATCAGCATGCGTTTGGTGCCCAATCAAACCTCTGCTGAAATTACCCGGCTATTCGAAAATTACATGCAAAGCATTGCTCCAAAAGGGATTAAAATAAAGGTTACTCCCCATCATGGTGGCGAGCCTGCAGCTACTCCTACGGATTCAATAGGATATATTGCCGCCGAAAAAGCCATGGAAGCGGTTTTTGGTAAAAAGCCTATTCCTACCCGCAGTGGCGGTAGCATTCCCATCATTGCCCTCTTCGAAAAAGAATTGGGTTTAAAATCCGTATTGATGGGTTTTGGTTTGGATAGCGATGATTTGCATTCGCCAAATGAACATTATGGCTTGTTTAATTATTATAAAGGAATAGAAACCATCCCGTATTTCTTCAAGTATTTTACTGAAGCAAAGAAATAAAGCGAACTGTCGAAACTGCTTTCTCAAGGGGGCTGTGTTATGCTTGGTATATTCTTTAATTACAAAAAATTACACAGAGAACCACAGAGGAGTCACAGAGCACCACGGAGGAGTAACATAGAATACTCGGTGGAGTTTTCTTTGTTGCACGATTTTTTTGGTAATCATACTTTCTTTTTTATCTTAGCGTTTTGTTTAATTATGGAAAGCAGAGTTCCGGTACTTCTTTTGTTTTTAACCAATGGCCATGTTCACTGGGTTCAAAACAATTTTTCAAATACGGGTGAGGTATTCGGAACTAAATGATTCTTTATTATTAAATGCCTGGTAAAACGCTGTTCAGATACTTCTTTATTCTTGCATGCACAGCCTTTGGACTGATGGCAAATGCGCAGCCATTCGGATTTGAATGGATTCATACCTATCAGCCATACTATAAATTTAAAATAGCCGAAACAGGAGTTTACCGGATCGATTCTTTGAGTTTGACAAATAGGGGAGTTTCTTTAATTAATGTTGACCCAAAAAGGTTTCAGATTTTTAAAAATGGTGTGGAGCAAAGGGTCTATATCAAAGGGGAGAGCGATGGGATTTTTAATAACGGCGATTTTATTGAATTGTTTGCTGAACCCAATGATGGTATGTTGGATCAGGAATTATATCGAACCCCGGCCGAACAACCCAATACATTTAAAAGTCAATTTACAGATACCGCCTATTATTTCCTGACCCTATTACCCGATACCAGTGTATTTACAGGAAAAAGGTATACAAGTTTCAATGATAATGACTACGCTTCTTATTCGCCAGAACCCATTTTTGAGGTAACACAGGTTACTGCTCCACAGGAAGATTTTTACTATGGTGCCTTTATTCCTGCAAGTGAAAAGTATTATATCTCCGATTATGGCGATGCAGAAGGAATGTCGAGTTATTTAATTGGAGCCGGACAACAAAGGAGTTTCAGGTTTTCAACTCCCGCTCGAAATAATTCAAGTAATGGTCTATTGGAAATAAAAATTATTGGAGCCTCCGACTTTTTTCTGACCGACCCCTCAGCGCCTAACCACCATGTAAAAATTTACAGTTCACCCAATGCCATAAATCCAAGTCTCTTGGTGGATACTGTTTTTAGAGCTTATGGAGCGCATTTGTTCTTCAGAACCCTGGTTCCGGCAACCATCGGCGATTCCTCCTATATTACCGTACAGGAAGTGAATGACCTGGGTGTAGGTTCAGATTTTGTGACGGTTTCATATATCAAATTTACCTATTTCAAAAATAATCAGGCAGAAAATAAACCCGAAAAAATAGTTCTGAAGAATTCCATTAATGCTGCCAAAACACTGATTCAACTGAGTAATTATGCTAAAAATTCTCCTTTGCTTTTGGATATCACCAACTACAAAAGAGCTGAGGGCATTAAGGCAGGAAACTTGTTTAAAGCGCTGCTGCCTTATAGTTCAAATCAGCGAGAACTGATGGTGCTGGATGAAACAGAAACGAAGAGTTTCCCTGAATTTCAAATGGTGAATTTTCCGGTAATTGATCCCAATGCGAACAATGAATACCTGATCATTTCTCATTGGAACCTTCAAACTGCGGCTCAGCAATATCAGACCTACCGTAGCCAAAAATACAAGACACTTTTGGTTTACAGTGAACAGCTTTATGACTATTATTTTTATGGAAATCCGCATCCTTTAGCCATCCGGAGATTTTGTAAACACTTATATACACAACAAATGAATAAGCCGCTGTTTTTATTTTTATTAGGCAGAGGTTATCAAAATAATTTATTGAAGAGTCAACCTGCAGTTTTCCCATATAACCTGGTTCCGGCAATCGGGGTGCCTTCTTCCGACAATCTGTTTACCAATGGATTTGATGCAGTGAACGGGGCTCCATCCATTGCAACGGGAAGGGTTCCGGCCAATAATAATACAGAAGCAATAAATTATCTTGATAAGGTCATTTATTATGAAACCCATCCGGATTCGATAAATGCCTGGCGAAAAAATTATTTGCATATCAGCGGTGGTGCCGATGCAGGAATGCAAAATGCTTTCCGTGGAAAATTATTCGCAATGGGGCAAATCGTAAAGTCGAAACCGGTAGGCGGGAATATTTTTGCTTACGGAAAGAATTCCACAAAACCTTCAGATCCTGATCAGAAAATTAATCTGATTGCCCATCAGAATAAGGGGATCAATCTGTTAACTTTTTACGGTCATGCTTCCTTAACCGTTTTAGATATGGATTTTGGTTCAATTGGTGATTTAATCGAAAATAATCACTGCGCCTTATATTATATAAACGGATGTAATGCCGGAAATGCGAATGATATGGATCCATTGGGTTCGGGTTTGGTTTATGGCAAAGATTTTATTTGTGCTAAAAATAAAGGAGCCATTGGATGGCTGGCACATACCAATTTAACTTTTACCAATAACCTGGAAGACCAGATGGATCAGATTTATGGCAGGTTAGGAAATGTGAGTGGTTACGGTCAACCGATAGGTATGATTCTTAAAAATGCATTGGCTCAAACCAGCGCGTTTAATGAGCAATTTTCGAGATCGCATGCACTTCAGTTATTGTACCAAGGTGATCCGGCCGTTGTTTTGTATTCACCCTCGTTAGCCGACTACAAAATAGAAGATAAGGATTTATTTATTTCACCTTCTAATGCCACTGTACAAAACGATTCACTATCTATCGGTATTATTTTAAATAATATTGGAAAAGCAACGGGAGATACCATCCGTATTCATTGCATCAGAACCTTGCCCGACAAAAAAACCATTGATTATCCTTCAGTACAGGTAATTGCACCTTATTATCAGGATACTTTCTTTTTTACGATTCATTCATTGAATAATAAAGATATTGGTTTAAACGAATTCAGAATTAAAATAAATGAAGACAAAAAAGCGAAGGAGATCAGTTATTCAAATAATGAAGCCGTCCTTACTTATTTTCTACCGGGGAGTGGTATACAACCCCTCTTTCCATACAACTATGCCATTGTAAATAAGGATACGGTTGAATTAATGGTTCAGAATAATAATTTAGCCGCTACTCAGGTGCCTTATGTTTTTGAGATTGACACCGGTTTAAGTTTTTCTGTTTCCAGTCCTTATTATAAAAAATCGGGCTCCATATTGGGTTCAGATCTGGTCTCATGGAAATATATTTTCCCCACACCTGATTCGATGGTTTATTACTGGAGGGCCAAAATGGATATTCCCGAAAATGAAGGTGGAATTTGGGTTACACAGAGTTTTACTTATATCAGAAGTTCACCTTTAGGTTGGAGACAAAGTAAGTATGCACAGGTAAAAAATGTCCTCGAAACACGCTTCATTCAATTTAATGACAGCACCCAAAAAATCGAGTTCAGTGACAATGAAATGGCTTTGGCCATCGATAACAAAAGATGGGATCACCGGAAGATGGGAGTCATTACACCTTATATGTTAAATGCCGGTGTTGGATCCTGCATCTCACAGGGCACGGTTGTATTGATATTTGAACCCTTCCAGGTTGATTTCCCTTATGAATTGCCTAATTACCCTTTTAACTGTGCCTATGTTCAGGCCAATAAATTCGACCAGAGTATTCGGTATTATACATTTAACACCAATTCAAAATTGGGCGAAACGGAATTAAAACGTTTAATTGATTCGGTTCCAAATGGGTACTATGTAGCCATGTTTTCGAGATACAGTTCGAATATTCCTAACTGGGATGCTGCAACTAAAACCTTGTTTCAGCAAATTGGATCTTATAAAGTTGAACATGTTCAAAGTCCGAATACAGCATGGGCAGTGATTGGAAAAAAGGGTGATTTCATTGGCACTGCAGCCGAAGACACGGTAAATAACAATGCGTTGGAAAATCCGCCCAATCTACCTCCTTTGCCGGGAGAGCCGCAAGATCTGAATATCATGAATATCCATAAAATCATCAAATTGAAATGGTATGAAGGAGATTTTACTTCGGCTCTGGTGGGTCCGGCAAATAGCTATAGTGAGTTGAAATTGCAGTTAAAGGATGAGGATTTAGATCCAACCGGTAGGTGGTGGCTTGATGTTTATGGTGTGCGCAATACCGGCTCAGATTCCTTGCTGTTGAAGAATCAGACGCAGTCTTTCATTTCTTTGAGTTCCATTTCGGCAAAATTGTTTCCTTTTCTCAAATTAAAGATTCATTTTGTTGACAGTGAAAACAGAACACCGCAACAATTTGGTTTCTGGCAGGTAAATTATGAACCTTCCACAGATATTACTTTTCAGCTCAACAGTCAGTACTCATTTTATAAGGATGTAATAGATCAGGGAGATTCAGTTCAATTTACTCTTCCCATCAGAAATGTGGGTTATTCAGATTTTGACAGCAGCCTCCTGTCAGTGAATATATACGACGCAAACCGTACGGTTCAGTACCAGTTGCAGGAAAAGATCAATTCCATTGAAACGGGGAGAACCTATTTGTATAAAGGCAAAATTCCAACTAAATTATTATCCGGCAAACAGGTATTTTACATAAATGTCAATTCCGATAAAGCGGTTCCTGAGTACACTTATAACAACAACTTTTATTCAAAACCATTTGAAGTAAAATCCGATAAAAGCAGTCCGTTTTTAGATGTAACGTTCGACGGGCAGCGAATCTTAAACGGGGATATTGTTTCACCCAATACTGTCATAAAAATCAGTTCTACCGATCAGAACAAATTCTTGCTGCAATCAGATACCGGCACTTTTATTTTATTCATCAAAAAACCCAAAGAGTTCGATTTTGAGCGCATCTATTTTTCTGACTCCAGGGTACAGTTTATTCCGGCACTCAATCAGCAAAATCAGGCTGTTTTACAATATACCCCCGGCAACCTGGCCGATGGTATTTATAGTTTAAAGGTTCAGGCCAATGATGCCAGCGGAAACAGGGCAGGGGGATCAGATTATGAGGTAGATTTTAATGTGATTAACAAGAGTACCATTACGCATTTTTATCCCTATCCAAACCCATTTACCACGCAAATGCATTTTGTTTTTACATTAACCGGCAGGAGGGTACCCGATCAGTTAATGGTTCGTATTTTAACCATCAGCGGAAAGATTGTGAGAGAAATCAGGAAAGATGAATTTGGCCCCATTCACATTGGAAACAATATCAGTGAATTTGCATGGGATGGCACCGACCAATATGGAGACCGGCTGGCAAATGGGGTTTACTTATACCAGGTTTATACCAAAATTGAGGGTAATGATATTGAGAACAGAGCGACTAAAGCCAAGGAAGAATCAAGCTTTTTTGTAGGGAAAACAGGAAAGATTTATTTAATGCGGTAAAGACTAACTTTTTGAAAGTTGAGGAATTAATTAAAGATTCAATTTTTGCTTCAATTCATATGAAACTGAGAAACAATTTGGCAGAAATTCAAAGGAACGGGTAACTCATTAAAAACATATGATGCCAAACCTGATACACTAACCTGTTTGTTCAATAATACTTGAACTCAATAAGCGGTAAATTTCGAGGATTTTGGGTTGATCCTTTAACAAGGCTTCATGAATGGCCAGCGTATTGAAGTCATGGCGGCAGGCGGGTCCGGTCTGAGCCAGGGCGGGTTCGATGCTTTGAATTTTATCGACAGTTTCCAGAATCAGGGGTTTCAACAAATCAAAATTCAATTTATTTTTTTGAAGGTAATTTGAGGCAAGCGTAAATAAGTGGTTGCTGAAATTATTTACAAAAACAGCAGCCAGATGCAAATTTTGTCTTTCCTTTTCGCTTACAAAAATTACATTATTTGAAATCCGGTCGGCGATGGCCTCAATGATTCTTTTATCCTCTTCATCGAATGCTTCAATACAAATAGGAATATTTCTAAAATCGGCATAGCGTTCAGAACTAAATGACTGTATAGGCCAAAAAACCCCCTTATGCGCCTGCGCAGAAAGGCTGCCAATAGAAATCATGCCTGAGCAATGAACCACAATGCCTTTTACTTTTAATTGGTCTGAAAGGGTGCCAATAACAGAATCATTGACTGCCAAAAAATAGATATCACAATTTTTAGGAATGGTTTGGAGCGACTCAAAACAGGTTGTTTGAAACTGTGAAGCAAATTTATTTGCGTGCAGAAGGGTTTTAGAATAAACTCCCGAGATTTGTATATCAGCATTTACAAATGCGTGTGCGAGATTGACCGCAAGTTTGCCACTTCCTATAAAAAACGCTTTTAACATTTGTTTTTATATTTCGAATTTAGCTAAAACCATTATAATCATTAATTTGGGCTAAAGCCCGGTTTCTATCTCCATTATTTGACCACGGCCTAAAGGCCATGGCTATTAAAAAATCAAATCTCAAACACATGGGCTAATGCATCTTATTATTCTTTAATTATTTTTTGAACACAATGTCCATCTTTGAATGGAATATTTAAATGATAGATCCCGCCTGCCAGGTGTGAAATATCGATTAGTGAATTCAATCCCGAAATTTCTCCTTTTATGACCATTTGTCCTAACTGGTTTTCGATTGAAAATTCTGTTTTTAAAGGAAGCACTTTATATTCAATGTTCAGCCAGTTTTTTGCGGGATTTGGATAAATTCTAAGCTCGTTCATTTTATCCGGGGAATTGCTGAGACCGGTGTATTTTGATACCGTCACGGTATAAATTTTGGTGTTTATCAGATTCTGAGCTTTTACTAAATAATTAAGCGGACTGCTAAAATTATTGATTGTTGAACCACTTATCTGAATGATGTTAGATACGGTACAAAAGGCTGAGTCGGAAAGTTTAAAGCTGGCAATGAGCGAATTTAAATTTGTGGTTGCAGGAACAATCAGATCAACTGTTCCACCATTAAATGTTTGGATTAGGGTACCAATGGCCAATGGATTATTAAACTGAAAATTGAGCATATCGCATTGATTATTCGGGCTAACCTGAACACGAATTTTATACAAACTGAAGTTTACTCCGTCCTGAGCGAGTACTTTAAATAACAGGGTATCTTCAAAACTATTGCTTGTAATACCACTCACCTGAATAATGTTGTTCACTAAACCTCTGGCACTATCGCTTAAAAGGAATTGGGCAGTGAGGTTATTTATATTGGTTCGAAAAGGAACTGAAATAGTTACGATGCCTCCCCAACTTGTTGTTGTGATGGTTCCGCTGGCCGATGGGTTCAAAATGGAATAGCTCAGGAGTTTTGCTTCAGGGTTCAGGCCAACAGTGGTTTTTACCAAATAAGTTTTCTTGTAATTGGTATCCTGAGCAATTACTTTATACGTTAAGGTATTCCGGTAATCGTTTTGCGTAATTCCGCTTTGTTGCTTTTGTAAATTGATATAGGCCACCGAACTATCACTTAAAGTAAATACGCCCACATGATTGCCCAATACTGACCCAAAAGGCAATAGCAATTTAATATCCCCTCCTGTAGGAGAAGGTTTAATGCTACCCACTACAGCCGGACTTTGTAGCGAATAACCCAGGATATCGCAGGAATTACTTTTTCCGAATAAAACTGTTATCAAATAGGTTTTGGAATAATTGGTGTCCTGGGCATAAACTTTCAGGGTTTTTGAAGTAGTATAATTGTTGGTACTCACATTACTTATTTGCCGGATAGCATTTATATAGGCTTTCGCACTGTCGCTTAACACAAACCAGCTTACCAGATTGCTTAAATTGGTTCCAACCGGAACCGTGATTTTAACCGTATCCACACCGGTAGTTTGCGTAATGATTCCGCTAACTGCCGGGGTAACAAATCCGAAACTGATTAATTTACAGTCTGTGTTTTTATCCAGTGAAATAGAAATCGGATAGGCCTTTGCGATTGCATTGTCTTTTGATCTTATTTCATAGATCAGGTTGTTTTTAAAATTGTTTTTGGTGAGTCCGCTAACTTGTTTAACCCCGTTTATATAAGCAATGGATGAATCGCTTAAGGTAAAGGTTGAAACCAATGTATCCGTATAGGCAGGATAGGGTATCAGGCAATTAATCTGACCACCTGCAGGTGTTTGGATAATTGAATCTTTGATGCTGATGCCGCTAAAAGTAAATGTTTTGAACCCTAAGAAGAACTGCAAAGAATCTGAACTTTGTGCATTCAAATTACCTGCCATATCCCGCATGGAATTAGCGATAACTTTCAGGCTCACCATTCCATTATTAACAGGGGTAATTTTTGCGGAATACGTATTGTAATTGATTTGGGAGAAGTTCAATAAAAAACCATTCTTTACTGTAATATCATTGAGGTCAAAATCATTTACATATTCAGAAACAGTGAATACCGCATTGAAACTACTGCTTACAACAGGTTTAGGAATTCCAATTGAAACGGTAGGACTTGTATTATCTATCTTTACGGAATAATCTTCACTTTGACCATATTCCAAATTCCCGCAAGGCCCACTGATAGGATTTACATCACTTATCACCCGCATCCGGATAAATGAATTCATTACCGGTGGATTTGATAATATGGTTATGGTGCAGGATCTTTTTCCTTTACCATCCGAAATCGTTCCCACTAATTCGTTGGCATCGGTAAAGCTTCCATTATTGTTATAATCAATGTATATTTTTCCGTTTTCAATATAGCTGTTTCCATTGGTAACAGAGGCTGTATAGCTGGCTCCCGGTCTTATTACGGTGCTGCTGGTGCACGAAAAGTCTTCATAGCTGGTATTTCCGGTCGCCGAAGTTTTGTTGATTGTATTGAATTCGAAATTATAAATACCGATCGTATAGGCTCCCAATTTATTAGTTGTAGTATTACAGGAAGAGGCTACGCTTTGCAGCGAATAATTATAATAGGTGGTTTTTGTGTTTGATCCTTTCGTATTGGTAACGGTGAGAGAAATATAAAACTCACCCGTATTGGTTAACTGAATTTCTGCTCGGGATGAAAGGGAATCGGTTCCATTCAGATATTTCCATCCTGCAGCAGGGAAAATTTGCCACTTGCGGCTACCCGGAGATTGCCTGGAATTGTCAACTAAAATTAAACTATTCGGGCAGGATTGTGAAATAGGTTGAATCGTAAAATCAGCAACAGGAGGGAGCGAATCGGTTTTGTATAAATCGCTAAACCAGATTCCTCTTCCATACGTTGAGATAAATAACCTGCTATTCACAGAACCATCACACATAATATCCAAATCCGAAATTTGGGCAACGGTGGGCAAACCTTTGGAAAATATAATCCAGTTGTTTAAATTTTTATTGCGGTAATACACATTGAGGGCAGTGCATAAATAAATGCTCGAATCCTGATTTTTCTGATCCAATACGATTTTTATAAATTGGTTTGCAGGAAGATTTCGGGTCAGGATCATCCAGGTTTTACCTTTGTCAATTGATTTTAAAATACGACTCTGACTTGTGATCACATAAACCGTATTGGAATCATAATCGCAGGTTTCAATTTGTTTGATTTGTTCGTTGGCATTAAAAGGGAAGCTTGTAATTTGGGTAAATATGGGTGCCGCTGAATTGATATCTTCACTGCGGTAAAATTTTTGGGGTGAGAAATTAACGTATAGGGTACCTGATGACATTTTTGAGTAGGACAAACAGTTATAAGTTCCTGAAGTGGTTCCGGTGAAACTACTCAATTTTGTCCAGATTACTCCGTTTGAAGGAATAGACCTTACGTTATTGGTTCTGTAAAGATCGGTTTTCGCTTCAAACAATACGTTGCTGTCATTGGGATGTATCGCATAAACTCCGGCCTGACCATTGATAATACCGGTTACACGGGTTATTAAATTCCGCCTTACCCCTCCGTTTTCGTACAGTAAGGTGCTGTCGAATGCATCAAAAACAAAGTCGCCCGACCAATCACCACCGCCTACTGTTGCAAAGTTTTTGTCGATGGATACATCTTTTCCGTTATCCTGTAAACCCCCAATTAAATAACCATTATAAATCCGGCTACTGGCCATTTTATAAAATTCGGAAGCACTTAAACCATCTTCCAGCGTTTGCCAGGTATTCCCTGAATCCAGGCTTCTGTCGAGTCCGCCATCGTGGAATATATACAATTTATTTGGGTTATAAGGCGAAAACAAAAAACCATGTTTATCGGCATGAACGCCATAAGCCCAGTGCGATTTGAGTGTAAAAGTGCTTCCGCCATTGCTGGATTTCCAGATATTTATTGCCCCGATATAGAGGATATTGGAATTGTTGGGATCAACTGCCAGCGCCAGGTTATAAGCTCCCTGTCCATCCATCGAGCTTCCGTTATTCGAATAACCCAAAATATTCGGCGTATCGGACTGCAAGGTAAAGCTGCTGCCATTATTTACCGATTTATAAATTCCGCCAAAGGGATTTGTAGCAGTTTTACAGGCGAGTAAATAAATTTTGGAAGTATCTGATTTGCAGACTGCTATATTAATTCCTGTAATAGAAATAGCAGAATTAATTACGGTAGATAACCAGGTTTGTCCTGTATCATATGACCTGTAAAAATTGTTATTACTGGAGGCATATAAGATGGTATTGCTTTGTGGCCTGAAGCATAAGTCGCGGTAATTAGTGGTGGTAGTAGTTTTCTTCACCCAGGTTGAACCTCCGTTTGTACTTTTATAAATACCATCCGAGCAGGCAGCAATGAGGGTTTGGGTATCGGTAGGGAAGAACAGGATTTTAGAAACCAATCTGTTTCCGATACCGCTGGTGGATTGAACCCAGGTTACACCACCATTGGTGGTTTTCCAGACGCCTAAACCGCCACTACCATAATTGGCATCGCCCGTACCCAGAAACATGGTACTGGGTTTTAAAGGATTAATAGCCAGTGAAGCACAGGCTGTTTGAGGTAAATTATCACTGATGGGTTTCCAGGATACCCCTTCATTGGAGGATTTAAAAACGCCACCTGAGGCCGACACGGCAAACATAATATTGCTATCTGTCGGGTGATAAACTAATTGGCTTACCCTTCCCATCCCGGTGGTTTGTACACTCGGATTATCAGGAAATTTTACGGGTCCCACTTGTGTGAAATTGGCGAGGTTTTGTGAAATCAATCTCCCCGTCATGGAAGTGATTAAGAGTAAAAAAAATATTTTTTTCATGGTTTATTGTTTTTATTCCATTGCTCCAGAATTTCTTCGGGAGTCATGATCGTACCGTCGGGTTTTACTAAATTTTTATTGCGTTGTTGCCAGTTCAAAAATTGTTTGTATTCATATATATATTGTATAGAGCGCTTTTTTTCTTTTTGTTCATTTGATTTTTCCGCATTGAAAATATCTTTGCCTTCACCATCCGCTTCCGTAGGTTTTTCACGATTTTCCCAATATTTGTCGAAAGCTTCAACAGCCTTATAATAATTCACATTCGGGCTATCCATCATAGCTATCCAGTATGGGAAATTTGCCAATGTATCTTGCTTTTTATGAAAGATTTTTGTGAGGTTATGCTTTCCCCTGCAGGAGCTCATCAACTGCAACAGAATTGCAAAAATTGCGAAATAAAGAATTGATTTTAACAGCTTTGCCATATTTATTCAAGATTAATAAAATTAATTGATATTAAAAATGAGATTTACGGTAAAAAAAATAGACTTTTTGGTGTCCATTCATTCATAACCTTAAAAAACATATAAAAATTTTTTACCTGTTTTTGATTTTTGTTTTTTTTTATATAATTGCGCCGAAAAATTTATTTCGTTAGCTTGTGTGAATATCCTATGGTCAAAAAATTTGCCGCTTATGTAATAATCAGCGTCTTTGGGATCGATAGAATTGACTAAATCAACGCTTTAGTTTTTTATTATGAATTTTTTTGGTCAAGCTCATAATAACGATTAGTATTACAAAGTTTATCAGTGAAAATCAGAACATAAAAAAAATATGGATATCAGGGAAATTAATGAAAAAATTCAAAAGGAAAGTGCCTTTGTAGAGATGCTCTCCATGGAGTTGGGAAAAGTAATTATTGGTCAAAAATACATGGTGGAAAGGCTGCTCATTGGCATGCTGAGTAACGGACATATTTTGCTTGAGGGGGTTCCGGGATTAGCTAAAACACTGGCTATTAAATCGCTGGCAGCAACGGTTCAGGCTAAATTTAACCGCATCCAGTTTACACCCGATTTATTACCGGCCGACTTAATAGGAACCATGATTTACAATCAGAAACGCGAAGAATTTATTGTTCGCAAGGGCCCTATTTTTTCCAACTTTATTTTGGCTGATGAAATTAACCGGGCGCCGGCAAAGGTTCAAAGTGCCTTATTGGAAGCCATGCAGGAAAGACAAATCACTATTGGTGACACTACTTTTCCGTTAGAAGAGCCTTTTTTGGTATTGGCTACCCAAAATCCGATAGAGCAGGAGGGAACCTATCCTTTGCCGGAAGCTCAGGTGGATCGCTTTATGCTGAAGATTGTAATCGGTTACCCAAGCAAAGAAGAAGAAAAGCTGATTATTCGCCAAAATATTGCCGAGAATTTTCCAAAAGTCAGTCCGGTTGTGAGTCCGCAGGAAATTCTCAATGCCAGAAATGTGGTACGCGAAGTGTATATGGACGAAAAAATAGAGCAATATATCATTGATATTGTTTTTGCAACCCGAACGCCTGCGGATTATAAATTGAGTAAGCTCACACAGCTCATTTCTTATGGAGGTTCACCGCGTGCCAGTATTAATTTAGCACTTGCTTCCAAAGCATATGCATTTATTAAGCGCAGAGGTTATGTAATTCCTGAAGATGTACGCGCCGTTTGCGCAGATGTATTGCGTCACCGCATCGGGTTAACCTATGAAGCTGAAGCCGAAAATATAACCAGCGAGAATATCATCAATGAGATATTAAATGCCGTAGAGGTTCCGTAGGGGAGGGAAATGAGCTAGAAATGAGAGATGGGAAATGGGAAATGAGAGATGGGAAATGGGCACTGGGCACTGGGTACTGGGAAATGCTTTGCCTGCCGAAACGATAGTGAAGGTAGGGGAAATGGGATAGCTAGAAATGGGAAATGGGAGATGGGAAATGGGCACTGGGCACTGGGAAATGCTTTGCCTGCCGAAACGATAGTGAAGGTAGGAGAAATGGGAAATGAGAAATGATAACCAGGGAAATAATAAATAAGGTACGTAAGATTGAAATAAAAACGCGCGGGTTATCCAACCACATATTCGCGGGGGAATACCACAGTGCCTTTAAGGGCAGGGGTATGACCTTTAGCGACGTGCGCGAGTATATACCCGGTGACGATATTCGAGCGATTGACTGGAATGTTACCGCCAGGTTCAACCATCCTTATGTAAAAGTGTTTGAAGAAGAAAGAGAGCTCACGGTAATTTTATTGGTGGATGTGAGCGCTTCAGGGAATTTTGGAACCATCAGTCAATTTAAAAAGGACCTGATTACCGAACTTTGTGCAGTGCTTTCATTTTCTGCTATTCAGAATAATGATAAGATCGGCATTATTTTTTTTAGTGATCAAATCGAAAAATTTATTCCACCTAAAAAAGGAAAGACGCATATTCTGCGTATCATCCGGGAACTGATTGAATTTAAACCTGCCAATAAAAGGACCAATATCAGTGAGGCCTTGCGCTATGTGTCGAATGTAATTAAGAAAAAGAGTATCGTATTTGTGATCTCTGATTTTTCA
Organism: uncultured Chitinophaga sp.; assembly: GCA_964355075.1. Classification (GTDB taxonomy): domain Bacteria; phylum Bacteroidota; class Bacteroidia; order UKL13-3; family UKL13-3; genus B1. The sequence continues at coordinate 29,616 of CAYHCF010000023.1, forward strand.
GATAAAAATTTTGAAGATGCATTAAAATATACCAACAAAAAGCATGATGTGGTGGCGCTTCAGATTTTTGACCCACGAGAAACAGAATTGCCAGATGTAGGATTGATTCGACTCGAGCATGCCGAAACCGGTGAAACGATGGAAATAGATAGTAACAACAGGGAAATACGGTATAAGTATAAAAAAATGGCCATTCAAAAAGATAAAAGGTTGAATGAGGCATTTGCAAAGAGTGGGATAGACTGGATCAAACTGAGAACAGATCAGAATTATGTGACGGAGTTAATGATTTTATTCAAAAAAAGAGGAAGAAAAGCCTGATGGATTGGTTTAGAAAAATAGTTAAGAAAAGCAATATGCAGGCAAAGCAGGGTTTACGCATTTTTGTTTTTTTTCTGATCGGGATAAGTAGTGAATCTGATGTTTATGCTCAAAAGTATCAAATCCAGGTGGATGCGGCATTTGATACAACGGTCATTAAAATCGGAGAGCAATTTCATTTAAATGTTGAGGTGCTTTTTCCAGCAGATGCAAAGCTTGCCTTTCCCATATTTTCTGATTCCATAGGCAAGCTTGAAATTGTTGACCGGACAAAATTAGATACCTTGAAATCTGAAGATGGGAAATCAATTACCTATAAACAATCGTTAACCATTACTGCTTTTGATCCGGGTAATTATATCCTTCAGCCTTTTCAATTTTATTATCAGCTGGCCTCTTCAAAAAATGTAGATAGTATTGCCACCAATACTCTTTATCTTCAGGTTCAAACCATAGCTGTTGATACCACAAAAGAATTTAAAGATATCAAAGGTTTATTAGAGGTTCCCTATACTTTTGATGAGTTCAGTACCTTAATCATTATGGGTCTGATTATTCTGGCTATCATCCTTCTTTTGGTTTGGTATATGAGAAGGAGAAACAGGCAGAAAGGACCGGTTATCATCAAAGTACCGGCTCGTCCGGCTCATGAAATTGCTTTGGAAGCATTGCAAAAAATTGAATCTCAGAAATTATGGCAGGCAGGTTTTTATAAGCAATATCAGAGCGAGGTTTCGGATACAATCAGGATGTATATTGAAAACCGGTTTTCGATACCGGCACTGGAATTAACTTCTGATGAAACGTTGAGTCATTTAAAAAGAAACCGGGTTACGCCTGAGGCATTCGAAAAATTACAATACATATTGCTGTTAGCCGATATGGTAAAATTTGCAAAAGCCATTCCTTTGGGTTCCGAAAATGAATTGGTATTGGATTATGCCTACCATTTTATTGAATATACAAAATCTGCAATAATCAGTGATGTTGAAAATATGGAAAATGGGGAGGACAAAAAGTGAATCACTTCATGAATAACATCACATATGCCAATAAAGAATTTTTTTGGTTAGGGGTGCTGATACCTGTCGCTGTGGCTGTTTACGTTTTGTTGATTCGTTTCAGACAAAATAAACTCAGCTACTCTTCCTTTGAAAATTTTGGAGACTACAAACCCACTTTACGTCAACGCTTCAGGCATGTTCCATTTCTATTGTGGATACTGGCATTTGCTGCCATTATTGTTGCATTGGCAAGGCCACAATCCAGTTCAGGCGGGCAAAACGTTAATACCGAAGGGGTTGATATTGTTATGGCCCTTGATATATCGCCTTCCATGCTTGCCGAAGATTTGAAGCCAAACCGCATCGAAGCTGCAAAAAAAGTTGCACTCAGTTTTATTGACAGCAGGCCGGATGACCGCATTGGTTTAGTTGTTTTTGCCGGTGAAAGTTTTACGCAATGTCCCATTACTTCCGACCATTCGGTTCTTAAAAATCTGTTTTCGGGTATTGAAAGTGGCATGTTATCTGATGGAACAGCGTTGGGTGAAGGATTAGCAACAGCGGTGAGCCGCATTAAAGAAAGCAAGGCCAAAAGTAAGGTAATTATCCTACTCACCGACGGCGTAAACAATGTGGGAGAAATATCGCCCCAAACTGCCGGTGATATTGCCAGGACTTTTAACATCCGGGTTTATACCATTGGTGTTGGAACCCGTGGCATGGCACCCTATCCGATACAAACACCTTTTGGCATTCAATATCAGAATGTCCCGGTTGAAATTGATGAAGGTATTCTAAAAGGCATCTCTTCTGAAACCGGAGGAAAATATTTCAGGGCAACACAGACCTCTCAGCTCAAAAACATTTATGCAGAAATTGACAAGCTGGAAAAAACCCGGATTGAAGTCACTACTTTCAGGCATAAGTCGGAAGAGTTTCATCCTTTGGTTATTCTGGCATTACTATTATTAGCATTAGAAAGATTGCTCCAATATACGATACTTAAAAAATTACCATGAGCCTGTTCAGATTTGCACATCCCGAATTTTTAAATGCGCTTGCTTTTATCCCGGCACTCATGCTGATCTTTTTTGTGATGCGTTACCGTCAGAAAAAAGCCTGGAAGCGATTGGGCGAAACTTCTTTGCTGGAAAAACTTTCACCTGCTTCTTCTAAGGGAAAACCGATCCTAAAAATGATTATTTATTGTTTGGGTTTTGGGCTGATTGTGGTGGGATTAGCCAGTCCGCAAATTGGCACTAAATTAGTAGAAGTGAAGCGGGAAGGCATTGATGTGATCATTGCATTGGATGTCTCTAATTCCATGAAGGCTGAAGACATCAGACCGAACCGTTTGGAAAGGGCTAAACAATCCATCTCACGTTTTATTGATAAATTGGAAAATGACCGGATTGGAATGATTGTTTTTGCTGGAAATGCATATGTTCAATTACCCATAACCACCGATTTCAGTGCTGCAAAAATGTTTCTTTCCAGCATCAATACCAACCTGATTCCGCTGCAAGGAACTGCAATCGGGGCAGCCATTGATTTATCCATGAGTTCTTTCGCAGGCAAAGACAATAAACACAAAGCACTGATTATTATTACCGACGGCGAAAACCACGAAGATGATGCCCTTGAATCGGCCAGAAATGCAGCAAAGGAGGGAATTGTAATTCATACCATTGGAATGGGTTCACCTGAAGGGGCGCCTATTCCTGTATACAGCAATGGAGCCTCCGATTTCCTGAAGGATAATAACGGAACCACCGTAATTACTAAATTGGATCAAACTTCATTAGAAAAAATTGCAGCTGAAGGCAAAGGTATTTTTGTGCGTGCGTCCAATTCTGAGGATGGCCTGGAAACGGTAATGAAGGAAATTTCAAAAATGGATAAGAAGACTTTTGCATCTAAGCAGTTTACAGATTATGAAGACCGTTTTCAATACTTTTTAGGGGCGGGATTATTGTTGTTGTTTATTGAATTTATGATCAGCAATAGAAAGAGCAAATGGATTGTAAGGTTGAACCAAATTATGTCGGGGAAATGAAAATGCTGAAAAGTAATATCGTTTTGATGCTGTTCTTAGCTGTTGCTTTTGCGGCAAATGCACAGTCGGAAAGGAAAATAATACGGGAAGGTAACAAACTATACCAGCAGAAAAATTACCCGGATGCTGAAGTAAATTATCGGAAGGCTTTGCAAAAAAAGCAGGATTCTAAATATGCTGAATATAACCTTGGAAATGCCCTTTACAAACAGGAAAAATATGAGGATGCCGAGAAACAATTTTCAGGAATTGCCAATGATAAAAATTTCGACAAAAGAGAAAAATCCGGTGCTTATCACAACCTTGGAAATTCATTTCTGAAACAGAAAAAATATGAAGAAAGCGTTTCGGCCTATAAGAATGCACTGAAACAAAATCCGAAAGACGAAGAAACCAGGTATAACCTTGCCTATGCACAAGCTAAATTGTTGAAGGAAAAACAACAGCAGCAACAAAAAAATAAGGATCAAAAGCAAGGAAAAGACAAAGATCAGAAAAAGGACGATCAACAAAAGCAGGGAGATAATAAGGATAAAAAAGATCAGCAGCAAAAGCAGGCCAAACCTAAACCTCAGAAAATCTCGAAAGAAGATGCCGAAAAGATATTAAAAGCTTTGAATAATGATGAAAAGGAAATTCAGAAGAAAAAGATAAAGGTGGATGCAAAAAGGATGGATATTGAGAAAAACTGGTAAGTAGTAATCGACCCTTCGACAGGCTTAGGGACATAAATCGGATAATTTATTTACGATTTACGATTTTCGATTTGTCAATCTTTTAATATTGAAATTTTCTAATCTTGTAATTTGTAATCTTGTAATTGGTTGTCGAAAATGAAATGGAATAAGATAAAATATTTAATACGCACCGCATTCCTTCTGCTTGCAGTCCTGATTTCTATTCGGATTCAGGCGGCGCCGCGATTTACGGCATCGGCTTCGCTTACTACGGTGGCCGTTGGCGATCAAATTCAGGTTACCTTCGAATTGCAGGGAAACGGGAGTCATTTTCAGTCGCCAACATTTGCGGGTTTTAATGTGTTAATGGGTCCGAGTCAGTCGACGAATATGCAGATTTATAATGGAAGCATGACGCAATCCATTTCATATACTTACGTAATACAGGCAATAAAGGAAGGTACCTATAAAATTGGTTCAGCTTCCATCGAATCAGAAGGCAAGAAAATTCAATCGAATGAAATTACCATTACGGTAGTAAAAGGAGCTCAACAAGGTGCTTCCCATGGCGGAAATCAACAAAAAAATCAAGCGGGTGAGGCATCCGGAATGAGTGATAAAAGTGTATTTATCAGAGTAAGTGTTGATAAATCGAATGCATACAGAGGGGAAGCAATCATTGTTACCTATAAATTATTTACCCGGGTTGCTTTGGTAAATTATGCACTGAGTAAAATGCCCTCGCTCGAAGGGTTTTACAGCCAGGATATTCAAGCGCCTCAACAGCTTCAGTTTGTAAATGATAATATGGATGGGGTCCAGGTAAAATCGGCCATCATAAAACAAATGGTATTGTTTCCCCAGCGTTCAGGAACCTTAACGCTTGATGCCATGGAAGGCGAAGTAGTTGCGAGAATTCAGGCAAAGAGGCAGCAAAGCAATAGTCCTTTGGATTTTTTCTTTAATGACCCGTTTTTCAGTAATTCAACGCAGGATGTTCAGGTAAAAATAAAAAGCCAAGCGGTTAAAATAAATGTGAAGGAATTACCGAAAGACAGACCACAGTCATTTAATGGGGCTGTAGGAAAATATACTGTGACGGCATCTTTCGACCGTAAAGAAGCAAAAGCACACGATGCCCTGAACCTGAAAATAAAAATCAGCGGAAATGGAAATTTAAAATTGCTGGATCCCCCTAAAATTGAATTTCCACCCGATTTTGAAACCTATGATCCAAAAGTGGTTTCCAATGCCACTGCGACTCTGGATGGGGTGAGTGGTAACAAAACTTTTGAATACCTGATGATTCCAAAAAATGCCGGAGAATACAAGGTTAGCATTGGCGACTATTCATTTTTTGATTTAAGTAAAAACAAATATGAAACTGTAAAAGGATCAGAATATATTTTAAAAATTGCCAAAGGAGATGAAACAGTGACTACCTCAGTTTCGGGTATTACAAAAAATGAAATCGAATATTTGGGGAAAGATATCCGGTTTATCAAAACAAAAGTGGAGGCATTTACCTTAAATACAGGATTGTTTTACCGATCTGCCGGTTTCTATATTTCCCTCCTAATTCCTGCTTTTCTTTTTTTAATTGTGCTTATTTTCAGGATACGGTATATGAAAATGAACAGTGATATAACACGGCTAAAAAGCAGAAAGGCGAATAAGGTTGCCAAAAAAAGATTGAGTGCGGCCAAAAAGTATTTATCACAGAATAAAACAGATGCCTTTTTGGATGAAATGTTTCGGGCTTTATGGGGTTTTGTGAGTGACAGGTTGCAAATCCCTGTTTCACAGTTATCAAAAGAGAATGTTTCAACCGCTTTGATTGCTAAATATGTGTCGTTAGATACGGTTCAGCAATTCATGCAAACGCTGGATACTTGTGAAATGGCAAGATTTGCCAAAGCAATGGCCCATTCAAACGAAGATATTTATAGAAAGGGATTGGAAATTATCAGTAAATTGGAGGAGGAGATAAAATGAGGCTTATCAAATTTAAATATCGCATGCCAAGAATTATTGGCGTCTTGATAGTGGTTCTGTTTTCAGCAATGAAGGCCTATACGATTGAACCTGATCTTCTTTTTCAAAAGGCGAATGAACTGTATAAAGCCAAAAATTATTCTAATGCTGCCATTCAGTACGAGCAATTGATAAAAGAAAAATACATGAATGCCGAAATTTATTATAATCTGGGTAATGCATATTATAAACTGGATAAAAACCCGCTGGCCATTTTGAATTATGAAAGAGCCTTAAAGTTAAATCCGGGTGATGAGGATATTCTATTTAATTTAAAGATTGCCCAACTCAAGCTGATCGATAAAATTGATAATGTTCCTGAGATCTTTTATGTGCGCTGGCTACATGATTTGTATATGCTTTTCTCAACCGATACCTGGGCTACTATCACCAGCATCTGTATATGGCTCTTATTTTTATTTGCTGCTTTGTATATTATCTCCAACACCATATTTCTGAAGAGATCTGGATTTATTTTAGCCATTATTTTTTTGTTCATATCAGGTTTCACCTGGTTTTTGGGGCAGTTAAATTATGAATCAACGCAGGTTAGCAAATCGGGTATTGTGGTGGCGGTGAGTGCCTATGTGAAAAGCTCTCCCGGAGAAAATAATACCGACCTTTTTCTGCTTCATGAGGGTGCCAAAATAAAGGTGCTTGATGCGTATGATAACTGGTTAAAAATCAGTATTGCCAATGGGAGCGTAGGTTGGTTGAAAAAGGTGGATATAGCCGAAATTTAATCAATTATACATTCTCCAGCGGATCCCAAATCTAAACGCTCTTATAGGCAATGGATAGCCCGGTGCATAATAAAATCCCTGATTCGACCAGTCCATATTTACGTGCTCATATTTGGCAAATAAAGTAGCTGTTTTTATCTGACCGGTAACAAAAACATCAATCATCGGGTAATTGCCTATCCGTGTTTGATTTTGTAAATAAAATACTTTTGCGCTCGGATGATAAGCGTTTCCATAATAAGCGGTATTGTAAAATACATCAGCACCTAATTGAAAATGCAGTGCACGTTTAAATAAAAAACCATTCAGGTAATACCTCAATATCGCTGAGAATTCAGGCAATCTGACGAGATCAGAATTTGCCTTTTGAACCAATAACCTATGCTCGAAAAAAAATAAACTTGCCTGAAATGTTTTTTTTACCTCAAGGGTGTTTATTACGAGTACCTGGTTGGTTTGAACTGGAGTTACCATTTCCCCGTTATATACCCAGTTGGCCAAAATATACTGATTGAAAAATATTTGAAAATTATTTCTGAAAGCTTTTGTTTCCAAGCCAAACCGCCAACTGCTCACATTGATTTTGGAAAACTTGTTATTCCACACAAAAGGATCTGAACGGTAGTAAATTTGTGTATAATCGGGTGTGTAGAGTTGATTGGTAACGCCTCCTTCCAAATTAAAACTATTTGTTAAATACTTTAAATCTGCCGATACTTTCAAATCATTTTCATTGTATCCACTCATACAATAGGCGCCATATAGTTGTATGCCAATATTATTTTGTGTTTTTGGAACGCGTTCCAGTTTTGCCTCCCCCCAAATATTATGATAGGTGTTTTTTAGATCGCGTTGTGAAACCTCAATGTACTTATGACTGATAGCAAATTCGATAAAACTTTGTGAACGGGAATTGCTTTTGGTCCAGTAACCATAAGCCAATCGGTTCATATACGTTTTCGAATAAACAGAATCATAAAATACTGTCGTGGTATCGTAATATTTATTCGGGAACAAAACTGCATTCGTGTCTCCAAGCGTATTATCAAAAAATAGTCTGTCGTAATCGTACCGGAAAGTATGAGAAATAAAGCCGGATTGAATTAATTCCGATGTAGTATCCTCTCCATTTATGATCTGGTTTTTATTGCCGAGGTAAAAATATTGTTTCACATACCAGCTAGTGTTTCTAAATCTGCTCTGGCTACTGTATAAACGAACAGGAGCTGCTTTGTTGGTTCCACTCAGGGTTTCAAACAGGGAATCACTCAGCAGACCTCCATTTTCATCCAATACACCCCGGTTGATATTTCCGTTAATTAATAAACAATATTGTTTGTTTTTGCTCTGATAGCTGGAAAATACTTTGGTAAAATACCCGCTTGTATATTGTCGCGAATAAAATCCCATGGATGTAATCCGATCGTAATCAACACCCACATTCAATCGGGGAGAAACATTGACTGAAAATTTAGCGTTCAACATTAATAAGTCGCGTTGACCCTGAACATAAAATAAGTCGGCATAGGGGATCTTTGTATGATAATACCGGGTTGCTTCCGGAGTTTTGAAATAAGTTTTATAAGGATTAAATCCAAGATAGAAATCCGTATTTCTGTTTGACTCAAAAAACAAACTTCTTCCCGGAGAACCCACATTGCCCAAATCCTGAAACACCCCCAGTGTTTTATACATAGGCTGATAAACTTCATTTTTATTGATTACCGTATCTTCAAAATGAAAGGGGAGATTTCGATCTAACTCGTATTCTGTAATGGTTTGGGTGGGATATTTTTTAGCCTGAACCGAATCATTTTGTGCAATAGCCATATTCCCCATCCCGAGAATGAAAATGAATGTAAGAATTCTATTATTTAGCTGCACTTAGGTTAATCTGTTTTGATGATTTTAGTAGTTTGATTCCGGCGATTGCTTACCAATTGAACAAAATAGATGCCATTATTAAACTCAGTTAGATCCGCCTCAAAATTAGCTTCCCTTATTATTTTATGCAACATCAATTGTCCATTTAAGCTATATGCTTTAAAATCAATTGGTTCAAATTTTGAAACAGGAAATTCAAACTGAATTTTATGGTGAAAAGGATTCGGAAAAATAATTATTGGTTCATTTTCATTTGATGATTCCACCCCTGTTAAAGAGGAATCCGGTTTTAGAATAAAAATTCCTTCCCCCATATCACTTACGGCAATATTACCCGATGGCAAAAATGGGTAAACACCCCAACATCCTTTAAATCCTTCATAATTTGCCGGCGGCCACGGGGAGGTATGGTACCAGGCATCTACATATGGATTGAATGGGTCAAATAAATTATAAATATAGACGCCATCATGATAATAAGAAACATAAGCGAAGCCTCCTTTCCAAACGGGATTATGGGCAGTGGCTCCTTTATTTGACTGAAACATACTCACATATTTAGGATTAAAAATATCCTTAATATCATAAATTTTTACACTCAATCCGGCAGGAATTTCATCCGTAAATATTAAATATTTTCCTGAAGGGTCGAGTGAACTGCTGTGGTTGTATCCGTTTTGAGGGTAATCTCTAATCACACTTAAAAGTTTTTGATTCTGAAGATTTATTAAGTCAAATATCCATAAACCATTGTATTCTACCGAACAATAAGCAGTGTCGTTTCGAACATATACATCATGTACATTTCTAAATGCAGCAGCCCCATCACCAAAAGTGGGCACCTTTAAACGCCCGATCCACTTTGGCTTTTCGGGATTCTCCAAACTCATGATATCCATTGCAGCCACGCCTCCATTTTTCAAGCGGTTTATGCATAAGTATAAACGTTTACTTTTGGCCTCAATAAAAATGCTATGGGTATTATAAGATAAAGAATCGCTGTCGTAAACTTTATGAACCGAATCCGGCAAATATTTTAAATCAAAAACCTGCAATCCTCCAGGAGTATTATTGTCGCTTACGCAATAAGCATAATGGCTATAGCACTCATAATCGCGATTTACCACAGCCCATGAACGACCATGCCGGGAAGCGCAGAGTTTTATTTTTGTCGGATCCGTAATGTCAAAGAAATAAATACTATCGGTACTTCCTGCAATAATATATTCCCGGTGATTTACCGAATCAAAATAGCCTGTAATATCATTCCAGATCTGATATCCGTTTAAGCGGTATAAGTTTTCATTTTGCCAATGACCTAATAGTTTTAGCTTATAACCGGTCTGGGCTTTGGCTGAACCAAAAAATAAATATAAGGATAAAACAATGAAACAGAAAGTTCGATCCAGTTTTACCATCGCATTAATTTTTTATAAACAAGGGCATCTTCTGTTTGAACGATAACTACATAAGAGCCCTGTTTTAAATCTTGAACATCAATTTTATTGAATCCGGTTTCTATGTCTTTTTTCAAGCAACATACACCTTGCATGTCTATAATCTGTATGTACGCGTTTGATCCCAAATTGTTTTCTATATGGATCCAATCATGTGTTGGATTGGGATAGAAAGTAAAGGATTTTGAAATATTTTCTCTTGCAGGTAATCCAATTAAATCACTGTCAATTTCTAAAACAAAAATACCGCTGGTTAAATCGCTTGCAATAATATGATGACTTGGCAGAAAGGGATAAATTCCCCAACAACCTTTATAACCACCGTATATCTCTACCGAATCGGGATGGGTATCATACCAGGCAACGGGTGTGGGATTGCCCGGATCGGCTATATTATATACTCTTACGCCATCATGGTAAGCCGACATATAACAAAAATTTCCAACCCAGAAGGCATTGTGGGGAGTTGCCTGGGCGTTGCTGTTGAACTGACTCACATATTTGGGATCAGCCAAACTTTTGATGTCAAATATCTTCACATCCAAACCCATATTTTCATCGGTAAACATGATATATTTTCCTGTTTTATCTAACCAGCAACTATGATTGTACCCTTGATCCGGATAAGTAGTTATGCTTCCAATTAATGATTGCTGAGCCGAATCTCTCAGGTCATAAATAAACAAACCTGCCTCTTCACAACTTAGATAAGCCGTATCATTTCTCGCATACATTTCATGAACTCGTCTGAATAAAGGATTCCCATCCAGTTTTTTTGGAACAAATAATTCGGCAATAAAAGCAGGTTGCTCCGGATTTCTGATGGAAAGAATATCCATGGGAGAAAAGCCGCCGGGCTTGGTGTTTGAACTCAGGTATATCCTTTCCATTTTTCGATCGATAAAAATGGTATGTGCAAAGGTAACGAATGCATTGCTTTCATATACTTTATGGACTGAATCGGGAAGGTAACTCAAATCAAAAATCTGCAAGGCCCCAACTCCAGCTGCCTGATCAGAAATACAGTAAGCATAATGTTTATAGCATTCAAAATCACGGTTTCTGGCATAAAATGATTTGCCATACTCCACATCCACCAATTTCATGTTGGAGGCATTTGTAATATCAAAAAAATAAATACTGTCTGTTCCGCCGGCAATGGCATATTCGCGTTTTTTGATGGAGTCGTAGTAACCGGTACAATCATTCCAGATATCGGTAATATCAACCTTAGGTAATGCAGGATTATTATACTGTGCCAATTTCCTGATTCGAAATGCCTGTTGTTGTGCCATTAAAGGAAAGCAAAACAGCAACAGAATGAATACCGCTCCAAATCTTTTCATGTAAATGTTAGTCAATTTTAAATTCTCAATTCTCAATTTTCAATTCTCCATTTTCCATTTTCCATTTTCAATTCTCAATCAAAGGTATTACCTTAATTTGGTATTTTATATGAAGTTTCTTCCGTCCAGATCAACCTGTAAGTATAGTGAATTTTTGTAGTTTTTGCTCCAACCGCATTGAAAAGGCTGTGCATTTTTGGGTTAAAATCGCCAATCCATGACAATTCAGAACTTTGAATGTTAGGGAATTTCTTCAATGCATCATGCACCTTCATGATCAGTCCGACCTCGAGGCCGAGGTTTTGGTATTTAGGAATCACGCCAAAAACAATTCCCCTGATTCGATTGATGTTCCCAAATTTTTTGAACCATAAAAATTTTAATTTTCCAAAAAAATCTAGCTTTCCATTGAGGTGTTTAAATATCTGATTTACATCAATTACATTTACATAGAAGCCGGCCGGCTCATTATTAACATAAACAAACCAGATCGCTTCTTCCAACATGATGGGTATAAAGGATATCAAGGAGGATTCTATTCGTTCAAAAGTGAAAGGAACAAAATCTTCTCGATGCGCCCAGGCCTGATTGTAAATTTCAATAAAATCCATCGCAAATTTTTTCAACTGACTTTTCCGAAAATGCTCAAACCTGTATTTTGGATTCCTCAAAACACGGCTAGAAATTTTATCAATCCGATCGATTTTAATAACATCACAGCCTATTTCCGAAGTGGTTTGTTCAAATATTCTTTTAAATCCATAGTTTTCCATCAGGGATTGATAATACGGAAAGTTAAAATTTTCCTGATAGGAAGGGTTCTTGAAACCCTGAACCATCAAACCCCAGAATTTATCTTTTTCACCAAAATTACGGGGGCCATCCATTCCATAAAAACCCTGATGAGTTAACCAGTTTTTAGCCGTTTCAAATAAAAGGTTAGCCGCGTTCTGGTCGTTAATACATTCAAAGAATCCAAACCCACCGGTTTTGAGCTCAATATTATTTGTATCTATAAAGGTGTAAAAGGCCGCAATTCTGCCAATTGGGGTACCTTCTGAATTTAGTAAAAGCCATCTTTTTGCATCACCACGATCAAAATAAGGGTTTAATTTCCTGTCAAAAATTTCATTGATATCTTTGTCTAATGGACAAACCCAATCTGGATTATCGTGGTATAGAACCTTAGGAAACTTTAAAAAAGTCTTACCCTCAGAAAAATTAATTACTTCTATTACCTGCATACGCCACGAAATAAGTTTAAGTTTTCGCATTTGGCAAACAAGTTTTTTGCGCATTTCACATCTTAATTATTTATTTTGCCATTCAAATCATACCATAATATGTTAAAAATAGGAGACAAACTACCTTCATTTAAGCTAAAAGGATTCGATGGAAAATTTTATACCCACTATGATTATGCTGATAAATACGCACTTGCAGTAATTTTTACCTGTAATAGTTCACCCATTTCTAAGGCATATGGACCGCGCTTGTTAAAGATATTTGAGAGATACGAGGATGATAGCTTTGGGATTGTGGGAATTAATTCAAACGATTCCATCCAATCTCCGGAAGATAGTTTTGAACAAATGCAATTTGTAGCTGAGCGTTTGGGGTTGGCAGAGCGCAATTTTTTATATTTACTGGACGAAACTCAGGAAATCGCAAAAGTATTTGGTGCAAAAGTTAATCCGGAGGTGTTTTTATTTAACCGCAAACGCGAACTGGTGTATAAAGGTGCAATTGATGACAATTGGCAAAATGAAGCCATGGTGATGAGTGTATATTTAGAAGATGCCATTGATGAAACTCTGGACGGAATGGAGATTGACTTTGCTGAAATTCCACCCGTAGGATCAGAGATTTTTTGGAAGAAATAACCTGTCGGTTGTTTATTTAGGACACGCTTGTATTTCAAATACCCTATAATGGATCTGAAAGGTAAGACAATTATCATAACAGGAGCTTCCTTTGGCATTGGAGAGGCTTGTGCGTACGCTTTTGCCCGATACCAGACTAAATTGGTTCTTGCATCCAGAAACATTGATAAGTTAAATGAAGTTAAGCTAAAAGCGGAGTCATTTGGAGCCCAGGTTATTTGTGTTCAATGCGATGTTACCTTGGAAATCGATTGCATCCGCCTGATCAATGAAACAATAGATCATTTCGGAGCCATACATGTATTAATAAATAACGCAGGAATAACTATGCGCGCCTTGTTTGAAGATGCCAACCTGGCTGTTATTAAACAAGTAATGGATGTTAATTTTTGGGGTGCTGTTTATTGCAGCAAATATGCCTTACCTTTTCTTCTTAAAGAAAAAGGCAGCTTAATTTCATTAAGTTCTTTTGCCGGATTTAAAGGTCTGCCCGGACGTACAGCTTATTCTGCCTCAAAATTCGCATTGAATGGATTTATGGAAGCATTGAGAATCGAAAACAGAAAAACCGGTTTGCATATAGGTGTTTTGAGTCCCGGATATACCACATCCAATATCCGAAAGGTCGCCTTAAATGCAAAAGGTTTCCCACAAGGTGAAAGTCCGATCGATGAAAGCAAACTGATGCCGGCTAATATTGTTGCAGAACGGTTAATACTCATGGTTCAAAAAAGAAAAAAATCGGAGTTGTTAACTTTACTTTGTAAAACCAGTTTTTTTGTCAATAAATTTCTTCCAAAATGGGTTGATTTCTTCGTTTATAAAACGCTTTCAAAGGAAAAAGATTCACCGTTTCATTAAAATTTACCCGCTTGTTTCTATATCTGAGCCGGAATGAAATTGTATTAAAGTAATGGAAGGAGTTTTCAATGCGTGCAAATCACTCTACAACATAATTTTAATTTCAGTGCGCCTGTTTAAAGCCCGGCCCTCCAGAGTTTTGTTATCGGCAATAGGCTGCGTTTCGGCATAACCTTTTGAGCTTAAACGCACAGCTGCAATGCCATTTGCCGTTAAATAATCAATCACCGCTTTTGCCCTGTTGCCCGACAGGATAAGATTCTTTTTGGGATCACCGGTATTATCTGTATGGCCACCTATTTCAATTTTTATTTTTGGATTGTTATTTAAAAAATTAACCAATTTTCCCAGTTCTACCATGGATTCTTTTTTAAGCACATATTTATCTGAATCAAAGAAAATATTTTTTAAAACGATCTTCGCACCGGCAGAAATAGGTTGCAACGGCACGCTCAATACCAGGGGATCGACTGCACTTTGATTTTTTAACGAAAAATTTTCGGAATAAAATAAATAACCCTCTTTATTCACATTGAGCGCATAATTTTTATTGCCCTGCAGACAGATGAGAAACTCGCCACTTAATTTATTGGAGTAGGATTCAATAATTGTTTTCCCCGATTCCAGGTCAATTAATTCAATTTTTGCACTTAATTTTCTTTTTGAAATAGCGTCAAAAATGACTCCTTTTATAAAACCTGTTTTTTGCGGACGAGCTTCTTCGTATAATTCAAAGCTGTAAATATCCAATCCTCCATGGCTATCTTCCCCTTCTTTGGCCATATAGGCATCTTTCCCGTTGGAGGCGATAATCAGGCAGGTTTCATCTTTATCTGAATTAATGGGATAACCCATATTTTTGGGTTTTTGCCAACGTCCATCGGGAGCTCTTCTGGAAACAAATAGATCAACTCCACCCATTCCGGGATGTCCATCGCTGTTAAAGTATAAAGTATTATCATCTTTCGCGATAAAGGGCGATTGCTCATCTCCGGAAGAATTTATTTCGGGACCCAAATTTACCGGTGGAGTCCATCTGCCGTTTTTAAAAGTAGTGTACCAGATATCGGAGTTGCCAAAACCACCCCCGCGATTACTGCCAAAATACAAAGTCCTTCCGTCAAAACTTAAACAAGGCTGAGTCTCCCAGGCACTTGTATTAACAGGGGCTCCCAGATTTTTCGGCTCCGACCAGGTATATCCATCGAGCTTCGATATAAACAGATCGCAACTTCCCTGGGCACCCGGCCTGTTACAGGCAGTATAAAATATATATTGGCCATCGGATGATAAGGAAACGGTACCTTCATTTCTTTCGGTATTGATGGGTGAACCCATGTTTTCTGACAAACTCCATGCATTGTTTAATTTACGACTTACATAAAATTCCTCGTCACGGCCATCTATAAGGCGGGTAAAAATGAGTGTTTGGTCATCCGCTGTTATTCCCGGAAAGTATTCATTGTCGGATGAATTAATATTTGTACCTAAATTAACCGGTTTAAAAGGAACAGGGGAGAGAATAGCCTTTCTTGCAAAATCGGCATTGTTTTTAATCACCGTAATCTGTTCTTTTTTAGCGTAATAATCGGGATAAGTCAAAAACTTTTCTGCGTTGCTTAAAGCCTCCTCATATTTTTTTTGCTTAAAGTTCACCTTGCTTTTCCCATAATAACTCATTGGAAACAAGGAATCGATGGAGATGATTTTATCGTATAACCTTACAGCCTCATCATATTTATCATCATTGCTTTTCATCTCCGCCATCATCATAAAGGCATCAATAAAAACAAGGTCTATGGCAACGGCCTTATCCAGCCAATTTTGAGTTTTTAAATAATCCTGTAATTGAAAAGTCTTCAGTGCTTCTCCAAAATAATATTCTGCTTTTTTGTTTTTTGTCCCTGAAAAGGGAATGTCCTGTGCCACTAAAATGGATGTAAAAGCGAAAATATTCAGGAATAATAAAATAATATATTTTTTCATCAAGTTGGATTACTATGAATTCACCATTTTCTGTTTTTAGGGTTTCCGGGCTTTGTTCAAAAAGCCAAACGAAATCAGCCGATTATTTATTCTTTATCCTTTTTATCAGAATGCGAACGGTGACGGTGTTTGTGACGTCTTTCGGAAACTTCGGAAGTGCTTGTTTCAATTTTTTCTTCGATGGGTAGAAATCCTTTAAAGAATAACATAAGCCAGCCAGAAATAAAACAAATGCCTCCCAGGGGGGTAAGGGCTCCAATGATTTTATACGAATCGTCACCCCAAATGCTACGCGTGGCCAACAAATAGAGGCTACCGCTAAAAATCAGGATGCCGGCCATAAACAAGGCCATCGCCAAATCCAGTTTATTTTCATCAAATTTCCGATGTGCCAAAGCCAGCACAATAATGGCCAATGAATGGAACATTTGATACCGAACCCCGGTTTCAAAAGTATTTAGTTCGGTATCACCAATCATTTCCCGTAAAATGTGAATGCCAAAAGCTCCAAAAATAACTGCCAGTGCACATAGCAGGAATCCTAAACGTGCGTAAATTCTATGTGTATGCTTCATAGGAAAGTAGGTTGTTTTGTTGACAAATTAAAGGGATAATTAGATAAATCCAATATAATTTTGACTTCTCATAAATGAATAAGCAACTAATCAGTATATTAAGTGTAGCCATTGCCATTGGTTTAGCCTTTGGATTGTACAAATTTGTCTCTAATATTGATAATAAAAACATCAATCCCATTCAAATTGTACCCGACAATGCTGCCATTATTATTGAAGCTAAGCATAGCAACGAGGTTTTTGATAATCTTGCTGATCACACATTTATTCAAAGACTTTTTCTGAATAGTAAAATAACTTTGGCTTTTGATAAAATACGCTATTTGGATAGTCTGTTTCAAAAAAATGAAATAGGAGATTGGTTCAAAAAGGGTCAGGCCGTATATTCTATACATTCATTTTCAAATAAAAGTGTTGCGTTTTTCATGGCCGTTCAAACCCTTGATGAGGTAAATCCCGAGAATTTTTTAAGTTTTTTCCAGACCAATTTCCCCAACAGGTTTAAAATATCAAAACGAAAATTCAATAACCAGGAAATATTTGACATCACCGATTTTAAGCAGGAAACACAATTCAGTATTGCTTTCAAAAGTAAACTCATGATGTTTTCTTTTGATGGATCCCTTGTTGAATTAAGTTTGGTGAAACTAAATAAAATAAATGTTGGCTTGCCCGAAAAGGATCCGCTGTCTTTTGTAAATAAAAGCGGTGATGGATTATCGGTTTATATCAATTATAAAAATATACCTGATTTATTAAAATCGGGAACCAACGAAAATTTGTCTGATAAATTTAATTTGCTGGGGAGCTTCGGTGAAAAATCTGTCTACACGGTTAAAATTGAAGATGAATATGTTCTGTTAAATGGGGCGGCTCAGACACATGAGACCAATTTTCAGCTTTTAGATTTGTTAAACAGTCAGGCTCCTGTTAAAAACAACTTAATCCCACTATTGCCTGAAGCAATCAATTTTTGCTTTTCATTTAATTATAATGGATATGTACCTTGGTTTAAGAATGTGCATGAATATTTGTCAGGCAAAAATTTATTAATCCCGTATAAAAAATATGTGGATAGTATTGAAACCAATTTGCAAATTAAATTTTCCGAAAAAATGCTTGCTAAATTTGGGAATAGTGTTTCCTTATTTTCCCTGGATGAACCCGGGATAATGCAAGACAGTTGTTTTATAACCGCAATTGAAATATCGGATCAAAAGGGGTTTGAACAAATACTGGATCAAATGGACCAATCTTTTAAGAACAAATATGCTAACGATTCGCTCAGCACTCAATCTGATACTTTTGGTTTGGTAAAGAAGGCTTATCTGGGGAATGCGTTTAAATACTTTTTTACCGATTTATTTGAGGGTCAGGAGGCACTCTATTACCTGAAACACCAGGGATATTTTTTCTTTGCCAATAATGTTCAGATTTTAAATGCACTTCAACAAAAGTGGGATCAGAAAAGCCTATTAAGCGAATCAAAATCATTTCAGGAGTTTGAAGAAAACCTTGCTGCACAAAGTAACCTTGAATTGCTTATCAACAATGACCACGCAGCGAAACATACGCTTAGTTATTTAGATAAAGAATGGTTTAGTCTTTTTACCCAAAATATGGAAACGATCAAGCGGGCGCAATGGATCGGATTTCAGTTTGCGGGCAGCCTGGATAAAGTATTTGCCAGTCAGATTTCTATTAAATTCAACCTTAACAAATTTGATAAAACTGAGCAAATATGGGCTATTAAGCTGGATTCTACTTTACTTATTGATCCGGTTGTTGTATTCAAAAAATCAATGGCGATTCAGGTTATTATGGTTCAGGATGCACTTTTTCAATTATACATGATTGATAAAGAAGGGAAAATTTTATGGAAACGGAAAATGGATCAAAAGATAATCTCTCCATTTACCGAAATTGATCTTTTGCATAACGATAGAAGTCAGTATGTTTTTAATACTTCCCGCTCTGTATATATGATAGATGAAAATGGTAAAGATTTGTCAGGGTGGCCTGTATGGATTCCAACTGGGACTAAATATCCGGTAAATGTTTGTGATTTCAATCAAGATGGAAATTACTCGATTTTTGCAAGCGGAATTTATTATAAGATATCAGGTTATTCAGCTCAGGGGCGCCTGCTGCCTAATTGGAACCCAAAAGACGTCTGGCCTAATTTGAAATCACCGTTATCTAATATCCTGCTTGGAACCAAACCTTTATTATGCAATTTAAATGAAAAGGGACAATTATCTTTTTATACTATCCAGGGTCAAAAGTTCGATGAAATTAATTTGGATTCTAATTTTCATTGGCTGGATTATCAATTGGCAAATCTGGATACTGGCAAAATATTGATTTTAGCAATGGACTCTAATTTCTTTTACCGTATTCAATATGAATCAGGGAAATCGAAGAAGATTAAAAAAATCGATTTGCCAGATTATTTAACTTTTAAATCTGTTTTTAATGGCAGTGGTTTGGTATATAACGTGTTCTTAGCTAAAAACAAGGTATTAGTCAGAGACGAAAGCGACAAAACAATCTATCAAAAATCATTTAGTGACAGTACTTTACAGAATATTAAATGGATCAATATTGGGGGAACCTATAAAATAAGTTATTTTGATGTGGCAGGGCAGAAACTTAATCTGGAAGATGCAAATGGAAAGGCTGTTACGCCATTCCCAATGCAGATAAATGGACCATACTCCATTGGAAAATTATTCTTTGATACGGATGACTGTCTGATCTATGGAGATAAAGGATCGCAATTATTTTTGTACAGAATAAAATAAGCGGGAACCTGCCTAAGAAGCCAAACTATTTTTACTTTGGGATTTATATTTACTGCTTATCTTTGGCTATTCAATTCAGTAAATTAAATGGCCAAAATTAGGGTTCTGATCTATATTGTTTTCATTATACCTTTTCAGGGATATGCGCAAACCTTTCCAAAATTGGGCAATGACACATTATTGGATATTGCCTGCTGGAATCTGGAATGGTTTGGAGATATTAGCTACGGACCAACGGATGAAACCACACAATATAACAATGTAAAAGCACTGATGATGCAAACAGAATTTGATTTGCTGGCTTTGGAAGAAATCAGCAATATCAATACCTACAATACTTTAAGCAATGAGGTTTCATCAAAATACGAGACCTATATCTCTACTTTTTCGGCCACTCAAAAAATGGGATTGTTTTGGAGAAAATCCATGTTTGATGTGATTGGCGTGAATACGCTAAATGTATTACCAAGTCAGAGTTATAATTTCGGTACCCGACCACCGCTACAGGTTTGTTTGAAAACCAAAGGAGGTTCAAAAACAGATACCTTGTTTATTATTGTGGTTCATATGAAGGCGCAAACTGAAAGTACCGATGCCGGAAGATTAGAGTCCTACAACCGGCGCATGAATGCTGCAGGAGCTTTAAAAACTTATGTAGAACAAAATCTGGTTGGCAAAAAGTTTTTGATTTTGGGAGATTGGAACGACGATCTTTCCGTATCCATTTATAATGGAATAACAACTCCCTATAAAAGTTTATTGGATGCCGCATATACTTTTCCAAGCAAAGAGCTTAGCGATGTGGGTAAAAAATCTTATGCTTTTGGTACAGCCATGATTGATCACATCCTGCAGTCAAAAACACTGGATTCATTTTATTTCAAAAATTCGGCAAGGGTATTTGATGATGCCGGGACTTATGTAAGTAATTTCTCAAATAATACTTCCGATCATTTTCCGGTTTATGCCTTTTATAACTGGAAGAAATTAACAACTATTCAAATTCCGGCGGGCATTGAAAACCTTACAGGAAATTCTTCTGTCAGCGTATATCCAAATCCTGCAAATTCTTTCGTCCATATCCAATCCGATTTACCGGTTTATTCCTGCAAGGTATATGATCAATGCGGGAGGCTGATTTTGCAGGTTCCACAATCAGACTTTGATGTTTCAAATCTGAAGGAAGGATTTTATCAGTTACAGGTGGAAACCGAATCCGGGAGTTATGCAGTAAAATTTATAAAAGGCAATTAGTACAGCTATCATTTTTTAACACATTAAATAAACGGTTTGAACCCACAGATTTTAAAATTGGTAAAAAAGGAATTAACCACCGAATGGCGTCAGCGTTACGCCTTGAATGGAATTTTATTGCAGGTTTTATCCTCGGTTTTTATTGTTTACCTGTCGGTAAAAATGTTAAATAATCCAACCTGGAATGGTGTATTCTGGATTGTGATGCTGTTTGTTTCGGTGAATGCCATCGCTAAAAGTTTCATCGGGGAGGGGAAGGGCCGGAATTTGTATTACCACGCCATTGTAAAACCCCAGAATTTATTGCTGGCAAAGTTTATTTACAATGCACTGCTCAACCTGTTATTGGCTATAATTTGTTTGATAACATACGGTACTTTATTGGGCAATCCGGTTCAAAATATGCCCTTATATGCAGCAGCTACTTTGCTGGGTTGCATTGGATTTGCGGCTACTTTTACGATGCTGTCGGCCATTGCTTCCAAAGCAGGTAACAGCAATTTACTGATGCCGGTATTAAGTTTGCCCATCATTATTCCTTTATTATTAATTTTAATTAAAGCCTGCAAACGAGCCATGGACGGCATAGATGCAGGATTGATCTATAAAGATTTGTTGGTATTACTGGTATTAAATGCCATGATCGTGGCCCTTGCCTATATGCTGTTTCCAAGCGTTTGGAAGGAGTAGGAGGTAATGGTTCAATTGTAAAATCAGTTTATAAGATTTTATAAAAGAAAGGTCTAAAATGATGCGATTTCGACTTAAAGGTTTAAATGAATTTATCCTTCAAGTTCATCAAGAAGGTTTGATAATTCCAAAGTGGTGATTGTGTCTGTAAAATTTTTAACTTTTAATCCAGCAATTAACTTTTTATCGCCTGTCCATAATTTACCATTTAATTCTTTGGTTAATGCCACAAAAGGAACATCGGCCAAATCAATATCTTTTAGAAGTTTTTCGACTGAGGATGTCAGTTTTTGAGGTATCAAACCTTCATTAATGAAGGTAATGTTTTCAATAACCACCGACTCTAATTCTAATACCTCCCTTTCGGATAACATGGTTAATTTTTGAATTTTATTCCGGTGTTCGTAAATTTCGGATTTTAAAAAATCGCAGGAGTAAAATTGGAAATGGTCTTTTGAATTGATAAGAATTTTCCCAATTCTCGACTTTGTATTTAGGATAGCACTAAAAACAATATTGGTATCAACAATTACTTTCACTTTTTCAGATCGGCTTTTTTCTTTGCCAGCCAGTTCTTTTTTACCTGAGCAGTTATTTTGTCGACCTCGTTTTGAGATACCTTAAATTTTGAGGTTAATTCTTTGTACCTGGCATAGTCTAGAAAATCCTGAAGGTCTTCAGTATCTATGGAGGCCGGCAATCTTATTATTACTTCTTTTGTGGTTCTTTCAATTAACATAAATCAAAGATAAATAAAATTCTGATTTTTTGGTTTTGTATTGTCAAAATTGATTTAAAAAATCTTTTTCCCATTGAAGCAAAACAGCCTCTTATATCTACTATTCCTGAATGATTGGATCAACAATCTTATTTTAAAAAAATAATTGAATTTTCAAAAAATACCTTTGTTTATCCCCATCCTGCTCATGCTGAAAATGAATGATAGGAGTCTGTTGTTTTAATTTTAATTCGAGTTTATACATGGCTGTAAATTTTAATCCCGGTACGTTTAATTTCATTTTTAAAAGAAGATTCTTTTTTAAAATCATCGGTATTAAAATGATGTACTTCGATATCAGGAAATTGATAATTGAGTAATGCTGTTTTGTGATTGTTTTCAATAAAATTATTTGTAAAAACATCTGATACCAACGCCACATCAATATCCGAGTATTGTCTTTGCTCACCTTTGGAGTATGAACCAAAAAGAAATGCTTCATTAACCGGTAACCCGGTTTTTACACAAAAAAGCACAAATGCTTTTGCAGTTTCTATTGCAGCAGATTTTTCAACCATAAAATTTCATCTATTATAGTTTTTATCGGGATGCCAGGAACCTAATAAAGAACAATATTAACAAAACAAAAACGAATACCCAATAAAACCGGGTTGAAAAATACTTTTCATGGGAAATATTAAAAAAATCAAGGGTAGTTCGAAATACTCAAATTCCGGTCAGAAATTGGTTAAGCAGGTTCAAAACAATTCTCCCGGATGCATT
>CAYHCF010000024.1:0-50482 GCA_964355075.1 uncultured Chitinophaga sp.
ACAACCGAATGACAACCGAATGACAACCGAATGACAACCGAATGACAACCGAATGACAACCGAATAACAACCGAATAACAACCGAATGACAACCGAATGACAGAACTCAATTTCAAACCAAATATAACTTAAGTTGACATTTTTATAACAAATTTCTTAAATTTTCTTCAACAATTTCCAAACCAGTCAGAAAGGGGGCATTCTAATACACTCTTAATCATCTTAAAAGCTTACACTTGCAAACCTTTTAGGCCGAAAAGAGAAATTTTGAACATTTAGTTGTGAATTCCAAAAGGTTCCCCTACTTTTGCAACCCCTATAATAAAACTGTATAAGCGTGGACGCATTAAGTTACAAAACAATTTCAGCCAACAAGGCCAGCATCACCAAAAGCTGGTTTGTAATTGACGCTGAAGGACAAACATTAGGTCGCTTTGCCAGCAAAGTTGCCAATATCTTACGTGGCAAGCATAAGCCATCATTCACTCCGCATGCCGATTGTGGTGATTATGTGATTATTATCAATGCTGATAAAATTCGTTTCACCGGCAACAAACTGAATGACAAAGAATACAAATTCTATTCAGGATATCCGGGTGGTTTACGATTCGAAGTGGCAAAAAACATTTTGGTTCGTCGTCCAACCTATATCGTTGAGCATGCGATCAAAGGAATGCTGCCAAAAAACAAATTAGGTTCCGATTTATTCCGCAACATGCATGTATATGCCGGCGCTGAACATCCACACGGAGCACAACAACCCAAAGAACTTAAATTCTAAGAAATGGAAGTGAATAACGCATTAGGAAGAAGAAAAACGGCTGTTGCCCGTGTGTATATGACACCCGGAACAGGAAATATGACCGTTAACAAGAGAGATTATAAAAATTATTTCCCTACCCTAAACCTGCAGATCGCTGTAGTCAAATCATTTGAGGTAAGCGGTACCGCCGGCCAGTTTGATACAACGGTTCATGTTGATGGTGGCGGGCAAACCGGACAAGCAGATGCCATTAAATTAGCGGTTGCACGTGCTTTGGTTAAACACAATGCCGAATTAAAGCCTTTGTTGAAAGAGCAAGGTTTATTAACCCGCGACCCCAGAATGGTTGAACGTAAAAAGCCGGGTCAGAAAAAGGCTCGTAAACGTTTCCAATTCGTAAAACGTTAATCAGAATTATATATTTCTATGTCAAAAATCACGCACGAAGAGTTGCTGGAAGCGGGAGTGCACTTTGGTCACTTAACCCGCAAATGGAATCCTAAGATGGCCCCATATATTTTTATGGAAAAAAACGGAATCCACCTGCTCGATTTACACAAAACTGCTGTAAAATTAGAGGAGGCCGCCCAAGCTATCAAAAACATTGTAAAATCGGGCCGTAAAATTCTTTATGTTGCTACTAAAAAGCAAGCAAAAGAAATTATGGAAAACGAAGCGAAACGCGTTAACATGCCTTACGTTTGCGACCGTTGGTTAGGGGGTATGCTAACCAATTTCGGAACCGTTAGAAAAAGCATCAAAAAAATGCAAACGCTCGAAAAGCTTTCTCAGGATGGCACCTATGTGAACATCAACAAAAAAGAACGTTTGATGATCGAACGCGAAAAAGTTAAGTTGAGAAAAGTTTTAGGCGGGATCTCCGACCTGAACCGCTTGCCTGCTGCCTTGTTAATCGTGGATATCAAACGCGAGCATATTGCAGTTGCCGAAGCCACCAAGTTAAACATCCCTACTTTTGGCATTGTGGATACCAACTCCGATCCAACAGTTGTTGATTTTCCTATCCCGGCAAATGATGATGCAGCAAAATCAATTACCCTGATTACCCGTTACATCACCGATTCCATCATTGAAGGTTTGGCTGAACGCAAACGCGAAAAAGAAGAATCTGCTGATAAAGAGACGATTGCTGAAAAGGAAGAAGCATAAAACAGAAAGCCATTCGTCTGTCTGCGTTATTCTCGTTCCTAAAAATGCTTATGTACACCAGCACACTGTGCTTTTTAGTGACTTTGAATGCCTAACCAGTGAACATTCTAGCTCAGACTCTTGACTAAATGGACAGACACTAATTAATAGTTTTTCATTAAAATTTAAATCAAATAAATATGAGTATTACTGCTGCAGAAGTAAATAAACTTCGCCAAATGACCGGCGCAGGGATGATGGACTGCAAAAAAGCTTTACAGGAAACAAATGGCGACTTCGACGGTGCCATTGACTTTTTGCGTACAAAAGGAACAAAAATTGCTGCCAATCGTGCCGATCGGGAGGCAAAAGAAGGTGCAATTATTGCAAAAGTTTCGGCCGATCACAAACTGGGTGTGATCGTTCAGTTGAGTTGTGAAACAGATTTCGTAGCCAAAAATGCTGATTTCGTAGCTTTCACCCATAAACTGGCCGATATCGCTTTGGCAAATAAAGCATCCGGCATTGAAGCACTCAGATCCATGAGCATGGAAGGATTAACCGTTGCCGATAAGATTACCGAACAAGTAGGAAAAATCGGAGAAAAAATTGACGTGGTTCGTTACGAAATCATGGAAGGAGAAAATATCATTGCTTATATTCATGCCGGAAACCGCCTGAGTGTTTTGGTATCCCTTAATTCCGCTCCTACCGAAACTAATTTCATTGCAGGTAAGGATGTAGCGATGCAAATTGCAGCGCTGAACCCAATAGCAGTGGATAAAGGAGATGTAGATCCGGGCGTTATCGAACGCGAAATTGCGATTGGAATCGAACAAGCCCGTGAGGAAGGCAAACCGGAAGCGATGTTAGAAAAAATTGCTCAGGGTAAATTGGGCAAGTTTTATAAAGACGCAACCTTATTGAACCAGGAGTTTGTGAAAGACAGCAGCAAAACCATTGGCCAAATGCTCGAAGGCGTCGAAAAAGGCTTAACAGTGAAAAGCTTTAAACGACTCTCTTTATAATCTTAAAAAATCCTCTCAATCGCTTGAGAGGATTTTTTTTGTCCATTTTTTGATTTTAGCCTGAAAATAATTCTATTTTTGACCCGAACCAGTTCCGTAATTTTCTAATCTTGTAATCTTGTAATCTTCTAATTTTCCAAATCAATTATGAAATATAAGCGTGTTCTTTTAAAACTTAGCGGCGAAGCCTTGTTAGGCAGCATGCAATATGGTATTGACCCAAAAATTCTGGAGCAATATGCCAAAGACGTAAAATTGGTGGTTGATGCCGGAGTGGAAGTTGCCATTGTAATTGGTGGCGGCAATATTTTCAGAGGGGTTCAGGGAGTTGCCGGAGGCTTGGTTGAGCGGGCCCAGGGCGATTATATGGGAATGCTGGCCACCGTTATCAATTCCATGGCACTGCAGGGAGCACTTGAAAAATTGGGAATAAAAACGCGTTTGCTTACGGCCATACACATGGAGCAAATTGCCGAACCTTTTATCAGGCGCCGTGCCGTTAGGCACTTAGAAAAAGGACGCGTAGTAATTTTTGGCGCCGGTACCGGAAACCCTTATTTTACGACCGATTCAGCCGCCGCTTTGCGTTCAGTAGAAATTGGGGCCAACTTAGTTTTGAAAGGCACCCGTGTAGATGGGATCTATTCGGCAGATCCGGAGAAAGACCCAAATGCTACCCGCTTCCATAACATCTCTTTCGAAAAGGTGTATGAGCTGGGATTAAATGTGATGGACATGACTGCCATTACCCTTTGCCAGGAAAACAAAATGCCAATTGTAGTTTTTGATATGAACCAAGAAGGAAACTTTTTAAAGGTTTGTAATGGCGAGGATGTGGGTACAACGGTGAGCTGACATGGAAACCGGTAATCGGTAAGCTGACGCGGTAATCGGTAATCAGAGAGCGGGTATTGCTAATTTATTTTACCTGGCAGCAAAGCTGACAAAGTAAAGCGGCATACTGACTGTGACCCTTGCATAATTTATGAATGTTGCAAGTTTTTTTAAT
This sequence comes from uncultured Chitinophaga sp., assembly GCA_964355075.1. Classification (GTDB taxonomy): domain Bacteria; phylum Bacteroidota; class Bacteroidia; order UKL13-3; family UKL13-3; genus B1. The sequence continues at coordinate 3,950 of CAYHCF010000024.1, forward strand.
TACTTAATTAATGGATCACTTCCTCCACGGGCACATGCCCTTGTACTGGGCATACTTACACAGAGAAGAATTATTGGAGGACTGGCAACTTGCTTCAGAAAAGAAAGAAATCAATAAAATAGAACCACTAACCTAAATAATAATGAACAAGGTAGTTGAAATAAAGGTACTTGAAGAAAAGAATATTTGGGTTAGTTTTCAGGACGGAGAAACCAAAATTATAAACTTCCAACCTTTTATTGGAAAGGGCATAAGTGCACCATTAATTGACCCTGATTTTTTTAGAAAAGTCAGCATTGATGTTGGTGGAGGGATTGAATGGCCCAATGGATTCGATTTTTGCCCAAATTACCTCAAAGAATTAATGCCTAATAAGAATTGATTTCTTATACTAAACGAAATTAGGATATCGGGGTTGCCAGTGATTTATAGAATATTCAGGACAACAATTGCGCGGTGGAAAATAGAATATTAAATTATTTTTGTTGAATTGTTGTAACTAAAGATGCCCAAATACCAATTACCTTTCTTCTACCGATTACCTTCTCACTACCGATTCCCGATTCCCGATTACCAATTTTACTTTGGCCTGGATGGCTTCGGCATCAAAGCCGCACTCGGTATATAATTCAGATTGTTCGCCGTGATCAATAATCTTATCAGGCATGCCCATTCGTACTATATTTGAGTTATAATGGTGATCAGCCATAAACTCTAATACGGCTGAACCAAATCCACCCATTATGGTGCCGTCTTCTATCGTAATGATATGTTGAAACTTAGTAAATACTTCATGCAAAAGCGCTTCATCCAAGGGTTTTACAAAACGCATATCGTAATGTGCACCGGATATTTCTTCTTTGGCTAATCGGTTCAAGGCGGTTACTGCGAGATTTCCTGCGGTACCAAAAGATAAAATTGCAAAATCATTCCCTTCTCTAATTTTGCGACCTTTTCCTACAACCAATTCAGTAAATGGCTGCTTCCAGTCAATCTTCTCACCGTTTCCACGCGGGTAACGGATGGAAAACGGACCCGCATTTTTTTCAAGGGTTGCGGTATACATCAGGTTTCGAAGTTCAACCTCATCCATGGGTGCCGAAACAACCATATTGGGAACGCATCGCATATAAGGAATATCGAGCATGCCATGGTGTGTGGAGCCATCTGCTCCGGCCAGGCCGGCACGATCCATGCAAAATACCACATGTAAGTTTTGCAAAGCCACGTCATGCACCACCTGATCGAATGCGCGTTGCATAAAAGTGGAATAAATATTGCAAAAAGGAATCATGCCTTGAGTTGCCATACCGGCACTAAAAGTAACTGCATGTTGTTCGGCAATACCCACATCAAAAGCGCGATCAGGCATGGCCTTCATCATAATATTCATGCTGCTGCCTGTTGGCATGGCGGGCGTAACGCCAATAATTTTCGAATTCATTTCAGCCAGTTCAACCAAAGTATGACCAAATACATCCTGATACCTGGGTGGGTGAGCGACAATGGACGCTGATTTATAAATTTCTCCGCTCACTTTATCAAATAATCCGGGGGCATGCCATTTGGTTTGATCTTTTTCGGCAGGGGCAAAGCCTTTTCCTTTAACAGTAATACAGTGTAATAATTTCGGACCCGGAATTTTCTTCAGGTCATTGAATATTTTTACCAGGTGATTCACATCGTGGCCATCAACCGGACCAAAATACCGGAAACCAAGTGCTTCAAATAAATTACTATGCCGCAGTAAACCTCCCTTTAAGGTATCATGAACTTTTGAAATAATATCTTGTGAAACATGCCCCAGCTTTTTTAAGCGATCGAGTGCTTTCCACACGTCATCTTTAAATTTATTATAGGTTGGCGAGGTAGTAATATCTGTTAAATACTCTTTTAGTGCACCCACATTGGGGTCAATGCTCATACAATTATCATTTAAAACCACAATAATATTTGCATTGGCAACACCAGCATGGTTTAAGCCTTCAAAAGCCATTCCACCGGTTAAAGCCCCATCGCCAATAACAGCAATATGTTGTCTATCATGCTCTCCTTTTAGCTTAGAGGCAACGGCCATTCCCAGGGCAGCCGATATGGAGGTAGAGGAATGCCCAACACCAAAAGCATCAAATTCGCTTTCGCTCCTTTTTGGAAATCCTGAAATGCCTTTGTATAAGCGGTTTGTATGAAAAAAAGCTCTTCTGCCGGTTAAAATTTTATGTCCGTATGCCTGATGACCCACATCCCAAACCAATTGGTCGTTTGGTGTATTGAAAGCATAATGCAAGGCTACACTTAGTTCAACCACCCCAAGGCTTGCACCAAAGTGACCTCCATAAACGCTCACCATATCAATAATGTATTGCCTGAGGTCAGCCGAAACCTTAACCAAATCTTCTTCGGCAACTTTTCTTAAGTCGGAAGGGTAATTGATTTTCTCTAAATAAGGCCCTGCATTAATTTTCATCTTCAAAAAATAATAAGCACCGCTTCGAAAGCTTGAGTTAACATTGGTTTTATAAAGTCTGCAAAATTAAGTGTTTATAACAAATTATAACATTATTCAGTATAAATTAGTTTTAAATGACTTTTGAAATATATTTATTGGATAAGCATTCAACTTCAGTATTTGCCATACTTACGGGCACTGGTTCTAAACAGAAATCAAACGGAAAAAATCGCGAAAAAGTGCTTTAAATGAATCGGCAAAAGTCAAGTTACAACCTTGCGTCGCTGATAATTAAGTCTTTGGGATGTATAGATAGAACAGGAATGGTTGAATTTTTAATCATTTGTTCGGAATACTTCCCCGTAAAGAAGGAAGTAAAATTAGTTTCCTGCTCGGTCATAATTAAGATCATGCTTGCCTTTATGTCTTTGGCATAATTTATTATTTGATTGGTTGGATTTCCACCAAGCCTGATCTCCATTGAACAAGGCAGTCCCTTTTCTTCAATATTATTTTTTACCTGACGGGTATAATTTTTAATGACTACTTCAGAATCTTTACCGGCATCGTTTGAAACCCCAATTATATGCAATTTAGCATTGCAGGCCATGGCAACTGAAACTGCATAAGGAACTTTTTGACGGGTTTCGAAAGAAGTATCAATCGGAACAACAATATCCGTAACATTCATATTATCGGCAAGGCAGGGAACGGTTAACACCATTCTTTCAATGGCATCAATAATTTTATTAGCCTCAGCAAAAGTGAACAAGCCATTGGTTCCCGGTCCGGTACTGGTAGGAATAATCAGCAAATCAGCATCGCTGGCTTTGTATTGTTTTATTATTTCTTTAAGCGGATTTGCATCTCCCAAATTAGTAACAGAAACTTTTATATTTGGAAATTTGGCGGCATCCAATTGCCCCTCATTTCCAAAAACAAGACAGTGTAAACTAGATTTGTAAAATCCGGCAAAGCTTGAAGCAATATTAACTGCTGCTCCGCAACTACTGGCGTCTTTAATAGCCAACATAATACTAGGTATAGTTATTGCCATATATTTTGAATTTGTTTCACAAGTTATAAAAAATAATTTCGAAAAAACTAAATTATCGTTATTATTTGAAAATAATAAATCTTAGATGTCTGATAATTAAAATTTTACATATAATAATTTTTATTCAAAAAAACAAAGATTTTTTCGTTTTTTGGAAAAAATAAGAAAAAATTAACAAATTTTGAAATTTGGATAAAGGTGAGCAGGGAATTAATTTCCGGCAAATTTGGGTTTGCGTTTTTCATTGAAAGCAGAAATGCCTTCTTTATAATCATTACTTTTTCCTGCAATTTCCTGACAATAAGTTTCATAAGTAAGCATTGTATCTAAATCGGTCTGAAACGATTTATTAAGCATTTTTTTTATCAAAGCAATTGCTTTTGTGGGGGCATTTGCATAGTAATGGGTAAGCGTTGCCACTTCTATATCCAAATCCTCTGATTTTACAACCCGGTTAATCATACCCCACTCAAAAGCTTGCTTAGCACTAACTTTTGAACCCATTGTAGCAAGTTCAAAGGCTCTGGCTGAACCTATTAAGCGAGGCAAAAAATAAGAAGAGCCGGAGTCTAAAACCAGACCCACATGAACAAAAACCTCAATTAACGTTGCTTCCTCAGAGGCGACAATTATATCGCAAGCCAGGGCTAATGAACAACCTGCTCCTGCTGCAACACCATTTAACCTGCAAATTACGGGAACTGGCAAACTCTTTATGGCTTTTATCATCGGGTTATAGCGTTTATGTAAACTTTCACTCAAGCTTCTTTCTTTGCTGCCTGCAATCGCTTTCAAATCCTGGCCACTGCAAAAGGCTTTTCCAGAACCGGTAATAACCAAAACACGGATGCTTTTATCTTTGGCAGATAGCTTTAGGGCCTCATTTACCTCTGCGCTTAATTGCTCATTGAACGCATTGAAAACCTCAGGTCGGTTTAAAGTGAGCGTGGCTACACCACTGTTAACCTCATATATTATTGTTTCGAAACTCATAGTTTAATAAAAATAATTTTTACAAAATCAAAAGCATCCAGAAAAAACCCAGAAAAAACCCGGAATAAACCTGCCTTTCTTCATGAGCGTTGGAAAATACCCGGGCACTGGCAACCAACCCACTAATCAGCATGGTGATAATGAGCAGTATTCTGGTATCAAATTCAGCAAGTTTTCCGGAAACAACCAACAGGCCGGCCAGGGCTCCCAAAGTGGCTAAATGAATACTGATTTTAGTGTAAAAATTAATCAACATAACCGATCCAACAATGGCCATACAGGCAAATATATAGGATAGGATTAATGGATGCGTTGGGTATTTATTAAAATTGAAATAGACAAAAAAATACAGCAACATCGTTGTCAGATAAGGGATGTTCCGTTCCTGTTTTTGGTTCAAAAGGATTGAATTTACTTTACCTATTAATCGCAAAACCAAAACTGTTAATAAGGGGATAATGCTTGTAGCAACAAAAATAAAAGAAATGTAAAACAATTGGGCCTTTGCCGGTATGCCATGACTTAGGGTTGGAAATAGCGTAAACAACAAGCACAAATTTAGAAGATTTACAAAAACCGGATGAAAAACAATTGCCAAAAATCTGGCGATGCCCTGGTTCATTATTACCATTTACTTAATAGCAACCACGCTAATCTCAACGTTTGCTCCTAAGGGTAATTTTACTACCTGAACGGTTTCGCGGGCAGGAAAATCGGTTTTAAAGAAACTTCCATAAACCTCATTAATAGCAGCAAAATCTCCTAAATTAACGCAATAAATGGTGGTTTTAACCACATGGGTAAAATCCATTTCTGCTTCGGTTAAAATAGCTTGCAAATTTTCCATTACTTTGCGGGTCTCAGATTTAATATCACTTTGAATCATTTGGCCGCTTTGCACATCCTTTGCAACTTGTCCACTCACATACAAAGTATTATTGATGAGTACAGCATGACTGTAAGGGCCGATAGGTTCAGGAGCATTTTTGCTGGTGATAATTCTTTTTTCCATGATTGTTGTGTTTTTATTTATTTTTTGATTTTGTGAATATGAAAATTCTGGCGATAGGGTCAAATAACCGGTTAAAAGAACTAAAAGAAAAGCTGGGAAATGTCTCATATAAATTAACATGTATTGGTGATAGTGATATGCTGAGTGCAAATGTGCATGATTATCAGGTAATATTTGACCTCAAATTTGATGAAAAAAAAGAAAATCTCAAATTTTACGCAGGATTAAAAAATATTCCGGTATTTGTTTGTGCTGTAAAACAGCAATTGGTTAAAGCAGCGTTTGATTATGGAAGAAAAGTTGAATGTAAACTTTTTGGAATAAATGCCTTGCCGACATTTTTGAAACGAAGCCTTGCCGAAATTTCATTATACAACCCCAATGACGCGAACGAATTGCAATATCTGATGTCTCAATTTAACTGGCCATATAAAATTGTTTCCGACCGGGTTGGAATGGTTACCCCGCGCATTGTTTTCATGATTATTAACGAGGCGTGCTATACCCTGCAGGAAGGAACCGCAAGCATGGCGGATATTGATACCAGCATGAAAATAGGAACCAATTATCCTTATGGACCCTTTGAATGGGCTAACCTTATTGGAATCAAACATGTATATGAAACGCTGGAAAATATGTATCAGGATACACACGATGAACGGTACCGGATTTGTCCGCTTCTAAAAACTAAATTCCTTAAAGGGGAAGCTTTTTAATTTAATCTAATGAAATATATAATACTGATTCTGAGTGGTTTATTAACATTACAAATATCAGCCCAGGTGCTAAACCCCTGTAGTAATGGCAAAATCAAGGGGTATGGCCAGGCAAATAAAAAAGCCAATGCCAGTAATGCTCAAATGGAGCAGATGGAGAAATATGATGTGGTGTTTCATCAGCTCAATGTAAATGTTGAAAGAACCAGTTCCTATATTTCGGGTAATGTTAGAACACTGGCCAAATCAAATATTGCACAGCTCGACACTTTTGTTTTTCAATTGCATGCAAACCTGATCGTTGATTCGGTTTTAGGTTCAGCAAAACAAAAGCTTGTTGTAAACAGAGTAGCGGATGTTGCCTATGTTAAACTGGATCAAGCCGTGAGCCTGAACAATTTGGCCGACGTTCAAATATTTTATCATGGAACCCCTCCAAGCGATGCCAGTGCTGCCATCGGAAATGGGTTTAGTAACAAAGCTTCTCCAACTTATGGCAACCAGATTACCTGGAGCCTGAGTCAACCCTATAGCGCTTACGAATGGTGGCCCTGTAAGCAATCTTTGCAAGACAAAATCGATTCTGTTTTTATCAATATTACAACCGATACTTCCAATAAAGCTGCGGGCAATGGATTATTAAAAGCAATTGTACCGGTGGGAAATGGGAAACACCGATATGAATGGAAAACCTATTACCCCATAGATTATTACCTGGTTATGGTAACCGTTGGTCAATACAAACAATATCTCACCTTTGCAAAACCAAAACAATTAAGCGACAGCATATTAATTCAACACTATATTTATTCAAATCCATCGGCTTATACCAACAACGTAAATGTTATTAATGGAACCAAATCGCAGGTAGAATTATTTAGTAATCTCTTTGGGGTGTATCCATTTTACAAGGAAAAATATGGTCATGTGATGGCGCCATTTGGGGGAGGAATGGAACATCAAACCATGACCAGTCTGGGCTCCTTTAGCTTTAGTTTAGTTGGGCATGAGCTTGCGCACCAATGGTTTGGCGACAATGTTACCTGTGCCACCTGGAAAGATATCTGGTTAAATGAAGGCTTTGCTACCTATTGCGAATACCTGGCAGAATATTATTTAATCCCTACCTTGGCTTCCCAAACGTTAACGGATATTCAAACAACTGCAAAATCGGGTATCGGTTCTGTTTATGTGACGGATACAGGAAATGTGTCACGTATTTTCAGCAGCAGTTTGTCCTATAACAAAGGGGCAGCAGCCATACATGTATTGCATTATTTATTGGGCGATACTTTATTCTTTACTATTTGCAAAACCTATCAGACTATTTACGGAAATGGAACCTGTACAACTGAGGCGTTTAAGGATTTGGTAAATAAAGAAAGCGGGAAAGATTATACCTTCTTTTTTAACCAATGGATCTATGGCACGGGTTACCCGATATTTGATGTAATCTGGAAATACAGCAAAGGGAAATTGTTTATTCAAAATTCGCAAAGTAATAATCAGGATATTTCGAATTTATTTAAGCTACCTGTTCCTTTTGTTATCAATACCATTCATGGCGATAGCACCATTTATTTGCAACAGAATAAGGCAACTGAATGGTATGAATTGAGTGTTAAGGACAGTGTTCGCAGTTTAAAACTGGATCCTGAAAATTGGATATTAAAAACGGCTCAGGTAGTATATAATCCTGCTTTTACCGGAATTTCTGAACCCATTGATAATACGGGAATAATGGTTTTTCCTAATCCTGCCCATGGTTTAATAAACATCCAAAATCCCAAAAACATCCCCTTCAGGATTGAGCTGTTTGACTTGTCTGGAAAATTGTGTTTGCAACAGGATTTCGGTTTATACCAGCAGGTGGATATTTCGAAATTGAAATCAGGAATTTACTGGCTTGAAATTATAGATAGCCAGGGCCATAAATATACTGAAAAATTATGTGTTGAATAAGCTTCAAGGCTGTTTTACACTAAACGGAATAGAAAGAGGCATCCTTTTGTCTCTGTTAACAAATGTTCCTTCAATTTTCAATCCATCATAAATGGCTTCTATAAAAGGGGTTTCACTTATTTGTTTTGGGGTTTCCATCAATTTCAATTCTTTGAGTTTTAGGGTTCCTTCCAAATGGACTCCGATTCCTGTTTTCGTGTAGGCATATATGGCTCTCACGTCTTCCTGATAGTATGTGTTTAAAATAAAAATCATGCTCGAATCCTCATAGGCTTTTCCTTCAAATAACTGCGGCAAAACATGTGACCGGTATCCGGAAACCGCTGCATTGCTGAGCGAAAAAACAGATTTACCATAATCATTCAAATAGTTTTTAAACTCTATCAAAGCAAAGTTATCCAGGCGTTTTACCGCCTCAAATTTCTGGGTATTATAAAAGCAGTTTTCTCCATCAATATAGAGTGAATTGTCTTTGATGTAAAAGTCATTCAAAGTACTTTCTTCATAGCAGCTTTTTACCGATTCCATTACCAGTTGGGCATCGGCATCCAATTTGGCAAAATCGGCATTAAAAGCCTTGATTCTTTTTTGAGTAAGATATTTAAAAAAAGTAGCATAGCCATCGGAAGTAAACAAATCTTTGAGGTGAATAAGATCGCCATTACCCGAGTTGAAGTTTAAGTATCTGACACTCATCATACAATCTGATGTGCCGCAGGTATTGTCTTTAAATTGCATGGAAAGCACTTTTGGGCTGTTTGTATATACTTTATAGTTCAACTCAACTCTTTTCCCATCGGGGGTTCCGCCTTCCGAATTGATCCGTTCGAAAATAGAAGCGGTTTCTGCCCCTTTCAATAAGCCCAACTCCGAGAGTTGCAAAAATTGATTGATTCTATTCATAGCAATTGCCTGATTGCCGGCTCCAGCCAATACAGGAAAAGAAAACTCTTTCCCTGATTTTTCGGTGCTAACATTAAAATAAGCTGTCTGAGCCCATGCCTGTTGGATTAGCTGAAAGAGAACAAAAAAAAGGATGGCTAAATACCTGATAAAAAGATTTTTCATAAAATGTATTTTTTGAATCGGGAATCACTCAAAAGTAGAATAAAATTATCCAATAAACTCGTTTTTTCTATTTTTTAGCCGGAATTTTTGCAAAAAAAGAGCCGCCCCGAATTGAGCAGCTCTTTTATCATAAAAATAATTATTAATGAGCAATCATAAGTTTTTGCCGACGAATTTGAACGCCATTACTTTCGAGCAGCAAAAAATAAATTCCGTTATTTAAATGAGTTGTAGCAATGGTAGATTTTTCTTCGGTAATCACATTGCTGTAAACTTCTTTCCCTTCCATCGAGATGATCTTCACAATGGCATTTTTAAGCTTATAGTTGTTTAAATCAATCGTTAATTCATTGTTAGCCGGGATTGGATAAACAGAAATCATTTCGCTTTCTTTTGCCTCATTGATTCCGGTACTTCCACCTGTAAATGAAATAGAAATCCCAACTTCCCAAACACTGGTGCTCGATTTCCATGTCCATTGCGCAAACGACGCTGTTTTATTGTTGACATCTGAAGTAATGATATAACGGCTTTTTAAACTGGTAATGCTGGTAACCAAATCCTTGTTCCATTCCTGCATGCTATCCAATTTGTTTCCGGTATAAAAATATTGAATGTATCCCCCATCAACCCATGCAGAAGTGGGTATATCCCATTTAAAATTATTAATCTTATCTTTTTTACCGCTCACATAAGTAACTACATTTTTAGCACTGTTAAGCCAACTGGAAGTACTGGTGTTCCACGTACGCCCTATCGACATTTGTAATAAACCAGCACTGTAAGTCATTGAATTTGTTGAGACATTTTTCCAGGTACTTGAGATTGTATCATAATCATCCCACATAATTAAAGTATCATTCGTACCATCACTTTGCCAGGTATCTCTTCTCCAGTCTTTAAAAGCACCAGCATTATGATTTTTCTTGGTTGTGGCTGTATACACATTGCCTGTTTTACTTCCAATGCAGGTGTACTGATCGGCAGTAAATGGAAGTTGTGTTGCAGTGGTAATACCTGTTACATAATTGTTGGCATCCCGGGTAATATCAACAGTGTAATAGGCATATCCCATTATGGTCCATACTTCTTTTGTATGATTTGCAGGCGCATTGTAAAACATAGGCCATGACGAAAGGGAACCGGGATGAATTTGTGCCTGAGCAAATAGTGCCAGGCCCAATGAAAGGGAGGTAAGTAGATTTTTAATTTTCATATGTTTGTTTTTAAAGTTGTTTATCAAATGTACTTAAACAGAATAAAAAAACCAAATGAATAAAAACCGTGTAGAATAAACGTGTTGGGAGTAAGAGGATTTGGCATGTGAGGGTCTGGTAAGTCGATCTCACTACTCAATTTTGTCTAATGCGGCTTTTGCCTTTTGCTGTATGCTGTTTTTGTAGATGTAATTTTTGTACTCAAATACTTTGTTGAAGTAAATTTTTGCAGTCTGATTAAAATTCAGTTTCACAAATATATAACCCAGCTGTAAACACGAATTTGGAGCATAAAAAGTGTTTAGGTCTTTTGATTCTTTGATCGTTTGATTATAAAAATCAATTGCTTTCGAAAGTTGATTGCTCTCATGGTAAATTCTTGCTAATCTGTATGTGTATTCGGCTTTTTCGTTCGGGGTTTTAAATGAATTTAACGTTCGTTTCTTCAACGCTTCTTCGGCCTCCCCGTAATATCCGCCATCAAACAAAAGTCGTGCCTTCAGCAGGGATGTTTCAGGATAACGGCCAATATCACCCTGAGAAGCGGCAGGCGTGTTTTTCTTGGATAATTCCATGGCATTTTTACGCGCTATTCGCATATAAATGTTATAATTTGCGGTATCCGATTTAAACCATTCACACCAGGCCAAACGCATGTAAACCTCCTCTAAAACGGTTTTATCTTTCGTATTAACGGCAAATTTCTTAAGATAAATTTCGGCATCCAGATCCAGTTTATTCAGCTTAGCTATTCCCAATAAATAATCCATAAAAATAAATTTTATATAATCGGGTGAGGAAGGTCTGTGTAACAGTGTTTTTATAGCTTCATCATTATTATCCGTGTTCATCGCAATGTATGCGCGAATATTGCAGCTTAGCAAATTAGTTTCGTAGTCGGTAATGTATTGACAGCAATACTTCCACGCCCCTTTTTTATCTTTTACAAAGTTTAAATAAAGCAAGGTGTAAACATATTGTGCGTTATATCTTTCTAAAATCAGCGATTTATTTATTTCCGGATTATCAATATATTTTTTAACCTCGTTCATGCCTTCCTGAAAATTTCCTTCCATTCCGGCAATGGTTAAAATCCATTTATAACTATCAGGAACCAATCCGAGAAATGCTTTAAGCAAACCCATTTCTTTTTTGTTTTGGGGAAAATCAGGGAATCTTTTGCTATTGACCTGAATGCAATCGTAAGCGGTATTAAATTCCCAGGCAACCGACAGATATTCTTCGAAAACAGCATTCACAAAAGCCCATTGCAGGTTTACTTCAGCTTGTGTATGTAGTAAATAGGGACTATTTTTATCAATCAGTTTCAAACGGTCAATCCGAATGTCTTTACGTTTTTGAAGCTTCTCATATTCCTTCTCATCCTGAGAAATCAGCAAGCGGTAAACATCGATATTGTTTTCAATAAAATCTGCTGCATAATTGGTCGGATTGGCTTTTCTTTCGACATCAATAAGAGCCTGTCCTTTGTCTAAACGCATTGCACCAATATGTTTCTGAGCTTCAATTAAATTCTGGGTAATCGTGAACCCGGCTTCAGATGCATATGAGATTAACAGAAAAAAGAGAGTTGCTGCATATTTCATATATGCAATTAAACATTTTTCATGAATAATTTGAAATATCTAAAAAAAGAAAAGTCCCGAACTTTGTCCGGGACTTTCTTCAAAATCATCAAAAGTTAATGTTTATTTCTTAATCAGTTTTACAACCTTGCTAAATTCATTATCCCTAATATTTACAAAATAAACGCCAGAAGGAATACCGTCCAGATTCAGAATATTGCTGCTGTTTTCAAAGTTTGAGTTGTAAAGCGGCCTGCCATTTATATCAAACACGGTAATATTTATGTTTCCGCCTTTTGCGTTACCCACATTTACCACCACCTGATCATTGAAAGGATTGGGGAATACTTCAACAATTATGTCATCGGTGATGTTCTCATTTACGGCTACAATATTTGAATATTGCATGCTGCCGTCTTTATCATAAATAGCCAAACGGTAATATACAGTGCCATTGGCGAGCAAGGCTCTTCCTTCAAAATCTTCAAACAAATAATTCGTAAGATTATTACTGTTTCCGGCTGCTTTTACCGTTCCTGCTTTTACAAATCGTTTTGCTCCTGTTGGGTCGGTGGAACGTTCAACAATAAAGTAATTGCTGTTAACTTCGCTGGCGGTGATCCAACTTACATTTATTGAATTTGGCTTTGCGTGCGCACTCAGGTTAAGCAGTTTAACAGGTAATGGATTATAAATGTCTGTTCCGGTCATCCAGCCAAAACTATACATATTATCTCCGGTAAGGAAATTCAAAGTTGAATCCACTCCGGTTGTACTTACCAATGCCCATGGCACACCGGTTGGAGCTGTTTTCTGCACAATTCCCAACTGACCTTCATTGGTAATATTACCTAGCCATTCCTGATGATAATGTAATCGCAAAAAATAATTGTAGGATCCACTCGGAGCGTATATACTATCATAGAAATACATAAAGTTATTTGAATTAGGGGTGATCAGTGGATTACCAATATTCAAAGGTTTTTTACCCCCATACTGTCTGATATGAACAAAAGGTGGAGGAGTAATAAATGCATCCCAGGTAATTCTTGCAACACTATCTCCGCCAAAAGTAAAGGATTGGGTCTGTCCAGCAGTTGGAGGGCCGGAAGCGATTGCTACAGGAGGCATGCTGTTTGGAGTGAGTTCATAAGCGCCCAAATCAGGTACACCTTCTGAATTAACCATAGGACGGGCATTTCCATTAATGTCGGTATTTACCTGCTGCAAAAAGGCACCCCTGCCGTTCATGGCCCATACCGCTGAATCGGCAGAATTTGGTATCAGGTTGGTGTTTGAGGTATACGCTGTCCGGTAGGAAATAGAATGCTTATCGCAATTGCAGGTTGATCTCCAGGCAGCAAGATTTGCCGGCGACGATGCCCCGGAAATTAACAAGGTACCAGTGGCTGAATAATACAAGTTATTATCAGATACGGCTGCTGTAGGCAATACCGCCCAATATGCAGCAAATCCAGCTCCGGTGCAACTGAAGATGTTGTTTTTAACTTCGTAGCCCGAATAACCAGCATTGTTATACAGATAAGGCAGGTAACCATTAGCCGAAATACTTGCATGGTTGAAAGAATTGTTGAATACTTTTACCTGATTTGATGAATATCCCAGATACCAGTATGGATATACCACCGTTACACCTGTTGAAATTACATTATTGGCGAACAATAAGGAATCATCATAATAGAAATAAGAATAGTTATACGCATAATTGCCATTTTCGTTGATGATATTATTTACAAATTTTGTGTTCAGAGTGTAATACATATAATAGAATTGTGAATAATATCCGTTTTGAATCGTATTACCGTCAAAAACCGTATTATTAGGACGGTTTGTACTAGATGTACCATACCAATAGATACCATAATAACTTCCCTGGATCAGGTTATTTTTGAACACCAAACCCATGTTATTTGAGTTTAAACCGGTTGCATAAATGGTATAGTTGGTATAAGATCCCTGTATCGCCATTAATATTTTACAACTTACAATAGAATCATAAGCGCTGTTACCAGAAATAGTGATGCCATTTACTGTCGTTGTTATACTACTACTCTGGAAGGTGAGTTTGAAAAATTTCACGTACTGAGCTCCGGCTAATGATAAAATATTTGGATCGGAAACTGCGGCATTCATAATCACCGAGTCGGCATTATTTGCCAGTGATTTGAAGGTAATTATACTACCTGCGGAAGCTCCTGTAATGGCAGGCAGGGTTAATCTTTCATTGTAGATTCCTGTTCTCACATTAAAAATCACATTTCCACTAACTCCACGCAATTGCATGGCTGCCACTGCGGCATTAAATGAAGTAAAATCTGATGCAGTTGCACCAATGGTATAAGTTCCAGTCATGGGAGTGGCAACATTGGTAAGTATCGTATCGTTTGAACGATTACCGTCAATGGTGGAATTAGGACTGTAAGTATAAACCTTCAAGGAGTAATTGGTATTGGCAACGATTGATATTTGTTGCGTGCCGGTAAATACTACTGAGGTAGTGTCGCATGGACCTAAAGAATAATAGATCGTTTGAGTTACCGGAGTTCCATTATTTAAGCGGTAGGCAATATTAAATTGGGTAATGGTAATGCTGCCATTGTTTCGAACTAAAACGCGCACATCCTGTGATCCGGTCAAAACCGGGAAGCTGGGTTGCAACAATGCATCAATCATCAGATCAAGTGTAGTTCCCGGGTATTCATCACAACCAATCTGTGGGGGCACTCCTCTGGTTTGCCCATCAATATCATCAGGTACTCGGGTAGTCAGATCAAGTCCTCTTTGGGTACATACATTGGTGAAGTGAAAATCATTAAGAGCAGGATTGGTATAAGTGGGAATCAAGTTGTAAGAAGTGTCGCCCCCGGCAGTTGCACTTAAGAAATTGGCAGCGGTATAAATCCCGGCTCTATATAAAAGGGTTGTACCCGTTTTATTATAGTAAATATTATAATTTACCTGATTGCCGGATGGGTTAGTTGCAAAATATGCCGGAGAAGTGCCGGCACCTGTACCCACTGCTTCATGACCAAAAATATTGTTCTTCACCCAAAGGTTAGTAGAGCCTGCGGCATATAAAGCGCCATAGGTAGTAGTTGTAGTATTGAAATTATAGATCAGGGTATTGTGGTAGATCTCAGTATACCCCGATGAATTTAAATAAAGACAATTATAGGCACTAAAACTTGCAGAAGACACCATATTATTATATATCTGAACCGGAGCGGTTGAAGTACCTCCCGGTGTGGTCAGATAGATTCCGTAATTAGAGGCACCGAAAACTTTGTTGCCAATGATCCTGCTGGATGTAGTTGTACTGGTATTATTATTGGTATAAATGTACATCCCGTAATATCCATAAGTTGCGTTGATGGTGTACATATTTATGGTATTGTACATAATGTCAATCGGGTTATAGATATAATAAGAATAGATGCCATAATACCAGGAATAAATCGTGTTGTTTCTGAATTTGATTCCACGGTTATAATTAGCATTCGAAGCACCATAAAAGCCCAAAGCATATTGACCCCCATTAATAATATTGCTGTCAATTTCTATACTGTCGGCCCAAACCGCCGTAAACGAATAGGGAGTTGTTGCCGAAGTAATACTTAAACAGGCACTCGTATTGGTAACATTATATAAATTAGGAATGTTCAGGATGCACTTCTTTATGGCACATCCGGTTCCATTATTTAAAGCTGTGGCATTACCAATGATGGTAACAGCCGCTGAGTTTCCATTATTCGTATTGGTAATGGTGAGATTTTTGAACTGTATATAGTTTTTTTGATTAATGGTAACCGTTGCGCCAGCTGCAACATTTGCGGTTATAATTCGGGTTGATGCATTGCCATTACCCCCATCAAAAATAATGGGGTTAAGCGCAGAGAGTCCCAAAATAGTCCCGCTTATATTTACGGCTTCATTATAGGTACCTGCCGCCACATTAAATGTAACGGGTCCCGCTACACCATAAGTAGTTAGTGCAGTTGTTGCCGCAGCAAAGGAGGTGAAATTAGACGCTCCGCTTCCCGCAGGATTAATGGTATAATTTCCACTCAGTGGCGTTAATAGGATTACATTTAAAGTATCATTGAGATGGTTGTTATCCGTTGAGAAATTCGGACTACTCGTATATATTTTTAAAGTATTGGCACTGACAAGGGTTACCTGTTGTGTTCCGGTAAAAGTTACCGAAACGGTATCACAGGTATATAAATTTCCAAACCAGGTTTGGGTGACTACGGTTCCTCCATTCAAACGGTAGGTTAGATTGAAGGAGGTTACTAGATTACTGCCGGCATTTTTGATTTTTACGGTCAGATCCTGAGCGCCTGCGGAAAAGGGAGCAACCGGACTAACTATATTCACTACAGCAAGGTCGTTGGTAACATTCAGGTATTCATGTGCGCCCATAACCGGAGGGGTGGCACGTGTTATCCCATCTATATCTGTTGTGATATAAGGTAGGGTTATACCTCTAAAGCAGGCATTGGTTAGGTGGAGATTGGTATCATTTACGAAACCCGGATCCGCATAAATTGAATTTGCATTAAAACCACCGGCCCCTTTAAAGTTACTCGGAGAATAATAACCGGCTAAATAAATCAATTGAGTATTAGCGGTATCGGCACGGTAGAAAATGTTATAATCCATAGAGTCGATATAAGAAGTGGATCCTATATAAAGAGGTAAGGCTAAACTTCCCGTTTTCTTCACTGAAAAAATATTATTCATAATACTGTTACCAAGTCCGGAAGCAATGTTCAAAGGTGAATAGGTGGCACTTGTGAGATTCAGATCAAAATTGACAGAGTTATGGGCAACGCTCCAGTAGTTGGCACCAGTCATATAAATGCCGTAGTTGGTGGCTGATTTAATGGAACCCCCAATCATATTATTGGCAATAACTCCTTTATTGGTAGCCAGGTTAACAGCAGTGCTCAGGTAAATTCCACCATTATTGATACCAATCATTTTATTTCCGATAATTTCCACATTTCCAACAGCGGCTGTTCCGGAAAGGTTAAACAAATACATGGAATAACCTGTAGTGTTATCGGGTCGCATGGTAATTCGGTTGTTATTTATTTTGCAACCATCATGGTATTGAAGGTACATACCATAATAATATGCATTGTTTACGGTATTATTTCTATACTTACAACTCCAATCCTGCGCCCCTCCGGCACCAAAATGTATGATGCCATAATAACCAAAGTTTGTGGTATTCGAATCTATTTGCAAGCTGTCGGCTCTTTGTGAACCTTGTTGAGGCGAATTAACCACACCCGTTATTACAATTCCGGCAAAGTTTACCGTGGAGGCTGTTCCGGCATTTACGAGGTTAACAGTACATTTTTTAATATATACATTGTTCACTCCGCCACCCCTAACTAAAATCCCAAAAGCATTATCTGTTCCCAAAGCATTCACCGTAAAATTTCTAAATGTGAGATGTGAAACGCCGAGGAGCTGAACAGTATGGAAAGCAGAAGTAATACCCGTTGAGTTATGCGTGATGATTCGGGTTGCAGGATTAGTGCCTTCAAATGTAATCCAGTTTGTTGCAGAAGAACCGCCTATGGGACCTTCAATTTCTACTTGTTCTGTGTAGGTTCCTGGGGCAACATTAAAAGTCACCGGGCCGCAAACTCCATAATTTTTTAAATCGGCTGCTGCTGCGTTAAATGAAGTATAATTATTGGGCCCGGGGCTTCCTCCAATTGTGTATATGCCATTTAACGAATTATGCTTTGACACAAGTACGGTATCATCCACATTTACCGTATCAGGCACCCCATTTGGATAAGCTGTCCAGGCTTTGATGGTACGTGTTACCCCTGAACCGAAACTTACACTTGTAGCCAGAGTAACCTCACGCGAATTGCCATTTACATGTCCTGGTGTATCAAGGGGTATTGAAACATTGAGTCCAACCTGGGGTACTCCGTCAAGCGTCCATCTTACCCGCACCGAATCAATTCGGTTGCTTCCGTTATTTACAATGATGGCTTTTACGGGATAATTACCTGCGCAAAAGGTGCCCGGAGGAGAAGTGATCTCGCTTAAAGCGGCTTCATTGGGTGGATTTGGAATCACATCATATTCTACTCTGCCACATAATTGACGGGGTGTAGCAACCACTACCGGGGCGGCTCCACCATATCCTACTCCTACACCCATATTTACATGGATATTGCCATCAAACCTGCATGAGGTATCTCCAACGCCGGGTGCCCGGTAATAAAGACCTCCCGAAACGGTTGATATCCAAAAGCCATAAGTTCTACCTGCCGGAATTGGAATGTTCAATATAACGGGTATGGTATCGATGGTTGTTGTACCAACGGTATTGGTAGTAGTGAACGTGGCTGTTGTTGCAAGAATCCACGGTTGGGTACCCGTATTGGGCGCCGAACTGATTGAATCGGTTTTATAATAAATATTAAAGGAACAGGATGTGGAAGCAAGTTCCGTCCAGAACCTCTTTATGACAACCTTGTGTCCATAGGCCTTAATATTAAAAGTTACTCCTCCGGTACCATTCACCCCATAAGGTGGTACCGTTGTAATGGAAGGGTATTGTGCAAACGCAGTATTCCAGGTAAACACAAGACATAAAAAAACAAGAAAGGGTAATCTAAATTTTTTTTGAAAAGTAAATTTCTTTTCCATAATAAATGATTTTTGGTGATGAATAAAATAAGCAAAAAGCAAACCCGTTTGGGTTTTGCTTTTTTCTGAAATTCAAAGATTAACCAAAAAAACTCAAATAAAAAAGAAATAATGTCAGATTTTTTGCAAATTATTTATGAACCTTCTTTACAAACTCTTCAACTTCGGGAACACCTCCTTGTAAAACTAAGTAGCCATTATAAGGTTCTCTTTCAGTAATGTCGGAACAAATTGGAGTAAGCATCATCTTTTTTACTTCTACCGGATCTTCGGTTTGTCCGAGCACCCAACCTAATTTTATGTAAGCCGTTTCGGGAAGCATATTTCCCAGTGGTACCACTCCTTTGGCCATCATATCACGGCCGGTATCATATACAAACATGTGCACATAACCCCATATGGTTTGTACCACCATAAAAACCGAAACGCCTTCCTCTTTGGCTTTAACAATGGCAGGATACAATTCTTTATTTACATGCCCCAATCCGGTTCCCACAATAATGATTCCTTTATAACCGGCATCAATCATGGCAAACATCACATCCGGTTTCATGCCGGGATAATAATAAAGCATCGTTGCTTTCTCACTGAAAAAAGGATAGAGCTCAACGTTGTTATCTTTCCTTCTTGGATTGAATTCTTCTTTTATATGAGTAATCTTTTTCCTTGTAACCATGGCAACAGGAGTATCGCCAATCGTTCTGAAAGTAGAGCGATA
Organism: uncultured Chitinophaga sp.; assembly: GCA_964355075.1. Lineage (GTDB taxonomy): Bacteria > Bacteroidota > Bacteroidia > UKL13-3 > UKL13-3 > B1. The sequence goes on from CAYHCF010000024.1 coordinate 23,433, forward strand.
GGAAGAGTGCATTTTTCTTACCCTTGTTCCTCTGTGCAGCAAACCATATTCATCGGAAGTAGGACCAAACATACAAACCAGCACTTCTGCTATTTCAGAGTTACCGGCAGTAAACATAGCATGCATCAGATTGAGTGCAGCATCAGAACTGGGCCGGTCGGAAGATCGTTGTGAACCCACTAAAATAATAGGCACAGGCGAATTACGAACCATATAGGTAAGTACTGCGGCGGTATGCTGTAAAGTATCGGTGCCATGACCAATCACAATGCCGTCAATACCTTTTCTGATTTCTTTTACGATGGCATGGGCAAGTTCAATATATTGTTTGGGGCCCATGTTCTCGCTGAAAACTGCAAATATTTTCTCTGTATCTAAATTGCAGATATCAGCCAATTCAGGAACGGCTCCATAAAGTTCTCCGGGAGAAAATGCCGGGATAACTGCACCGGTCCGGTAATCAAGACGCGAAGCAATGGTTCCTCCGGTTCCAAAAAGTTTCACATTGGGTAAACCCTTTGTAATCGGAAATTGTTTTTCAGGAATCTGGTAATTGGCTTTCTTAAATCCTGTTTCGCGAATTTCGGATATGGTATGGATATCAACGCCAATATTATACCCAGTGATAATTTTTAACACAATGTGCTCATCATCCGTATTCTCAGCCCGTGGAAGTATGGTACCCTGAAAAAGTCCACGGGTTGTATCTACATCCACCGCAGCCCAAACTCTGGCTGTGTATTTTTTCAAGACTTCTAATGCCTGTCCTTTGTATCCCTGAAAAGTATCTTCATTCATAGTTCAATCGTAATCGGTTCCTTCGACAAGCTCAGGATGACAAATTTTGCCATTGGTAACCTGTCGAACTACAGTAATTGGTAATTTAAATATTTTCATTTGTGAACTTTGTGTTTTCATTTGTGATCCTTGTGGTTAAAAGGGAATTGCCATTTTAACACAAAGGCCACAAAGAAAGCACGAAGGGCACCAGGTAATCCGTATTTCGTTAATTTGTAATCTGCAATTTGTAATTTTCTCATCCGGTCACTTCTTTATTTAACTCCGCCAGATTCATGTTTCCTAAAGCCATTTTTCTTACCTGCCCCATAATCCATTTTCCATCGGCTTCCTTTGTTTTGGAATACTTAATCGTCACAAATTTTTCTTTAAGTGAAGGAATGGCTTCGGTAATTTCCGTTTTTGTGGCGGGTTTGAAATGGATGTTTTTGAGTACCGAATCAAAATCTGATTCCGGATGCTGATAAGCGTCAATCAGAATCTTTTCAGCGATGTTCAGGTTCATGTTTTTTTCTTTCAAAAATCTAAACAGATCGAATATTTTTTCGTAGCTGAAAGAACCGGTACAGACATAATTATTTTCGATAAACTTCACCGTATGTCCAAAGAATATTCCAGAAAAACGGGGAGAGATACCCAGCTCAATCTGAATTTTTTCGAGGAGTGCAACCAAATTCTTTTTTAAAAGATAGGTATAGGTATCCGCCGGCACATTCCAGGATTTTAACTGTTGAATCCGATCATATACATCTATTGGAATTTGTTTTCTGATTTCTTCAATATGTTCATCTTTTAATGGAATCGGAGCCGAATCAGTATCCGGATACATGCGGTCGGCACCGGGTAATACGCGCTCAAAAATCGTGGTCTTGCCATCGGTCAGTGATTTTCTGGTTTCATTAGGAATACACACAAAGGCCATTCTGCATCTTTCTTCCACCGTTTCAATAGCGGTTGGAATGTCTTCTTTGGGGCCCCATAAAACAATCCAGGCATCTTCTTCTTTTTTACAGGAAAGAATTTTCGAAATTTTTTCTGCCTCTGCATCCGAAATAAGTTTCTGCATGTTTTCTGAATGAATCATGTTAGGCTTTTCGATACAGGCAATTACTTTCAAGCGGGTTGAGATCTCATCCGCAAAAATTTGATTGGGTTGGGTGAAGTGAGATAAAACACCTTTGAACCCGGGTAAATGAATCGCAATAATTTCCTGATTGTTTTTTATCGCCAGTTGAATAGGTTCATAGCTGAAATCCTTCTGATCAAGATCTAATTTTACAGCAGTTAATTTCCACTGTTTTACATCGCCGGCTTTTTCTCTCAGCAACTCAATAATATGAACCAAAGCCCACTGTCTGAAGCATTCATTATGCGTAAGCTCCGGCATCCATTTTGTGTGGGGAACTCCTTTAATCTCAACGCGGGTTCCGCCTTTGCAACTCACATTTACATCGGCACGGGTTGAACCCATACCGGTTCTCACTTTCGCTGTGCTTCTGTTCAGAAAACGAATATAATCGGCACCTTCTTTTACTTCATCGGGATTGACAAAATCGGCATGGGTTACGGTTTCAATAAGCGGCATACCTAAGCGGTCGGTTTTATAAATTCGCAAATGACCCACATCCGAAATTTCGCGACAGGAATCTTCTTCTATACTTAATTGAATCAAGTTGATTGTTTTGTTTTTTAGCTGAATTTTCCCTCCTACACCAATAATAGCCGTGCGCTGAAAACCACCCGGAATACTGCCATCCAGATATTGCTTACGGGTAATATGCACCTCTCCAACAATATTCATTTTGTTCAAAATGGAAACCTCCAATGCTATATTAAGCGCTACCCGGTCAATAGGAAATGGGGGAGTATCATCTATGTCGTAGGTGCAGGCTGTTTCATTTTTTATCCGGTAAATAATGTTCTTTCTGGTTTTGAATTCCATTAAAGCCGTTCCATCGTATTCGCCAAGTTCGCTTAGCGTAGGGCGCATATGCCTGACAATTTCGGCATCAAAATCAGTATGTGAATTAAATATTCCGGCAGGGCAGCGACAAAAGAGTTTACGACTTGTTAATAATTGCTGGTGTACTTCCAGTCCCGACATAAATCCGATGCGGTCGTAATCAACCTGAGTGGCTTCTTTTCTGCTTACATATCCGATTGCTTTTTTACTCTGCTCGTAATTTTGTTCAGGGTCGAACGACTGGCTCATGTTTTCTGCTTAATTTGGAAAATCGTTGAAATAATGAGGTCAAACCTAAACAATTTTGGAGTTTTCATCAGCAAAATTTTTTCAGAAAAAATTAACAGAGGTAACTATTTTGTGTGAGTGAAGGGTTCATTAATAATTTCTCTTACCCTGTTTTGAAGTTCCTCAATATCCTCTTTCCTCAATCCGCTTGTCATAATGGGTTTATGGATAACCACTTCTGCTATACCCGGACCCGATTTCCCTTTCATAAAACTGTTTCCCTGAAGGAGTTTCCAATTGCTAACGAAGGTAATGGGAAGAATGGGCACCTGTTTTTGAATGGCGATGGCAAATGCCCCCGATTTAAAAGGAGCCATTACCGGCACTTGTTTAGAAATAGTGCCTTCCGGGAAAATAGCGATTGGATTGCCCTTTTCAATTTCCTTCGACATTCTCTTGATGGCAACAAAAGTTCCGGTTTTGCTGTCTCGGTCCACCAAAATATTCATGCCGGAGGTATAGTAAATATGGAATAAGGGCCATTTCTCAATTTCCTTTTTCCCGGTGAATACGAAATACCTTTTGAATAAAGTATAGATACAAAAAATATCCAGAAAGGAGGTATGGTTTGGACAAATAATGAAAGCTCCTTTTTCGGGAATATTTTCTTTTCCTATTACCCTTAAATGTGCACCGGCAAATACCAGCAATAAAAAACCATGTAAACGCATCAATTTAAAAGCCAATGGGAAACGTTTTGGATCAGCCAGCAGATAATACAGGATCGGATAGGTGAGGATAACCGATAATCCGAAGACAATCATGTAGTAGAATTTAAAAATCAATCGGAAGGGTAATAGGAGATACTGCATAAATTCTATTAGGCGGGAGTCAATTATAATTTTATTTTAAACCGGAATGAATCCAAATTAAGGTAAATCAATCCTCAAATGATGAATAGGAATTGAGTACAGTAATCAGTTAGTGCAAAGGTAACAGATTAAAAGCAAAACAACTTAATTTTGGCGGGGATTATTTGTTATTAGCTTCAAAATCAGCGCTTCAGTAGTTACTCGCTTCGCTGTAATACAGGTGTAATTCGGTAGTAATTCTGTGGTAATTCAATGGTAATTCGGTAGTAATTCTGTGGTCATTCAATGGTAATTCGGTGGTAATTCAATGGTAATTCAGTGGTAATACGGTGGTGATTCGGTGGTAATTCAGTAGTAATTCAATTGTAATTCAATGGTAATTCAGTAGTCATACTATACTGAAGACGGGATAAATTCTGCCATTTATCTGAAAAGGTAGCCGGTTCGCAGAATGACAAATTTTGCTGTCAAAGTCGCCTGTCGAATAGTGAGCCTGTCGAAATATTGTAAAAACCTTACCGATTACATTTCTTCTACAGAATACCTGATTACCGCTTCCCCCGTGTACTTCGTGCTTTCATTGTGGCCTTTGTGTTAAAACAGCAATTCTCTTTAACCACAAGGATCACAATAGAAAACACAAAGTTCACAAACGAAAATATTTGAAATACCCGATTACCTGTTACAGATACCGATTTCCTTAAGTGGAATGTATAAAATTATACCGTTCCTTGTATAGGTCTGAATCTTATAGAATGTTGTTCGGCGAATAAGGATTGGTTTATTAGGCAAACTGGCAAATAACACCGCCCATTAATGCCATGGTGATAATCCAATAGCCGGCATTGATGGCAATGTATTTAAAGCCTTTTCTTTCAAACAGTGCGTTCACTGCAATAATGGGAAGACTTACCAAAAAACCACCCACGGTACCATGCAAGGCACCATGTTTAAATGTCCTGAAATGGGTTCCAAACCGGGTCATAAAATCTGTATAGTAGTTGTATATAGCTGAACCGGGTTCATTCAAACCGGTTTCGTTTGATAACACGGACCAAACATGGGTTTGATGCACTACCATAAAATATACACCAATTGCCAGCAAAAAACTGAAGACATAACTAAGCCCAAAAATAAGTGCCATGTTACCGCTTTCAATTTTTTCGACCGTTAAATCCGCCGACTCCATCCAGGGTTTAAAGAGGGTTTTGGGGTTATACCAGATAAAGCCCATAGCCATGGGAATCATTGCCGCAATGGCTAAAACTAAAAAATTTATTTGCATAGGTTTATATATTTAAGGGATCGAAGATAAAAAAAATTATTTTGAAAATTTATGGATCCATTTTATTTGTTTCGGGTATATATCCTGTACCATAATTCAACATGGACATTCATATATAAATTTCCGAATTCAGGGCCAAAGCAGGGATTCTCATTTAAAAACCAATTATTGGGTGTATCAGACTTATAGCCCATCAAAAGCTCTATATGGAATATTTCGGTAATATTAAATACAAATAGCTCAAGCCTATTCAAGCTCAGGATTAATTTTACTCATTCTCTCAGTATAAAATTTCACAGAGAACCACGGAGAAGTCACAGAGAACCACAGAGAAAAATGATGCAGCATAAAAACTCTGTGAACCTCTGTGCAACTCTGTGTAATAAAAAAATCACGTAGCGAATATATGAAGATAAATTAGGCAGCAAATAAACTCTGTGAACCTCTGTGACTTCTCAGTGCAACTCTGTGTAATAAAAAAATCACGTAGCGAATACATGAAGATAAATTATGCAATAATAAAGAGCTGTGAACCCCAGAGCAAATCTGTGAAACAATAAAAATAAACAGAGAACCTTATGAAGCCTGGAGAAAGGAGTTTCCGGTTTTTTCAGCTACCCAAAGCAGTTTCAGCACCGAATTCCAATTCTCCGGCATCATCCATTTCTTTGAGTTTCATAATCTGATCCAGCGCATCGGGAACCACATCTGAACAAATGGTAATGAAGCTGTTTTTTGTTGCATTTTTAATGGCAAAATCAATGGCTTCAGTTTCTTTTTTGATAACCGTAACTTTCTTGTTTGGATCCACATCGGTAATACCTTTCATAATCAGATCAATGATCTCCTGTTCGGTGCGGCCTCTTAAATTCCGGTCCTGACGAATAATTATTTCCTCAAATATTTTCGCTGCTATCGTTCCCAGCGCTATGGTATCTTCATCTCTTCTGTCACCTACTCCGGCAATAACTCCCACATGTCGGGCATCAATTTTTGAAAGAAGTTCGGCAATGGCTTCGAACCCTGCTGCATTGTGGGCATAATCAACCATTACCTCGAAATTTTTGAAACGGAATATATTCATGCGACCAGGGGTTTGAGCAGGACCGGGAATGAAGGTTGCCAGTGCGGTACGCATATCTTCAATTTTAAAATTGCGTAAAAACCCCCCTAATAAGGTTGGTAAAACATTTTGAATATTATAGGCGGCTCTTCCTCCGAAGGTGAGTGGAATATTAATGGCTTTTTCAACCCTGATTTTCCAGGTTCCTTTACAAATGGTCACAAAACCATTTTCGAAAATGGCCGCTAAACCACCCGCCTTCATGTGTTCAACAATAATAGGATTGTTTTCATCCATGCTAAAATAGGCAACCTTACACTTCAGTCCATTTGCCATGCCGGCAGTCCATTTATTGTCTGCATTTAAAATGGCATAACCACCGGGTATTACACTTTCGGGTACCACACTTTTAACACGCGCCAATTGTTCGATGGTATCAATATCTGAAATGCCCAGATGATCTTCGGCAACATTGGTTACAATAGCGATATCGCAATTGTGGAAGCCTAAGCCTGCACGTAAAATACCACCCCGTGCACATTCTAAAACAGCAAAATCAACAGTGGGGTCTTTCAACACAAATTCGGAGCTTACCGGGCCGGTGCAATCACCGCGCATCATCAGTTGGTTTTGAATATAAATACCGTCTGTTGTGGTATAACCCACTTTATAGCCCATAGTTTTTATCATATGTGCCATCAAACGGGTGGTGGTGGTTTTCCCGTTGGTACCGGCAACGGCAATAATGGGGATTCGTGCCGAAGTTCCCGGCGGATACAACATATCAATAACCGGCTCTGCCACATTGCGTGGTAAACCTTCGGCCGGGTCAATATGCATCCGGAAACCGGGGGCGGCATTTACTTCTAAAACGGCTCCTCCATTTTGTGAAACCGGCTCACTCAAACTTTCGGCCATAATATCAATTCCGCAAATATCCAGACCAATAATCCGGGCAATTCTTTCGCACATAAAAATATTATCGGGGTGCACGCGGTCGGTAACATCCGTTGCGGTTCCACCGGTGCTTAAATTAGCGGTTGGTTTCAACCATAATTCCATTCCTTCCGGAAGAATGCTTTCGAGGGTTAAATTGTTTTTTATCAATATGTCCTCAGTAAACACATCCACTTTAATACTCGTTAATGTTTTCTCATGGCCAAAGCCCCTGCGCGGGTCAGAATTGGTGAGGTCTATCAATTGTTGAATGGTATGTTTCCCGTCTCCGGTAACGGCTGCAGGTTTGCGTATGGCAGCTGCAACAAACTTATAATTGATAACTAAAATACGGTGATCGAGGCCGGTAATATATCGTTCAACAATAATAGAACGACCATACTTTCTTGCGGCCTCCAAACCTTTTACAGCATCTTCCCAGTTGGTAATATTGGTGGTTGCTCCTTTGCCATGGTTTCCATCTACAGGCTTGGTAACAATGGGGTATTTTATGCTTTCTATGGCGGCTTTTAATCCTTCTTCGGAAGTTACGATACGTCCTTTTGGAACGGGGATTTCAGCAGCTTCAAGCAGATTTTTTGTTTCTTCTTTATCGCAGGCAATATCAACGGCTATGCTACTGGTAGTGGAGGCAATGGTTGCCCTGATTCGGTGTTGGTTTATTCCATAGCCAAGTTGAACCAGTGAATGATGATTCAATCTTATGTATGGAATTCCTCTTGATACCGCTTCATCCACTATACTCCCGGTGCTGGGTCCGAGGCGCTCGTCTTCCCTTATTTCGCGCAAGGTCTGAATGTCTTCGCTCAAATCATATGGAGTTCCGGCAATCAGGGCTTCTGTTATTCTTACTGCCGCTTTTGCCGTATAAATTCCGGCCTTTTCTTCCATGTAGCTGAACACTACATTGTAAATGCCATGTTTGCCTGTTGTTCGGGTTCTTCCAAAACCACATTCCATGCCGGCTAAAGTTTGTAATTCGAGCGCAATATGTTCAATAACATGCCCCATCCAGGTGCCTTCTTTTACCCTTTCAAAAAATCCTCCTGCGGTTCCAACCGAACACCGATGGCTAAACATACTGGGAAATAAAGTCGCCAAACGTTCGCCAAACCCCTCAATTTTATGGGTTGGCTTTTCTTCCATTTCCTCAATATCAAGGCGCATGTGAATAAGTTTGTGACGGCGTACCGACCAGTAATTGGGCCCCCGCATTACCTTTATGTCAAGTATTCTCATGGTGTATGGTGTATTATTTTGTTTGATTTTTGTATGGATAGGCTAATAAAAACTACTTAAATTTTGAAAAGGTGTAAATCTTTTGTTGGTTCAAAATGAGCTAACTTTATATTTGTTGCTTCAAGAACAATAATAAGAAAACTAAATTGGAAAAACCAAAAGGAAAACTAATCTCTATTGGAGGGGCTGAAGATAAAGGAACAGATTTGGAGCAGGGCTTTGTGCAGCGCAACCGTTTAAACTTTTTTGAATTGGGTATTTTAAAGCGAATTATTGATGAGATAGGAGGGGTTGAAAAACGGATTGAAGTAATCACAACTGCTTCTTCTATTCCCGAAGAAGTTGGAATAAATTACATTACTGCTTTTGGTAAAATTGGCTGCAATAATGTAGGCATACTACCCATTCGCAACCGGCAGGACGTGGCTGACCCCGACTATATTGAGCGTATCAAAACTTGTGATGGGGTGATGTTTAGCGGAGGCGATCAATTGCGTTTAACAACTATTTTTGGCGGAACCGAAATTTACGAATTGTTGCATGAGCGGCTTTTAACGGAAGAAGGTTTTTTGGTTGCGGGAACCAGTGCCGGCGCCATGGCCATGAGCAATACGATGATCTACCAGGGTAAAAGTGATCTGGCGCATTTAAAAGGCGAGGTAAAAATTACGACCGGCCTGGCATTTGTTGCCGATGTAATCATTGATTCGCATTTTGACAAACGGGGTCGTTTTAATCGTTTGGCTCAAGCTGTTGCAGGGAACCCACAATGCACTGGTATTGGTTTGGGTGAGGATACCGGCATAATTATTACGGAAGGAAACAATCTGGAAGTAATTGGCAGCGGTGCTGTGGTAATTGTGGATGGTAAGGATATCAAACATTCAAATATTACGGATATTTCGGAAGGAGCTCCCATTTCTATTGAAGGTTTACGCATCAATATTTTGGTTCAGGGAAATGGGTATTTGCTCAAAGAAAGGAAATTTTTACAAATGGAGCTTGACAAGGTTCCTGTCTAATTACTAAACGATGCGCTCAATGTCACATACCCCATCACTCATAAATTCTCACATTAATGTCCTCACCCTCCTTTTTCCATGCCCTGTACATACCGGCTGAGTTAAAGGGCAACTCAATATTTCCAGAAGCATCTATGGCAATTAAGCCGCCTTCACCACCTAATTTTACGAGTTTATCTTTCACCACAAAATCGCAGGCTTCTTTTAAACTCATGCCTTTGTATTCCATCAGGCAACTGACATCATAAGCAACCACGGCACGAATAAAAAATTCGCCATTTCCCGTACAACTGATGGCACAGGTTTTATTGTTGGCATAGGTTCCGGCCCCAATCAACGGGCTATCACCCACGCGTCCAAAACGTTTGTTGGTCATGCCACCGGTTGAAGTGGCAGCAGCAAGGTTTCCCTGCTGATCCAATGCCACACAGCCAACGGTTCCGAATTTCTTTTCACCGGTTTCTTTTTTTGCACTGTGATCCAATTGATAGGTATCGCTGTCTTTTACCTCCTGCCATTGATCAAATCGCTCCTGCGTATAAAAATATTCGTCTCCTGCCATTTCTAATTCCATCTGATGAGCGAAGGCTTCCGCTTCGGTTCCACACAAAAAAACATGTCCCGATTTTTCTTTTATTACCCGTGCTAAATGAACCGGATTTTTAACATGACTTACACAACATACCGCACCGGCATCGAGCGTTAACCCATCCATAATCGAAGCATCCATTTCATGCGTTCCTTTGTTGGTAAAAACAGAACCTTTACCGGCATTGAACAGGTGAAAATCTTCCAGACTCATCACTGCGGCTTCAACGGCGTCCATACTGCTTCCGCCTTTTGATAAAATTTGTTCTCCTGCGGTTATTGCAGCCAATAAACCTTGCTCATATTGTTTTTCTTTTTCCGGAGTCATAAAATGTCGCAGTATGGTTCCGGCCCCGCCATGTAAGGCAATTGCATATTTTTTCATGGGTTAGTTATTATTTTTTGTACTGAATATTTCCCAAAACAGGAATTTTATTATGATATATAATAAAGTTTTTATGAAATCAAAAGGACTAATTATTTATAGACGATTTTTCAAACGCTGCAAAAATCAATAAAATGGACAGGTGTAACCACATCTGTTTTAGCATCAGGATATGAATGGGTAAATGCCTTACTTATTTTATGCGTTTTGTGGGTGTTCCATTTGAACTCAAACGCCGACAATTCCTTTTTATGCATTTCTACATAATCAACTTCGCTTTGGTTATAGTTTCGCCAAAAATAACTTTTGATATCCGATTGCTGCCAGGCATTCATTTTCATACGCTCACTGATGATAAAGTTTTCCCAGAGTTGCCCGATATCATTTCTTAGTGAGAGGTCGTCATAATTACCAATAATGGCGTTTCTAATGCCATTGTCCCAAAACAATATTTTACTCATCTTGGTAACTTCCTTACGTGCATTGGTGCTGTATGCATGCAGACGAAAAATAACAAATGATTTTTCCAGAAGATTGATGTAACTTTCAACTGTTTCGGATTTTACCTGCAGGTGATTCGATAACTCATTCATTGAAACTTCGGAGCCAATTTGGTAGGCCAAAAGTTTCAATAATTTATCCAGCAACTCGGGTTTACGAATGTCTTTCCAAACCAAAACATCTTTGTATAAATATTGATCACTCAGATTTTTCAGCAGCATTTCCGCATCGGCTCTGTTCGTGCAAATTTCGGGATAGTTACCATAAACCAAATGAAATGCTAATTGTTGTTCAACCTCAAATTCTGATTTCCCTTGATAGAGTTCAGCCATCGAAAATGGATATAAGTGAAACAGAAAATGCCTTCCTGTTAAGGGTTCAAAAATGGTTTCAGAAATATTCAGGGCCGAGGAGCCTGTTGCAATAAACTGAACCTCTTTAAAATTATCTACCAGAAGTTTTAGTAATAGCCCGGCATTTGGAATTCGTTGTATTTCATCAAAAACAACCATTCTATAGTTTCCAATAAGCCCTTTAAGTGAATTCAAGTCTGGATTTTTGAGTCTTTCTCTAATAATAGCTTCATCGGCATTTAACCAAAGCACATTGGGTTCCGAAGAAAGCATATTTTGTAGCATGGTTGTCTTTCCAACCTGTCGAGCCCCCGTAATTACAAGCGCCTTACCTTTATAAAACCAGTTTTTAATGCTATCCTGAGCGTATCTGTTTAAGGAATTCATGGAACAAATATATTAATATTTCCGGTATAATGGAATATTTAGTATTAATATTTCCGGTATAATGGAATATTTAGTATTAATATTTCCGATATAATGGAAAATATAGTACAATTTAACAAATACAACATGCAAGAAAAACTTACCAATTGGCGCTTGGGTCGAACCTAAACACCTCACTCATTTCTTCAACCAAAGGAGATAAATGTTCTGTATGTTTACCCTCTCTTCCTCCTAAAATGGGTTTCCAGGATTTTGGTTCAGGAATACTTAACCCTGCTTTGATAATATGCGGACTAATATTGGCCAGCCACTTTTCCTGTAGCACTTTTTCACCTTCAAAAATGCCTTCTGTTTTTAATAAAATTTCATAGGGTCCTTCTTCAAATATTCCCAATGCATCATTCCAGGATAAATTTAAAGCAGTCTGCATTTTTTGATGACTGATTTCATTGGCCGAACCTAATTTTACAAGCCAGATATTGCCGTGATACACATGGTATTTTAATTCACCTTTTACCTTGCGGGCTACTTTTGCCAAAGGCTCATAACTACAATTGGCAAGCATTTCGAAACGCAATTGATCAGCGTGGTCATACAAGAAGTGACGCATCAAACTAAAATCATAATCACCATTTGGCAATTCTACCAATTGCGAATTGTGAAAAAGATTGGCTTTGCGCATAAATGCATTGGTATCGGGTTCGGGTTCACCCAACTCATGCAACAAATGGTATAAAGTCTGAGCCTGTCCAATTTTATCCTGCGCCATACTGGAAAAGGAAATATCTTCTTCCAGAATCGGGCCTAAACCCGTCCACTCGCTGTTGCGGTGACCGATAATCAAAAGGTCGTCGGCCATTTTATAAAGCAGTTCTTTGAGGGCGGCTATTGTTTTTTCGTTCATATGGATGATTAGAAAATTAAAAGATTAGAAGATTGATCAGGTTCCTTTTTTATATTTATTTATTTTCTCCATCACTTTGTATCCGCCGGCTTCGCGGTATTGTTTATCGGGCACAGAATCAAATATGTCGGCATCGTCGTAATCGGAGCTAAACACATCACGGGTTTTTACCACCCAAATGTTTACACTTATTCCCCTGCGGCCAAATTGCTCTTTGGCAAAAAGGAAGGCCATCTCGGCATTGGGAGCATGTACAATACCAACATGTATATGCTGCTCACCGCGCTTCCTTTGGTGAAACACTTCATACGTTTCCCATTGATCCAGATCTTTCAAAGGTTCAATTGGATTTTCGAGCGCTATTTCAGCCCGGGTTATTCTTGGGTCAAGGGATGTGATCATGGGTGGGAAATTACAAATTACAAGATTATTACGATAAGTTTTCTTTGTGTACTTTGTGCCTTCCTAGTGTACTTTGTGTTTAAATCAATAATATAATAAACACAAGGAACACAAAGGAAAAGCACAAAGGGCACCATTGTTAATTTACGCTAATGGGATTATATATTTCGATTCAGCTGTATTCAGCGCTTCACGCACCCAGCGGCCACGTTCTTCGGCCATTCTGCGTACGGCTAAACGTTCGGCATTGCATGGGCCGTCGCCATTGATTACCCTTTTAAATTCTTCCCAATCGGGTTCGGTGTATTCCCAGGTTCCAGCCGCGTTTTTCTTTAATATTTCGTCTGGTACCGTCAAACCTAAATCCCAAATTTTGGGTACATACATATTCAAAAACTGCTGACGCATATCATCGTTTGATGCCATCTTCACTTTCCATCGCATCAAAATTTCAGTATGATTTGAAATTTTATCGGAGGGACCAAAAAAGTGCATAATTGGAGGCCACCATCGATTTAATGCCGCCTGAACCATTTCTTTTTGTTTGGGAGTTCCTGTAGCCAGAGTAACTACATTATCATGTCCATATTTGAGGTGGAATGATTCTTCGGTACAAATCCGGTCTAAAGCTCTTCCATACGGACCGTAACTTCCTTTTGCATTGGCCACCTGATTGATGATGGCACCGGCATCAATGAGCCAGGCAATAATGCAGGCATCGGCCCAGGTATAGGCAGGGTAGTTAAATACATTTGAGTATTTCGATTTACCGGTAATCAAATCATTAATCATGGCTTCACGACTTTTGCCTAAGGTTTCGGCAGCACTATAAAGCAATTGGGCATGACCTACTTCATCCTGCACCTTGGCCATTAAAGCCAGTTTACGTTTAAAGCCCGGTGCCCGGGTTATCCAGGTTCCTTCGGGCAAAGCACCAATAATTTCGCTGTGTGCATGTTGTTCAATCATTCTGATTAACTGCTTGCGATACTCCGCTGGCATCCAGTCTTTGGGTTCAATTTTCTCTCCGGCGGCAATACGGGCTTCAAAAACAGCTAATTTTTGCGGATCTTCTCCGGCAATAATTGCATGGGATTTGTCATTAGGGTCGATATAGGGGTTTCCGTACATAGTAGTATTTGTTTGTAAGTTGATGGTTGACAGTTGATGGTTGACAGTTAACAAAATCTCCTCAGCGTCATTTTATTTTTGGTATTACCTGAAACAAAAAGCTGAAGAAAGCAAATTTATCGTTTCCATAAAATTTTACAAGTAAAAATAATCGAAGATTGTCTTTCATTCGTCATAAATAAAAGGCTCTATGTTGTTTATAGTGGGTAAACTTAAATAACAAGATTTATGTTAAGTTGATCTGGCATTTGTGTAATCCAATAAATAACCGGTTCTCGTCTCGTCCCACGACGAGACGAGAAAGGGTAAAATTAATCATGGTATTGGATTCCTTTGTGTTATATGCAATTTGAATTACACACTATAATACACATAGAACCTAAAAAAGCGATTATAACAGGAAAGTGCAAAACAAAATTAGTAAACATTTAAAATCACAAATTTTTATAGAACCCAACCTTAACACTTAACACTCAAAACCCAAAACCCCCATTCATTGTTTTAAAGCTGCTTTGGTAAAAATATAATCAGGGATCACCTGATCGAAGAGGATGTTTGAAATAGTGAATTCGGTGCCTTTTCCATCTTTGAGCATATCTTTATAAACCGTGGTGAATGGGAACCAGCGGCCCTGAATATTTTTAACGTTTTTAAACGCTAGTTTTTTTATTAACTGACCACTTTTTGCAAACAGTTCTTGTTTAAGCGGAACATACCGTGCGGTGTCAATCCACATTTTTTGAGAATAATAAGCTACATTTTCCACTTTAGCTGTAAGCTGAAGTATCCAGGTGTTTCGGCCTTCGATGAGTTCACGACCGATCAAATTTTCTGAATACAATTCCTGCAATTTTCTATCGTCCATCATATCCTCATAAGATAAATCGGAACCCATTACCGATTGCCGGAGCATATTACCTGAAATCTGAATGGTACGATCGGTTGAGGGCGAGTAAATCCATAACTTGCCTTCCAGTTTGAGCATCTTTGTTCCTTTATCAGCGGCTGGAGATAAGTATTCGGTAAAGGATTTTTTTGAACCCTCCGACCATGTTTTAGAAGTGACCGTCCTGCTATTCCGCTTACCATTTATGGTCATGCTCGATTCAATGATGCGATTTTTAGACGACATGTTTTTGTCCACTTTATCCAATATGCCATTTTGATTTGGATTACTAAACCCCAGGATGATCCATCCTAAAAATGCAAAAGCTATTTTTTTCATTATATCAAACCTTTAATTATACTTCAAGTTCTTTAAATAAACTTGCTGTTTCTCTTTTATAAATACCGATCCCGGCAAGCGCACTGCCAAGAACCATTGAGAATATTCCGGGAATAATGCCAATATAAAATGCCGAAGGCGTTACCGAAGCCCTGGCAATGGCTGGCATCAATAAAGTTGAATTTTTCATCATGCCACTGATATCAAGTCCTTTTTCCTGTAACAGGTAAGAAAAGAAAATTCCAAAAACGGTGCCGGTGAGGGTGCCCAAAAAGCCAACAAAAACGGCTTCGTACAGAAGTGTTTTATAAATATGGTTTTTCCCTTCACCCAAAGCCAAACGAACGCCAAATTCGTTGAAACGACGCAAACTCCCCAAAAGGCCGGCATTCCATAATACCACCGACATGGCAAAAACAAATACAAAAATAAAAATGCCGCTCATCATATTCGTCAGGTCTATCAAATCCGCCATTCCCTCCTGCTGTTTAAAGCTTACCATTTCCGGTTCATACACATCTTTCGATGACAGATACTTTTTGTTAAACAAAGCAGCTATGCCTGAAGCCTTCTCATCATTGTATTTTCCATTACCGAAAAATCCAAGAATTTCACTGGCGGCATCTTCCATCTGGAAAGCCGATTGTGCATCGGTAACATCTATGATGATGGCTCCTCTGTCGAGTGCATTTGAACCAAAACGTACGATACCCGACACCCTGAAATTTTTAAATGCCATACTTCCTTCCATGGTGGTTCCAAACAAAGTAAAAGTTTCTCCGGGTTTAATATGAAACCGATCGGCTAAATCAACAGATATCAGCGCATCAGAAGGCTTTAGCGGTATGGTTCCAGAAACGATTGCATCTTTTATAATAAAACGTTTGATTTCCCTGGTTCCCGGTGAAAAAAAATCAATAGCCCAACCCACAACAGGTCCCTGAGCCCGGGTTTCACCCAAAGAGTCCGGAAAATCAATTAAGGCTCCAAAACGAATCCGCCTGACCCAATCCAGATCCGGAATAGATTGCCTTAATTCCTTCATCAATGCATCCACTTTTAATAAGGCCAAATCATTCGGCATCTGATTCGCTTCTTTTGCATAAGCACGCGTCATCACCCTCAAATGACCATTATTGAAATTTGCACTCATGGTTATCGATTCGCCTATAATGCCGTTTATCCAGCAATGGAGAATAATGGTAAACATTACCCCAATACTAACTACGATAACCGGTAGCAGACTCCTGCCTTTATCGCGGATGACCCCTTTAAATAAAAACCGGATCATGTTATTTTTCCTTTCAATGCAGCAATCGGATTTAATTTCGATATTTTTCTTGCAGGTAAATAGCTGACGATCGTTGCTGAAATAATTACCAGTAAAACCGTAGATAAAATCAACCCGATGCTAAAAGCCGGAAATATTTTGTCGCCCATGGTTACTCCGTACGAATCCATTGATTTGGGCATGGGAATACCGAAGCGGTACAGATATCCAAACAGGGGTATTCCATAAAGCGAACCCAGCAATATGGCCAAAATGCTATGGGTACTCCCTTCAATGGTAAAAATCCAGATTACGCTCCATCGGGTCATGCCTAGGGCAATGTAGGTGCCTATTTCTTTTTGTCTTCTGAAAATGGATAAAACCTGAGTATCGAAAATAGCAAGCAAAGCGATGATCAACAGTAAACCATAAACCAAAGCTGAACCTCCCTTTTTAGATTGAATAATTGCATCAATTTCTCTGAGAAGGAAATGGGTATCTTTAAATAACCAGGAATCAATATTGCCACGTGTATAGGATTCGTTCACCACAAAGAGGGTGGCCTCATTGTGATATCCGGTCATTTGCTGAAGCAAGGGTAAGGGCATCCAGATATTTCCATTATCAATAGACGAAACATTGGAAGAAAAGACATCCACAATGTGAATTTCTCTTGCATCAAAAGTTCCATTATTATCTCTCCATCTCAAAAGTACCATATCGCCTTTCTTGAGTTTTGCAGCAAAGGCCATGCGTTTCCCGATTAGCGCAGGAAAAATATTGCCAGCAGTATCCAGAGAGCGGGAAGGGAGTTTGATGATATTTTGCCCGGGCTCAATTCCTTTCAGCAGCACATTTTGCATCCTTCCCTGTGGGTATATCGTGGCTTGTGTAATTAAGATGGGCGTAATCTGTTTAGCGGAAATAAATTTATGGAGTTCATCAGAAACAGGGGCATGGGAATTTTGCAAACAGTAATTATCGTACTGGTCGTAAAGAGGATGCCAGAGCTGCCCGTTTCCAATCTCCCATTCTTTGTTATCACGATAGGCTTGTTTATGCCACCCGTCTAAAAAACTATTATAAAAAACCATAACAACAAAGGCAAATGAAAGAACGGAAACATTTAACCAGGTTCTGAGACCTGCGCCAAATAAATTTCGAAAAGCTAATTTAAGAGCGACCATGGTATTAAAATTTTAAGCATTTTCAATCCTGATATCTTTTTCAATATCACCATCTTTTAAATAGATAATCCTGTCTAAGTACTGCATCACTTTTTCATCGTGTGTTGCAAAAATAAAAGTGGTTTTCAATTCCTTATTCAAACGTTTCATGGCTTGTAAAATATGATGGGAGTTTTCGGCATCCAGGTTTGCAGACGGCTCATCGGCAAGAACAATGGAAGGACGCTTAACCATGGCCCGGGCAATTGCAACCCGCTGGCATTCTCCACCCGATAATTGCGAAGGTTTTGATTTCACTTTATCAGAAAGACCTACCCAGTCTAATGCTTCCAAAACAGCTTTTTCTCTTTCGGAGCGGGAAAAATTCTGAAGCAATAAAGTAAACTCAACATTCTCAAAAACGGTATATACAGGCAGCAGGTTATAGGTTTGAAAAATAAAACCGATGTGATGATTTCTAAGTAACGCCGCTTCCCGGTGCGAGAGTTCTGAAATAGATTTTCCCATCACCATGGCAGTACCTTCCGATGGAGTGTCTAATGATCCAATAATGTTCAACAAGGTTGTTTTACCCGAACCACTTGGACCCACCAGGCCGGCAAATTCTCCCTTATCGAACGTGAGGTTGATTTTTTTCAACGCAACAAATTCTCCACCCCCTACTTTAAATCGTTTGGTGAGGTTGCGTATTGAAATAAGCGGATGATTTTCCATGCTTTATTTTTTTAATGGTGGTAAACGATCATCATTTGAAAACCGGGACCGGAGTACGTGTTTCCAATATTACCCTGTTGAGGCAGTTTGTATTTGTCGGGGTTTAAATAAGCCATCAGAAACAAAGATAAATTTCCCAAATTATGGTTCCAATTTATGAAATTATAAGTGTTGTTGGTTTTCCAATCGTAATAAAAAATTGCATGGATATGATCTGCAATACCTAAAGGATAATTGAGAGAAAGTCCGGAAAACAGGATTTTATTTTTGAATTCAAAAGGAGTAGAGTCGCCGGAGAATAACAATTGTTCAAAAACAATATTCAGCCCATTACCCCAACCCAAAGTGTAATCGGTACCTACGTTGAGAATTTCCTGGTTACTTAGTATTCCCATGCTTTTTGCTTTGTGAATCCAGACAGCCTCGTACCACAAACCTGCTTTGGTATCGAACCGACCATCAACCCCAAGCCTGTTTTCGGGAATATTTGTGTAGCCCTGTATTGTGTAGCCGATATTTCTTGCATCCACTTCACGGTAATGATACGATAAAGCGATTTCACCCTTTTTGACCGCATGTTGGTACCTACCGCCAAACTCAGGCTTGTCTTTACTCGTTTCGCCAATATCCCAGGGGCGGGGTTTGGTATTGCCAAATAAGCACCAAAGCCAGAGATTCGAATTATTCAGAAAATAGTATCGTGCAAGCGCACCCCAAACGCCATTTGTTAGTTTCAATGGATCACGGGGGTCTAACTGATCGAACCACATCAATGGCCGAAGCATGGAAGCAGAACCGAAATTAATTTTTTGTAAACCGACACGCAGTTCAAACTGGCTGGATGAAAAACGTGCCCATAAACGGTAAGGCTGAATAGTGCCATCCGAAATAAAAGTATCAGGGGGCAAAGTAGATAGAGATCCAACCATATTCGCTGACCCTTCAAGGTCAAATTTCCTGTTGTGATTGAACTTACGACTGTAATTAAGGGATGGAATATACCGGCCACCTAATTGCATATGCGGAGCGTTGTTAAAATTATAATGTCCCCATGACGAAATTTGGCCGAAAAACACAAGCGTATCCACCTTTGGGTTCAGGCTGTTTTGTGCAAATATAGCATCGTGATTACTCCATTTACAAAAGAACAAAAGGATCAAACCAAAAAACCTCATAAGTATGCTGAATGGTTTACGGGAGGTAAAAGGGGAAATGCCGGCATAACATTTAAGCCAACCTGATTCTCAATATAAACGCTTACCTGGATAGGATTGTTGAATTCAGGAATTAAGGTCACAATAACCTGTATGATGTTTACCCGGTAAACCATTTTGTAAGTCAAATCTGTAACAGTACGAATGTAAAAAAAATCAGTAAATTATGCAACTTTATTCAGGAGAAATGCAACAATTTATAAATATTATTTAATTTATTTTCGCCTGTTTCTCTGTTTATATTCATCTGATTTTTTTAACTATCATCAAAAATAATAAAGATCAATCTCCGATAAATACTTTCACCTGTTTTTGGGTCCGGCTTCCCCTCCGGAGCTCATTTATCTGCAAGCACGTTTGAAGAGCAAAGTCAAACAGTAATTTGATACATGGCTTAATTAGCCGACGATTTTATTTTTTCGCTTTAAATGAGGTTGTAGGACGCACTATATTTCGCTATCTACAAAATACATATCAATCTCTCCTTTATTCTTGGCCTGAATCTTCCCTCTGTGCGTGCAAACAAAATGCGCTTTCACTAGCTCAAAAGTCCTGCCACTGATGTTTATTTTTCCGGCTTCCGAATTTTGCTCCATGCGGGCAGCCTGGTTCACGGTATCTCCCCAGATATCATAAGCAAATTTTTTAACGCCAACAATTCCTGCCACCACCGGACCTGTATGCACCCCAATCCTGATTTGAAAAGTTTCTTTGCCGAAAGCGGTACTTTCTGATATCCGGTTTTGAATATAGTGCTGAATTTCCAACCCCGCATTGACCACATCTGCTGCATGGGTTTGATTGGCTAACGGCAATCCTCCTGCACACATGGAACTGTCACCTATGGTTTAAATCTTCTCTATGCCCTATTTCTCCATTTACGGATATCATTTCAGGAAAGTATTTAGAAACATTTTGCAAAGTAAAAACTTGTCGGCAGGATAGCTTCTGGATATAAAAAACTATTTCAAACCTTCTGTTAACAGCGTATCAGAATATGATTATCAATTATTTCCGTTATAAGTTAAAAGTTAACGGTTCGTTGTTTTACATGTCCAATTTGATTAAAAAAAAACAATTAAACTCGTATTTTACCTGTAACGATTTAGTAGATGAAATTTAGCGATTATTTTTTCGGTGCAGATCCCATATAAAAAATTAAAGTACCCCCTGCTGTTATATCTGTATGGCTAATAAAACAGGTTGATAAAGTTTTGCCATTTAGCAGTACTTTTTGAACATAAATGTTTTTGGCGCTTTGGTTCTTCACCTCAATGGTAAATGTTTTTCCGTTTTCTAAAATTAATTCTGCTTTGTTTATGGCTGGTGACCCGATAGCATATTCAATAGAACCGGGAGCAACCGGATAAAATCCCAATGCCGAAAAAATATACCATGCACTCATTTGACCGCAATCATCATTTCCTCCTAATCCATCGGGTGTGGGTTTGTATTGCATGTTCATAATTTTTCGAACCTCAAATTGCGTTTTCCAGGGTTGGTTGGTCCAATTGTATAAATAAGCAACATGATGGGCAGGTTCATTGCCATGTACATATCCGCCAATGATTCCTTCCCGCGTGATGTCTTCCGTTTCAGCAAAAAAAGCATCGGGCAAATGCATGGTAAACAAAGTATCCAAACGGGAAGCGAATTTGTTGTTGCCTCCCATTTTTTCAATAAGTTCAGCAGGATTGTGCGGTACAAAAAAACTATAGTTCCAACTATTGCCTTCAATAAATCCTTGGCCATTGGTTGATAATGGATCAAAATTATTTTTAAAATTTCCGTTTGCTGACTTAGCTTGCATAAATCCGTTGGCAGCATTAAAATTATTTTTCCAATTAGCAGATCGTTTTATAAACGCATCATATATGTCTTGATTGTTTAATTTTTTTGCCAATTGAGCGATACACCAATCATCGTAAGCATATTCTAAAGTGTTTGAAACCGAGATGCCGCTTTTTTCAGAAGGAATAAAACCCGCATCCATATAAAACCCAATGCCTTCATAACTTCTGTGTTTCGCAGTAATCACACATGCATTCAAAGCCTCGTTGGCATCACCGTTATAAATTCCTTTAAGTATGGCATCTGCAATTACCGAAACGCTATGATAGCCACTCATGCACCAATTGTCGTTTGAATAGTGCGACCAAATGGGTAACATGTGCAATGTGCTTTGATTGTAATGTGCCATCATTGATTTTATCATGTCGTTATTGCGGGCAGGCTGAATGATATTGAACAATGGATGCAGTGCACGATAAGTATCCCACAAAGAGAAAGTACTGTAATTGATAAAATCATTAGCAATATGTGTGTTTTGATCCAAGCCTTTGTATTCGCCATTTACATCCGTATAGGTGGTTGGGCTTATAAATGTGTGATACATGGCAGTATAAAAATTCACCTTGATATCATCAGGTGCTTCTATTTTAATTTTATTCAATTCAGCATTCCATAATTTTTGAGCGTTGGCTTTTACTTTCTCAAAATCCCAATCTTTAATTTCTGCCAGCATATTTTCCAAAGCATTGGTTTGGCTTACGGATGAAAGTGCAAATTTTATTTTTATTTTTTCATCCTTGTCTGTTTTAAAATCAAAATACATCCTTATTTTCTTTCCTGCTATTTCAGGAAAGTTACCAGACTGATCAAATTTCCGCCAAAAACCTTTATACGGTTGTTTGGTATCATAATTGTTTTGTCCGTAGTTAATATAAGGTTTTGAAAATGACATAGCAAAATATACCGTTCTGGTTCTTGCCCAACCATTGGTTTGTCTATATCCTGTTATCAAAGTGTCATTGATTACGCGCACATAGGTCCAAACATTTTTCTCATCATAGTTGTAAATTCCATACATCAGGTCAAGTATAATATGACTGTCATCCGATTTTGGAAATGTATATTGATGCATTCCAACCCTTGTTGTTGCAGTCATTTCGGCAATGATATTATCATCATCTAATTTTACCCTGTAATAACCTGCTTCAACAACTTCGTTAGCATGAGAAAATGCTGAGCGATAACCGGTTTTAGGATTAGCTGCTGTACCTGGATTTAGTTGAAGTATTCCTTGTGTTGGCATAATTAGAAAATCACCCAGATCAGAATGCCCTGTTCCACTTAAATGGGTATGACTGAAACCCACAATCGTTTTGTCTTCGTATCGGTAGCCAGCGCAATATTTGTAAACATCGCCATTGTATTTCCCATTTAACTCATAAGAAAGGGTATCGGTTTCGGGGCTCAATTGTACTGCACCAAATGGCACGGTTGCACCCGGATAGGTATGTCCCATTTTTTCGGTGCCAATAATGGGTTTTACATATTGAATTAAATTTTGTTGCGCATGAACGACGTATAAATGGAGTAAAGAGATAATAAATACGAGATGTTTCATTGTTTTAATATTAATTGATTTTAAGAAATCATTTTAACGGATAGTTGATGTAAATTAAATTCGTTGGGTTGATTTTCAATGACCGCGAGCGGTAGCGTGTGAAAAAACCAGGAACCCTAGCTGTTATATGCCGTTTGTTCAGTCGACATATGTTTCTTGTAAAATTCTTTTGACTTTGTAAATTTCTTTCTCAGAAAGGAAATCAAAAGTTTTGATAATTCGCTTTCTGTCCACGGTGGTTATTTGGTCTAAAACCACCCAACCTTTCGTATTATTATGTTTTACCTCAACACGTGTCGGATAGGGTCTGCTACTGCTAGTCATTGGAGCAATTACAACAGTTTGCAGGTACAAATTCATTTCATTTGGGGATAGAATCACACAAGGACGAGTCTTTTTCATTTCACTTCCAATTGTCGGGTCAAGATTGACCAAAGCAATTTGATATTGTTTTATTTCCATTCCTCAAAAGTTTCATCGTTGAAATCATCTGGAATGATCAATTTGTCATCCTGTTTATTACTCATTTTTTTGAAAACTTTAGCCCAATTTTTTCTAGGAGTTTGTTTTGGTTTAAGGATTATAAAATCCTTTTCCATTATTAACTCAATTGTATCTTGAAATTGATATTTTTCAATTACTGTTTTTGATAGTCTGATTCCCTTTGAGTTTCCGATTGGAATTAAAGCAATTTCCATAGTTTTCTGTTTGTAATTACAAAGTTATTACAAGGAAGTTAAATTTCCAAATTTAGTTTAAAGTATAATGCCCTTTCAAATGGCAACTAACGGCAGCGTGTGAAAAAACCATCCGCCATCCAACAGGTAAAGCTTGCGATAAATATTGATAAAAGCAAATTGTTGCTGATGTATTTTTGCAGGACAAAACGTTCAGGCAGAACTTTAGGGAATGATGATTCCGATCAATCGGAAGAACGCCGAACGTCGATTCCGATCAATCGGAAAAAGTTTTGGAATTCGGAAACTGAATACCGGAATAAAACGGGAATTTACCCCAACGTGGTTCAATATTCATAGCCCCTGGCTTTAGCCAGGGGTTAATGGATACAAGATGATTCAGCGCGGCGGGCAGAAATTTATTTAGTGAGTGAAATTTATTAGCCGCCTTTTACCAAAGAGGGGAATGCAACGAATATTTACGAACACGATTTGCAATTAATATTGCTGAAAGGAGTGAAGTTTGCATTTGTGATTTGCAAACAGCGCTGTGAAAAATGAGCGATTCATTTGAAGTATCCCAACTTCATACCGCAAAAAAATCAGAAGCGTTAACAAGAATTCAAAGCAAATCCCATAGAGTTTAAAATCGGCTGAAAAGCCCTCTCGTCCTGAGACGAGATGGTTCCCTCGTCTTAGGACGAGAAAGGCTGTTCAACACAGGGTTCATGGCTTGTCCTTCGGACACCAGGAACCATAGCTGTTAGCTGCCGACATTCTTGTTAAGTTTGTTCATTATTTCCTCAAGCGAGATTGTTTTATCTTTCTTTTCTTCATCAGTTAGAGATTTGTAATCATCAACTGTTTTTTTCATTGAATCAAAATGTTCTTGGATTTCGTCTTCTTCGTAGCCGCAAAATGTCATCTCATAAAGGCAATTGGCAAGAATTTCTAGTTCGCTAAAATTGTCAATAGTTTCCGGCGCTATTGTCATTCCAAGCCACTTCTCCCATTTTACAAATTCTATGGCATAACTGTCCGTTATAGAATCAGGGTCTGAAATTACTTTTCTTCCGGAAACATCAACATATGTCGACTTGATTCCCTTTTCTTCAAGATCATTATCACAGTCATACTTTGTTAAAACAATAAGCATTTCATCATTTACAGGTGTGATTGTTTGCAAACTTTCAAATACTGTTTTATAATCATCAATAATTTCATTTTGGTCTGGATATAATTCAAGCAAGGTTAATTCGATGCTTAACCAATGATTCGACTTGATTAGGTCAATAAATCTCATCCAATTATTAGATTATGACAAACTTTGTAACTTACAACAAATATATATACCTCGTGCGCCCCTGTCGCAAAGCTGTCCGAAGGCATGAAATTATTTGAGCCAGTCCTCCAAAGTAATATTTGTGTCGATGAGGTACTTTTTCAAAATTGTTCAATTTGACGGTTAAAAGTCCTGCTTTTACGAATTTCTTCAATGATTTCCTCCGCTGATTTTTTTGATTCCCAGGCTCCAAAAGCCTCATAGAATGTTTTTTTTCGGTCAGTGATGTCGGTTTTAACAGATTGAGTAAGCTTAGAAATAAGGTCAAGTTTATTACTCGGACTAAGGTTGTCGAGCATTTGCAAATAACCGTCGATTAAGGTGGTATTTATGTCTATGGCTTTCATATTGTTCCGTCTAATTGTAGTACGAATATAAACAAAAGCGTCGTCTTTTCAAGTAAGTAGCAGTCTAAAGGATTTATTGATTCAAAAGCCAATTTCCCAAGTTATGTTTTCATTTTGGATACAAGATGATTCTTGCGGACGCTTCGAAACCTTAGCTGTTATGCACAGGCTTTTTATCTTTCAAGGTTTTGAATTTCGTCAAATCTTTTCATTACCCATTCTTGCATCTTTTCATTTTTAAAGGCAAACCATTTCTGTCGATATTCTCCTGAATTGTCAATAGCAAACTTAAATTCTCGGAATGGCCTTCTTTTATTCAGTGCGTCTATGAGTTTGTCTTTAAGTTTATTAGAATCATATAAAGTTTCAACAAAGTCAGCCATGATCTCAAATGAATCACTTGATTCTAATTGGTCAATCTCTTTATAGTCGAAAAAATTAGCATCGAGCTTTTCCAATTCGTCCGACCAAGCGTCAGTGTCCATGTCTGGATGCTTCAACGTGTCCGGAATAAACAGAAGTTCTCCGTCTGTTTTGCTCCAGAAACACCTGAAACCACAGTCAAGCTGCTCAGCAATTTCTTTTATTTGTTCTTTAGTCAAAGACTTCATTTTTCAGTAAAATTGTCGTTAGTAGCAGTTTTTTAAGCTTTGCATAACGTTCCAATGGTATGAGTTGTTTTGGTTGTGGTGCCACAAATCTGTCCCCCGAAACGGTACAAACGAAAGTAGAAAATTTAACGGTAACCACAAATACCAAAATAACTTATACCATTTGTTAGCGGTATGTGCATTTATTCTTTCTTTGCTGTCCAATCTGTCGGTGGTAGTAAACTACAATCGCTTGGGCTTTCATCGTAAATTTCCCCGACTTTTCTGTCTGGTTTTTTCTTGGGCTCATTATAAATTGAAATAAGTTGAATTGATAATTTGTCCTTTTTATGTTCGAGAACAACTGCGATTGCTTTTACGCCTGACGCATAAGTTGTAAATAATTTTTTATATTCTGCGTAAACAGAAACAAGAATTGTGTCGCCGACTGGAAAATAATTTAATAAAGTACTATCTGTTGTCCTGACTTTGAAAAAGTCTTGCGAGAATGAAACTGTGTTGCCTTTTTTTACCATACTATTGTAAAAAGCCTGATTTCTTTTTATTTGCCCTTCCAGGTCTGTCGGCTTATTGTTAAGGTGTCGGTGATAAGAAGTCAAAATTATGGAAGACATATCGTCGGGATGCGCAACACCTTTGTCAAGGAAGTAGTTTTTTAATTTACTGTCGCCCCACAGTCCCCAGTTATTTCTAATCCACATTCCAAGTCCCATATGCAGTCGACCAGTGGCAACGTCTTCTGGTAAAGTCATAAAACCATATTTTGAAGTGTCGTCAAACATTTGGTCGAGATACTTGAATGTCTCCTCAAGAGTAGTCGGCTTACCAGTCAGCTTCTCGTTGGCCTGCCCGAAGGAGAGAAAAACTGTCGAGAAGAAAATTAGTATTGTCGTAACTGTCCGCATTTTTTTGCATTACCGCTAACTTTCAATATACGCAACTTGTTGCGTGTATTCCTGCCTTACCTGTAGGCGTA
>CAYHCF010000025.1:0-5958 GCA_964355075.1 uncultured Chitinophaga sp.
GAAATGTTCTATAAAAAATCGGAACCCCACAAAGCTTCCGTAACCGGCGATACCGTTGGTGATCCATTTAAAGACACCTCCGGTCCTTCCATGAATATCCTGATTAAACTCATGTCGATTGTTTCATTGATTATTGCACCGCATATTCATGTTGACGGCGGAATGAAAATTGATAAAGCCCGCTTGCTGATGCAAGGGCAGAAGATCGAGAACTGCGATATGAATAAAATGGATATGGGCAATTGCAAGATGGATCTTTGTATGAAAATGACACCGGAAGAATGCGCAGTCTATTGCGATAGTATGAAATGTACACCGGAGCAAAAAGCGGCTTGCCAGGAAATGTTAAAAAACTGCAAAATGAATATGGGAGTTTGTATGGAAGGCTGTAAAAAAGGCTGCAAATCAGCTGAAGAATGCAAAACATCTTGCGGAGAGGAATGTGTAAAAGCACATGAAACCAAAGCTAAATGTTGCCCGGAAGGCAAAGAAAAAGGCAAGTGTGCCGATATGAAATAAATTCTGAATACAATATTAAGTTTTGCGCAACTAAAACGTTGATAATTAACAGTAACAGTTAACGAAAAGTAGCCCGCCTATTTGCATATGGATTGAAAACATAGGGAAACACTTAAAGAAAAGTATTTGAATTTTTGCACTGAAACCAAAAATTGGCGAATCAGATTAAAGAGCTTCGAACTGTGAGCGACCTTATTCAACTTTAATCAATTTTCTCCTGTAAACTCCTTTTGCGGTTTTAATCTCTAAAATATAAATGCCATTAGTGATACCCTGCGCATTGTATATGCCACGGCTACGTTCAGGTAATGTTCGCGTGATGCCGGCATTGTTTATCAACCTCAACTCCTGAACCGGCTCATCGCAATAGATTTTAAGTTCATCCATGAAAGGATTGGGATAAACTACCATATTTGGGTTCTCCAGTTTCACTTCATTTGCCCCAAGGAGTACCTTGCCACTACTATCTAATTTTATCAGAAATGCATCAGGCAAGCCAGCGCCCGAACCATTCTTTGAGAATGCGTAATCTGTTCCACTCAGAAAGACCATTCCTCCGGCAGTTACATTCAATTCGTTCAAAAAGATATTATGCCCGGGATAAGTAAGCTTCTTAGTCCATACGTGTTTTAGGTTATTATTACATTTGATAATAAGCAATGTATCATCCCATGCTTGCCCGGGATAATCGGTGCCGTATTGGTAAGCTATATAATAATTTCCCGCCTCATCCAAAACCAAACCTTTGTGATTGGCCATTTGGAGCTTATAATAAAAAATCGTTTCTAAGCTGGTATAGAATGGATTAGTTGCATTGTACTTTAGATCACCCATAGCAGTATCAGTTCGGTAAATAAAGGCAGTCTGTAAACCATCCTCCGACCCTAGAAAAGTAAACGGATCTGCATCGCCATACATCACACTGGCTATAATAACCTGATCACGGCTATGATAATGCAAGTATGATTTCTGTGATTCGAGTACTGGACCACTTTTATTGGATACAGATTTAAAATTATTATCGAGTCGTTTTGTAATCGGGTTGCCCGATTCCCATGAGAGCCTGCTCATATAAGCGCCAAGGTAATCTCCGTCGGCTGTCTCAACCAGGTCGTTTGTTATGCGACAGTTATTCCAGCGTCCCACTCCAAGGTAGCCATTACTATCGAGGACAAAATCAAAGGGTTGCAGTGAGTCATTAAAGAGACAATACATGTTGAATCTATTGAGTGAATTATCCGCATAAATTGTTTTACCAATTAGTCTCACTTCAAATAGACCGATCAATTCTCCGGCTTCAGGTAACAGGAGTTTGCTGTCGTAAATATTAAAGGGTGAAATAATTCCTGGTTTATAAATATAAAAGGCAGAAACCTTCAACTTTTCGTCTAATACCAGTGTGAATCCAAAAGTAAAGAGATAGTCGCCAAGATCTTTCTCTCCGTATATACCTCCATGTCCACCTACAACATATTGCTGGCCCACCTTCACCACACTCCGCGGTATTAAAACAGAATCTCCGCTAAGTGAGATTTCGCGGCTCTCCGACAAATTATAATCGAGATCCGTCTTATAAATGATGATCCGGTGTTTCCTTGAAGGTTCAAAAGTGGTTTCCTGTATGCAGGTAATCAAAAAGGATGTATCCACAAATTGACAACAGCCAAACTCGGCACGGTCTGTAGTTAGGTGCAATGTCCGGATATTAACCTGTGCCAGAACTGAACTGATAAAGGTCAATACCGGTATAATAATCAAAAATACTCGTCGTAGCATGCTTTTCATTCTGGTATAGAAACTCTTTTCCCGAACAAATATTCGTATTTGTAATAAGAACCAATATGAAGGCAACTGGAACCTTGGCTGTCACAAAAATAATTTACATCAACGTTTTGTCCCTGTTCCCAATAATAGGAACATTGGGTAGAAACATGCCCGACGTAGTTATGATCATCATCCATTAACACCTTAAACCCAATAAATGCCAATGGACCAACTTGTGATTGTGTATTTGCTTTTGATTGGCCATCGCTGAATAAATCACCAGTTATGTTTCCAAGGTAATAATTACACATTGCGCCTGTCAGGCAAGGTGCGCTCATCAGATTAGGGTTATAAACCTTAGTGTTATCCATGTAGTCCTTAACCCAGCTGTTAAACCCAAAAACCTTTGTTGGCCAATGCAAATTACGTCTTTGTACCCAATCTATTGTAGGGTTTCCAAAAAATATATCTGGATCGTAATAAGGATTTGACTCAGTGTACGTGTTATTTGGCTCATAATAAACCCTTTCAGGTGTCATTATAACGTATTTCCGACCTGGCGGTGGTCCAGCTGGCGTTCCAATTGTTTCAAATATATTATATTCACCAAACTTTTGAAGCAGTGTTGCGGCTCCTCCGGTTGATTTTGTATACTGGCCACAAACACCTCCCCAAAATGTGGTAAAGTTGCTCTGTGGAGCACCTGGAGATGTTCCGTTTCCCCCAAAACACTGCGTTAGCCCATAAAAAGAACTCTTTGTACTTTCAGTACCAAACCCCATACGGTAGTCTCCTGCAGGGAAAGTCCAGAAGCCATTTACAACACTTGGCATCATTTCCTCCCCTAAGTCATCACAAACGAGTACCTTACCGACATAAAAAGAACATTTAAATGTGACATTATCATCAGTCTCTTCTCTAACTTCAAAAGCAATTAGCAATAAATGCTGGTTGCTACCTACCACCTCAGCCTTAAAATCAGTGAGGTCTATATCAATGATTTCCTGAAGCTGGTCAAGGTCAAAGTAGGTCTCCTGGGTTTTTGAAATAGTTACATCTATCGTATCAATGCTTTCAATGTCTATTACCTGAAAGGTGTCAGCTAAATAATAGTTAGATACAAGTTCTATATAATATTGTAAACTATCTAATTCCTTCAAATTTGATTGCGATTTGCCTCTTGAGTGTATCACTCGTTTGTAATTAGATAAGACTTGCTCAGCACGCCTTGAATGAGCATCTATCAAATCAGTTTTAGAGTTTGCTCCTGCATCTTGATGATCCTTTTTGCATGAACCTAAAAAAATAATGGCAATTGTGAGGGCTAATAAATTTGCTTTCATGATTTTTGAAATAACGTTGTTAACAGATTTTGTAACAAAATGGGGAAATTTTATTTAACAATATTATGTAATATTTTTAATCAATAAACCATTTAACTTGCTTTTAATTTGCATATTTCGCAAATTTCCACACAGAGTGACCCTCAGGGATTGCGTTTATAATGAGAGGCTCCCAATCATGTCGGTGATGCATTAACAGATGTGAATTAAATCATATGAAAAGTGACATGATAGTACTTGATCCTTCCTTATGAAACCAGTTCTATAAGATGTAGATTTCGACACCAAATGTGGGTTAAAACAGTATCTGCACAAGAGGCAGTTCTTTACGGATGCGGTCCTTTTCTTTTTCACTAAAATTATTACCTGCCAGATTTATTGATTTTAGTTTCTTTAAGCGATACAAATAAGGGGGAAGCGAGCCCAATTGGTTGTTCTCTAAATTGAGCTCCTCTAATTTATTCAGGCTCACAAAACCCTTGGGTAACGCATATACCTGATTATTGGAAAGATCGAGATTTTTGAGCCTTTTTAGATAGCTGATGCCTAATGGAATTTCTTTAATCCGGTTATTGGAAAGGTTCAAACTGATGATATTTCTGAGTGATCCCAAATCAGAAATATCTGAAACAAGATTGTTGGAAGCATCCAGAAATTTCATGGAGAAGAAACTTTCAAAAAATGGATTCAGAATCTGAAATTGATTATTGGATATATTTAAGCTTTCCAGATTTTTTATGTCTGAGAACTTTTTGGGGAGTTTTTTCACTTTATTATCCGAAAGATCTAACTCAGCCAGTACAGGCAGTTTACGTAATTTTTTGGGTAATTGCTTCAAACCATTATTGCTGAGATTTAAATAGTAAATATGCTCCATTTTGAAAATCTCAGGTGGGATTTCGGTAAGTGATTTTCCGTGCAAATCTAATTTCCTGACCTTTAGAGATTCTGCTTTTGCCTTTTCTAATTCGGTATAAACCGGGATCTCTTCCTTTTTTACTTTGAGGAATACCATATCTTCTATTGAGCGGCAGTCCATTTGGCTTACTTTAAACCGATTTTCCTTTGATCCCTTTATTTCGCCATTTTTGCCAGTCCCAACCATCAGGTTTTCGAAATCATTTTCCAGGGTATAAATACCTCCATTGGTGATTTTGGCTAAATACACCAGATTTGGATTCACCCCAAAATCAGGATTATATCCGCAGATTATTACTTTAACCGGTTTGCTGATTTGTGTTGCCAACTCAATATCCCGGACACAGGCATAATTATCGGCAATCAAAACAATTTCTTTGAGGTCGGGAAACCGTTTTTGGGTTTCTAAAATGGCTTCAATATCATTTTCAGGACGATCACCTCCGCTTCCATTAATTCTCACCAAATTAAACAGCTTAATTATTTGAGGAATATCAGCCGATTCAGCCGAATAGATTCCTCCCGTTTCACCGATTTTTTTTTGCGTTGTTAATTTTCTGTCGCCATCATTAAAAAGAGTGAGATAACGAATGGGTGTAGATTTATAATTTGTGATATGCCAATGAACCACCTGCGCTCCGTAACCGTACATACTTCCCGTCCAATCGTTTACCACGGCCACATCGCGCCATTCGGGGTGGCGGTCAAACACTTTCCAGACCACACTATCAGAAAATGGGTTATTTTTCAAGAATAGCTGAACCTGCCGTTGGTACAGGTTTAAATCCTGTGGAGAAATTTCGGCAAGTTTTATTGTTGAACCCGGGATTATCTCTTTTTCAAAGTACTTTTTTAATAAATTACGCTGTTCATCCAAGGCTTTATCTTTCAAAATTTGTCTCAAAGAATCGCTCACGGATTCCGAATTTTTAACGGATTCTATATCGCTCGCATAATCGGCAAAACTACCTTGTTGGTGCGCTTTGTTCACAGGGAGTTCAGAATTTTCTTCTGAAGGAAATACATCCTGATTATACAAATTTTCTTCTTGTGGGGTTCGGTACCAGATTACAATTCCATGAAACAGATCTTTCACCTGATTGTCGTTATCACAATGGGTTTGCAGGACGGTGTTCCATTCAAATCCGGCATCATTGAATGCAGGATCCAACTCAAATAAATGCTTGAGCCTATTACATAATAATGGAAAAATTTCATGATATTCTCCTTCTCTGATTGGATATCGCGAGTAAACAATATCAACCCGGTAAGGGTAAACAGAATCCCGGATATTCAGCCAATCTTTGGGATTTACAAATTGAGCGCTTCGTAATCCATTCTCTAAAAATAAGGCATGTTTTCCTTCCTGTACTTGGTATTCGTAAACTAAAGTTTGTTTGAATCCCGCAGCTAC
>CAYHCF010000025.1:6058-49873 GCA_964355075.1 uncultured Chitinophaga sp.
TTCCTTCCTGTACTTGGTATTCGTAAACTAAAGTTTGTTTGAATCCCGCAGCTACAGATGGCCCGTATTTTTTGGGATTTTCTAAATGTGCAGGTATAAATTTTGTCTGACCCAACAAGAGTGTTGGGACTAAAATAAACAGCGTACAAACAAAAAATTTATTAAACATATTTATGTTGCCAATATAACATAACGAAAGAAATGTTTCGAAAATAACATAGAACCAATTATTTTATTTATCTAATAACCAAATATTTATATT
Source organism: uncultured Chitinophaga sp. (assembly GCA_964355075.1). Taxonomy (GTDB): domain Bacteria; phylum Bacteroidota; class Bacteroidia; order UKL13-3; family UKL13-3; genus B1. Next base: position 6,321 of record CAYHCF010000025.1, read on the forward strand.
TCCTACTTACCAAAACAAGCATTTTCTTTAAAAATAATTTGCAATAATTAGAATTTGCTATACGTTTGTAGTGTACTATTTAACTAATACACTAATGATTCAAATCAATCAACTATCATTTGGGTACAATAAAAAGAAATTGTTGTACGATGGTCTGAACCTAAAGCTTGAGCAAGGCAGTATTTACGGACTATTAGGGAAAAACGGTGCAGGAAAATCTACTTTATTGAAAATCATTACCGGCATGTTGTTTCCAAAAAAAGGAGAGATTTTTGTGAATGGGTTCAGCCCGAAAAAGCGATTACCTTCCTTTTTGGAAAACATTTATTTTATTCCTGAAGAGGTGGATGTACCCCCGCTAAGCATTAAAAGATATATAAATTTATTTGCTCCATTTTATCCAAAATTTGATGAAAAGCAACTATATACTTTTCTGGATGAGTTGGAGGTTAACCACAAAGGTAAGCTAACCGAGCTTTCATTCGGGCAGCAGAAGAAATTCATTATTGCTTTTGCTCTGGCATGCAATACGCAGGTTTTAATTTTGGATGAACCCACTAATGGACTCGACATCCCATCAAAAAGCTGGTTTCGCAAACTGATTTCATCGGCACTAAATGAGCAGCGAACCATTATTATTTCCACTCACCAGGTAAGAGATTTGGATAATTTGATTGACCAGGTGATAGTTATAGATGAGGGTCTGCTTTTGTTACATAAAACCATAGGAGAAATTGGCATGAAATTGTGTTTTAAAACCCTGCCTGAACTTGAAAACCCTAATTCAATCCTGTATTCTGAAAGTTCAATGAAGGGCTATTCGGTGGTTTGCCCTAATACGGCTTCAGAGGAGACCCGTGTAAATCTGGAACATTTGTTTAATGCCATCACTCAGAATACAGAAAAAGTAACAGCCATTATTAATTCTTAAAAAACTGAAATCATGAATAATACATTTAACTTAAAACGGTTTTTGAGACTTTTAAAGAAAACCATTTTTGAAAGACCGTTTCAATCGTTTGGATTAACCCTGATGATTCTGGGTTTGGTTTTGCTGATTTACAGTACCTGCATGTTTCTGATTGCGTATCCGGGAATACAATTTATGACATTTTTTCTGGGTTTGATTGGGGGAGGCTATTTTCTTTCAGCTGCAGTATTCGGACAGTATAACAACTACGCAACAGGTGCTTCCTATTTAACTTTACCGGTTTCCAATTTCGAGAAATGGCTCTGTGGGGTTGTGATCGTTTTGGTAATTTACCTGCCGCTTTTTTTGTTCTTTTATCGCATCATGGATTCAACGCTGGTTGAAGTTTACCGGAATAATCTGGATCCGAAAGCATATAACTATCATTTGCGGCTAAAAAATGTAAAAATTTTAGATTTTGACTCCCTTTCTGTAATTATTCTGTTTAAAATATTTTTTAATGCAAGCGGGATTATGCTTCTGGGTGCTTTGTTTTTTAACAAATTGGCCCATATAAAAGTAGCCATGTTTACCAGCGCCCTGTTATTTATTGGAATAGGTTTAAATTATATGATTGCAAGATCATTATTTGAGAACAACTTTACAACCTTCCCTTTTCTGGTTCTCTCCATTAAAAAAGGAGAAATTTTCAAAGAGGTCGAATTACCCTTGCAGGCACAATTTATTGTGAGCACATTTTTTATGTATGTATTACCTGTAATTTTATACCTGCTGGCATACCTTAAACTAAAAGAGAAAGAATTTTAATATGGAATTCAAAGATAAACAAGCCATCTACCTGCAAATAGCTGAATATGTATGCGAACAGATTCTGTTAAAAAAATGGAATCCGGGTGATAAAGCTATCAGTATTCGTGAGTTAGCCATGGCATTGGAAGTAAACCCTAACACGGTTCAGCGCACTTATGATTTTTTACAACAACTGGAAATCATTACCAATAAAAGAGGAGTTGGTTATTTTGTTGAAACCGAAGCTGAATCCCGAATTCTCATATTCAGAAAAGAACAATTTCTAAAAAACGAATTACCCCAGTTTTTAAGAAGTCTATACCTGCTAAAAATTGAACCAAAAGAAATTCAAAACCAGTACGAACAATATTTAAAAGATAATTTTAATTCAAAATAAAATGAAACTCAGCAGCAAATTATTGATCATGCTCTTACTTACCTTAGTAGTTGGTTTGGTAATTTCCAACCTCTTTTTTAAAAAAGAGTTTGATAACCCAAGCCTTGAAAACGAGTACCCGGGATTTTCAACATTAAATTCCAATGGGTTTAAACACCTCCATTTGAATACTGGTGGTAAGGCAGGAAAAATAATATTTGAATCTTCCGAAAAATCTAGGTTTATGGTCGCAACTTATCTCGACAGCAATCAAATAAAACTTATTCAAACCCGGGTATCCAACGACACCTTGTACATTAATTTCCCCGATACGCTAATTAAGACTCTTGATGAAAGGGGTTACCGTTACTATAATGTAAATATCAGGTTGTTTTCACCTGAATTACGCTCGGTTTGGGTAAATGATTCTCACCTGGAACTCCAAAAAATGAAGCAAACCGATTATCAGATTTCACTTTCGGGAAAATCCGATTTAAATATTGAAACCAAGATTCCGGTAATCAATCTATTAAACGTGAGTCTGGCAGATTCCTCGTCCATGCAGGTAAATTATAATTTTGAAGAAAGCGAATATGCAAAAACTCCGATAAGCATTGAAAATTGTACAGCAAAGCTCTCGGGTGCATCCCGATTAAGGATGGCAAATTCAAAAATTAAAAACCTTCAATTGCAAATGAATGAAGAATCTTCGATTGATTTGAGTGGCTATAACCTGAAGAAACTTATTTCTGAAGGAAACGCTAAATAGCATCTGTCTATTTAGTCTGGAGTCTGAGCTAGAATGTTCACTGGCGAGGCATACGAATTACAAAAAAGCGCAGTCCCGTCTTAAGTGACGGGATGAGCATTTTTTGTAATTCGTATAACGCTGCCAGAGGACATTATAGACAGACTCTAAATGTGCTTTTCGGCATGATAAGATGACCGCACCAAAGCCCCCGATTCAACATAATTAAAACCTTTGGCTAAACCCGCTTCTTTGTAATAAGCAAACTGCTCCGGTGTGATAAATTCTTCTATATTCAAATGCATTTTGGTGGGTTGTAAATACTGTCCCAGGGTTAATACATCGCAACCATTGGCAACTAAATCATCCATGATTTCCAAAACATCATTTTCTGTTTCACCGATACCCAGCATCACCCCACTTTTGGTTCGCAAACCGCGCTCTTTGGTTAATTTAATTTGCTCCAGACTGCGTTCATATTTTGCTTGTGGACGAACCTTGCGATATAATCTTTTTACCGTTTCCATATTGTGAGAAACCACTTCCGGTCTTTCATCAATTACTTGGTACAACAAATCCCAGTTTTTTAAAAAATCAGGAATTAAGGTTTCAATGGTGGTTCCCGGACTTTCCTGCTTGACGAGCCGAATGGTATCAGCCCAAACTTTGGCTCCTTTATCCGGCAGTTCATCTCTGTTAACCGAAGTAATAACGGCATGTTTTACCTTCATTAATTTTATGGCATGGGCAACCCGTAGAGGTTCTTCAAGGTCGTAAGTATAAGGCCGACCGGTGGCCACCGCACAAAAGGAGCAGCTGCGGGTGCAGATATTCCCTAAAATCATAAAAGTTGCTGTTCCTTCACCCCAGCATTCGCCCATATTCGGACAATTTCCACTTTCACAAATGGTATGCAGTTTATTTTCTTCGACTAATTTTCTAACACGACGGTAGTTTTCTCCTGTAGGTAATTTCACTTTGAGCCAGGAAGGCTTTTTTACCCTCTCTTCACCCAAAACCGGCAATTCAATCATATTATTTTTTCTTTCCCCAATTAATTGCAACATATAAGCCCAAAAACAGCTGATCGGCATTGGTATGGGCCATGATGGGGATTCCTTGTGAAAACGCATCCAATGTAATACCTGCCTCAATACTTCTGGTTTCATCCGGATAGGGCCCCCACTCAACTTGTAAACCCGCTTTTCCGCAGGCACCCAGCTTCAATTTCGTTTCTCCAATACCGGTAGTAAATGAAGAGTTACCGTAAATCCTGTATATATCTTTGTGTTTTTCGGGATCATATTTCTCTGAGACCAGATAATTTTTTCCGGATCCATCATTGCTTGTATAATAAATATCCAGATAAACCGGCTTTAAGAAAGCAACAGTGGCTCCAATTGTATAAACGAAGTTTAATCCAACTGCATTTCTATAAGGCCGTTCCGAAATGGTAATAGTTTGTCCGAATCCATTTCGTAAAAAGAAAACTAAATTTTCCCTGCCGAAAGTATATTGATTTGGATTCTCACTGAAAGCGGTACGACGTACTTCTTTCGGATGCTTTATTCTGCAAATTTCTAACTCATAATGATTTAATCTGGTTCCGGTTTTATGCCATCCTGCCCGGTAATAGATGCCTCCAAATTTAAAGGAGTTTAGGTTCACGCCTACCAAATTGCTTTTGGTGTAAAACAGTTGAGGTTCTGTAATTGGCGCATTCTGGGCCTTAGCGTCCCAACTAAAGATAACGCTGAACAATAATAAAAATAAATAGGCGTACTTTTTCAATATTGTTAACTTTGCTTCAAATATACAACGAATGTACACTTCAGAAGTAATTTATCAAGGCGAATTAAGATGTAAATCTACTCATTTGCAATCGGAAACAGTCATTTTTTCGGACGCACCAACCGATAACCATGGAAAAGGAGAATCTTTTTCCCCTACTGATTTATTGGCTACCGCGCTGGGTAATTGCATGTTAACCATTATGGGAATTGAGGCCAAGCGATTAAATGTAAATATAGACGGAGCTAAAGTTTCGATAAAAAAACATATGGGGACCTCTCCCCGAAGAATTGTAAAAATTGAAGCAAATATGACGGTTCCCAATAATGGATTAACCGATTTACAGATGAAGTCACTAACGGAAGCCGGAATTAATTGTCCGGTCGCAAAATCATTACATCCGGATCTGATTCAGGACATTAACATTGCATACCCTTAAAACAACTGAACAATTTGTTTTATATCAAGATGAAATTTAGGACAAGTGCCTTTGCAAGCACTAAGACTTACAATTGCAAACAAGGCTAAAACGATTAATAACTTTTTCATATACTATCTACTTTCTATTGTTTACAACGGTTAAAATATCAGAGCTATTGTTAAAAATAGATTTGTTTGAATTTATTACAAAAAACAAACAATTAAGTACTGCCGAATATTTATTGAGCTGCAGAGGTAAGACAAGCAGCTTAAATAATTTAATGGCCGAACAACTAAATATTTATCCCAAAGCTCAATACAAAATACCGCAATTTGTTGATAATCATTGCTGGTTCACGACAAAAAGTTATGAACAATCGAGCAGTCAAACGTCTGCAATATTCAAAAGCACCTTGGTAAAAGGAGATAACTTTTTAGATTTATCCGGTGGTTTAGGGGTTGACGACTGGGCTTTTTCCAAAGTTTATTCGTACGGAGTCTCGCTCGATCCGGATGATAATTTAAACGAATTGGTTCGGATAAACTTTAATAAACTGGGTGTAACCAATTGTGAAAGATTGGATTCATCTGCCGAAGTATTCTTAAAAACCAATACCAAAATTTTTGATTTGATCTATCTGGATGCCGACCGAAGAACAGCATCCAAAAAGAGTTTCCTTTTGACTGATGGTTCGCCGGATTACCTTGGGTTAGCGGGGACATTATTTCTTCAGGGCAAGCATATTTTACTCAAACTATCACCTTTGGTTGATATTCAATACCTCATTAAAAATATAGATTTTTTGCAAAAAATTTATGTGGTTAGCGTTGATCATGAGGTAAAAGAAATATTGACTTTAATAAAACCAGGTTCAAAACGAAAATTGGAAATTCATGCCGTTGAATTGAACGATGAAAACAAAGCATTTCGCTTTTCGGCTGAACCCGTTAACGAAATATTGGTTCACCCCCATGCAAACCCAAAGTATTTCTTCGAACCCGCTCCTTCCATTATCAAATCAGGTATGAGCATTGCTTATGCCAATAGCCTAAAATTAAACCAACTGGCTAAAAATACTGCATTTTATATAGGGCTGAACTGGGTACCGGATTTTATGGGAAGGGTTTTTGAAATCCAATCTGGTTTTGAGTTCAGTAAATCGAAGTTGAAACACTATTTAAAAACAAATCAGATAGAAAAAGCAAATATCACCAAACGAAATTTCAATTTGAGCGTTGAAGAAATCAGGAAATTATTTAAATTAAAAGAGGGTGGAGCGGATTATTTGTTCTTTGGAACCAACCAAGATGGAAAGAGAATGGTTTACCATGTGAAAAGTGAAACGAGACGGCGAGATGGCGAGAAACGAGAGACGAGAAAGATGACGTGAGATGATTTACGAGGTACGATTTACGATTTACGATTTAGGATTTTACGAAATACGAATTGTACGAATGTACGAATTAATCGCAATCTTGGAATTTGTTAATCTTGTAATCTGTTAATCTGCAATTCTCTATGCCCGGTTCGGGTAGATATTAATCCGTGTGCCTTTGGAAACCTTGTTGTTTTTGATTTTCCCCTTATTCCACTTCTTTAATTCGGCAATACTTACATCATAGTTTCTTGCGATTCTGGCAAGGTAATCCCCTCTTTTAACCTTGTAAACAATTCTTTCATTTCTATCGTTTTCAAGGCTTTTATTTAAGGCAAGCAACTGATTATTGATCTGATTGGAGAAATTAGAGTCATTTCTTAAGGATCCAACCCTAACAGCCTGATGGTACGGAAGTGTAATGGAAACCCCATTTGTGCAAAATGGAATGATCCCTCTTTTTAAGGATGGATTATACTTTTTTATTTCCTCAGCTGTCGTATTTAAAGCCAAAGCCAGTTGCTCAATCGACATGCGGTTATCAACCATAACCGTATCTAAATGATAATACATTTCCTCTTCTGCAGGATAAATATTATGCTCGCTTGCATAATTCATGATATAAGCAGCAGCAATAAAAGCCGGAACATAACCCCTGGTTTCGCGGGGCAAATAAGGCATGATTTCCCAAATATTTCTTTTCCCGCCTGATCTACGAATGGCTTTGGAAACATTTCCCGGTCCACAGTTATAGCTCGCAATCACCAATAACCAATCATGATAAATTTCATAAGAGTTTTTAAAATATTTAACAGCAGCTTCAGTAGATTTTATGATGTCTTTCCGGTCATCCATATAATGATCGGTACGCAAACCATACATTCGTCCGGTAGGTGCCATAAACTGCCATAATCCGGACGCACCCATAGGGGAAATTGCTTTCTGGTTTAATGCACTTTCAATAACAGCCAGGTATTTAAATTCCATGGGTACATTTTCCCGGTCGAATACCTCTTCAAATATGGGGAAATAAAATTTTGACGAACTTAATATCTTACTCACCAAATTTCGTTTTCTATTGGCATACATATCAATATAAGCACGAACCTGCTCATTGTATTCCAGAGGAATTTCAGTTTCCATTAAACTCAAGCGGTATGCATAAGCTCCATCAGAATAAATGGGTACATCTCCCTGGTCAAATCCATACACGTTTAAATCGCCAGGAAAAGTATAGGGATAAAGCTTATTACGGAGTTTTAAGGTATTGGAATCTATATCTGCAACGATCGACTCATTGGTATGCATAACCCCACCTGATAAGGGCTGCGCATTTGTTGAAACAAACGTCAAAGCTGCAAATACCGGAGACAGAATAATTTTGTATAGATTCATTAAGTCAAATTTTTATGCGCCAAGTTAACAAAGGTAAAGTTGAAATCAGGTGCTTTTACTCATTGCATTAACTACTTTCCCACAATTTTAGTGCATAAATAACCAATTATGAGTAATTTACAATACACATTTTCGCCATAAGTCGGATTTTAATCCAAAAATGTAGCGCAAGACTTAATTTCATTGCATTAATTTCTCATTAAAGCTCAAATTCGTAACCCATTGAACAACTTATGGAACAATATTTTTTGACGAAATCTTCCCAGTTTCAGTAAACTTGCAATTATTTAATGATAGCATTTTGATAATTATCAGGTTCATTTTACTTCCGTTTTCACTTTTATATCAACTTATTTTAAGATTGCGGAATTATCTTTATGACACAGGTATTTTTGGGATTACTTCCTTTGACATTCCTACTATTGGGGTTGGAAACCTTGCATTTGGCGGAACCGGGAAAACCCCACATGTTGAATATTTGATTCGCCTGTTGAAACCCTATTATAAGGTTGGATTATTGAGCAGGGGTTACAAAAGAAAAAGCGTGGGCTACGTGTATGCTGAACCCAATATGAATGCTGAAATTATAGGAGATGAACCTTGGCAGGTTCATTCAAAATTTGATGAACTTGCAGTGGCTGTTTGCGAAAACAGGGTACTGGGTATACCTAATCTCTTGTTTGATGCTCCAGAAACCCAGCTGGTATTGCTGGATGATGTCTTTCAGCACAGAGCTTTGAAACCGGGCATAAATATCCTGTTAACAGATTATAACAGAAGATTCCCCACTGATTTTTTGGCCCCCATGGGCATGTTGCGCGAATATCGTTCGGCTTATAAAAGAGCTGACATCATTATTGTAAGCAAATGCCCTCCTGAATTAAGTTTAAAAGAACGCCAATCGATTATGGGGGAGATCAATCCACTTCCTCACCAACAGGTACTATTCTCCTATTTATTATTTGGAGCATTAAAAGGTTTGTATGAGCCGTTGGAAATTCCAAATATTAAATCAATTTTGGCATTTGCAGGCATTGCCAATCCACAAAGTTTGGTTCAGGAATTGGAAAAAAGATATAAAACCGTTATCCTTAAAAAATTTTCCGATCATTATTCATACAAATTCAGAGATTTGGATGAACTCATCTATCTGTTTAATAAGATAGAAGTTTCGGAGAAGATAATGGTTACCACCGAAAAGGATAGAACCCGGTTAATGAAGCCGGAAATGAAATTAATGTTAGAGAAACTCCCCATTTTTTACCTACCGGTTGAAGTGGCTTTTTTTGAAGAAGACAAAGAAAAATTCGACCAACAAATATTAGATTATGTTAAAAAGCATTCAGGAAACGATTGATTATTTAAGGCCATTTTCAAAGCCTGAACCACAAATCGGTATCATTTTGGGTACCGGCTTAGGCGGAATGGTAAATGAGATGGAAGTAATGCACAGCATTCCATATAGCGATATCCCAAACTTCCCGATCAGCACTGTGGAAAGCCACCACGGCAAATTGCTCTTTGGAAAAATAAGTGGGATGCAGGTTATTGTGATGCAAGGCAGGTTTCATTATTATGAGGGTTATTCCATGCAACAGATTACCTTTCCGGTACGGGTTATGAAATACCTGGGCATTAAAAAATTATTTATCAGCAATGCATCCGGTGGTTTGAACCCCAATTTTTCGGTGAGTGATATTATGATCATGGACGACCATATAAATCTGTTTCCGGAACATCCTTTAAGAGGCAAAAATGACAATAAACTCGGTCCGAGATTTCCGGATATGAGCGATGCCTATGATCAGGATTTAATTCATTTAGCTCACCAGGTGGCAGCCGATTTGGGCATAAAAGTGCAACAAGGAGTATATGCGGCGGTTCAGGGGCCCACCTTAGAAACCAAGGCCGAATACCGATATATTAGAACCATTGGTGCTGACACGGTTGGTATGAGTACCATTCCCGAAAATATTGTTGCCCGGCACATGGGCATTCCGGTTTTTGCCATCTCTGTTATTACCGATATGGGCGTACCTGAATTAGTAACAAAAATCAGTATTCAGGATGTATTGAATGCGGCTGGTATTGCTGAGCCCAATATGACAGCCTTAATAAAAGAAATGATTAGAAGAATAAATATTATTCCTTTTTCTTAGAAGGAATAAAATACATAAACCATAAAAACCATAGGAACCATAAGGCATCAGACCAATGTCCGCCTCTGAAGCAGGAAATTCCCATCAAACCCAGGAATCCCAAAAAGCCTAAAATCCAGTTTTTGTTTTTCATAATGATCATTGAGTTAATATTCAAATTTATTTAATTCTTGCCACTAAGGCGGTAAGGCGCGAAGGAGTTAAGATTATTCATTTTTGTTTCTTTTTTCCTTTGTAGCCTCTTATTTTTTGCTACTAAGAAACAAAGAAACAAAGTTAGTTCATTTTATATTCTGTGGAAAAGCGTTTTTTAAAAAATGGATAGGTGAAAACTGCAAACAGCAATACAGAAGCACCCATATAAAATCCTCCACTCATCAATTCACTATTACCAAATATTAGAATGCTAAATACTACTCCGTAAACCGGTTCTAGGTTGTTTGTTATGATGACCGTTAAAGGATCAATTTTCTTTAAAATCTCCACACTTAAAGTAAATGCCACCGTTGTACACAGAACGCTTAAAATGAGCAGAAAGATCAGGTCATTGGTGCCGGGAAGCGGAATATCAAGCAAAGATCCATCCCACAATTGAATCAGACTAATGGTGATCAGGGCTCCCAATAATTCATAAAAAGTAATGGTACTTGAATCATGCTTTTGGATCAACCTGCCATTATAAATTCCAAACATAGCAGCAGATGCGGCCGCCAATACACCAAATAAAATTCCAAGCGCATAAAACTTTTCAAACTGAAGGATTACCAATAAACCTGCTACAATAATTATCCCGTATAAAGCATCACCCCAAAAGAATTTGCGTTTTAGCATAATGGGTTGCAAAACACTGGCGAATAAAGTAATGGTACTAAATCCGGCAAGGGCTATGGAAACATTTGAAATCTTTATGGCATGGTAAAAGAAAAACCAGTGTAACCCCACTACAGCCCCCCATCCCAACAAAAATTTTAAATCCTTTAAGGATATTTTTAGTGAAACCCCTTTAAATCTCAAATATAAAAACAAACTTATTAATGAAAATACCAGTCGCCACCAAACTAAATCCAATGCCATCAGGCTGATTAGCTTCCCTAATACAGGAGTAAAACCCCATAATAAAATAATGAAGTGAAGGAGAAAATACTGATTTCGGTTTGCCTTTTTGATGATGTGGGGAATTAATTACAGATTACAAATTACAAGATTAAAAGATTATAAGATATGAAGTCTGATTCACTTTTTACTTTTTACTTTTTACTTTTTACTTTACTTCGGTGCTCGTTTTAAGAGGAACAGGGCTATCAGAAAAAATACTGCTGTTGGTATCCAAACCGCCAGCCAGGGCTTTAATACTCCGGTATTCCCCATTGTATTGAATATCTGAATAAACAACAAATAGGTAAATGTAATAACCAAACCCAACCCTAAATGATAACCAATACCTCCCCTGTTTTTACCCGATGAAACAGCAACAGCCAATATAGTTAACACAAAAAATGAAACGGGTATGGCAGTCCTTTTGTACAATTCAACATAGTATTTACTAACTGAAGCATTTCCCTTGTTAATTTCCTCCCTGATATAAGCATTCAATTCGGGATTGGTCATAGATGATACATAATTGGTTTTAACAAAAAACTCATCCGGTCTGATGTTTAATACCGTATCCATTCTGGGTCCACGCAAAATGATTTCCCGGTCGTTCATAAACAATCTTCTTGAATAGGCTTCCAATGTCCAACATTGCTTTTCCCGGTTCCATAAGAGTCGGTTAGCAAAAGTTCGTTCCGATAATTTCCCGTTCTTAAAAGATTCCAGGTTAAAATTAAATCCTGAGCTGTCGTTATAATTAAATGACTCCATATGGATCATATTGGAATCATTCAGCATATTATAAATATTATTATTCTGTGTTATCTTTTGTTCGTGAATCCAATCATCTTCAAATTTTAGCCGGTAATGGTCGCAAATAGGAATAACCTGTGTGTTTAGGATAATAAATAATATAAATAAAATTCCAGCTCCCCATAGGTAAGGTCGCAAAAACCGGTTATATGATAATCCACTGTTTAATATGGCAATGATCTCGGTGTTCTGAGCCATTTTGCTATTGAAGAACAGCGTCCCCAAAAACACAAAAACAGAGCTGAACAAACCCATGAAATAGGGAATAAAAAAAATATAATAATCAAAAATAAGTACCGATAAAGGGGGCTTACGTTTGATAAAATCATCCATTTTTTCACTGATATCAATAAAAATGGCAATGAGTGTAAATAACAGTACAGAATAAAAAAAAGTTGCTAAATACTTTTTGATAATAAATTTATCAATGATGCCAATTCCTAATTTTTCGAACATGTATTCTCTCTTTTCAAAAATCTTAACTGCAATTTTTTTGCCAACTTATAATTTATTCGTTATTACCGGCAATATATTCTTTTTCCACATCATAAAATCTCCTTTCATAATTTGGGTTCTAGCCTCCTCAAGCAACCAGATATAAAAGCTTAGGTTTTGTATGGTGGCAATGCCCGAACCCAACATTTCGTTACATTTAATCAGATGCTTTACATAAGCTTTTGAATAATCCGGGGTAAACAAATCATCCAAGGGAGTAAAATCATATTTCCACTTTTCGTTTTTGATATTGATTACCCCTTTAGAAGTAAAAATATAACCATGCCGGGCATTTCTGGTGGGCATAACGCAATCGAACAAATCAATACCCAGGGCAATACATTCAAGCATATTTGCAGGGGTACCCACACCCATCAGATAACGGGGTTTTTCAACAGGTAAAATATCACAAACCCGTTCTGTCATCTCATACATTTCCTCCACCGGTTCACCCACACTCAATCCACCTATCGCATTTCCGGGCATATCCTGATCGGCAATAAACTGAGCCGATTCTTTTCTTAAATTCTTATATATACTCCCCTGCACGATTGGAAAAAGACTTTGTTCAACTCCATATAAAGGCTCCGTTTCCTCAAATCTGGTGATGCAACGTGAAAGCCACCGGTGGGTTAAGTGCATAGATTCCCGTGCATACTTTTCGTCGCATGGATAGGGCGGACATTCATCAAAGGCCATGATGATATCGGCTCCAATGGTTCGCTGAATATCCGTGCTTATTTCGGGCGAGAAAAATATTTTTGATCCATCGATGTGCGAGCGAAATGAAACGCCTTCCTCTTTTATTTTTCGGATTCCGCTTAAACTAAAAACCTGGTAGCCCCCACTGTCTGTTAGCATGGGTTTTTCCCAATTCATAAACTGATGGATCCCTCCTGCCTTGCTTATCACTTCCAAACCCGGACGCAGAAAAACATGATACGTATTGGCTAAAATAATCTGTGCTTTTATTCGATCCTTTAAATCAGATTGAGATACCGCTTTTACGGTAGCTTGCGTACCCACAGGCATAAAAACAGGAGTAAGTATATTGCCACGACCGGTTTCTATCATACCGGCACGTGCCTTCGATTGTGTATCTTTATGTGATAAAGAAAATTTCATGCGGTTTGCAAAGAAAAGAGTTTCTGCGTTATTTCCACTTTATATGCGGCTCTCCCTTACAACATTTACTCAAAATGAAGTGAGATTTGAACGATTTGCGGCCTCATATTTTCAATCCCATTGGTGAAAATAAATCCATCCCGGTACATCGCATTTCCGATGGTATTACAAACCTTTATTTCGGGCGAAAATTTAAAATACTCAAAATACATATCGAGTCCGGCACCTGCTTCCCATCCATAAGTAAGCGGAACCAATGATACAACCGGATTTTCAATTCCTCTGTTTTTATTGACTGTGGATGCGAAATCGTAACTCAACCTTCCGCCACCGATCACATAAACACGGGTATTCTTCCTCCGCTGTGATTTGTATTTTACCAAAAGGGAAAAATCGCAATAAGCCGACTCCACTTTTACTTCCTTTTTTGAATGATCGAATTCGTATTCAAGGTTTCGTTGAACAAATGAGATAACAGGTCCCATCAGCCGTATATCCCAATATTCACCCACGCGTAAATTACTTATTGCACCTAAGCCTATGCCGGGAAAATTCTTTACGGTAACATTTTTCAGGGTATCATTAGGGAAATAATCGGCCCGGGTATCAATATGTATTCGACCGGAATTGCCGGCTAAGGTAAAACCAAAATGCAATCGTTTATAGTCATACTGCTCCAGGTTGGGTTGAGCCCGGAGGATGACCACGTTTAAGCAAACGAGACCAAAACAGATTATTTGTCGGCAATATACAGTGAGCAAGTTCCGAAAGTTAAGGGTTTAACAATAATATCTTTATATCCTGTGTTTTTCAAAAAATTACCAAATTCAATTCCTTCAGGAAAATGTTTCACACTTTCCGGCAAATAGGAATAAGCATTTTTACTATTGCTCAACAGGTTACCAAAAACCGGCAAAATATAGGTGAAATAGAAATTATAGACTTGTTTAAATGGAAATCCCCCGGGTTTTGAAAATTCCAAAACAACCAATCGACCTCCGGGTTTTAATACCCGGAACATTTCAGAAAGACCTTTTTCGAGATTTTGGAAATTTCGCACACCGAAGGCAACGGTAATGGCATCAAAACTATTGTCTTCAAAAGGTAAAGATTCACAGTCGCCCTTTATCAACTCAATTTTTCGGGATAGTCCCTTGGAAGCCACTTTCTCTCTTCCTATATGCAGCATTTGTTCGGCAATATCAAGGCCAATAATCTTCTCAGGATTTAAGCTCATCGCTTCCAGGGCTAAATCGCCGGTACCGGTAGCAACATCTAAAATATATCTGGGTTGAATGGGAATCAAACTGTTAATAGCAATTTTTCTCCAGCCTTTATCGATACCCATTGATAAAAAACGGTTCAGAAAATCATATTTTGGAGCTATGCTGTTAAACATTTCCTCAACTTGTACGCGTTTGCTCAATTCTGAAGAATAATCCGGTTTTACTTCTTTCATGGTAATCCGGCAAAGATATGGGTCGTAAGCAGCAATAAAAAACAGTTTCAACAATAAGCAGGATTAGCAAATCAATCCTTCTCACAAATAGCCTTATCTTTGTTCCATGGATATTAAATCGGCTGTTTTCAAAACCAGTGCAGGGTCATTAAAAGACTGCCCCATTCAGGAAATTCCCGAATATGCTTTTATTGGAAGAAGCAATGTGGGAAAATCCTCCTTGATAAACATGCTGGTTAAGAAAAAAGAACTGGCAAGAACTTCCAATACACCGGGCAAGACCATCACAATGAATTATTTTTTGGTGAATAATGAATGGAATATTGTTGATTTACCCGGTTATGGC
Organism: uncultured Chitinophaga sp.; assembly: GCA_964355075.1. GTDB lineage: Bacteria > Bacteroidota > Bacteroidia > UKL13-3 > UKL13-3 > B1. The sequence goes on from CAYHCF010000025.1 coordinate 21,636, forward strand.
TATGCCCGACGCTCAAAATCATTGCGTATTACCTGGGAGAAAAACCTGCTCATCTATCTTCAAAAAAGAGAAGTACTGGTATGTTTATTTGTTTTAATTGATTCCAGAATTGAACCGCAAAAAAGTGACCTTGATTTTATCAACCATTTGGGCGAAAAAGGCATTCCATTTTGTATCGTATTTACCAAACTTGATAAAATTAAGCCCGTTGAATCAGAGGCAAATATTGATAAATTTACGTTCTCCCTGAGAGAAACCTGGGAGGAGTTGCCTGAGATTTTCAAAACATCCTCTCTCGATAAAACAGGCAGGGAAGAAATGTTGAAATATATTGCAAAAATGAATAAAGATTTCTCTAAAGTTTTGAAGATCAAGAATGTACAGTTTAGATAAGGAGTAATTCAAATTGTTAGAAATTTGACTTTCTAAACATAGAAATATGCATACCTTTGCTGAGGTAGCATTGACGTATTCCAAAATGAAACTTTTCGGACTTATCGGTTATCCTTTGAAAAACAGTTTTTCCAAAGATTACTTTCGGAATAAATTCGAGGAAAATGACCTTGATTACACCTATGAAAATTTCCCGATTGAAGATATCTCAGCCATAAAAAATCTAATTGAGATCCATGATGATTTGGTTGGTTTGAGTGTTACCATTCCGCACAAAGAAACGGTCATACCCTATCTGGATGAAATTGATCCTGTTGCCAGCGAAATTGGTGCTGTTAATTGTATAAAGATTGTGAGAGATCATGGGAAAATTAAACTAATCGGCTATAATACAGATGCCTACGGTTTTGAGGTTTCTCTGGTTAATTTTTTATCTAATCACATCAATCAAAAACCAAATACCTTTGTATTCGGATCCGGCGGGGCAGCTAAAGCCGTTTGCTATGTATTAAAAAAACTGAAAATTCCTTTCAAACAACTTAGCAGAAAAATAGTTGAAGCCAATCAGATCAACTATTCGGAAATAACCGATGAAATTATTAAAAACAATTTTCTATTAATAAACTGCACCCCCATTGGTATGTTTCCTTATGAAAATGAAATTTTGCCTTTACCGTTTGAAAGTTTAACCGATAAACATTATTGTTATGATCTAATCTATTTCCCTCCGCTTACCCGATTCCTAAAAGCCGCTTCCAATAATGGGGCACATACGAAAAACGGATTGCAGTTACTTTATCTTCAGGCTGAAAAATCATTCGAAATCTGGGAACAAAATTCCTGATTAATCATTCAAGAAGCTGCTGACTTTTAATATTATCTTCGCATTGCCTGCATTCGTTCCAATTTGGCAAGCTCCATAAACTTTAATACTATTGCTTTTTATTCAAATAAATGGTGATCTATACAATTTGCAAATATCTTACCTTCTTAACAAGCAAAATTTATTATGATAAAATTGTTGTTTCCGGAGCTGAAAATTTACCATCCGACAAACCGGTTTTACTTTTATTAAATCATCCAAATTCGTTTTTGGACGCTATTTTGGTGGCAGCTTACTTAAAACGCTCAACTCACTTTCTGGCCAGAGGCGATGTTTTTAAAAATAAACTTACCTTACCAATCCTTAATTCCTTTAACATGTTGCCGCTTTACCGATTGTCGGAAGGCAAAGAAAACTTATATAAGAATTCGGAAACCTTCAATTCCTGCCAGGCTATCTTCAATAAAAGCAGAATGGTTATCATGTTTCCGGAAGGTTTGTGTGAAAACAATTATGATTTGAGGGCACTCAGGAAAGGACCCGCCCGCATTGCCTCATACGCCTGGAACAGCAATACTCCTTCAAAAGATCTTCAGATTTTACCAGTCGGATTAACCTATGAAAACTTTGCAGGTGCAGGAAAAAATATTTTAATTAATTTCGGTATACCATTCGGTTCCGGTGAAATTAGCAATCAAGAAAACGCAGCCTTATTTGTGAAAGAATTTAACAAGAAAGTTTATGAAAGTTTAGGGAAATTAATCTACTTAAATAAAAATCTTTTCCCCGGGACTTCGGAGCACGAAAGTTTCAGAGCCCAATTTCAAAAATTAGTTAACGACAATAAATCAGCATCTCAAATAATCAAAGGATTACATGAACCCACAAGCCGGGTAATCAATCCGTATAACCATCATTTAATCCAACAAACACTGGTATTCTGGCCTTTATATAGCTTTTGTGTATGGCTTACCAGACGTTTGATCAGATCTTCAATCTTTTTTGATTCCATTTCCTTCGGATTATTTCTTTTTCTGTGGCCGATTTATCTGCTACTTATTATTTTGACCTTATACGTTTGCATTTAAATTACGCTAAAAAAATTAATCTTTAACCTTATTTAATCCCATTAAACGCACCATCCAATCCGGTAATGGTTTTCCAGGTTTAAGTTTTTTCAGGTTGAGGTAAATTCCAAATATTTTAAGAATCGGAACTTTATGGGTTTCCACCATTTCTATTAATGTCCCGTCCGGATCTTCCACATATGCAAATCTTCCCCCCGATTTCCCCATATCAAAAGTTTCTCCGCTATCAATACGAAGCATATATTTAAATTTCTCAAGATTTGCTTTCAGCTGACTCATTTTTGGAACATCAAAACACAAATGAATAAAGCCCACATCGCCCCAAAAACGGTTTTCATATGTTTTTTCTGCTTTTCGGTCAAGTGCCTGAATCAATTCAATTTGAATATCACCCAAAAGGCGGCTAAAGGGAGCGGTATAAGGATTTTCGAAATGTAGCAAGACTCTACGGTAACTGTGATTTTTCGCATCTTCCCCCAAATCATTAAATTTTCCGGTAACATCATACAAAATATTGCTGATACCCAAACCATTCTGATAAAAAGCAACAGACAAATCAATATTGCTCACTCCTATTATTGCTCCGCAAACTCCGCCCAGCATATTCTTTTTATTTTTGAACCAGGATGTATCATGTACTACCTGATATTGATTTCCGGCATCATCATTCAATAAAAAAGACAGACTCCCGGCCGGGTCCTTTTCCGGCTGAGTACAGCTAATGTTCTTCTGAAGACCTTGGTAGGAATTTTCGACAAAATTTGATTTAAATTTTACTGCATTAATACCGTAATCTCCCCATAATACCTTTTTCCCGGCTTGAGGTATTCTGCTTGTAAATTGCCAGATTTCAGCTCCTCCTCCCCCATTCATATTCATAGCAAGTATGGCTCTTCTGGCATGTACTTCGCCACCGGTATAAGCGGTCATTAAATCGGCACTTGCTTCATCGTCGAATATTTTAACGTTCAGTTCAAATATTTTTCTTAACCAGGCAAATGTTTTATGAGCATCTGCGCATCCAATACCAATTTGTTGTATTCCTGAAATATATGCCATAGAAATAGATAGATAGATAACTTATTTTAATTTTAATTTTTTGACAAGTTTGAAATAGAAAAACGGGAAACATTTTCTCAGAAATATTAAAAGCATTTCACCCTGAGCCACATATACTTTGCGTTTATTTTGGATAATACCCCGAATTATTTTATGTGCACAAACTTCCGGTTTTATTCCTTTGGCCTGACCTTCGTCTAATTGTTGATGTAAACTTCCGTCGGCCTTAAGGGCTGAGTAAGATATATTGGTATGAATTCTGCCGGGAGAAATGGTTGTGAAAAAAATGTTCTTTCTTTGATTTTCAAGCATCCATGATTCAAAGAAACCTTCCAATGCATGCTTTGAAGCTGAATACCCACTTCGCTGCGGAAAGCCAAAAGTGCCCACTACACTGCTGATTAACACAATATTTGCATGCGGTGATTGAAGCAATAATGACCACAAAGATTTTGTAAGATTAACCTGAGCAAAAAAGTTTACTTCCATAATTTTTCGTATTACTTCAATAGAAGTTTCTTCGGCATGAGAACGCTGGCTAAGGCCTGCACAATTAATTAAAACATCAACTTTTGAATACCGTTTTGATACTTCTGCAACAAATTGAGCGATGGATTCTGAAGAGGCCATGTCCATACAAAGAATAGTACAGGTAGCCTCTTTTTTTTCACATGCTTCTTTCAATAATTGCAAATTATCAAAATTACGTGCAGTCAGAATTAAATTCACATCTTTATCAGCCAATTGAATGGCCAAAGCCCTTCCGATACCAGAGGATGCGCCCGTAATTACAATAACTTTATTGGAGAAATAGCTCACTGAAATGAAGATCGGTTAATTTTGTTCGAAGATATGTTTTTCCCGCAAAAAAGAACATCCCTTGATTGTAAAATCTCAAAAACTAATCGAATAAACTTAAGGGATCATTTAACAATTGGAAAGTCAGACGGTGGTAGGGCGAAATTCCGTTTATTCGAATACCTTCCCGGTGTTTTTTGGTTGGGTATCCTTTGTTTTGATCCCAATGGTAATCAGGATATTCAGCATGGATTTTCAGCATAAATTCATCCCGATGCGTTTTTGCCAGAATGGAAGCCGCAGCAATACTTTGAAATTTGGAATCTCCTTTTATAATACATTGATGTTCAATGTTTTTGTATTTTATAAAACGATTTCCATCAATCAGTAATAAGGAAGGATTTACCCCCAACTGATCTAAGGCACGATGCATGGAATAAAATGAGGCTTTTAAAATATTTACCTGATCTATTTCCTGATTGGTATAGCTGCCAACAGCCCAAAATAATGCCTTTTCTTCAATTTCTAACCTTAATTTTTCTCTGATTTTTTCAGATAATTTTTTCGAATCATCCAGTCCTTTTATGTTCATCATTGGATCAAGAATGACGGCAGCAGCATAAACCGGACCCGCTAAACATCCTCTACCGGCTTCATCACAACCGGCCTCTAAAACTTCACGTTGAAAAAATTTCTTAAGTGCCATTGTGGTTCAAGCGTGAATAAAAGAATTTGGCATCTCTCTTATATTTCCTTCAATAATCTAAGAATCTTGCTTTTAGCTTCATCCAAAGTTATTCTTTGCATACAGGTAAAATCGGGGTGAACACAATGGATCTGATCACAAGGATTACATTCCAGTACATGGTGAATATAACTTGTCCGTTTTCCATAAGGATAAAATACAATGGGCTCACCCGGTCCAAATAATCCTAAACTCGGCACCCCTGTGATTGCGGCAATACATAATGGACCACTTTCATTGCCAATGAATATTTTTGCCTGCTGAGCCAATACCCCCAATTCGGATAGATCTAACTGGCCACAGGTATTATAGGTTCTAAAAGGAATCTGATTTTGTATCTCCTGAACCAAATGCTGATCATCCGAATCTCCAGTAAATAGTACGTCTAAAAGTAGGGTTTCTTTTATCCAGATTGCGAGTTTAACAAAATTGAGTATCGGCCATCTACGTAATTTCTTTCGTGCCCCACAATGAAAAACAGCCATTGGGTTCAGGCCATTTTCTAACAAGTAACCATTAACTTTAAGCCTGCTGGTATCAGAAAACACAAGCCTTGGAATAGGTTTCTCCGGAATTTCTTTTAATATGGGTGAGATTATTTGGGTATTGGTGAAAACCTCATGTGGATGGCCGCCAGTTATTTTATTATGGTACCGAACCGTTCCTCTGTCTAGTCTGGCCAAAGGAAAGTTTAGAATTGAAAACCAGATAGATTCCCAATTACCCCTTAGGTCCACTATCAAATCATATTTTTTGACGAGCTCCGAAAAATTTGTAAGCACAGTATCAATGGAATCATGTCCAATTACCAGACTTTTACAATAGGGTTTACACAAAAGCGTTAATTGGGCATCCGGAAATCTTTGTCTAAGCAAATCGAAAACATGAAGGGAATAGCAGAGGTCTCCGATTTCATCCAACTTAATGACCAGTATGTTTTTAAAATTAATTTCCTGAAGATTTTTTGAACGGTTAATCCATCGGCTCAAGGCCATAGATGCTGCGAAAACAGCCTTTTCTTTAATATTGAGTGAAAATAATTTCATATAGAATGACAGGGCAATGATACAAAGTTTATACGAATGAATAAATTTACCACCAAATTAATCCAATGATAACTGTTATTTCAACCCTATCAAAATGAAAAAGACCTTTGTTTCTAATCTCATTTTGTTGATGTCGGTAAACATGCTTATCAAGCCTTTCTGGATTCTGGGGATCGATCGCGGAGTACAGAATACTGTGGGTTACGAGCAATATGGGATCTACGCAAATTTATTCGCTTTTTCCATGTTGTTTATTACACTTCTCGATTTGGGTATCAATACCTATACCTCCTCAAATATCGCAAAAGACCCTGCAAAACTGCATAATGAATTTGCCGCCCTAACTACTTTTAAACTTGCCTCCTCATTTATATACCTTTCGTTAACAATTGGTTTGGGTTATTTATATGGATTTAATGGCTCACGCATTCAGCTGCTCTGCTTATTAGGTTTGAACCAGATTTTATCCTTTTTCTATACCTATTTCAGAAGCATTGTTGGCGGTTTGCAGTTTTTTAAAACAGATGCCATTTTATCGGTAGTGGACCGCAGCCTGATGATTATTTTATGTAGCCTCATGTTATGGTTCGGATTGGCGGATATGACCATACAGCATTTTGTTCTGGCTCAAACCATTGCCTATTCTTCAGCGGTTTTGATTTCATTCCTGGTTATCAAACCCTTTCTTCATCAATTACGATTCAGGGTTGAAAAAGCACTGCTTATAAAGGTCATTAAACAAATGTGGCCCTACGCGGTACTTTCACTTACGATGACATTTTATACCCGAATGGATGTGATTCTCATAAATAAACTCCTGCCCGATGGCGATTATCAGAACGGGATATATGCATCCACCTACCGATTATTGGAAGCAGCCAATATGATGGCAGCCTTAGTAAGTATGCTGCTATTACCTATTTTTTCTAAAATGCTTTCCGGTAAAGACAATATGAATCCATTGGTTCAGTTCAGCACAGGGATTATGATTATTCCTGCATTTGTTTTCAGTTTGAGCTGTTATATCTACCGACAACCTATAATCGAATTGTTAAATCCAAATAGTACTGTATATTCAGCAAGCGTTTTTGGCTGGATCATTCTCTGTTTTATTCCAATCACCACGATGTATGTTTATGGTACCTTACTCACCGCAAATGGAAATTTGAGGACATTGAACATTCTGGCCGGCATTGCACTTTTTATTAACTTAATATTGAATTATGTGCTTTTACAGCTTTGGAAGTTGGAAGGTGCTGCCATTGCTGCATTGTGCACGCAGGGATTCGTTGGCATTACCAATTTTTATTTCGGCAAAAAAATTGTTAAATTAAAGTTTGAACCTGAATTTAGCAGGAAATTCTTCGCAAGTGTTGTCCTTATAGGTATTTTAGCTGTAGGCATTTCTGAATTTATCCGTTCATGGACACTTGGAATTATGCTCATAGGTTCAGCCAGTATTTTGATCATGATAGGATTCAAAATCATTGACCTTAAACAAGGATTATTATTGGTGAAGTCGAAGTTTAATGAAAAAAGCAGTAAATAGCATTTATTTTATATTTTTGCACAACTACAGATATGAACAAGAAAAAGAAACAGTATTATTTTGAATTAATTGATGTATTTCAATTTATCGTAAAATGGAAAAAGCCACTCATTATCATTTCATGTGTATCGGCTATCCTTTCCATTGTGGTTTCCAGTCCATGGATCATAAAACCTAAGTTTAAATCAACAGCGGTTTTTTATCCTTCAACCAATAACTCCATTTCCAGTGCGCTTTTAACGGATAGCAGAGTTAAACAAAAAGATCCGCTTGAGTTTGGAGAACAGGTTTCGGCTCAACAATATGTACAGATTCTTGAATCGGATTACCTGAAAACAAAAGTAATCGAACGTTTTAATCTGGTTGAACACTACCGGATTGCTGCTGATGATAAAGAAAAGAATTATTTGATGGGGAAACTTTATACAAAAAACATCACCTCAAAGAAAACTCCATATGCATCCATAGAGATAGATGTGCTCGATGAAGATCCGCAAATTGCAGCTAATGTTGCCAACGGAATTGTGATGATCCTGGATAGTGTAAAAACAGAGGTTCAACGCAGGCTGGCTTTGCAGGCTTTTTCGATTATCGAAAATGAATATAAACGCAAAGAAGAAGAAATTAATACCATTAAAAAACGCATGCAGGAATTGGGTGAAAAAGGGGTTTATAATGTGGAAGAACAATCAAAAGCAATTACCGAACTGGTGGGTAAAAGCGGCATGTCTGATTATGTGCGATCCCAGCAAAACAGTCTTGCCCGCTATGGTGCCGAATCCAAGGAATTATACAATACGCTTGAATTACAGGTTGAACAAATGAATGAATTGAAAAAGAAATTGGATCAGGCCAAAATTGATGTGGATGGCCGCCTGAGTAATGTTTTTATTTTACAAAATGCTACACCTGCCGAACGCAAAACCTACCCAATACGTTCACTAATTGTATTGGGTTCCATTTTCGGTACCTTTTTATTAGGTTGTATTGTATTGTTATTTGTTGAGAAATTTCAGAATCAGAAAGATTTTTAATCTCCCCAGACTTTGGATCAGGTAGCAAAACAAAAATGGCTATACGCTACGGGCATTGTTTTTATTTTGCTCAACTGTATCGGTATTGCCTTCGAGTTTTATTGGCTGCCTGCACTACCTGCCTTGGCTGTTATCGCATTGTTTGCATTGCTTCGCCTTGATATTCTTATGATCATACTTGTTTTTTTGGTTCCACTTTCAATTGGTATTGAAAATATTGGCCTCGGACTTGGGATCAGTTTACCGGATGAACCACTGATCATAGGCATCTTCTTATTGGTTGTTTTCAAATATATTATTGATGGAGAATACGACTTTAGGGTACTCAAACATCCGATAAGCATTGCGATATTATTTAATCTTGCCTGGATTTTAGTTACGGCCTTAACCAGTCAGGAGAAAATCGTTTCCTTAAAATTTTTCCTTTCAAGAACATGGTTTATTGTGGTGTTTTATTTTTTGGCAAGTGTATTATTCAAAAATTTCAATCATATCCGGAATTACCTGTGGGCTTATATTATTCCACTCAGTTTTGTAATTCTGGTTACATTAATTAAACACAGCGAGTATAGTTTTTCCCAAATAGTTTCATTTGAAATCATGGCTCCTTTCTATGCTGCTCATGGAATATATGCCGCCGCAATCGCATTTTTTATCCCAATTTTAGGTTGTTGGGCTATTTTTGGCTTCAGGTTAAAACTAAATTTCATTACCGTAATCCTTTCTGTATTTATTCTTTCTTTGTTTGTAGTTGGATTATTATTAAGCTACTCAAGGGCTGGTTGGATAAGCTTAGCCGCAGTAATGGCCTTTGCCGCCATTCTTGTTTTCAGGATCAGATTATGGCAAATTGTTGGATTACTAGCCATCGCCTCTTCTTTTGTAATTATTAACTTTGATGATATTTTTTATAAGCTTTATCAGAACAAACAAAACTCGGCGGAAGGCTTTGAACAACATTTTGAATCTGTTTCCAATGTAAGAAATGACGTTTCAAACCTGGAAAGGGTAAACCGGTGGATGGCTGCAATTAATATGTCCAAAGAAAAACCAATAGTTGGTTTCGGACCTGGTTCTTTTTCTTTTACCTATGCCCCCTATCAGGATCCAGAATATAAAACTCCTATTACTACTGCCTTTGGCGATCAGGGTCATGCACACTCCGAATATTTAAATCCTTTGGCAGAAAGTGGCTGGCTGGGTTTACTCACCTTTGTCTCGATTTTTATCATCAGTTTTAAAATAGGTTTGAAGCTGGTTTATAAAGGAAGAAATATGGAAATCAGAGTTTACAGTGCAGGAATATTATTAGGCCTTGTATCTTATCTCGCACATGGATTGCTCAATAGTTATAGTGAAATGGATAAAATTGCCGTTGTACTTTGGGGATTTTTGGCTATGCTAACTGCCTTAGATTTATACCATAACCCTGAACCCGAATTAGAAACTGAAGAACCGTAGATTAGCCCTTTTTATTGATTCCTAATCTTAAGCTTATTATATTACTCATTCCTAATAAACCCTGATTAAACGCATTTCCAAGGGCATAATCAATTGATAGATTTTTGAATTGCAAACCAATTCCTAAACTTGGCATCCCATTCATGGTTTGCTTTCCCGAAAAATCGGTTATCCGTTGCAGAGTTGAATAACCGCCTCTCAAAAAAATAAAATTATTGTAAGCAAATTCAATACCCATCCTGGGATCCATATTTATATATTTACTGCTTATCAGAACATTCCTGCGACCATCGGTTGTGATGTCAAAATTAAACTCAGGGAAGACCGTATATTTTGAACTTCCTACCTCAAATTTTCGTGCAATACCTAAAGAAAATCTGGGTAATGTTAATTCTAACCCCCCTTTTGGAATGGAATTTCCGGTTGAAAGCAATTGCTTTTTATCATCGGTGCTTAATGTGTAAGTCCAGGCATTAAAAGTACTGGTAACATCTCTGGCAACCAATGCTAATGTCCAATCTTTCTTTTTATAGGTTAATGCAGCATCCAGACCAAAACCCCAGGCTCCGCCAAAACTTCCAATCACTCTTCTTATAACTTTCACATTAGCTCCTATCATCAGGCCTTCAATTCTGGTTTCACTTGCATAGGATCCCAAAAAAGCATAATCAACCGCCGAAAAACTTTTTATCAGTGCATAGTTTATCTGACCGTCCTGCATTAAATAAAGGGTATTCGGAATGCCATCCACACCTAAACGAATCATGCTGATAGCAGCTTTGCTTTTATCATTTAACCTGAACCCCAAACTTATATAATCGTGTTTGGTAATACCTGCAAACTGCTCATTGTGCATAGCCGAAATCTGAATATTGTCTTTCATTCCCATTAAACCGGCTGGATTCCAATAAGATGAAGTAACATCATCTGTGCTGGCAATAACAGATCCTCCCATGGCCATTGCCCTGCCACCTACTCCGATGGAAAGGAATTCATTGCTGTATTTCAAGGCCTGAGCAAATCCGGTATAAAAACAAACCGTGAAAAATAAAACTGCACTATATTTTTTCATTCAAAAACCTGCTTTAATCTTAACAATAATTCATCAACCCGTTTAAATTCCGTATCTTCAAGAAATAACAAACACTCCTGCATCAAAACCTGGTCATACAGAGAAAGGGGAGGAAGCTTCGCCCGCATGAACAACCTGTTTAACGAATATACAAATAAGTTATTATCAGTATAGTTCTTGATGTAACCAACCCTGCGAAAATGAATAAAAAAATTCATAAATTTTTCAATATCCACAGAATGGTTCAGGATAAAGAACTTTTGTAATGTTTGTGTGTCAGCCAAATTTAGATTTTCATAAAAATCAGAAAGCACTTTTGGCTTATGCCGGACCAAAATCCTGTCGAGGAGCATTTCGAATAAGACATGCCCAATAAACCAGCGTCTTTCAACGAGTTCCTGAAAGGGCGTCACTTTTAGCAAATCCACACAAACCTTTGATCCCCATTTAAAAAATTCAGATGCATGAAAAATTTTATCAGCTTCGTAGTGTTTCGAACATCCTGCGTATAAATTTTGAAATTCGAAATCGTCTATAGAGCTGGTCTGCTTAAATGATTTCACAAAACCTCTTCCTAAATCGGGCAATATCAAACCTGTATTATAGTATGTTAATCCCGGTTTCTGATGTATATAAAAATGCGTGAGGTAATTCAAATGAGTGATTTTATGGAATACGAATTAAACCATTTAAGTTGCTTTTTTATTTTTTTCGTCTATAAATAGATGCCATCTGCTTTCCAATTCCCTATTTTTGCTCAATGAGCAATTTTGTAGAAAATCTTAAATGGAGAGGCATGTTACATGATATCACGCCTGAAACCGAAGCACAACTCAATAAAGAAATGACATCTGGTTATATCGGATTCGACCCGACAGCTGATAGTTTACATGTTGGGCACCTAACCCAAATAATGACGCTCATCCATTTTCAAAAATCAGGACACAAACCTTATGCTTTGGTAGGAGGCGCTACCGGCATGGTTGGAGATCCATCAGGAAAATCGCAAGAAAGGAATCTGCTTTCGGAAGCAGTATTAGATCATAACCTTGCCTGCATCGAAAAACAATTGAACAAATTTCTCGATTTCAATTGCGGTGCCCAAAGTGCAGTCATGGTAAATAATTATAATTGGTTTAAAAACATTCATTTTCTTGATTTCATCCGTGATATAGGTAAACACATTACCGTAAATTATATGATGGCCAAAGATTCTGTTAAAAAGCGTCTGGAAGGCGACACCGGTATGAGTTTTACGGAATTTTCTTATCAATTGGTTCAGGGTTACGACTTTTATTATCTATGGAAAAATAACAACTGCAAACTGCAAATGGGAGGCAGTGACCAATGGGGAAATATTTTAACCGGAGCTGAATTAATCAGAAGAAAATCGCAGGGTGAGGCCTTTGCGTTAACAACAAACCTGATTAAAAAATCGGATGGAACCAAGTTTGGCAAAACTGAGAGTGGCTCCGTTTGGCTTGATCCTAAAAGAACTTCCCCCTATAAATTTTATCAATTCTGGCTGAACGCAAGCGATGCCGATGTGATAGAATGGATAAAGATATTTACCCTTTTAACTAAAGAAGAAATAGAGGTGCTGGAGGCTGAACATGCCCTTGCTCCCCACTTAAGAGTTTTGCAAAAAGCCCTGGCCAAAGACATTACCATCAGGGTGCACAGTGAAAAGGATTACCAAACTGCGCTGCATGCCTCAGGCATCCTATTCGGAAACTCAACTGCCGATGCGTTCGCTGAACTGGACGAAGAAACCTTTCTCGATATTTTTGAGGGAGTGCCACAGTTTATCCTGAATTTTAACAAGATCGAATCCGGTATTTCTATTATTGATTTATTGGCCGAACAAACGCAAATTTTTCCCTCAAAAGGCGAAGCCCGAAAAATGCTTCTGGGGGGTGGTGTAAGTATCAACAAGCAAAAAGTTGAAGATTTAAATTTAATGATAGATGTAAACTCACTCATCCATCACAAATACCTGATAGTTCAAAAAGGAAAGAAGAATTATTTTCTGATTATTGTTGAATAATAACCAATTAATTCTTTTAAGCACATAGATCACAATAGTGAAGAAGCACATAGAAAACATAGGGGAAACAAAATACAAAATGAAAACAATAGGACCCAAAGATTTATCTTTATCTGAATTACACAGTGCCTTACTTAGTGCGGTGGCACCCCGACCCATTTGCTTTGCAAGTACCATCGACAAAGATGGAAACCCAAATTTGAGTCCTTTTAGTTTCTTTAATATCTTCGGTTCCAACCCGGTAACTTTCGTCTTTTCGCCGGCAAGAAGAGTTCGGGATAATTCCCCAAAGCATACCCTCGAAAATATTTATGAAACAATGGAAGTTGTCATCAATATGGTAAGTTATTCCATGGTTCAGCAAATGAACCTTGCCAGTTGCGAATATCCAAAAGGAACCAGCGAGTTTATCAAATCCGGTTTTACACCACTAGCCTCTATTAAAGTAAAACCATTTAGAGTAATGGAAAGTCCGGTACAGTTTGAATGCAGGGTAAAGGACATTATTGAAACCGGAAAAGAAGGAGGCTCAGCCAACCTGGTTATTGCTGAAATGTTGTTGATGCATATTTCACCTGATGTATTAACCGCTGATGGCAAAATTGACCAGCAAAAAATTGATTTGGTAGGAAGAATGGGGGGTGATTGGTATGTTAGAGCAAGTGGTTCAGCATTGTTTGAAGTTCCAAAACCCGCCCGAAATCTTGGAATCGGGTATGATGCTTTGCCAAAATCGATAAAGGAAAGCCATTATTTGAGTGCAAATAACCTGGGCATGCTTGCCAATATTGAACAATTACCTGATACAGAAAGCATTGCAATTTACACCCATATCAATAAAGACCTGTTTTCTGTTTTGAGCCTGAATCTTTCAATAGATGAAAAAACAGATCGTCTGCATAAGCTGGCCCAGCAACTATTACAGGAGAATAAGCCTGCCGATGCCTGGAAGGTTTTATTGAGTCTGGGATAATCTGAAGGCAATACTGTTCTAAAAAGAAAACAAGCTATCCAATTTATTGGTCACTTTTTAGTAATGGCTAGCGATAAGGCTCCATTTCAAATAATTAGGCTTCTGATTTAGAGGGTCTTAAATGTAAATTTAAATCTGATTTTAATTTCTGGCACTATTTTGACGGTATTATTCTCATCTAAAATCATTTTACTTGATATAAAGAACCCCAACCTATTAGCCATAGATTGGGGTTTTTGCTTTTTAGCTATTTCCCACCGGTTAATTTATTTGGGTCGAGCCCGCGTTTCTTGGCCATATCTTCTAATTTCTGCTGAAATTTAGATTTCACAATGGGTTTCTTTTTATTTTCCTGAATTTGATGGTGTAATGCTTTATCATCTACAAAAGCACTAATTAATAATTGCTGACCAATGGTAAATAAGTTGGAAAGGAAATAATAGTAAGTTAAACCGGATGCATAATTATTAAAAAATCCCAGGAAGGCAACCGGCATAAAGTAACTGATGTATTTCATTTGGCCGGTAACACCGGTCATTTGGTTATTGTAGATGGTATAAATCAAGGTTGAAACGGTCATGAGTATGGTAAACAAACTAATATGATCTCCATAGAAAGGTATATTGAATGGCAGGTTGTAAATACTATCATAGCTGGATAAATCGGAACTCCATAAAAATGCTTTTTGCCTTAATTCAAAAGCACTTGGGAAAAACTGGAACATGGCAATCAATATTGGCATTTGCAATAGAACCGGCAGGCATCCACCCATTGGGTTCACCCCTGCTTTTTTGTACAACTTCATGTTTTCTTGTTGCACTTTGGTCATATCGTTGCCATATTTGGCTTTCACTTCGTCCATCTCTGGTTTCAGAACGCGCATTTTTGCACTCGATAAATATGATTTGTAAACAAGAGGAAACAAGATCGTTTTAACAATTACGGTCAGCAGTAAAATAATTAATCCAAAGCTGCTGATATATTGACCCAGAAAGAAAAATACGTTTACCGTGAGGTATTTATTTACCCACCCAAAAATGCCCCAGCCCATAGGTACAACTTTATCAAGTTGAATATCAAGCGAAGCCAAAGTTTTGAAGTGATTGGGTCCAAAATAAAATTTCATTCCAAAACTCTCATTTGCTCCGTGGTTGTAGGGTAATCCAAGGTTTGCAGTCAGTACTTTAATAAATTTTTTCGTTTCATCAGCCTTTGATTCCACTACACCATTATCAAATGGCAGATCTCCAATCAGAGATGTATTAAAATATTGTTGTTTAAACGATACCCATTGAACAGGAGTTTTCAAGTCTTCTTTCAGAAACTTGGTTTCGGCAAGGTATTCAGGTTCATCATTTGCATAACGGTAATAAATGGTCGTTGTATTCTGCTCAGCTTCATGCGTTTTTTCCAGTGATAAAATATTCTGTTTCCAGTTCAGGTCCAGAAAATTATTGTTTGGAGCAATATAGGCATCCATTCCAACTAAGTTCAGCTTGAAGTCTACCAGGTTTTTATTTTTATTTAAAGCATAATGATGTTCCAAATATTGCTGTTCACCCAATCGTAAAAACATAGATACACTTTTTCCATCCTGAGAGACTTCCGGAGTAAAATACAAATCTTTGCTCGAAATTGCCTTCGCATCCCGGGTTGCAAAGCCATAAGAGAAGTCGTTATCATCTCCATCTAACAAAACCAGGGGTGAACCATCAGCTCGCTTATATTTTTTAAGCTCAACTTTATAAATACGTCCTCCTTTATTGGTGAAACTTACCTTTAATTCTTCGTTCTCAATACTTGTAAATTCTTCATTACCACTCGAAAAAGTAGCGAATGAACCAAAAGCATCCTTTTGAGATATCGTATCAATTTGAGTACTTAGTATTTCGGTTTTGGCAGCAACAGCAGTGGTTGCGACTACACTGTCGCTTTCAATTTTTACCAGTTCCAGTGAATCTTTATGGTGCTTTGCTGCATCAATCTCTACCTGAGTAGGTTGGTTTACATAAGCAAAGGTTATTAAGATAAAGAATATAATAACCAGACCAATAATAGAATTTCTATCCATTTTATTTTTTAAAAGAGGGGCAAAAATAAGGAATTGAGATTAATAAATAGCACTAAATATTGCCATAGAACAATTCCCCAATTAAAGATTGCAGATTAGAAGATTATTGATTACTTAGTTACCTGATTACCTTGTGATCTTTGTGCGATCCTTGGTGTTCTTTGTGTTTAAATGGGATTCCATTTTTTAACACAATGGCCACGATGGAAGCACAAAGTTCACAAATGAAAATTATTGGCATACTGATTTCCCATTTATCTGTTAACCTACTGACAGGCATGTTGCACAAATAACCTACCTTCGCCAAAATGAATCATATGTATCAAATGGTAGCCAAAACTCAATTTGGCCTGGAGGGAGTTTTAGCTAAAGAATTAGTTGAACTGGGAGCGCAAGAGGTTGAAGAACACAATAGAGCCGTAAGTTTTAAGGGAGATAAAGCAATCATGTACAAGGCAAATTTATGCCTGCGTACCGCTTTAAAAGTATTGGTTCCCATTCAAAAATTTATTGCCGGCAACGAGCAAAAACTATACGATGAAATTAAAAAAATTGATTGGTCGCAGTATTTAGATGAAGATGGGACTTTAGTAGTTCACACCAGCTTAAAATCAGATTATTTCAATCATTCACAATATGTTTCGCTCAAAACAAAAGATGCCATTGTGGATCAGTTTCGCGAAAATACCGGCATCAGACCCAACATAGATCTGATAAACCCCGATTTAAGCGTAGACATACATATTAATCGCGATGAAGTTACGGTATCACTTGACAGCTCTACTGAATCGCTTCACCGGAGGGGTTACAGAAGCGAAAACACCTTGGCACCCATCAATGAGGTTACGGCTGCCGGAATGATTCTGTTAACAGGCTGGGATGGAAAAGGAACCTTTATGGACCCCATGTGTGGAAGTGGAACCTTATTAATTGAAGCCGGTTTGATTGCTAAGAACATTCCTGCAAATATGCTTCGTGAAAAATTCGGATTTGAAACCTGGAAAGACTTTGAAGCGGATACCTGGGAAAAAGTGAAAAAAGAAGCCATTGCCAATATCAGAAAGAGTGAAGCTACAATTATTGGCAGTGATAAAACCTATAAGGCTATTGAAATTACGAGAGAAAATATTGCACATGCTCATTTAAGTGAAGACATCCGGGTAAGCAATAAACAATTTGAGGAAGTAAAACCACCTGAAGGCGGTGGAATTGTTGTGATGAACCCACCTTATGGCGAACGTTTACCTATTGAAGAAATTGATGCGTTCTACAAAGCCATGGGCGACAAAATGAAAAAGGATTTTGAGGGATTTTCGGTATGGATTATTTCTTCAAACATTGCCGCCATGAAAAAAATTGGTTTAGCTGCCTCCAAACGTCTGAATCTTTTTAACGGAGCACTCGAATGTAAATACCATCGTTTCGACATCTACAAAGGAACAAGAGATAAGAGAAAATTGGAGGCGCAAACAAAATGAGAAGCAACAATGCTTAGATTTTTTATTTTGAGATATACACTTTGATAAATACTGAATATGGAGAAACTGATTTAACAATTTCCGGGAAATCAGGTAATTGATTCTGACTTTTATTAATATTATAGGTTAATCCCATTTTTAATTCATTACTTAAAGTTTCATATATACATTCCGAACTAACTACGTAACATACGTTCTCGATTTTTTGTTTATTATCAAATATAATAGAACTAACTAAACCGATTAAATCACCATTTCGATTATAGCATGGACCTCCTGAATTACCAAACCACACGGGCAAATCCGTTTGAAAGTAACATTTTTTGTTTAAAGCATCAATTGCGCTTATTATTCCTTTATTTAGTTTCACGTTCTCACCTAATTTGCATGGATTTGGGAAGCCTAATGTAAATACTTCTTGCCCAATTGATTTTGTCGAAACGATATTGATTCTTTCAAAGCCTAAGTCTTTTGAATGAAAGGTACTATCTTCAATTTGCAAAATTGCTATATCATCGTTCTCATTTTTGACAATGATTCTGGCATTAAATTCATATGAAGTAGTATCGGATATTTGTAGTTTTACCCTTATTTTTCTTGCTTTAGCAATTACATGATAATTAGTTGCAATTATTCCTTTCTCGTTAAGTATTATTCCAGATCCGCTTGCGTCCCAATCAACTAAGGGGTCTATTTGAGAATAATTTCTTGTATCATTTTTTGAAGGATACATTTTTACAAAAGATTTAATTCCTGATTTCAATATACCCATATCCAATTGAGCAAGTTTATTTTCATAAATTTTTCCATTTTTATCAAAATATTTCATTATAAATTTATCCTTCTCAGATGTTTGAAAAAGTGTGAAAATTCGATCTCCCACTTTTATCGCTGTATCAGTTGCTTTTAAGGTATAAGATTCATAAACATTAGATTCTGAGTTAGATTTTAAAATCACAATATCATAATTAAACTTTTCGCCTTGGTCAATGCTTCTGTAAACCCCTTCAATTTCCTTTAACGGGTTATTTAGTGCATCAACAACATAATCGTAAAAATTATTTATTCTGACCATTTCTTTTTTCTCTTCTATTTCTAATAATTTTTTCCTTTGCTCCTCTTCTATTTCTAATAATTTTTTCCTTTGCTCCTCTTTTATTTTTAATAATTTTTTCTTTTCCTCAGTATAATCTGTAGTTAAATAAACATGTATGTGTCTTGTTTTTAACAATTTCCTATAATAATTACGAATATCAATTTGCATTTTTCTTAATTGTTTTTCTTCGAAACCACTTTTAGTTATTTTGACCATTATATCAAGAAAAGGTTCATTATTATATATCACTTGCGTTTCCCCAACTTCCATTTTATGAACAAATACTGAACTGTTAATAATTTCTGTGTTCGGCATTCCTAAAAATTCATCTACTCGATGTTTCCTTATTACTGTAGGATAACTAATATCTATATAATTGTTTATTAATGATTTATAACCTAACTTGATTTCATGTGATTTATATTTACATATAAACTTATTTGGGTCTTTCTTTTCTATTATTGAAAGTAGTTGCTGGTTGTAATATATCGTGTCATATTCAACCGTCTTTTTTCCCGTAATTTGTGAATATAAACTAAAATTATTTAGACAAAATGCTGCTACAAATATGATTTGGATAAGCCAGTACATTCTCATTTTTTGCGTATTTTTTTGCTTAAGTAAGATTATATTACGATATACAAACTCTTAATGTAATTGCGAATTTAGGAAAAAGCACCATTAATTTCCACATTTGTCAACTTCGTCTGCTTTATCCTATTTTAGCGTTATTGACATCAGGTTTTTCGCTTAGCCTTTTCCGGTCAAACCTCTTTTTATATTTAAGTATTTCTACCCAACAGACTCCAATAAATGCGGCACCCAGGCAGGATAATAAATCGGCAATATTCAATTCAACAAATTTGAAAATATCTCTTACCGGATCAAGGTAAATTGATAGGAACAACACCAACAATGAAACAAGTAAAACAATAGGTAAGGTTCTGTTTTTATACCTTAGCGTTGCAATAATCGAATGAAAGAAAGAACGGTTCACCAGGGTCAAAAAAAGATTGCTGAAAATTAACGTTGTATAAATAATAGTCCTCACCTCGGCCATTCCGGCATTTTGCAACATATAATAATATCCTAAGCCCAAACATGCTAAAGTAATTGCAAGTCCCTGTATAACACTTAAGGAGAGTTCACGTATGGAAAAGAACTTGCTGCGCATTTTTCTCGGAGCACGTTTCATGGATCCCGGCTCAATCGGCTCATTTTCAAAAATGATTGAACATGTTGGCCCCATGATAAGCTCAAGAAAAATGACATGTATGGGTGAGAAGAAATCTACAAACTTCCAAAAAAACAACAGCGGAAGCGTTACAATTAAAATGATGGGTATATGTATGGAAATGATATACTGAATTGCCTTTTTCAAGTTCTCGTAGATACGCCTTCCTAATGCCACCGCATCCACCATGTGTATCAAATCATCATCCAGAATGACCAAAGAAGCTGCTCTTTTAGCGAGTTCACTTCCTCTTAAACCCATTGCAATGCCAATATGAGCGGCCTTTAATGCCGGACCATCATTTACCCCGTCGCCGGTCATGGCCACCACTTCTCCATTTGCTTTTAAGGCTTCAATCACTTTCAGTTTGGCATCCGGAAACATGCGTGCAAAAATGTCAGTTTCCTCAATATTCCTACTGAGTTCTTCGGCATTTAGCTCCATGATTTCGCTACCCTGAATTACCTTTAACCCATTTTTTAATGAAATCTGATTGGCTATTGACTGAGCCGTTTCAGCCGAATCTCCGGTGATCATTTTTACTTTGATACCTGCATCATAAAATTGTTGCAAAACTGCTTTAATATTCTTTTTGGGAGGATCATAAAAAACAATTAATCCCAAAAATTTGAATTCAAATTCATGTTGGGATCTTGGCAATTCCTCCATAGCATGGTTTGAACAGGCCACCCCCAAAACCCGATAACCCATTTTAGCAAATTCAGTTGCTTGTTTTAAAACAGCCTCCTTTTCCGTATCGCCTAATTTACTATTCCTCAAAATACTTTCAACCCCACCCTTACAGGCAATAATAGGTGGCAAATTTTCATGTGTGAAAACATGCGTCATCATAGGTGGAACACCACTTAAAGGATATTCGTGAACCATTGTATAACTTAAGCGCATATCGTTTTTTGCAGCCTTTGTATAAGCATCATGTATGGCAACCTCCATCCGGTCGAACGGATTTACTTCCGAAGCCCACATGGCAAATTCCAAAACCTCGCTGTATGGAAAATCCTGCTGATTGTATGGATAAATTTTCTTGTCAGAATAATCATAAATGGAAGCAAGAACCATCTCGTTTTCGGTCAGTGTACCCGTTTTATCGGCACAGATAACGGTGGCTGCACCCAGCGTTTCTACGGTATATGGACTTCGCACAATAACTTTCTTCTTGTACAAATGGTAAGCTCCCAAAGCCATAAAAGTGCTAAAGGCAACGGGTATTTCTTCAGGCAGAACCGACATAGCAATGGTTAATCCATGCAATAGACCATGTAATAAACTCTTGGTTAAATAATAGTTGATTCCCCAGATAAGAAAAAAGGCAAACACCCCCACACCAACCATGGATTTAACAAAACCTTTGATTTGAATTTGAAGGGGCGTTTTCACCACTTCTATTTCCTTTAGCGACTCTCCAATTTTGCCTAATTTGGTTTGTTTTCCAATAGCAGTAACTCTGGCAATACAAGAACCAGTTGCCACCATGGTTCCACAAAACAGCTGATTATCCGGTTCAGAGGAATTCTTAAAAACCGCAAAAGCTTCGCCCGTTAAAATACTTTCATTCACTGAAAAATCGTGCGCCTTTGTAATCACCGCATCAGCAGGAATTACATTTCCATCTTCTATCAGAATCAAATCATCAATTACGATCTCTTCTGCATCAATTTCAAGGGTGTTTGAATTTCGTATAACTTTAGCAGTAGGGCTGGCAAGTTTTTTTAAGGAATCAACAGCACTTCGACTCCGGTTCTCCTGAAATATGGAGATCCCCGAAACAAAAGTGATGGCAATCACCATAATGATACCTTCGTTATATTCACCCAAAATAAAATAGATGAGTGCAGCACCAATCAATATCCCAAAAAGAGGTTCTAAGACAATCTCCAGAAGAATTTCAACTAATTTATTTCTGGTTTTTACCACAATTCGGTTTGAACCAAATTGCTCCCGGCTTTTCAGTACCTCTGCATCACTTAAACCACCAAATTTTTCAAAAGACATTGCAGCTTTGATATACGTATGCAAATAAAGAAATTACATAAACCTATTTTATGATATTAATTAGTCCGCGATAAATAATAAAATCAATTCAAAACCCGTAGAAACGCAGGTGTTTAATAAAATGACCCTATTTATTCTCAAAAAGCAATTGATTTTTCTTATCTAATTTCAAAAGGATGTTTGAATCTTTCTTGATCGTTCCCGTCAGTATTTCTTTTGATAATTCGTTTAAGATTTTTCGTTGTAAAACCCGTTTCAGTGGTCTCGCTCCATATTGAGGGTCGTATCCTAATTGTGCCAGCCAATCCATGGCTTCGTCTGTAGCATTAATGGTAATATCCTGCTCCTTCAGCTTATGTTGAATATCGGCAAATTGCAAATCAACGATCTTCCTTACATCCTCCCTGCTTAAAGGAGTAAACATGATTACGTCGTCAATCCTGTTCAAAAACTCCGGTCTGATGGTGCGTTTCAAAATTTCCATCACACTCATTTTCGCATCCGCCATGATTTCTTCTTTGTTTTTTTCAGCATAATTTTCAAACTTTTCCTGAATCAGGTGCGAACCTATATTGGAAGTCATGATAATAATGGTGTTTTTAAAGTTAGCTATCCGGCCTTTGTTATCGGTTAAGCGGCCATCATCCAATACCTGCAACAAAATATTAAACACATCGGGATGGGCTTTTTCAATTTCATCCAGCAAAATAACACTGTATGGCCGGCGGCGAATGGCTTCCGTTAACTGCCCTCCTTCTTCGTAACCCACATATCCGGGAGGCGCTCCAATCAGGCGGCTTACGGTATGCTTTTCCTGGTACTCACTCATGTCAATCCGTACCATCGAATTTTCCTGGTTGAATAAAAATTCAGCAAGGGCTTTTGCCAATTCGGTTTTACCTACACCGGTGGTTCCAAGAAAAATGAATGATCCTATCGGACGTTTTGGATCCGACAAACCCGCCCTGTTTCTTCTGATGGCATCGCTGATGGCCACAATTGCCTCTTCCTGACCAACCACACGTTTATGCAGTTCATCTTCCAGACTTATTAATTTATCTCGTTCACTTTGCAGCATGCGTGTAACCGGAATACCGGTCCAGCGGCTCACTACATCTGCAATATCTTCGCTGTCAACTTCCTCTTTCACCATAGCTTTATTAGCTTGCTGACTCAGAAGTTTCTCTTTTAATTCAATCACTTTAGCTTCAGCTTCTTTGATTCTGCCGTAGCGGATTTCGGCTACCTTCCCAAAATCTCCTGCCCGTTCGGCATGTTCGGCTTCAACCTTTAAGTTTTCAATTTCCTGTTTCGAAGTTTGAATACCTTCCACCAAAATCTTTTCACTTTGCCAGATTGCTTTGAGTGTATTTCGTTCGGCCTGCTGATTCGCAATTTCTTCACTCAATTCTTTCACCTTGGCAGAATCCCCTTCGCGTTTGATGGCTTCGCGTTCTATTTCCAATTGCATGATTCTTCTTTCTAACTGATCCAATTCCTCGGGAACCGAATCAATCTCCATCCTCAGTTTTGATGCGGCCTCATCCATTAAATCAATGGCCTTATCGGGCAAAAAACGATCCGAAATATAGCGTTGCGATAATTCAACTGCCGCAATAATAGCCTCATCTTTGATCCTTACTTTATGGTGAACCTCATAGCGTTCTTTCAAACCGCGCAAAATTGAAATAGCCGCTTCGGTATCGGGTTCATCCACATATACTTTTTGGAACCTGCGTTCAAGGGCTTTGTCCTTTTCAATATAGCGTTGATACTCGGCAAGGGTTGTGGCACCAATAGCCCTTAACTCTCCACGTGCAAGGGCAGGCTTTAAAATATTGGCTGCATCCATCGCGCCTTCTCCTCCACCACCTGCTCCCACCAAGGTATGAATCTCATCAATAAATAAAATTATTTCACCATCACTTTGGGTAACTTCCTTGATTACCGACTTTAATCTTTCTTCAAATTCTCCCTTGTATTTTGCACCGGCAATCAAGGCGCCCATATCTAAAGAAAACACGCGTTTACTTTTTAAATTTTCGGGCACATCCCCATTTACAATCCGATGTGCCAAACCTTCTGCTATGGCTGTTTTACCAACGCCCGGTTCACCAATCAAAACAGGATTATTTTTGGTTCTGCGTGATAAAATCTGAAGCACACGTCTTATCTCTTCACCCCTACCAATAACAGGGTCGAGCTTACCGCTTTGAGCCAGCTCATTTAAATTTTTCGAATATTTATTCAATGCGTTATATTGGGCTTCGGCGTTTTGCGAAGTAACTTTCGTTCCCCCTCTTAATTCATTAATGGCAAGTTTCAGGTCTTTTTCATTTATACCGGCATCTTTGAGTAAACTTCTCACTGCATCCGATGAATTTAAAAGACCCAGTAACAAATGTTCCACTGCCACAAATTCATCACCAAAACCTTTCAGGTAACTCTGCGCTTTTATAAAGGCCTGGTTAGCCTGACCGGATAGGTAAGGTTCCCCCTGACCGCTAACCTTTGGATATCCGGAGATGATTGCATCCAGAGCCTGGTTGATACGTGAAATATTGGCATTTAATTTTTTCAGCAAAAATGAAATTGTTTGCTCATCCGATTCCAGTAAACCTTTTAACAGGTGACCGGTATCTATGGCCTGTTGTTGGTTTGCAGCAGCTATTTGCTGAGCCTGTTGAACAGCTTCCTGCGCTTTGATGGTGAAATTATTGAAATTCATATACTGATTTTTTTTGATTTACGAATTACGATGTACGATTTTAGATTTACGATCTTTGATTTACGATCTTTGATTTACGATTTACGATTTTAGATTTACGATTTTAGATATACGATTTTTACTAATGATGTACGATTTTCGGCCCCTGAGCGAAGCCGAAGGGTACGATTTTGGATTTACAATTCAGAATTTGCAATTTACAATTGGTTAGACTCCCAAATGCGGCAATAAAGATTCCAATTAACTATTAAAGAAATTTTGTCTATTTATTTTCAATTATCGGAAAGAATGGCTTGTATTTAATTTAACTCTGATCCAGCTTGATATCCGAACTTGTAGTTTCTAATAATCCATGTTCAATGGCGTATATTACTAATCCAACCAGATTTTTAGAACCTGTTTTTAGCATTAAATCCTGGCGATGCCGATGAACCGTATTGATGGTAATATTTAATTCGTCGGCAATTTCTTTGCTGGAATATTGTTTGCACAGCAATAGCAACACCTCCTTTTGCGAAGAAGTTATCTGGTGTTGCACATCGTAATGGGGTAAACTTTTATCATAATCCCTATAAATATTTGCCATGATGGATTGTACCCGGGGACTATAATATTCCTCATTATTATTAACCATGAGCAGGGCCTGAGTAATTTCATTGGGACTGCAATCTTTCAATAAGTAGCCTATTGCTCCATTTTTACACATTCCATAAATTAATTTTGGCTCACAAAACATGGTTAAGGCAATGACATTTACCTGAGGATATTTTGCAATTATATATTCTGTTGTTTCCACACCATTCATTTCAGGCATTTCAATGTCCATCAGTATTACTTCAATTTTTTCTGCCTCCAGCATTTTAATGGCTTCTAATCCATTTTTAGCCTGATGAATCTGACCCACAAAGGCAATTTTGCGTAAAACGTTTTTTAGTCCACGGAGAAAAATGGGGTGATCATCCACAATTAGGATATTTAGTTTTGGGTTTAACATTAATTTTTAAAATGAAAGTTAAAATCAAAACAACATCCTTCACCGGGTTTTGATTGCAGGGAATAAGTACCTCCTATTAATTCCACACGGCTTTCGATATTTTGAAAACCCATATGTTTTTCATGTGTTTTTCCATTACGAACTATACCCACTCCATTATCACGGTATACCATAGAAAGTTTCTTTTTCTCCCACAGCAGGGTAAGTTCAATCTGACTTGCATTGGCATGTTTTATCGTATTTTGGAAAAGTTCCTGAATAATGCGAAACAGGCTTATTTCATGCCCGGCATTTATATCAGCAGGCCATTTGGGGCAATTAAACTTCACTTCAATTTGAGTGTATTCCTGTAACCTGATCACATAGTGTTTTAGTGAAGTTAAGAATCCATTTTCAGTAAAGGTAGCCGGGATCAGATTATGAGCAATAATTCTTATCTCTTTTATAGTCCATTGTATCTGATCAATGGTGTCTCTTTTTATATCCGAATCTATTTCACTTAAATCTCCATTTCCGAAACTCTGAATCTGAGAATTTATGATGGTTAATGCAGGTCCAATTTCATCATGCAGGTCCCTGGCAATTCTTTCCTGTTCTTTTTCCTGTGCGTTAATTACAGCATTAAATTTTTCAAGATTTTTCTTTTGGAGGCGTTTTTGAAAGTTATAAATTAATGAAATAAAAAATCCATTCATAAGAATAATGAAACCTGCTGTGGAGCTGAGCGTAATGATAATATCTCTTTCTAATGGCGACATAAGAACGCACGGGCATAAATGCAATTTGTAATAATATTCATTACCCCATTTAAAATAAAATAAAATCCAGCTAAAACCGTACTGTTTCCAAAAATCAGGTACGAGGAAAGGGTAAAAGTCATTAATGTGGTGCTACAATATAGCAAACTACCGAATGCAATCCAAAAAATTGCCTTGTCAAAAATACCAGTTTCAACATCAATAGATACTTTCCGAAGGACAATCAGCGAGAATAATATCAGCTCAATAAATGCAATGTAAAAATTAATCGTGTTAATTTCAGAGATTCCAAATACAAAAAGAGAAATAATCATTCCTGTAAGTGTGATAGCTACCACCCACATGATCATTATATTAAGGTATTTCTCGTAATAGATGTAACCCATGAAGAAAAGATTAACCAAAAGAAAGAGGTTCAAAACCCGAAGATTATTTATACTTTCTATAGAAAAAATCAAATTCACCAACTCCGTTAATAAGGAAACAAGTATAAAAACGAAAAAAAGTTTTGTATTCTCTTGCTTATAGCTTTTTCTCAATAAACCCACGATAAAAGGCAATAGGATTGAGATAGTGGAAACGTATGTGATAACTTTATACATCACTGTTTAACTCATTCGAAATCCCACAGATAGTAGGACAGGGGATACCATATTCAAGTATGTTACCATCAGTCATGTCATTTTCATCGGATGTAACTCCGATAATTACTAATTTTTGAACTGAGTTGTCATCTAATCCATTATAAATCCTGATTCCAACACATCCTTCTTGTTGTATAACAGAATTAATGGCATCCTTTCCAAAAAATTCGCCTTTAATATAAATTCCGGATTGCGAATCTCTAAAATTCTTTGTTAAACCGGCAGCATCATACAAACTAATGCTATGATTTTCATTTCCTGTAAATGACATAATATTTTTTTTTAAGTGAATGCCGAAATTATGTTCCGTGGGAATAGGTTCCAAATGAACCTGACATTAAAGTTAAAAAAAATCATTAAAATAACATAATCTACTGGTTATAAGTGAAATAATATTATCCAACTTTTTTAAGCCCATTATTTTATATGGTTATTTCTAACCATATCTCTATGGCTATTTTTATTTTTTCAAAAGTCTATCTTTATTATTTTGAATTCAGAAAAGTTTCAAAAATGTTACCTATTTAAGAAAAGTTAAACCGTTACAGTCAATTTCAAAACTTTTTGAAATCGCTATCCGAATGATAAAAAACGGGCTAATAAATTCTAATTTAACCCCAAATTATTTTAAATTTTCAGATCTTTCATATGGTTATTTCTAACCATATCAATCGGCGTGAAAAAAATTTATTAGTTGTTAATCAATATGTTGCAAAAATCATCGCATTTCAAATTGCTTGCAATTTTAGTTAAAACAACCTTTGCTATGTAAAATATAATTTATATTTTAAAATCAACAAAAATGAAAAATATCGTGTAAAATATTCAGAGATACTTAAATGAAACATTCGAACTACCCCATTTTTTTATCTTAATTATTAACGATTTAATCCAATAAATAAACATAAAACAAATATGTTATGGCAATTATAGCAACTTCAATCCGTGATTTGAGAAATACAGTCAACGCTGCCTCTTCTGATATTTTTTTCACGAATGATGACAATTTTCAAGCTTTATGGTATAACAATGGTACCGGATCCATTTCGGAAGACAATAATACATCGATTTTAATAGGAAACTCTCCACCCTACCTGAAATTTGTCAGGATAATTGATGACTCGCTGGCATTGC
>CAYHCF010000026.1:0-49265 GCA_964355075.1 uncultured Chitinophaga sp.
TGGGATGTATTTTTTACACATCCTGCGAAGCACAAACCAACAAACCTTCAAAATCATCAAACGATAAAATGGAAAGTCTGACGAAACATGCGGAAATTAAAAAAGATCAGAAGTTTGATATAAATAAAACGGAAGCGGAATGGAAGAAAGTATTGAGCCCGGAACAGTTCAATATCCTGCGTCGGAAAGATACGGAACGACCTTTTACAAGTGAGCTGGAAGCCAATTACGATGGAGGAACTTATTGCTGTGCAGCTTGTGGCAATCCACTTTTTACATCGGATGCAAAATTTGATAGCGGCTGCGGTTGGCCCAGTTTCTTCGATGCGCTGGATAAAACAAAAATTGTGACACAAACCGACAAAACACTTGGAATGGTGCGAACAGAAATTATGTGTGCCAGATGTGGCAGCCATTTAGGTCACGTTTTTGAGGATGGCCCAAAAGACAAAACGGGTCTAAGGTACTGTGTTAATGGGGCTTCTCTTCATTTTAATAAGAAATAATAGTCCTTCAAAATCTTAAATTTTTGTAAGGGTCAACTTTTTTGCATCTTTGCAGCTTGTAAACCGGTATTCACATGATTAAATTTTTGTTATATTTTATCGCTTTCTACTTTATTTTCCGATATATCTTTGGTGGATTGTTGAAAGTAAATGTTTTTAATTTCAATCAACACACTTATGATCAGTCTGAAAACAAAGGAACACAGGAGGAAGGAAAAATAACGATTGACCCTCGGGTAAACACAACACCTAAAAAACCGGACAATAAGTTAGGTGAATATGTAGATTATGAGGAAATTAAATAAAATGTTTGAACAAAAATTGCGTTCTTTTCTATTAATAATCCTGGGTGCTGATTCCTACCTGCGTCTGGTAAGTTTTATCTATTTGCACTTAATCAAAGCCGGGTTTCTGAAAAAGAAATATCCCGAGTTATTTTATCTGGAAACACTTATCAAACCTGGATTTATTTGTATTGATATTGGTTCCAATGTAGGCTATTACTCCGTTTCTTTATCCAAATTTGCAGGTGATACAGGACATGTTTACTCAATTGAACCGGTACCTTTGTTTGTGAATGTATTTTTAAAGAACATCAAGAAATTTGGCCGAAATAATATTACGCTTTATCAATGTGCTTTAGGGGGTGAGAAGAAGGATGTAATATTGGGAACACCAATAATTAAAGGTGTTTTCAGACACGGGTTAACGAAGGTTTTGGATCAGCCCGAAGCAGAAGGCACACAAAACTATAAAGCAAAAATGGAGGTTCCGGACGAGCTGTTCAATCCGCTGTCAAAAATTGATTATATTAAGTGTGATGTAGAAGGTTATGAGGTACATTTATTTCCTCAAATGTTAAATACACTTCATCGTTTCAAACCGCTTATTCAGATCGAAATTTTGGATTCATCCAATAGGAATTTTATCATTAATTTATTGAAACCTATTGGATATAAGCCTTTTGGGTTAATTAACGGAAATCTTGAACAGCTGTCTGATGCACAAGCATTCACCTATGAGAAGGGAGATTTCTATTTTAAAGTGGCTGAGTAAATTTAGTATTTCTACCAATCATCTTCATCCACCAGCATAGGTTCGCGCAGCGCCGTAATGATGGAATTAATCATGGTATGTATATCCTTATCGGCATTTCGCAGAATCATATCATTTTCGCGAATATGGGATGTTGACGCATAATAATATTCAAAATAATTGCGGCTTCCTTTTCCTTCGGCAGGTTTCACACTTTCGTGAACCAGGTTTGTAATAATAAACTTATAACGTCCTTCTTTTATCAGGAAGGTTATTTTAAACTCATATCGGCCAATATTTCGTTTTGTGTATTTGCCTACGTAGGTATAAGCGGGGGTGCTTCCAATATAGGTAAGCTTTTGATTTCGCTTATCCACTTCAATTTTAATGTCCTTACCTAAATATGCGGTTGCCCATCTTTTCATTCTGGCGTACAAGGAATCGGAACCACTTTCTTCCTGTTCCATTATCACATTATAACTAATTAAATTGGTTGCTGAATCAATAAATAATATGATACGTTCGTACGGTCTCATTGCCGGATCCAGTTTCCCTACGGGATTTCCAGACGATTCTTCTCCATTTTGGCTACTATCCACCTTTGTAGAATCAGGCGTATTGAAATCGAAACCCGGCGAATTGACATCTTGCACCTGGGCACGACTAAATTGCGAAAGGAGGGTCAGAATTGCAAATAGAACGATCTTTATTGTATCTCTCATTATTTTCAAGTTGGTATGTAGTTGAAACGAATCAACAAAAACATTATTTTATTTTTATAACTTTCAAAAATATAAAATCTTGGTTTAAAAAAAAGTATAAAACCAATTGTATTCACAAAAACATCCAAAGCACCTCCAATAAGTTCAAAAAAAACCTCAATTGTGTTATTTTGTTGAAAGAAATGTTACCCTAAGGAAATTTCAAACATACTTATGCCTGACGGCTGCCCTTATTAGCACTTAAAGGCGTTTTTGCTTATCCACTCCAGACTTTTGGGCTTCCCTTTTTCCCCTTTAATGGTAGTATTATACCCATTTTCTCGTATCACCTTCCAGTAATCTCTACCGTATGACACAAATATTTCCTCTCCCGGTTTAATATTTCTACTGGCCACTATATAAGGTTTCCCTTCAATTACTGCATAATTGGAGTTGTTACGAATACCTGGTATTCGCATTAATCCGGCAGCATCATTGGCATATCTAGCCATCGCATCCGGGCTATTCTGGGCATCAACACATTTTCTCTCAGAAACATAAAAGTAATAAGCACCAAATCCTTCAAGTAACTCATTTCTTTTTTTACACTCGGCCCAGGTAATATTTTCTCCGGTATATTCAACTATCTTTTCTCCTTTTTTAATTGGTTCTGTTGTAAAGAGTCCTTTTCCCGCTCCCGGGATTTTTGATTTTCTGATCACTAATTTCATGCGGCTGCAAATGTGATGAATCTGGATCAATTAACCTCCATTGCTTTCCTACATTTTTAAAATAAATCATTTTATCTCCTTTTTTATAGATTCATCACATCTTTCAATCGGTTTTCAAGGCTTCATTCCATTGTTTTTTATGTTATTGGTTGCATATTCGTAGCAGATGAAAATAATAAGCTATAATGTTAACGGTATCAGATCTGCCATCAGTAAGGGTCTGATAAATTTTATGCAAAACTCAAATGCCGATGTGTTTTGTTTTCAGGAGACCAAGGCTCTGGAAACACAGGTTGAAACCTATCCGTTTGAAGTTGCCGGTTACAAAAATCATTATTGGTTGAGTGCCGAAAAGAAAGGATATAGCGGTGTGGCCCTCTTTTGTAAAAACAAACCCGATCATGTTGAATTTGGGTTTGGCGACCCTGCATACGACAATGAAGGAAGAATAATCAGGGCAGATTTTGGTTCAACCAGTATTATCAGCGTTTATATACCCAGCGGCAGTAGTGGTGAAGAGCGACAAGGCTTTAAAATGGGCTGGCTCGATTACTTTTATAACTATATCGCTAAGCTCCAAAAAATCAGGCCCCATTTGATCATTTGTGGTGATTATAATATCTGCCATGAGGCCATAGATATTCACGATCCAAAAGGAAACAAAGATAGCAGCGGGTTTTTACCTGAAGAACGTGAATGGTTGAGCAAATTTATACACTCCGGATTTACCGATAGCTTCAGAAGTTTACATGCTGAACCCCATCAATACAGCTGGTGGAGTTATCGTGCCAATGCCCGCAATAACAATAAAGGCTGGCGAATCGATTATTGTATGGTGGCTGATATCCTAAAATCAAATATTAAGGAAGCCGGAATTTTGCCTTATGAAAAACATTCCGATCATTGTCCGGTTTGGGTGGAATTGATCTTAGAATGACAAATTTTGCCGTTGTCATAGTGAGCTTGTCATAGTGAGCTTGTCGAACTACCCTATTAGAACACCCACAATTTCAAATTTATCAAAAACATGCCGGGTATGTGGGGCATCCGGTAATTCATTCGTTAAATCCTGTCCGGCCCAGTGCTCATAATGTTGGCCTGCACGCCACAAACGGCTTCTTGTAACATCATATATATTGCCTTCATAAGCCACCCAAATTTCTTCACGATCAGCTCCGTTACGTAAAGCCAACTGCGATTTGGTATAAGTTGGAATGCCCATAAATAAATTCAAATAAACTAAACGCCTGTTAAGTATCCTGTATGGTTAACCAAATACTCCGCAATCTGAATGGCATTGGTGGCAGCTCCTTTCCTTAAGTTATCGGCCACAATCCAAAGGTTCAGGCTATTCGGAAAGCTTTCATCACGGCGAATTCTGCCCACAAAAACTTCGTCTTTATTCAGGGCATCCAAAGGCATTGGGTAAATGGCATTGGCAGGATCATCTTTTACAATCACTCCCGGCGTTTCATTCAAGATTTTTCTCACATCCGCCAGATCAAAATCATTTTCAAATGTAAGGTTCACGCTCTCGCTATGCCCTCCTATTACCGGAATACGAATGCAGGTGGCAGTTATCATAATGGAATCGTCCCCTATAATTTTACGGGTTTCATTTACCATTTTCATTTCCTCTTTTGTATAGCCATTTTCCAGGAAAGCATCAATCTGTGGAATGGCATTTTTATCAATGGTATATAGATAAGCCATTTCACCTTGGGTCCCTTTTCGTTCGTTTTCCATTTGCTGAACCGCTTTAACTCCGGTTCCGGTGACACTCTGGTATGTTGAAACCACTACTCTTTTAATTTTATACTTTTTGTGCAAGGGGTTTATTACCATAACCATTTGAATGGTTGAACAATTTGGATTGGCAATAATTTTATCGTTTGCGGTAAGAACCGAAGCATTTATTTCAGGAACAATTAGCGGTTTGGCCGGATCCATTCTCCATGCCGAAGAATTATCAATAACCGTAATTCCAGCTTCGGCAAATTTGGGCGCCCATTCCAATGAAGTTCCTCCACCGGCTGAAAACAGAGCAATGACAGGTTTTGCATCAATTGCCTGCTGCATGCTGTGAACCCTGTATTCTTTGCCTCTATAGACAATCATCTTACCCAATGATTTTTCCGATGCCACCAGAATCAAATCGGTAAGAGGAAATTCTCTCTCTTCCAATACCTTTAACATCATATTACCCACCAAACCGGTTGCACCTACAACTGCTATTTTCATGAATTCAATTTTATGATTTTTAAATAAACTGCTTATCCTATTTCTGGGATTTAGTTTTAATGATTTGCGAAAATAACTGTTTATAATGTGAGTGTACAAGTAAATTTGAATATGAGACTAAAACCCATCATCCTTTTTCTTGTTTGTTTTGCATTATCATTCACAGGCATTGCCCAGATCCAGGATGATTTTTCAGACGGTAATTTCAGCTCCAACCCGGTATGGGCCGGTGATGATTCCTTGTTTACCGTCAATAACAATATGCAAATTCAAAGCAAAGGAAGAGTGGGTAGCTCTAATGATATTTATCTATCCACTAACTCAATACAAAAATCCGGAGAGTGGAGTTGTTGGTTACGCTTTGCCTTAAGCCCAAGCACACAAAATTTCTGTCGCTTCTACCTTTCCAGTGATCAGCAGAATTTAAAAGGACCCCTTAATGGATATTATGTGCAATTAGGTGGCAGCACGGGAAACACCGACAGCATTACTCTTTATAAACAGAATGGTTTAAACCGAATCCGGTTAATTGCCGGGAGAGCGGGAACAGTGGCTAAAACAAATAATCTGATACAATTGAAAGTTCTTTGCGATTCGATTGGAAACTGGCAATTATTTTCAGATACAAGTGCTCAAAATGATTTTGTACTGGAGGGTACTGCAACAGACAATTCCGTTCAAACCTGCTCTTTTGCTGGTTTCTGGGCCAGGTATACAAGCGGTAATATATTAAATTATTATTTTGATGATGTGTATGTTGGAAAACAAAGATCTGACACGATCAAACCTGAATTAGCTGTATTTGAAATCACACATTTTAATAAAATTAATTTGTCTTTTACAGAAAAAATGGATGAATCAGGTCTTTTAAATCTTAATAGCTTTGCTTTGGATCAAAATAGATATCCTTCCCAAATAATGATGGGCACAAACAAAAGCAGTATTGAACTCTTGTTTGAGGATACTTTTGTTTCGGGTTCAAACCATATATTAGAAATATTGGGATTGAGAGACAGGAGTTACAACAATATGGAGGATACCTTGATTCATTTTTCGTACTATGTGCCACAAAAAAATGACATCCTGATCTCCGAATTGATGCCTGACCCTGACCCGTCTCAGGGATTGCCAAACTTCGAGTTTATTGAGCTGTATAATAACAGTATCTTTCCTGTTTCCCTGAATGGAATGATTTTAAAAGACCTGCTAAGCCAGGTAACTCTTCCGAATTACACCCTTGAACCAAAATGTTTTTTAATTCTTTGTGAGAAAGCAAATGAATCTGTGTTTAAAGCAAGCGGCCCCGCACTTGGCTTGGTGGTTTTTCCATCATTAAACAATGGCAGCGATCAAATATCACTCTCTGATTCAAAAGATGAAAAATTAGTTGAAATAAATTACGATTTGAGTTGGTATCAAAATGTGAGCAAACAAAATGGTGGTTGGAGCTTAGAAATGAACAATCCGAATAAACTGTGTACCCGAAATCTGAATTGGCAGGCATGCATAAACAGCCTGGGCGGAACACCCGGGCAACCCAACAGCAATTGGCAAACCTCTTTTGATACCCTGGCTCCGCGTATTCAGTCGTTACATGCCTTAAATGCGAATGAACTCATGCTGATATTCGATGAACCTGTTGATTCGGCGCTATCCCTGAACAGGATTTTGGTGGAGATAAGTCCTAAGGTAGACATAAATGGTATTCAACTATTCACTCAACCGAATACGGAAATTTTATTGTTTTTAAAAGACCCTTTACAACATCATTCAACTTATCAAATAAGTGTTATAAATGCTTTTGATTGCTCAGCAAATCAGAAAGCTCAAAGTATATCGTATACTTTTTGGGATTCAAAACCTCCGAAACAAAATCAACTCCTGATCGATGAAATTTTATTTTCTCCTTCAACGGCAACTCAAATGCCCAATGCAGAATTTATCGAACTCTTTAATGCCAGCAACTTTTCAGTTAACCTAAAAAATTATATACTAAGTGATGGCTATTCA
The DNA here is from genome assembly GCA_964355075.1 of uncultured Chitinophaga sp. Lineage (GTDB taxonomy): Bacteria > Bacteroidota > Bacteroidia > UKL13-3 > UKL13-3 > B1. The sequence goes on from CAYHCF010000026.1 coordinate 7,225, forward strand.
GACGCCATTCTTCCTGATATTTTACTTAATCCTGATAGTTTTCTGATTGTTTGTGGTATCAACAACTCGTCTTTGTTTCAAATCTTTGGCACCACAGCCGGATTATCAAATTTCCCAACCTTAAATACATCCGACCGCCTGACGCTATATAATGACAGTGGTTATATCCTTCATCAGATTTCCTATCAGGACAATTGGATCGGCAATACGCTGAAAAAACAAACAGGAGGATGGACATTGGAAATGAAGGATCCTAAAAATCCTTGTGGAACAGCAAATAACTGGGATGTAAGCCTGAACAGTAAAGGGGGAACTCCGGGAAAAATAAACAGTCAACTACAATTGAATCGCGATATTACCAAACCCAGATTACTCAGAGTTTATCCCACTCTTTTTTCAAAATTACAATGTTGTTTTAGCGAGGCTATGGATAGTTTAAGCGCCGCCAATTTGGAATTTACTTTTTTAGATCAATCCGTTCATCCCATTTATTATCATTATCTAAAAGGTGTTTTGAACCAGATTGAATATGATTTTGAACGCCCATTTGATTCTACCTTTGTTCATCAGATAGAGATAGGAAGCATTAATGATTGTGCAGGAAATGGGGTACAGGAAATTCAAAAAGCAAAATTTGGATGGCTTAACAAACCCGACAGTGGTGATTTAATCATCAATGAAGTTTTATTTAACCCTTATTTAAATGGCAACGATTTTATTGAACTCTATAACCGTAGCGAAAAATATTTAGATTTAAACCCGCTATTAACAGGAAGATTTAACGCTCAAAATCAGATAGAGGAAGCCAACCCGTTTGGTACTGACTTATGGATGATTGCACCCAAAGAATATATTGTTATTACTCCGGAACTTAACCCTCTGAAAACTTTTTATCATGTGCCGAACCCTGATCAGGTAATTGAGGCAAAACTACCGGCTATGAATGATGATGCGGGTTCCATTGTATTACTCGATAGTTCAGGAAAAATTGTTGATCAGTTTATTTACGCTGAACAGATGCATTACCCGCTATTAAACAATACGGAGGGAGTTAGCCTGGAAAGGATTGATCCATTCAGGTATGGAAGAGATGCAGACAACTGGACTTCTTCATCTGCCAATGTTGGATATGCCACGCCAACATATCGCAACTCACAATATTCAACATACAACTCCGGTGGCAGCTTTTCAATAGATCCTGAAGTTTTCAGTCCGGATGGAGACGGGTATAAGGACATACTTACTTTTAGTTATGCTTTGAACGGTAATGACAATGTGGGCAAAATTGAAATATTTAGTAGTTCCGGAATCAGGATAAAGCTGGTTTGCAGTAATTATTTTCTGGGTTCAGAAGGAAAAATTAACTGGAATGGAATAGGTGAAAATGGTCAGAAAGCCCAAATCGGAATTTATATTGCCAATTTTGAAACCTTCAACTTAAAAGGAGATATAAAGCAATTTCAAAAAACATTTGTGCTCGGAGGAAAGTAATGCGGTTATTTTGATTTTCTTACCCATAAACCCATCAGCTCAAAACCGGCAATAAATAAAAATATATAGCTAAGCCAATCGCCATGTTCAACATAAAAAGTCTGTTGCGTCAAAGCGGGTATTTTCATTCTTAACACGACTTCGTTCCAATAAGTTGATTTTTTCAGAACAACTCCTTCATCATCAATAAAACCAGAAATTCCGGTATTGGCAGCACGTGCAACAAACCTGCGGGTTTCGATGGCACGCAAGCGTCCAAAATCAAAATGTTGTTGATAGCCCGGTGTATTACCCCACCAGCCGTCATTGGTAACAATACATAGAATTTTGGCTCCTTGTTTTACATAAGAAGATATGAATTCAGGAAATACGCTTTCGTAACAGATAATCGGAGCCAGACCAATTTTATGATAGTTGGTAAATACTTTACTCACCCCTTCATTTCCCAAACTACCCGAAGATCCTCCTAAGGCGATGGAATACTTTTCGATAAAACCAAAAATCTGCGGATAAGGCATTTTTTCAACCCCCGGAACTAATTTACACTTATGATAAATTTGAATGCTATCATAATTATTGATGAATAAGGCAGCGTTATAAACATCGTAGTAAAAAGGTTCATTATTGATCTTCCTTGCGGTTAATGATCTCTTGTCTTTTTCTTCAAACACCTTATAAGAATCCATCCCGGTTAGAATACTCACATTTGGATGCGCTAATAAAAACGATTTTAACAATTGTACCAGCGGCTCCGATTCTATATTATTTTCCTTCAGGCCTCCCTGCAAAGCAGTTTCGGGCAGCAAAATAAACTGAACCTGGCTATCCATTTCAGACTCGGCCAGGTTTAGCATTTTTCGTAATTGATCAGCAGCTTCCATGCCTCCGAATTTTTCCGAGTAAGGATCGATATTAGGTTGAACCAGGATAATATCAGCAAAAGTGTTAAGCGGATTTTCTATTTGTTTTTGGTGATTAAAATGAAGATAAAAGGATAAGAATAAAGGGGCAAGCAGAAAGAAGAAAATTCCATTAAACAAAACCTTATAATTCCCCTGTATGCTCCTTTCCGTCCATCTTTGACTTATTTCAAAAACCTGAATATTGATGGCTAAGATCCACAAGGTACCACCCATTACTCCGGTAAACTCATACCACTGAACACATGAAGGCACATAGCTAAATACATTTCCCAGAATAAGCCAGGGGAACGCCAGATCCCAATGAAATTGTAGCATCTCCATCGCCAGCCAGAAAGACACCAGAATTAAATAATTTTCTTTCCCGTTCTGTTTGTTTTTTATGTGGTAAAACAGAAATGGTAAAACCATTGGCAAACTATTGATTATAAAAGCCGCGATGGCACCACCCTGAGTGGAATTCCAAATCCACCAGACGGTACTGATATTCCAACACAGGAATGCCAGCCAGGAATAAACAAACAACCAGGCTTTCGCGTTTATTTGCTCGATCCGGATTCTTTTTTCAAGAATCAACAAAGGGAAAAAACTTATAAAGCTCAGTGGCAATAATTTGAAGGGCTGCCAGGGTAGTGTTAGCAGAACTGCTCCCGACAGGCTCAACAGCAAGTATATGACGTGTTTATTTTTTGCCATCAATCACTAATACAAATTCACCTTTTATCGGGTTGGTGGTAAAATGGTCTATTGCTTCTGCAATGGTACCGTTTATGGTTTGTTCAAACATTTTTGTCAGTTCCCTGCTTATGCTACAGGCTCGGTCTGAACCTAAATATTCCGCCAGTTGGCTAAGTGTTTTAATTAAGCGATGCGGACTTTCATATATCACCATTGTATATTCTATGTCGGCCAATTTTTTAAATGCTGTTTGTCTTCCCTTTTTCTCGGGAAGAAATCCAAGAAAAAGAAAGGTATCCGCAGGCAAACCACTTTTAACCAGGGCTGGTACAAAAGCAGTAGCTCCGGGCAGGCATTCCACTTCGATATGGTTTCTTAAACATTCACGTACCAATAAAAATCCGGGATCGCTGATAGCCGGGGTACCGGCATCACTGATCAAAGCAAGTTTCTTTCCACTTTTAAGCTCCGAGATCAAATGGGCCAAATTTTTATGCTCATTATGCTGGTGATAAGCCCAAAGAGGCTTTGTGATTTGATAATGGTTCAGCAATTTTATGCTTTGGCGGGTATCTTCAGCCAAAATAGCATCTGCCTCTTTTAAAACTTTTAACGCCCTAAGGGTAATGTCCTCCATATTTCCGATAGGAGTGGGAACCAAAATTAATTTACCAGTTTGCATCATTAAGGTTACAAATTAACACAGATGGAGCTTAATTTTTAAACAATGTACAAAAATCAGGTAAAAAAAATTTTCTTTGCAAGCTAAGAATTATCTATGAACTATTTATTGAACAGGATAAAAGTATATTCACTTTACTTTTTCGAGTATTTAAAGTATGGGGAGTTCGACTCCGCCTTAAATGCAATATTATACATGTTCACACACCGATCCTATTCAAAAGGAAACCGGATAAAAACAAGTATGGGGATATTTGACACCCGCAAATCAACGCTCGATTTTCAGTATATCAATTACGCTTACGAAATAGAAATTAAGCATTTTATAGAGAAGCAAAAATTCGAAATTTTTTTTGATATTGGAGCCTGCCTCGGAGAATACTGTATATGGCTTGGTAAAAAGGGGCATCGTTGCGTGGCATTTGAACCTGTTTTTGACAGTTATCAGATGATCAGTAAAAACATTCATCTCAATCAGGTTCAGAACAATGTAACTGCCTATAATTATGGTTTAGGAAGTAACCATTCATTAGAACATTTTCAAATAAACTTTCTAAACCCCGGTGCCAGTAAAAGGGTTAATAGCGAAAATGAAAAAACGCAAAAATTTGAAATTAACGCAATGGACAGTATTTATGCCTCTTTTGGTTTGAATAAAGATACAAAAATATTGATGAAAATTGATGTGGAAGGGATGGAAGTTGATATGATTAAAGGAGCGAAAAACTTTTTTCAATTTTTCAATAATATCACCCTCATCATCGAAGAAAAATTGACCGGCGAGTCGAATATCAGATCAACCCTGAATGAGATTTGCGAGTTCGAATACGGCGTTGTTGATAATTTTAATATCTATGCAAAAAAAGTAATCAAACAACCTTAGAAACTTTTTGGAAATCTTCTGTTTTTATTCTTCCTTTTCCTCAGAAATTTTGTTTGTTCTAAAAGATGAAATGATTGGAATGGAGGTTACAATAATAAAAATCACAATCACCCAATCGAGGTAATCAAGCGCATTGGGTATTAATCTTCCCACATAATAACCTAGCGTTACAATGGTGGCAGGCCATAAAAAAGCCCCTATTACATTATACAACAAAAAAATCGGACCTCTCACTTTTACAATACCCGCCAAAATAGGTGCAAAGGTTCTTATAATGGGTAAAAATCTTCCCAGGATAAGGGCAGAGCCTCCAAATTTTTTATAGAATTTTTCTGCTGATGTTATGTATTTCTTTCTGAAAAAGAGGGAGTCCTTTCTTTTATATAAGGCTTCTCCTGTTTTAAATCCAAACCAATAACCCACATAATAACCAAGGGTTGCTGCTATTCCAATATACCAGATTAAATGACTGAGTTCGGTAGGCAAAACACCCAAGTAGCAAAGCAAACCGGCAGTAAATAGCAAAGAATCACCCGGTAAAAAAAAACCAAAGAAAACCCCATTCTCTAAAAATATAACGAGAAGGAGCAGAAACAGTCCGCCAAAGCGAATGAGTTCTTCAGGATTAAATAAGTCCAGAAAACTATTCAAATGATTGTTGATTTAATTGCACGAATTAGCTTTTTTTTGGCAATTTATCAAATGCCTTGTTTCATTTTACCCAATAGCTTTATTGTTAGGCCGTTAATTTCTATGTAAATCCGATTCTCTTTCTTCCGTTCTCAACTTTTTCAGCTTTCACCAAAACTTCATCACGCATTTTATCTTTGTATTTCTGCATTTCTATCTCTAAACGGGGTTCCGCTAAGGAGAGAATCTGTACGGCAAGCAAGCCGGCATTTTTAGCATTATTAATAGCTACTGTTGCCACCGGAACTCCTCCCGGCATTTGAACGATAGACAATAAAGAGTCTAAACCTGATAATGTTTTTAGCTGAACCGGAACACCAATAACCGGCAAAGTAGTAATAGAAGCAATCATACCCGGTAAATGAGCGGCACCCCCTGCGCCCGCAATAATTACCTGTAAACCTCTCTCTCTGGCATTTTTTGCATATTCCATCATTCTTTCCGGTGTCCGGTGAGCTGACACCACTGTAATCTCAAAATCAATATTAAACTCCTCCAAAATCAGGGCAGCGGCTTTCATAATTTCCAGATCACTATCTGAACCCATAATAATTCCAACCCTTTTATTTTCCATTGATCAAATTTGTTTTATTTTGGTTTAATAAAAAACAAAAGCCCTTCCGGGCTTTTTTAACTAGATTTCATTTTCCTCGATATCCTCAGGCACTTTCCCCTCCATTAAATTCCGGATTTCCTTTAATTCTTCGCTGTTATATTTATTTGAATAATCGGCTAACAAATCAATAAAATACTCAAGATTCACTTTCCCCTTTTCCTCCTCCAGATATAAAAAAGTATATTCTCCATTGCTTTCAATGTTTTCGTAGGCCAATCTAATCATAACTACCAGACCAGGTTGCTTTAGGTTCTCTTTGAAATATTCACGTAATCCTTTTAACATAGGAACTATCTTATCCCTGTTAAAACCTTTTTTCTTTATTTCGGCTTTAATTTTATCAATTATTTGCTTCATGTGTTAATTATTGTCTGTGCAAAATTAGATTTTTTAATAAGCATAACCTATTGTGATTATAAAATAGGTTGAAAAGTTTTCCTGAAATTCAATTTTAAAAAAAATATTAGAAATCCAAGATTTTACTTTTTTTGTCTGTTTTTTTATTTAAATTGCATTATATTTGGTTTAAATGGCGATAAAACAAAGCTTTACTCAACAACCTTTACAAATAAAACAAAATGAATTGCAGAATTATTCTTATTGATGACGACTTAATTAATAATAATGCCAACGAGCGATTAATGAGAAAAACCGGAATCAAATTTGATTCGGTGAGCTTTTTGGATCCAACAGAAGCCCTCAGGCACTTTTCTGAAACAAATCCGGTTTATGACCTGATGCTGCTCGATATTAACATGCCACGGATCAGTGGATGGGAATTTTTAGAACGTTTTCAGCTGTTAAACATCAATATACCTGTGATTATGTTAACCTCTTCTATTGACCCGCTTGATCGTAGAAAAGCGAGTCATTTTAGTTTGATTAAAGGGTATTATAATAAACCCTTATCAAAAGAAATGATAATGGAAATTTTTGAAAAATGTAATATTACAGCTGAATTTATCGATAAATAAATTACAAAATCCACGTACAGGAAATTTTATTCGTTCATTTTCCTTATTTTGCTGTTCATAATCTAAGCAAATGAGAATTAATCACTGGGTGAGTGCATTTCGTTTTCGTACACTTTTTCTCTCGCTTTCATGTATTGGAGGTGGGCTTATTTGTGCGATGCTTGAAGAAACGCTAAAAATGAGCTTAGTTATTTTTACTATTCTAACTTCTTTGTTTTTACAAATTTTATCCAACCTGGCTAACGATTATGGCGATAGTATCCACGGAGCTGACCACAAAGGCAGGGGTGGACCTGTGCGGGCTGTTCAGGCCGGCCATATCAGCAAGGAACAGATGAAAACCGGAATTATTGTTTTAAGCCTGCTTTCCTTGATTAGTGGCATTTCCCTTTTAATCTTGTCTGTAGCGGTGATTGGAAAAATAGGAGCCGGAATATTATTTATTTTTGGATTATTATCTATTGTAGCCGCCATAGCCTATACTAACGGGAAAAAACCATACGGCTATATTGGACTCGGCGATATCGCTGTTTTTATTTTTTTTGGAATGATCGGAGTTTTAGGCACTTTTTATCTGCAAATAGGCGAATTAAATGATAACTGTTTTTTGCTTGCCTTTGCGTATGGCTTTCTTTCAGTAGGTGTGTTAAACCTAAATAATATGCGCGATTTAGATTCTGATAAGACGGCTGGAAAATTAAGCATTCCTGTGCGGTTGGGTCTGGTACAATCTAAAATGTATCATTACGGTTTATTAGCCGGGGCGGGAATATGTTTTACAATTTTTACCTTCAACACCGATTTGAACTGGTTATTTTTGTTACCCGCATGGGCACTGATCCTATATAATGCAAATGCCGTTTATGCAGTAAAAATTCCAGGCGGTTTTGACCCTTTATTAAAGCATCTTTCTGTAAGCACTTTTATTATTACCCTATTGCTTTTTCTAACACAACTTATTTAATGTTAACCTTCTCCTATATTAAACATTCTCTTCGTTTTGCATTTCCTGCACGTACTTCAAGAGGATCCATCGAGACACATGAAGCCTTCTATATTAAGGTATGTAATGGTACCCAAACAGGCTGGGGAGAGGCCTCTCCATTAAGGGGGTTAAGTATAGATGGCGGGGATGATTTTGAGAAAAATTTAACTCAGATCTTAGCCTTATTAAATCAGGGTGCAAATTTTGAAGAACTGGATTTTAATAAATTACCTGCAATCTGTTTCGGAATTGAAACTGCCTTATTAGATTTAAAGAACGGAGGTAAGATGAGCTTATTTAATTCTGCCTTCTTAAACGGAGAACCAATTCCAATTAACGGTTTAATTTGGATGGCAGATATCCCTCAGATGCTTGCCGATGCTGACAAAAAAGTTGAGGCAGGATTTTCCTGCATAAAATTTAAAGTAGGTGCTCAGGATTTCGACGAAGAATGTAGGATGCTGGAGCGCGTACGAAAGAAATTTCCTGCCCGTAAAATTGAAATCCGGCTGGATGCAAATGGTGCATTTCATGCAGATGAAGGCTTGCTAAAACTTAAAGAATTATACAAGTACGAAATTCATTCGATTGAACAACCAATTGCTCCGGGACAAGTGGAACGGATGCAGGAGATTTGTGCAAAAAGTAAGATAAAAATTGCATTAGATGAGGAGCTGATTGGAGCTGATCCTGAGTTCGCAGGGGAAACGCTTTTATCCCAAATACAACCCACTTATATCATTCTGAAACCAACTTTATTGGGCGGATTTGGAAAATCGGACAGGTGGATTGAATGTGCGCGTAAATTAAACATCTCATGGTGGGCCACCTCCGCTTTAGAATCGAACATTGGTTTGAATGCGATTGCACAATGGTGTTCAAGCAAAAATAATGCTCTTCCTCAAGGCCTCGGAACAGGGAGTTTATACAGCAACAATATTACATCTCCCCTAACAGTAAAACACGGCAAACTATTCTTCGACAAAAATAAAGCCTGGGATTTTCCTTCAATTAATTTTTAGACAGTTTCTTATTCCTTTTAAAAAAAATAATGCTGAGCGGAATACATAGAAATGCACCACTTGCATTTGCCAGCATATCGGCGTAATCGAAGCTTCTGTTTATAAAAATAGTAGCTTGTAACACTTCAATGAATGCGCCATAAATTGTACTGAATATAGCTGCCTGAAACGCAAATCTAAGCATCGGATATTTATTCTGATGCCGATATGCCAGGACTAATAACCAGGCTTGAATGCCAAATAAAATCATGTGGGCAAACTTATCTATACCCAAAATAAAATCAATCTCAAATTGAGGCAAACTTGAGCCATTTATGCCACATAAAAACAGCACAAACAGCGCCCAAATGATAACAAATCGATAGGATTTAATCATTTATGGCAGCAATTCCCGGCAGCACTTTTCCTTCAAAGTATTCTAATAAAGCTCCCCCTCCGGTACTCACGTAACTGACTTTGTTTTCAAATCCGAATTGTGCTACTGCTGCTGCGCTATCTCCTCCGCCAATTAAACTAAATGCACCTTTCTCCGTGGCTTCGACAACTGCCATAGCAGTCGTTTTGGTTCCGTTTTCAAAATTACTCATTTCAAAAACTCCCATAGGACCATTCCATAAAATAGTTTTCGAATTTTTTATTACGTCTGCAAAGCTTGCGCATGCTTTCGGACCAATATCCAGACCCATCCATCCACTTTCAATTTGTTTATTATCGCAAGTTTTGAAATTGGAATCGTTTGAAAAGGAATCTGCAACCACTGAATCTTCGGGCAGCAACATTTTAACGCCTTTTGCTTCAGCTTTTTTTAGCAACTCCAGGCATAATTCCAGACGATCCTCTTCGCATAAGCTTGAGCCTATTTCATAACCCATCGCTTTCAAAAAAGTATAGGCCATACCTCCTCCAATAATCAAGTTGTCAACTTTCTCAATCAGATTTTCAAGAATCAATAATTTGTCGGAAACTTTTGCTCCACCGGTAATGGCCGTAAACGGGCGTTCGGCATGTTTAATCACTTTATCGGCATTGGCTATTTCGCGTGCCATCACATATCCAAAGCATTTTGCTGACTGGAAAAATTTGGCAATAACAGCCGTTGAGGCATGGGCACGATGCGCGGTGCCAAAAGCATCATTTACGTATACATCACCTAATTTCGATAATTTTTCAGCGAAGGTTTCGTCTCCCTTTTCTTCTTCTTTGTAAAAACGAAGATTCTCTAACAACATTACTTCGCCCGGTTTTAAATCAGCAGCCATTTGTGCTGCTTCTCTACCCATACAATCGCCACCAAATTTTGCAGGAATATTTAACAAGGCACTCAAACAGGTCAAAACATTTTTTAGGGTATGCTTCTCCATATCAATGGTTCCATCCTCCTTTAATTTTTTTAAAGGCCTGCCCAGATGGCTCATCAAAATGCATGAACCCCCATCATTCAGTATTTTCTTAAGGGTTGGAATGGTCGCCCTGATGCGGGCATCATCCGTAACAGCAAAAGTTTTTTTATCTAATGGCACGTTAAAATCAACGCGTATCAAGGCTTTTTTACCTGAAAAATTGAAGTTGTCAATGGTTATCATAATAAAATTTTTTAGGCATGCAAATTAAGAATTTGGTTTGAACCTAAAAAAAAGAATTATGATGATATAAATCTGTCTTTAAAAAAGAATATCAACTATCAGCAGGCTTATCAGATCCCAAGTCAACTTTTAAAGTGCTATTTCCAAAATTGGATGTGATCTCCCCATCAGCAACTGACTCAGTTGGAATTGATTCCTCAGCGATCGAGCTGCTTGGTTCTGCAACCGAATTTTCTTTGGTTTCTTCCTCTACATGTTTTTCATAAGGACGTTTACCCAAAATCTCCACTAAATCAGATTGAAAAAGTATTTCGCGTTTCAGTAAAATTTGAGCAAGTTCTTCCAGTTTATCGCGCTTTTCAACTAACAATGCTTTGGTTTTTAAGTAACACTCATCAATGGTTTTACGTACTTCAATATCTATCATTTCAGCCGTTTTCTCACTAAAAGGTTTGATAAATGTTTGTTCCTGAGAAGAATCATAAAAGCTCACATTTCCAATTACTGCATTCATTCCATAAACAGTTACCATGCCATAGGCCATTTTGGTGATACGCTCCAGGTCGTTTTGCGCACCGGTACTTATTCTGCCAAATACCAAATCTTCAGCAACACGTCCGCCTAAGGTCATACACATAATGTTCTCCAATTGTTGGGTTGTGTATAAATATTGATCTTTGGGTAAATACTGGGCATACCCTAATGCTGCCACGCCCCGGGGTACAATACTCACTTTTACCAATGGATCCACTCCTTCTAAAAACCAACCCACAATTGCATGTCCACTCTCGTGGTAAGCTATTATTTCTTTTTCTCCTGCCGATATGATTTTATTTTTCTTTTCAAGGCCACCGATAATTCTATCAATCGCATCCTGAAAATCATGCATATCAACCTTATCCTTATTATTACGTGCTGCAATCAAAGCGGCTTCATTGCATACATTTGCGATATCGGCACCGGCAAATCCGGCAGTTTGAATAGACAATTTCGCTGGGTCAACGCCCTCATCCAATTTGATCGGTTGCAAATGCACTTTAAATATTTCCGTTCTGCCGTTCAAATCAGGTTTGTCGATTGAAATTTGCCTGTCGAAACGCCCCGGACGTAACAAAGCAAAATCCAGAATATCAGGACGGTTGGTAGCCGCCAAAATGATAACACCTGAGTCGGTGGCAAAACCATCCATTTCGGTTAATAGCTGATTTAACGTATTTTCCCGCTCATCATTTCCTCCCTGGATAATAGATTTTCCTCTTGCTCTTCCTACTGCATCAATTTCATCGATAAAAATAATACAGGGCGCTTTTTCTTTCGCTTGTTTAAACAAATCGCGCACGCGGCTGGCACCCACACCCACAAACATTTCAACAAAATCAGAGCCTGATAAGGAGAAGAAAGGAACACCTGCCTCTCCTGCCACTGCTTTTGCCAATAAGGTTTTACCGGTTCCGGGAGGGCCTACCAATAAAGCTCCTTTAGGAATTTTACCTCCTAAATTTGTGTATTTTTTAGGATTCTTTAAAAAGTCGACAATTTCCATTACTTCCACTTTGGCTTCATCTAAACCCGCAACATCTTTAAAAGTAATATTTACCTTGGCATCTTTATCGAACAATTGAGCCCGGCTTTTCCCAATATTGAAAATCTGCCCACCCGGGCCACCTGCACCACCACCCATTCTGCGCATAATAATCATCCACAATCCAATCAGCAATACAAAGGGGAATAACCAACCTATAATATCACCGATATAATTGTGTTGTGTGGAAGTTTCGGCAATAATTCTTTCATCGGGGGTAAACTCTTCCTGCCGTTTTGCCAAATCTGCTTCAAAACTTCCTACATCACCAATTTCAAAAAAGTAATGTGGCCCTGCATCTTCACCAAATAAGCCACGGTCTTTAAGATCTTTATATTTTTCGTTTTTTATTGCGTCCTTCTTTAAATAGATTTCAACACGTTCTTTATTTACAATGACTAATTTATCAATATCATGAGATTGAAGCATCTCGGTAAAAAACTTTGTTTTGGTAGTTTTAATTGCCACATCGTGTGGCAGGAATTGAATAACAATAAATACAACAGCTATTATTCCATAAACCCAATAAAAATTAAACCCCGGAATCATCTGAGGAAGTTTTGGTTTTTTGGGTTTGTTATCCGTATTTTCAGGAATCACCTCTTTATTTTTATTATCTGAACTTTTATTATCTGACATACTAATTTTCTTTTACCAACTTTTTTTACCACCATTTATTACAAGCCACTCAAATGGGAATTTAATTTAACCTTGTAAAAATCAAATTTCAGACCCGGGCCGAAAATTTTAATTGTTTGCTGATCCAATTACTTTCAAGTGATTGAACCCATTTATCCAAAAAATCTGATTTGTTATGAACCACATTGTTAAATACCTTTGTTTCTGGATTCACCAATCCCCTGTCTATTGCATCCTGAAGAGATTGTTTGGTATAGGTTTCAATGCCATTTTCGTTTTGAACATGGATAAGCAAACGGTTAAAAAAATCCAATCCATATTTTTCTCCCAGATCTTTCATGAATTGAATGGAATTATCTATGCCACAACCGCCTACTTCATTCCTCGTTTCGTCAACCATCAGAATCACAAATTGATTGTATAGTATGCTTGCTTCAGCTTTCAACGGCTGATCGTGGGCAGTCCAGGATTGGGTAAACTGATGTAAATCAGATAATATAAGTTCTTTATCCTTCTCACTGATTGCTTTGTTGGCAGCATATATCCAAGTACGTGCATGATCAGGCATGCTTGAAAAATTTTCCATTCAATAATATTATTCAACGAAAATACCAAAAATTAAGCCATTGTCAGTTTGTCAGCGAGAATTATTACAAAATAATTTTGAGTTAGTTCTCTGAAAGGGGTAAAGCTGAATCATTTTCAATGGAATTTTTTTTTAAGAGTCCATAAATAATTAAATCTTATTTTCGATGCCGATCCAAAGCTTGCTTTTTAATTTATGTTAAATACCAAACATCAAAACGAAATTTTTATAATTGGTGCCGGACCGGCAGGTTGCGCAACCAGCCTGTTTCTTAGTAAAGCAAAAATTCAGCATACCCTAATCGACAAAGCTGTTTTTCCCAGAGACAAAGTTTGTGGGGATGCGCTGAGTGGCAAAGTTGTTTATGTTTTAAAGCAACTGGATGCATCTATACTGGCAAATTTCTCAAATCACCCTGATCAGTTTTTACCCAGTTGGGGAGTAAAATTTGTGGCTCCTAATGGCAGATCTATTGACATTCCTTTTAAAAACGACATCAGCAAAGAAACCCATGCTCCGGGCTTTATCAGTAAACGCAAGGATTTTGACCAAAGCCTTTTTAAAATGCTTGATAGAAACTATGCGAACATCATGGAAAACACTGAGCTTACTGAAATTGAAAGAAGCGGGGACGGTTTAATACTCAGATGCGAAAAGGGTCCGGGTAAGGAGTCTTTCTCTTTTGACAAAGTTAAGTTGGTCATTGGTGCTGAAGGTGACCGGTCAATTGTTGGGAAGAAACTGGGAAATACCAAAAAAGAAAATGACCATTATTGTGCGGGTATCCGGGCATATTATCAGGGGGTAGCCGGATTGCATGAGCAAAACTTCATTGAGCTACATTTCCTGAAAGAACTGCTGCCCGGATATTTCTGGATTTTCCCATTACCAAACGGGATGGCCAATGTGGGGGCAGGCATGTTGAGTTCAACGGTAAGTAAGAAACAGGTGAACCTAAAAGCTGATATGTTGCGGGCCATTAAAGATAATCCAACCATTAGCGGACGATTCAAAAATGCCAGCCTTCAAAGTAAAGTGGAAGGTTGGGGCTTGCCTTTGGGTTCAAAAAAAAGAATGATAAGCGGGGATAATTTTTTGTTAACCGGCGACGCAGCAAGTTTGATTGATCCTTTTACCGGTGAGGGAATTGGCAATGCCATGTACAGCGGGATGCTTGCGGCAAAACAAATACAAAGCTGTTTAAACCAAAACAGATTTGATGCGGCATTTAATAATGCATACGATATGGCCTTTTACGACCGTCAATGGGGTGAGTTAAAGCTGAGTCATACCATGCAAAAGTTATGCAAGTTTCCATGGTTATTTAATTTTGTGGTTAACAAGGCCAATAAAAACAAAACACTTCGTGAAACCATCAGTTGTATGTTTGAAGATTTAGACATGCGGGCAAAACTCAGAAGCCCTAAATTTTATCTGAAACTTTTGCTCAACGATTGAAATTTTGTGATGAAATTATTTCTTTCTGATCAGCATCAAACCATCGCGTAAGGGCAGCATCATATTCTCAACCCGGTTGTCGTTTTGAATTTTTTTGTTGAAAACATCCAGAATTTGTGCGTCTTTGTCTTGCGCATATTCCTTTTCATCTACTACCTTTCCACTCCACAGCACATTGTCGGCAATAATAAATCCGCCGGGTCTGAGCTTTTCCATTACTAAATCATAATAGGAGGCATAAGCAGGTTTATCGGCATCAATAAAAACCAGGTCGAAAGTTTGGGATAAGGTACGAATCACCTGAAAAGCATCTCCGATAATAAATTGGATTTTATGTTCCAAACCGGTTTTTGAAATATGTTCCCTAACCACTTGCTCCAGCTCGGCATTGCAATCAATGGTAATTAATTTTCCATTTTCATTTAAACCTTCAGCAAGGCATAATGCCGAGTATCCGGTATACGTTCCGATTTCGAGAATATAATTGGGCTGAATCATCTTGCTTACCATGGCTAAAAATCTACCCTGCAAATGCCCACTTAGCATACGGGGTTGCAATACGTTAGCATGTGTATATCGGTTCAGTGCTTTTAAGGCAGCAACTTCTTCACTACTGTGTGTTTCGCAATAATTAAGAATGGGTTCAGAATTAATTTCCATTTTTACTGAATGGTATATTTAATTGAAAATCCGCCGCTGGTAATAATGGTGACATATGAATTTGACGTATAAGGAATCGTTTTTCGTCTGTCGAAATATAAGCGCAGCATTAATTTTTCGTTAATCTGGTAATCAATAGTTGGCTTTAAGCTGTATATGGTTTGACCCAAAACCGGATCATTACTTGGCCTGTCTAAATTTCTGATTTTTGTTTGATTGGTTCTGATTGAAAAATCAAATCTGACAGTGATATCATTTGTTAATTTTAGTTTTCTTCCTCCAACAAAGAGCGGAACATCGAGTTTATTGGTCCGGTATCCTAATCCAAACACAAATTCTTCACCTTTTTGTTCATTTAACTGCCGGTTACCCAGAGCAAGATTCAGGGTTCGATCGCGGTTATATTTAATGCTTCCGGTGATATTGCTTATGAGGGTAACATCAATACCAAACAAGGGGCCAAATCTTTCGGTAATTGCAATCTGGCGAATCACATAGTTTGGTGCGTAATCATTGCTAAGTGTAGTGTTTCTGGCGGTATCCATTACGGTTTGAAAACCAGCCACATTATAGGAAGATTGATAGGAATGCTGAATATTAATATTGGATGCAAACTCTTTTATAAACTTTAATTTACTTAATCCATTATAGGTAATCCTCCAGTTAGGAAGCGGGAAATTCTGAAAAGGGCTCAAGCCAACTGATTGGGTTGAAACGCCACTATAAGCTGCTAAAAAAGCCGGAATCAATACGTCTTGCTGGAATGGGCCATAACCTGCAGGGAAGGTATCACCATAGATTGGAATTCCTTTTTCCTGCGCCAGTCTTCTCGCAATATCGATTCTGTTTCTTTCAAACTGTTGAAATACTTCCGTAACTCCCTGGTCGTTTTCTTTTGAAAAAGCTGTTCTTATAATATTGTAACTGATGCCATAAGATCCTTGTTCGATCGGTGTTCCAAAATCACGGTACATCCCCCCATTGCTATCGGGATCGTATTTGAAATAAGAGGTTAAACTTTTTGAATAATTTTTTGTTGCATTGATCTCAATTTTAAAATCCTCGAAAGGTTCAACCAACGCCCTTGCAGTAATTGCCTCCTGATAATTTTGCAAATAGGGATTCACGATCCTCGGATCTGTACTCATCCAGCCATTTTTTGCGGCTTTAAAGCGATAGTCCGGGTCTTGTAATCCAAAAATAAAATCAAAGCCGGGCGCACCTACGTCAAAATTCTGGCCGAGGTATTGTGGCGTTGGATTAAAGCCCGGTAATATGGTTCCCTGAGTAGTTGAATAGGAACCACTCATGTTTTTAAGGCTGGTTATTAATTTAACCGGAATGGTAACATAAAAAGGATATTTTGTTCGGGTTGACTCCTCTTTTTTCGCTTTCTTATCGGCCATCCCATCTGTTTCATTTTTTTTCTTTGTTTTTGGTTTGGGTTGACTGGTGGAAGCCTGACCTGCCGAATTAATTCTTCTAAAAAGGCCGATCTTATTATAAACCTGAGCAAAATTGAGCGTAGTATTCCATTGTTCCTGCCTCGAGTTCTGAATGGTGTTTCCTAAACTATCTGCCGCAGGCGGTGCTTGTAACCATTGGTAATTGACCGAATAACTATAGGTCAGCTGGCTTACCCACAACATATAAGGGATTTTATTTATTGGAATATTGTAATTGATCTTAGCCGTTTGATCAAACTTGGTTAAACGCCCTCCATTCCAAAAATTTCTTTTGATGCTATCCACTTTTTCCGGAGTAGTTTCGGCACTAATTTGTCCCTGAGGTTCATCAATCCTTGCATCGGCAGTTGAGTTATAATCAAACTTCAGGTTTTTTGTCAAGTCGTGCCTATACTCATAATTTCTCCTCATGGTAAACATTTTATCGAACAATACAGGCAAAACGGTTTCCCTGTTATCATTGTTCCGGTTCAATAGTTCTCCATATCTTCTATCGGCCTCAATTCTAAAACCCCAACCTGCAGGAAGTATATTAAAGTTGAACTCCTTGATTAATTCCAGATTTTTATTGGTGATTTTATTAAAGGGCTCAAAAGGCTTATTTGTAAAATTAAAGTTATAGGTGAGTATCCCCTTGTAATTTCGCAACAAATTATATTCAACGGTTTGGTTTCGTCTGAAGTTTTCATTGTATGAATAGGAAAAGGTAAAATTTTCAATATCCCAGGGGTAGGCTTTTTTTGCACCTACTCTATTTTTCCTGACATTGGTGAAATTATAACTTTTCCTTGCTGTATAATCGTCGGCAGCTCTGCTAATCTGGTCTTTTCGTTCGGGGTTGGTGGTTTCCTGAATTTCCTTTTGTAACCTGGTATCTGAGTTTAACGGATTATAATATGGACGAACTAATGTATTCCCATAAGAGAAAAAGACCGGTATGGATATTCCTGATTTTACAGGAAAAAATTTGCCCAATTCAAAATTTGTCTGAAAGTCGTATTGGTAATTATCACTTAAACTTCTTTCCAGAATTTTCTTGTCAATTCCACCCCAGCCCACACTTTTGTACAAACCTGAAACCTGAACATTACCAAAATCGGCAAGTTTAGCATTTATCCGACCCGTTGCCGCATCACCACCCCTGGTATTAAAGTCGGTCATTCGTAATTCATTGAACCAAACCTCCGAGCATTTTGGCAGTCCGTCGTCGGTGGTGCTACCCGGTTTTCTCTTAGGATTACGTACACCCAGCATAAAAACCTTAGCCTGACTAAAATCCGGCATTCCAACAACGGTATAGGTTCCAGTACCCACTGAACGACTAAATGGAGTAGTAAATGCCCAATTTGCGTTGGTTCTTGCAATTTTGGTATTAATCATTTCTTCCAACGAAATAGTCATTTCATTTGACAGCGGCCAGATAATACCCGGGTCGGAAGCCCCTTTGGGAGTAATTGACAATGGAATTTCGTATTCGTAATAATTATTGGTTAAGTCGGTTCCAAAACGAATAAAGGCAGTTAATTCATTGTCTTTTACCAAGGCCCCTTCTGCATGCACAAACATGCGCAGCGTACCATACTGACGAAGATCCAAAGTTGAGTTTTTAAATACCGCCCGTGCATCTCCGTCTCTTAAATTACAAGTAAGCAGGCTTAGTGATTGCTCATTTTGCTGAATACTGTTGGGTGAACTAAAATCAATTTCGCGCGAAATTCCGGGAGGAACTACATAGATAATTGGTTTACGGTCACTATTTTTTTCAATATTTACCGTTGATACCACAAATTGGGTATTATCGGTTGGGTCAATGGGTTTGTGTTCACCTCCAGCTTCAAGGTTATTCAGGTATTTACGCCAATCGGCTCTGACTAATTGCAGAGAACCAAAACGGATGACAATGGGTTCTGCAAAACCCCTCATATACATGCGCATAAACCGAATGGATTTAAAATCATTAATCTCACCTACTTTGCGTTCAAACTCCCGTACCGGAATTTTTAACTGATACCATTTTTCAGGAGCATAATTTCCATTTATAAATTTTGCATTAGCCGTGAGGGTATCCGTTACATAGTTTCTTCCAATGACAAATCCATCATGGGCAATTTCAATTTTATACTGAAAATATTCTTCCACCCCATTTACGGTATAATCTCTGTTTAAATCCTCATTATCGGGAGTATTTGTGGCAGCTGTAGGATAGGATTCTGCTGATTGAGTTAAGGTGGGCGAATTCCCCTGATGCCTGTTAAAGCTCCTGTAACGGTCTAATAATCCCATTCCCTTTTTATTATTATAATCATTATAATCTGTACCCAGATAATAGTGATAATTATCATTTGAAGGATCACTTAATGCATTGGTGTAGGCCGTATCGGTTGCAGAAAATTTAGCTAATATTTTTTGAAGGTACACCTTGTTAAAATAAGTATTTTCATCCGCATCATTTAATCCATCCAAACCTATATCCTGCATTTTGCGTGAATCATCATTGGCATCAAACGCATAGTTAATGACAGGTGCTTTCGGAATTCTTCCCCAAACAGTAGAATCGGTTAAATTAATTGGGTCATAACCTTGGGTTTTGGGTAAGCCATTTTCTGCTGATCTTCTGTTATCGCGAAGAATATCTTCAGAAATATTCCCAATGTTTAAATATAAATAACCTTTATCAACACTATTGGGTTTATCGGCAAATGGATCCATCACCCACATTTCGATATAGTCGATATTTGCCTGTTCAAAGTCATTTTGGTCTATTTTTCGCATAATACCTCCCCAGTTTTCAGCGGGGTTTTTGAGCGTTCCGTTTGCGTTCAAACCATTTACCGTATAATTGTACGGACCTCTTTCATTCGGGAAAAACGAGAGATCTAAAGTAGGTAAAGTGGTAGGCAAACCCTGTTGAATCTGTTTGCTTTTAAATACATCGGTTTGCAAAACTTCCCTGGTGGCGTGCGTGGATAAAGCATTGGGATCCGATCTTAAATGTTCGGGTGTATAGGTATCATTTCTATAAAAGGTAGTGGCTATGGTGTACCAAGCTAAATTGGCTCTTTTAAAACCATATTCAAGATTATTCAATGAATTTCCTTCGGGGAAAATATCAGGTTGCCCTTGTGGTGTACTTGCTAAAGCCCATGTATTTCCCATACGTAAATCGAAGGGCGTTTCTGCGCCTTCAAAGTCATCAATATAAGCGGTTCCTTTTTGTTTCAATGCACCCTGAATGCCCGGAATCAGGCGGGCATATTCGCCGGAAACGGTAATATTTGAAACCTCTTTGGTTGCCAGAAAAGGCAATTTATCTACCCATTTTGTTAAAAAGGTGGATTGTTTTGTATAGGTTCCATCCACACCAATAATCAAATTAGAAACAGGTTCTTCACCGATATTTACCTTAGGTGTTAATGGTTTTTCATTTAAGTACATGATGGTTGAACCCAAAATTAAATCTTTGCTTTGCAAATAATCGAAACGGGCGCCCACTAAGCTCTTCTGTTGTATCTGAAACAAGTTATTACTTTCTGAAGAAACCTTAATTACTGCACCTGAGTTCAACAAAGCGGTATTTACAATTTTTACCCTGCCCAGGTTATAATCCACAATATAATCAGCATTTTCAACCAGTGGACTTCCGTTGGAGGTTACTTTCACCGAGCCTCTGGGTACATTGCTTGAACCCAAAGAAATTTCATTGGTACTGCTTCCCTGATAAGTACCCCGTAAATAGAACTTATTAAATTGAGGTTGTTGAATAGCCGAAAACTTAGTGGAATCGTATAAGGAAAAGAAACAATAGTAATTCGCAAGATTGGGATCATTTACAAATCGGGTTTGCAAATATTTCCCAAAAGGTTCAACCATGGGTAAAAATATTCTTCCATTCTGTGAGTTTACCGTTATCCCTTCCATAAAATCAAATAAACCATCAGCCGTTCTTTCCTGCTGGGTATTTAAATTATCCAGATTAAAAACGGTAAGCAACTGCTGTCCGCTTAAATAGGGTTCATTTTTTACCGGCAAATAACTTAAATCTGAACCCGACGGGTCATCGGCATAAACAATATTCAGTTTGAAATCTTTAGGTTGAATCTGAAAAGACCCCAGGGAGTAAACATTCTTCATCATCAAATCCCAGATCGGTAGATCGGGTCGGAGGGAAGGGCCTTTAATCATTTTCAAAAACAGAACCTCCGGGTTTGTTGTATTTCGGGGCACATCCTGACTAAACTCTCCAACTTTAAATGGAACGCCGTTAACGGTTCCTTCGTAAGCCACGCTTAAAATATCATCGTTATTCAAAGCCTGGTTCATGGAAATATAGCCCAATCTGGCATTAAAAGTAAACTCATTCGGCCCCAGTTGTCGTGCATAATTTACGATCTGGTATTGAGAAATGGGTTTGAGGCCTGTGACCGGAAAATCTTCCGTTAACTTATTTTCTATCTGGTAACTTCCTCTGAACTTTGCTGCCTCAACTGGATTTCCATAGCCATTCAAATAGGTGTTTTTATTAATCGGGTCATACAAATTATTTACCTGATTACCCACCAATGCACTAAATGGATTTGAGTTTACCACCCAATATTTATTATCACGTTTTGTTGATTCCCCCAAATCACTAAAGCCAATAATATCCCTTGATTGTTCGAATGAGCCGCTTCTATTGGTTACCCATGCTTCTACTCTGGTAATCACCACGGGTGAACCAATGAAAGGTAATTTACTCAACCAATTTTCGTAGTTATCCCTGAAATAATGGGCCAGAAAATAATGGCGGTTCATATCGTAATTATCCGATTGAATGTCGAATTTGGTGATTGTAGTTCCACCGGCCAGCTCTGTTTCCTGCGTTTTGCCTCTCTGCTGGCTAACTACTGTGGTTACCGTAAGTTTGCCAAATTGTAGAGTGGATTTAAGTCCGAATAAGCTGGAACTACCTTGGATTAAAGAAGAATTCAGCGGTAAGCTAACGTTTCCCAATTCAAGTTTTTTAATGATATCATCTTCCTTACCTGCATAATCGAGTTTCATTTGATTTTCGAATTCAAAGGTTGCCTCGGTATCATAATTCATATTTACCTTAAGCTTATCACCAACCTGACCGGTTACATTCAGCTGTATTTTTTGTCTGAAATCGAATTGGCCTGTTTTCTGCTGTTTGAGAGATAAAGCCGGGTTACGAACCGTATTATAATTTTCGGCAAAAATAATTTCAGCTGATCCTCTCGGCCTGATATCAATAACTCCATTACCAAAAATCCTGTCAATCACTTTATTCCCGATATTTATAAGGGGGAGTATGCTATTTCCTTTAGCAAAATTCTGTGCCTGAGCCCTTTGTCGGAAGTAATTTTTGTTGTTTTTTTTGCCATCCAATTTCATTTGTTCGGCAATTCCGGTGCTTGCCGGCAGTTTATAATCTAAAGTTCCGATTTTTGACGAATAATTGTACTTATAATTATCTGCGTCTAATTCATACTTATTTTTGATAACAGAGGGTTCAGCTAAATCTATCGGATGCCTGATACCTGAACGCTCGAAAGGTTTTTTATCGATTAGCGGATATGGAAGACTAAGCTTTTCGGGAGGAACTTTTACAGAATCGGGAGGCAAGAAACTAAAATCGCTGATGTGCCTGGGTGTATTGCGAGGGGTAGCCTGCCACACCATTGACAGGGCAAAGGTGAGCGATAAAAATAAACGTAAGTATTTAGTTTTTGAGCTATCGTACAATGTAAATTTTTACCATCAAAGATTTTTTAAGGTTAGTTTCACAAGTTGTTCAACGCTACTTTGCGGGTTTTGTTGTCTTATTTTCATCAGTCCTTTTTCGGCTTCTGCTTTACTAAAGCCGAGTATAACCAAGGCAGCAAGTGCCTCTTCAAAGGCAGGAGTATTAAATTGAGCAGCATAAATTCTATCGGCAGGTTCAACTTTCTTTAATTTATCCTGCAGGTCAATCACCAATCTTTGGGCTGTTTTAGGGCCAATTCCCTTGATGGTTTTCAATAAATTCCAGTTCCCGTTAAGAATAGCCATCTTTATTTCAGAAGGTTTCAAACTTGATAAAATCATGCGTGCTGTATTGGTACCCACGCCACTTACCGAAATAAGCTGCTGAAATAATTGACGTTCTTCTTCGTCTGCAAATCCGTAGAGGGTATGGCTATCTTCTTTTATGGAAAGATGGGTAAGCAGTTTAATGGATTCGCCTTCTGAGACTTTTTCATAAGTATTCAATGAAATCTGGATTCCATAACCCACGCCACCACAATCCACTACCATGTAGGCAGGTGAACGAAAGGTAACTTTTCCCTGAATATGAGCGATCATTGTGTATTTATCAATTAAATGAGAGGCCGGCTGAAAAATTACCCATAAGCAATTTTCCGACGGGATATATACTGAAAACAGGATAAATTTTGCCATTTACCTGTAAAGGTAATCGGTAATCAGTATTCGGTAATCGGTAATAACCATACTGATTACTTTTCTTTTACCGATTACTGAATACCTTAAGCGGAATGTATAAATTTACACCGTTTCTTGTATAAGTGCGCAAAATACTAAAAGTTTTTAATTTCAAAAGCCTTCAATTCATGGTTTGTCCATTTTTAACCTTAAATAAAGATCTGGCAGGTAGGTAAAACGGATCATACGTTGGTAATGTTCTGCTTGTGTCTGACGGCAATTGTGCACATATTTTTCCCTTTTCATGCCCGATTTAGTGCTTGAAATGACTGGGATGGAAGTAAATCGAATTAGAATATTGATCCCAAAAACTTGCAAATTGGCATGGGTAAGTTTAAACTTGTGCATTCATGGTAAAAAAGACGATCCTTTTCTCTTTCTTTTTCTTATTGGGTTTTGCCATTTTGGGTCAAAAACCGCAGAAAATTAAGAAATATTATCCGAACGGAACCCTCATGGAAAAAGGTAAAGCGGCGGGTGAAATAAAAACCGGAATATGGATCTATTATCATGAAGCCGGCTGGCTGGAAAGAAAGGAAAAATGGAAAAATGGAAAAATGCAGTGGACTTTACTTTACAATGAGAAGCACCAGAAAGTAAAATGGATTCATTCGGATGGGACTGAGCGGCTATATAAAGGCTGTAACTGTAAAAACTGAGTCTGTATATAATGTCCTCTGGCGTCGTTATACTCAACAAAAAAATGCTCATCCCGTCACTTAAGACGGGACTGCGCTTTTTTCTTATTCGTATGCCTTGCCAGTGAACATTCTATATCAGACTCTGGACTCAGCAGACAATTCCAAACTAATTATAAATAAAAGGAACGATTAGGGTGAACTCGGGGATTATTACCTCAAACAATTCGCCATCAATTTGGCGTTCCATGAGATAGGTACCGAACATTTTTCCCACTTCAGATTCTATGGAACAACCCGAAACATACTGATGACTTTCGCCGGGTTCTAAAACAGGCTGCTGTCCCACAACCCCTTCGCCTTCCACCTCGCTTGTACCGGCAATCAGGTCAATAATATACCAATGCCTTCTGAGCAATTTTAGGGTGTACTCGCCCTGGTTGAGGATGGTAATGCGATATGCGAACATATGTTGCCCATTAAAGTTTTTCACCTTACTATTTTGGTAGGAGGTTTCAACAATAATTTTTACGTCTTTGGTAATAGCAATTTGCATACGGTTCAAATATGAGAAATTTTTGGAAAAAATAAACTGATCTGTGAAAAAAAAAACGAAAAAATGAAAATTCCCGTATATCTATTTTGATTATGGCAAACTTTTCGGCCTTAGGGTACTTAAAAAGCATGTAATATACCGCAGCGTTTCGATCCCTTTGGCTTGACGTAATGATCTTTAATTCATTGAGAAATAAGACGATCAGACTTTTTGGCCTATTATATTAATGGATTTTGATATTGCCTTAGGGTTGAAATGGTAATCTGAAACTTTTTCTTTTAATTTACACTCTGTTTCGGTAAGAAGATCTGTGGCGTGGAATCCCAGCTAATGATTGTCACCAAACCAAATGGATTAACTGGAAAAATGACACAATAATTAATATTAAAAAATCATAAAACAATAAAAAGTGCGGAGTCAGCACTATAATATCTGACGAAAAACGAAATGAAAAACTTAACTACTATTCTGACCATTTTAGTTGCTATGACACTTGAAACGTTTGCGCAAATTCCAAATGGAGGATTTGAAACATGGGAAAACTATAATGATGGCAGTAATGTTTATCAAAAACCCGACAAATGGAATGGCTCGTTGCCTTATTCCTCAACGACACATTCTTTTTCTATTGAGAAAAACCCTGAAAGCTTTCCGGCTGGAACGGGACAATATTCTATGAAAATTAAACCTGATATTGCAAATGGGGTAAGAGGAGTTGCCATTAGCAATGACGGATCAGATCCAATGACAGGATGGATACCAAAGCCGTCCTTCGCAATAAACAAGCGGCCTGCTTCCTTGTTTTTATATTATAAGTGTTTACCTTTTGGAGGCGATACGATTATATGTCTCGTATATTTTTATAAAAATGGCGTTGTGATTGGCAACCCAAATTTTGCAACCACTCAAACTGTTTCCAATTGGACACCCTTGCAAGTGCCAATGACCTTTAACACCGCTGATATACCTGATTCTGCTACTATACTTTTCGTAACAGGAGCTTACATACAACATTCTGAATCCATACTGTATGTTGATAATTTAAGTTTTGATGGTTTTGCAACTTCGATACCGGAGAATATTTCAAAGAATATTCATTTTAATTTATATCCCAACCCAAGCTCTGATTTCATTACAATAGCTATTGAAAACAGAAACAGTGATAACCTGATCTGGAATATTTATTCGATAACCGGTAGTTTGGTTAAATCGGAAACCCTTAAACAAAGTCAACAACAAATTGATATCGGCGATTTAAGCAATGGGATTTATTGGGTCGAAATAAAATCGAAAGAATGGGTTGGAAATAAAAAACTAATCATACAGAGATAATTGTTTACAGACTTCCCCAATCATTAATAGATAGTACTGATAAAAGGAACGATATGAACATGAAAAAGTCAACTATTCTTACAGGTATCTTTTTAATTCCCTTGTATGTTTTTTCTCAGAACCCTGCTTTAAAGGTGCAGAAATTAATACTGGATAACGGCTTCACCGTTTATTTAAATGAAGACCAGACCGCAAAAGATGTTTACGGCGCAGTGGTTGTTAAAGCAGGAAGCAAAAATGATCCTGTCGATGCAACCGGCATGGCGCATTACCAGGAGCACCTATTATTTAAGGGCACTACTGAAATGGGTACCAGCGACTATCAAAAAGAAAAACCATTTCTGGATTCTATCAATATTTATTATGATATGCTGGGCAAAACCAAAGAGGAGTCTGAGCGTATGCTGATTCAGAAATTAATTAATAATCAAAGTATACAAGCTGCAAAGTTTGGTCTGCCAACCGAGTTTGACAAACTTATGAAAAGCATTGGTGGAACTAATTTAAATGCATTTACGGAAAATGATATGACAGTTTATCATAATTCCTTTCCGGGCGAGCAAACTGAAAAATGGCTCGATTTGTACAGCAGCCGTTTTCAGAACCCGGTGTTCCGGTCATTCCAATCGGAGTTGGAAGTAGTATATGAAGAAAAAAACAGAAGCATGGATAACTTTGAATATAAACTTTTTGAAACCCTTGATAAAAACCTGTTTAAATTTCATCCTTATGGAACCCAAAGCACCATTGGAACGGCAGAACATCTCAAAAATCCACCTCTCACCAAAATGTATGCGTTTTTTAATACTTATTATGTGGCAAATAATATGGCGTTGGTGCTGTGCGGAAATTTTGATACCGAAAAAGTACTGCCCATGATCAAAGAAAAATTCTCACATCTACGTACCGGAAAGGTTCCTGAATTTCCAAAATGTCCTGTTTCTGATTTCAAAAAGAAAGAAGTTTTAAAAGTCAGGTACACCCCTATTAAAGTTTCAGTGATTGCCTATAAAACCTTTCCGAATGTGCATAAGGATAAGGCTGCCATGGAAGTGTTTCAAAACCTGTTATCGAATGGATCGGAAACCGGGCGTCTGAATAAATTACAACGCGATGGCAAATTGTTAGGAGCCGGTAGCTATAGTTATTCGTATAATGACGATGGCGCATTGATATTTTTTGTGTTGCCAAAACTATTCGGACAATCTTTCTCCAAAGCTGAAAAGTTGGTTCTGGATGAGGTAAATAAAATTAAACAGGGAGCGATTTCGGATACAGACCTGATGATCATAAAAACCCGTCTTTACCTCGACTATCAATCACGAATTGAGAATTGTGAAAGCCGCACTTTAAGTATAGTAAGGACTTTTAGCGAAGGGATCAGTTGGGAAGAGGAGATGAATTATATCAAACAAGTAAATAAAGTAAGTAAAGAAGATGTGATCAGGATAGCTAATAAATACTGCGGTGAAAATTATTTTGTATTAGAATCTAAAACAGGTTTCCCGAAAAAAGATATTCTCAAAAAGCCGGATTATAAACCCGTATTAACCGATCAGAAAGGCGAATCGGAATATGCTAAAAGGTTCAAAGAAATAAAGGAAACCGTAAGTGAACCCCGTTTTCTCGATTTCGAAAAAGACACCAAACTCATGGAGCTAAATGGTAGTAATAAACTGTATGTGACCGATAATCCCATCAACGATATTTTTACTCTGGGGATTGAATATAAAGCAGGTTCCGACAGCCTGAAGAATCTGGATATTGCTTCCAATCTGTTCAGCTATTTTCACACGAATAATTTAACAACCGATCAGGTAAAAGAAGCATTTGCCATGCTGGGCTTATCTTATTCGGCGCAATGTGGTTCAAACCGTCTTTACTTTTGGTTTAGTGGATTGGATATCAATTTTGAGAAATCGGTGAAGTTGATTCATGCCTTAATGAATGAATCGAAGTTGGAAAATCAGTCTGTAAAAACGGTGACCAACGAGATATTAGCCGGAAGAAAAGCCAGTGAGAAAATTCCTCAAAACATGGATGATGCAGTATTTGATTATGCCCGCCTGGGAAATAAATCTTCTTATATTGATCGAATTACCAACAATGAACTTAAGAAGTTAAAGGCGGACGATTTACTTGCCATTTTTCAAAAGGCTGTTACCTACAATGCAGTATATCATTATATTGGAAAACATTCGGCCGATGAAGTGAAGGCGGTGCTAAGTGAAAATTTGACTTTAGCAGATAACCACAAAGCATTGCCCCTAACCATGAAACACAACGTAGTGAGCAATGAAAACAAAGTCTATTTTTACAATGATAAAAAAGCAGTTCAAAGCCATGTGCATTTTATTGTAAATTCAGAAATATATCAATCAACACCAAAACTCAACGCCAGTGTAACTGCCTTTAATCAATATATGGGTGGCGGTTTCACCGGACTCATTGGGCAGGAAATACGCGAATACCGTTCGATGGCTTACTCGCCTTATGGCTATTTTAGTAAACCGGATTTGAATATGCATCCCTCTTACTTTACATCCTATTTAGGTTGCCAGGCCGATAAAACTATTGACGCCACAGAAATTATGGACAGTCTGATTAGCTTTATGCCACAAAAGCCCGAGCGAATGGATGCGATCAAGTCACTGATGAAAAAGAGCACCTCGGCCTGGTATCCCAATTTCAGGTATATATCCTATAATGTGGATTATTACCGGGAGCGTGATTACCTCACTAACCCTGTAAAAGATCAATACTTTCAATATGAAGGACTCACTTTTGATGACATCATGAATTTCTATAAACCGTACATTAGCAACAAGCCCAAAATAATCACGGTGTACGGTAACAAAAAGAAGATAGATATCCATAAATTATCAAAATTCGGGAAAGTACAGGTATTGAAGAAAACGGATATTTTGAAGAAGTAATCAGCCCGGTGAATGACCAACTCGTGCCCAAAATAAAACCAAGTCGAAGGCGATTAATTTGGATTCTGATCGCAATCTTAGGTCTTCCTGCCTTTTGGTTCAGCCTGCCGAAACCCTTGTTTCAAAAACCATACTCCTGCATCTTGTTGGATCAAAACGGAAAACTCCTTCAGGCCAAGATCGCTGAAGATGGACAGTGGCGATTCAAAGAAGAGAAAGAAGTACCCGAGAAATTTGCAAAAGCAATTATATGCTTTGAAGATAAAAGATTTTATTATCATCCGGGCATTGATCCCATGGCTATAGGTAGAGCTATTTATTTGAATGTGAAACATAGAAAAGTTCTGAGCGGTGGCTCAACTTTAAGCATGCAGGTGATTCGTTTAAGCAGAAATAAAAACAGAAGCTTCTATCAAAAGTTCCTCGAAATGATTCTCACCTTGCGCCTAGAATTGGGTTACAGCAAAGCGGAAATACTTTCATTATACGCAAATCATGCACCATTTGGAGGCAATGTGGTTGGCCTGCAAACAGCAGCCTGGCGATACTTTGGCAGAAGTGCAGATCAGCTTTCGTGGGGAGAAGCAGCCAGTCTCGCCGTTCTGCCGAATAGTCCTTCTTTGGTTCGACCCGATAAAAACAGAAATTTATTGTTAGAAAAACGCAATCACCTGTTGGACCAGATGATGGCTAAAGGTATCATTGATGAACAAACTTGTACCTTATCCAAACAAGAGTCCATTCCAAATCAGGCTTTACCCCTTCCCGATCATGCCCCTAATTTATTGGCATCTTTAAAACAAGGGTTATTGGGAGAACAGAAGATTACACCCATACTAAAAACCACTATTGATCTTCATTTGCAGGAAAGCGTTAATGAGATTCTGGAAAGACATCACCAACAACTCAAGGCCAACGGAATTAACAATGTTGCCGCCCTGATAATGGAAGTAGAAACCGGACATGTAAAAGTTTATGCAGGAAATGTAAATCATCCCGAAGACCCAGAGATAGAAAGTTATGTTGATATGATTCCTGCCAGAAGGAGTCCGGGTAGCACGTTGAAACCTCTTCTTTATGCAGCATTGTTACAAGATGGTTTGATCCTGCCCAAATCTCTGGTAGCAGATATTCCAACGCAGGTTGCAGGATATACGCCTCAAAATTTTGATTTGCAATACGATGGTGCCGTACCTGCAGATAAGGCTTTGGCAAGGTCATTAAATATTCCTGCGGTTCGAATGCTACAGCAATATCGTTATGAAAGATTTTATTTTTTATTGAAACAATTGGGAATAAAAAGTCTGAATAAAGGTGCCGGTCATTATGGTTTGTCATTGATACTTGGCGGAGGTGAAAATAGCATGTGGGAGATAAGTGGTATTTATGCAAGCTTAGCCAGAATGTTGAATCATTATGGCACTTATAGTGGGAAATATAACCCTGAAGATTTAAAACCACCCCTCATTTTGGCACAGAAAGAAACCACAGGCTCAACTGCCTCTTTACAAAACTTCTCTAATCAATTTTTATTATCTGCAGGTTCTGTGTATAACACTTTTGAAGCCATGCAGGAATTGGTTCGCCCGGGAGAAGAACAGTCATGGAATGCCTTTTCCTCCTCAAAACGCATTGCCTGGAAAACAGGAACCAGCTTCGGCTTTAGAGATGGATGGGCCATAGGGATAACTCCAAAACATGTTGTTTGTGTTTGGGTTGGCAATGCCGATGGAGAAGGCAGGCCCGGTTTAACCGGAGTGAGCACAGCGGCTCCTATTCTCTTTGAAATCTTTAAACTGCTTCCTTACACACCCTGGTTTCCCATTCCATACGATGCCATGCGTTGGACTACCATCTGCAGAGAAAGTGGAAACCTGCCCTCAAACTTCTGTAATCATATTGATACCATCTGGTCGACCAAAACAATTGGTACTCCTCCCCTTTGTACCTATCATCAGTTAATTCATACCGACCAAAATATGCAATACCGGGTGAACAGCAACTGTGAATCTCCCTCTCGTATGAAACATGTATGTTGGTTTGTTTTGCCCCCGGCCATGGAATGGTATTACAAGAATCACGATCCGAATTACCACAATTTACCTCTCTGGCGAAGTGATTGTGCCGATAATAGTTCTCAATCCGTCATGGAAATGATTTACCCAAGAAGATCAAACAAAATTTATGTGCCAATTGAATTAGATGGCAGTAGCGGAAAATGTGTATTTGAGGTAGCACACCGCAATAAACTTGCTAAAATATACTGGCACCTCGACGAAAAATTTATTGGCTGTACCCGGGAGTTTCACCAAATGGGATTGAACCCATCGCCAGGAAAACATGTATTGGTTTTGGTTGATGAAAATGGAGAAAGGCTTGAGCAATATTTTGAGGTAATAAAGAAATAATTTTTGAAATCAAATCCTGAATTTGGGATTTGATTTGGGGTTCCTGTTTCCATAATACATTCTGTATTTTTATCTTGCAACAGAAAAGGCCTGAAGGCCTCACAAATTATTCTGTGGCATTTATTCCCCGGCCTGAAGGCCGGGGCTATTAGCCGGGGCTATTGGGCCGTGACGCATTTTGGTCGCCTGATTTTCGAGGTTAAATAAAAATAGCCCCAGCCTTCAGGCTGGGGAATATCACGAGAACAATTAAACAAGGAGGCCTTTAGGCCTTAAACAATTTTTATGTCATACACACAAATTTATGTCCATGCTGTTTGGGCGACAAAAGACAGGAAACATCTTTTTAACAATACTCAAAAAGACAGCCTATGCAAGCATATCAGAGAATATGCAAAAATGAATAATATTCATGTTTTGAATGTGAATGGATGGCAGAATCATTTGCATTGTCTGTTATCATTAAATGCTGGTCAAAATGTTATAACCGCAATAAATTTGATGAAGGGAGAATCTTCATTTTGGGCGAATCGTTCAAAATTATTTGCAGAAAAATTTTACTGGCAAAATGAATATTTTGCTGTTTCACTCGGTAAATCCCAATTGCAAATAATCAATGACTACATAAAGAATCAGGAAGAGCATCATAAAAAGAATACTTTTGAAGAAGAATATGAAGAATTTATGAAGTATTATAAATTCGATGATGACATCCTGCTATAGAATTTGATTTTAATATGAAAAGGCCTAAAGGCCTCGTAAATCATGTTAGGATATTTAGTCCCCAGCCTGAAGGCTGGGGCTATTGAACCGGGGCACATTTGGGTAACCTGATATTCGAGATCGAAAAATAAATAACTCCAGCATCCGGGTTAGAAATCCAATTATTCATAATTGCCCCAGCCTTCAGGCTGGGGAAAAAAATAAACCTGCTAAAACATAGAGGCCTTTATGCCTTTGATCAATATTTAAACCAGCTTCTCGCTCAATTCTTCTATTGCTTTTTTTGCAGGTTTGCCTTTGTAAATAATATCATAAACGGTTTCAAGAATGGGCATTTCGATCTGTCTTTCCTGATTCAGTTCCCACATGTTTTTTATCGCATAATATCCTTCTGCAACCATCTTCATTTCTAACTGTGCATACTGAACCGTATAGCCTTTCCCAATCATGTTTCCAAATGTCCGGTTTCTGCTATGAACCGAATAAGCGGTTACCAATAAATCACCCAGATAAGCACTGTGATTGATCTTACGATCTGCATCCGTAATACTCCTCAAAAATCTTTTCATTTCGCGAATGCTATTGCTTACTAAAACGGCCTGAAAATTATCACCATAACCCAAACCATGACAAATACCTGCTGTTACCGCATAAATATTTTTAAGAACTGCACCATATTCAGTTCCTCTTACATCCATTGAGACCACAGTCCTGATATAATAATTCTTCAATAAGCTTGCAAAATCGTGGGCAATTTTCTGGTTTAATCCGGCTATGGTAAGATAGGATAGTTTTTCATTGGCAACCTCTTCGGCGTGGCAGGGACCTGAGATGACAAGAATTCCATTTTCATCTAAACCGTAATGTTCCACAAAATAATCGCCAACGATCTGGCGGGTGCTTGGTACTAATCCTTTTATAGCAGAAACAATAATTTTATCTTTAAAAATATCATTGGAACAGGGAGCCAGACTTGCTTCTAAAAATGCGGCTGGTACGGCCATAACCAGGAGTTCACATTGGTTGATCACTTCAACAATATCAGAACTAACCGTTACATAATCCGGATGGATTTCGATCGAACTGATATAATCCGGGTTATGGTGTTTTTTGCGGATGTACTCCGCCTTCTCCTCGCTCCTTACCCACCAAAATAGTTTATTTATTTTTGAATCGGAAGAGGCTTTGTGTTCACTCAGAATTTTTATCAAAGCGGTTGCCCAGCTACCGCCTCCTATTACAGCAATATTGTTCATGTTTATCATATTGGGGACTGAATAATAGTGCAATTTAACTTTTAACTACAAAAAATAAAGAGAGCCACGTTAAACTCTCTTTTTAATAGTTATTTATAAAACAAATTACCGTTCACTGATTACCGTTCTCGACTCCGCTCGAACTGACAATTGATTCCTGCCAACAGTTTACTGATCACTGATTACGGATAACTGAATACCGTTCACTGATTACCGTTCACTGATTACTTTTCCCCTACCAATTACCGATTACCTGATTACCGATTACCAAATACCAATCACCGAGGTCTAATTCTCCCCTCTTGGTTCACGTGGTGGTCTGGGGCCACGGTGCTCGCCACGGTTGTCATCGCGTTTGAAATCGCGAGGTGGGCGGTTTTCTCTGTGTGGGTGCTCTACAAAGCCTTCCGGTTTGGGTAATAACACTTTACGTGATAATTTTAATTTGCCGGTTTTCTTATCTACTTCAATCAGCTTCACTTTTATTTCTTCACCCACCTGCAGAACTCCTTCCATCGTGTTCAACCGGGTCCAGCCAATTTCGCTAATATGTAATAAGCCATCTTTTCCGGGCATTATTTCAACAAAAGCACCAAACTCCACAATGGTTTTTACCTTACCCAAATATTCCTTTCCTTCTTCAGGCACTGCCACAATTGCTCTGATCATGCTAAGTGCTCTATCGAGGCTATCTCTGTTATTTGAAGCCACTTCAATAATACCCTGATTACCTTCTTCCGTAATGGAAATGGTAGCTCCGGTTTCTTTTTGCATGCCTTGAATTATTTTCCCTCCCGGCCCGATAACGGCACCGATAAAATCTTTGTCAATAAATAAAGTTTCAATCCGCGGCGCATGAGGTTTATAATCGGCGGCAGGCTCCGAAATGGTTTTATTCATTTCATTCATAATGTGCAAACGTCCGGCCTTTGCCTGATTCAACGCTTCTTCAACCATTTCCCATTTCAAGCCATTTATTTTAATGTCCATCTGGCAGGCAACAATACCATTCTTAGTACCAATCACTTTAAAATCCATATCCCCCAAATGATCTTCATCACCTAAGATATCAGATAAGATTGCGAATTTGCCTGATTTCTCATCATTGATCAATCCCATGGCGATACCGCTCACGGCTCCCTTAACTTTTACTCCTGCATCCATCAAGGCCAATGAACCAGCACACACCGTTGCCATGGAAGAGGAACCATTTGATTCTAAAATATCAGAAACTATACGAACGGTATAAGGATTTTCAGGCACACCCGGTAATACATGCTTTAAGCCACGCAATGCTAAGTTCCCATGTCCGATCTCTCTTCGTCCCGGACCGCGGTTTGGCTTTACCTCACCGGTACTGAATGAAGGAAAATTATAATGCAATAAAAATTTTGCATAGCCTTCGTTCATTGGGTTATCCAGCATTTGTTGATCCAATTTAGTACCTAAGGTAACGCTGGTTAATGATTGTGTTTCACCACGGGTAAATAATGCCGAGCCATGTGCGCAGGGTAGATAACCTATTTCGCTCCAGATGGGTCGTACTTCATCGAGTTTACGGCCATCCAAACGGGTACGATCATTAATAATCATGGCCCGAACGGCATCAAACTCTACGTCGTGAAAATATTTATTCATTAAAAATTTATCAATAACAGTCCCTTCCGGTAAGCTATCTATAAACTCCTGACGAATGGCTTTAAATCCTGCTGAGCGCTCTGATTTACCCAAAGCACCTTTGGCAATGACATAGATTTTATCATAGGCAAACGCAGCAATTTGTTCCTGTAATTCAGGGTTACTGCGTTCATGGTTATATTCACGGGCAGGTTTTCGTCCGCCCAACATTTCGCATAATTCCCATTGTGCTTTTATTTGTAATTTGATAGCCTCATGACCCACTTTCATAGCTTCAAGCATATCTAATTCACTCACTTCAGAACATTCTCCTTCCACCATATTCAGGTCGTGTTCAGTTCCTGCTACAATTAAATCGATATCGGCTCTTTCCAGTTCGTCTTTAAACGGGTTGATCACAAATTTACCATCAATACGAGCCACACGCACTTCAGAAATCGGGCCGTTGAACGGAATATCGCTTACCATTAATGCTGCGGATGCGGCTAAACCCACCAATGCATCGGGAGGAGTGTTTAAATCGGCAGAAATTAAGGTAAGAGCTACCTGGGTATCGGCATGGTAATTCTCTGGGAACAAGGGACGTAATGCACGATCAACGATTCTACAAATTAGAATTTCGTAATCACTTAATCTGGCTTCACGCTTATGGAAACTACCCGGGATGCGACCTACAGAGGCAAATTTTTCCTGGTAATCAACGGTTAAAGGCATAAAGTCCATATCCTCTTTTGCTTCTTTGTTGGAAACGGCGGTTGCTAAAATCATGGTATCGCCCATCTTTACCACTACTGCACCGTCGGCCTGGCGGGCTAAACGGCCTGTTTCGATACTGATCGTTTTCCCATCAATTTCGAAAGTTTTTATAATTGCTTTTGACATATATTATTTGTCGGTTATTGAAAATTAAAAACAAAGGGGCTTAACCTATTGGCCCGCCCCTTTATCAAAAAAAAAAATTAAAAAAAAAGCGAATCCCATACAGGAGGCGCAAATAGCTTACTTACGAAGTTCAAGTTCTTTAATGATAGCCCTGTAACGAAAAACGTCTTTACGTTGGAGGTAATTTAATAAAGAACGTCTTTTCCCTACCAATTTCACCAGGTTTAATTCAGCTGAAAAGTCTTTTTTGTTCCTTTTCAGGTGTTCGGTAATGTGGTTGACCCTCTCTGTGAACAGAGCGATCTGACTTTCAGCTGAGCCTGTGTCGGTTTTCGACTTGGCTTTACCGTGAGCTTCGAAGATTTCTTGTTTCTTCTCGGTTGTCAAATGCATGATACTAATAAATTAAGTTTACAAATATATAAAAAAAATCCCAGAGAGCGTGTGATTCGCTCTTGCTCTCACACTCCCTCTGATTTTTGTAGCCCGTAGGGGAGTCGAACCCCTCTTACTAGAATGAAAATCTAACGTCCTAACCGATAGACGAACGGGCCATATTTATGGGGTCGCGAAAATAGGGATAATTTAGGCAATTCAAAATCTTTTTTCTGAAATAATAAAAATTATCTTTGCGCCCACTTTTAATAACCTAAATAACTATACAATGAAAATAGGAATCAATGGATTTGGCCGTATTGGCCGTTTGGTTTTCAGGGCTGCCATCAACAACCCTTCGGTAGAAATTGTGGGTATCAACGACTTAATTGCTGTTGATTACATGGCCTACATGTTAAAATATGACTCAACCCATGGCAGATTTAAAGGCGATGTTGCTGTTGAGGGCGGTCACCTGATTGTAAACGGAAAGAAAATCCGTATTACTTCCGAAAAAGACCCATCGAACTTAAAATGGGATGAGATTGGAGCAGAATATGTGGTGGATTCAACCGGATTATTCCTGACTCAAGAAACAGCGGGTGCCCACATTAAAGCAGGTGCTAAACGCGTTGTAATGAGCGCTCCCGCTAAAGATGATACCCCAACTTTTGTGATGGGCGTGAATCAGGAAAAGTACACCGCACAGATGACTGTTGTTTCAAATGCTTCGTGTACCACCAATTGCCTGGCTCCCATAGCCAAGGTATTAAATGATAATTTTGGCATTCTCGAAGGTTTAATGACCACGGTTCACGCGGTTACTGCCACACAAAAAACGGTTGACAGCCCTTCAGCCAAAGATTGGCGCGGTGGACGAGGTGCCTACCAAAATATTATTCCTTCAAGCACCGGTGCTGCAAAAGCGGTTGGTTTGGTTATTCCTGAGTTAAAAGGAAAATTAACCGGAATGAGCTTCCGTGTACCTACTCCCGACGTTTCGGTGGTTGATTTAACCTGCCGTTTAATTAAAGGTGCCAGCTATGATACCATTAAAGCAGCCATGAAAAAAGCCTCTGAGAATGAAATGAAAGGCATCTTGGGATATACCGAAGACGATGTGGTAAGTACCGATTTCCTTGGAGATTCACGTACTTCGATTTTTGATGCCAAAGCAGGTATTTCGTTGAATGATAATTTTGTAAAAGTAGTCTCCTGGTACGATAACGAATGGGGATATAGCTGCAAGGTTATTGATCTTATTTGCTATATGGATACGGTAAAGTAGGAAGAAGGAGTATTATTTAAGCCGCGCAACGTACACAAATTCCATGATTGCAGATAAGCAAGCAGGATTGCCTGAACGAGATGCGAGAAAAAACAAATAGAAATTAGCAAACAGAAAAAGGCTGCCCGGAATGGGTGGCCTTTTTGCTTATAAACTCAGCAGTTCCTTAAACTTAACAGCTTGCCTTCTGCTTACTTCTACTTTGGTTCCGTCTTTCATATAGATTAGCAGGCCGGAGTTAAAGAAAGGTTCAATTTTTTCGATATAATTCAAATTGACGATTTGCTGGCGGTTGGCTCTGAAAAACAATTGTTCCCCCAGTCGCTCATCTAATGAATTTAAGGTGCGATGGATCAATGGCTGGTGTTTATCGAAAAATATTTTGGCGTAATTTCCTGCCGATTCTATCAACCTGATCTCATTCAGTCTGATAAACCAACAACGATCCCCATCTCTGATAAATACTTGATCATCAGATTGCAGCTTATTTCTTAATCGTTCCGATTTAATTTCATCTATTTGCCTTTTGGCTTTGATGATGGCTTCCCCCAACCGGTCCTTTTGAATGGGTTTTAACAAATAATCAAGGGCGTTTACCTCAAAAGCATTGATGGCAAATTCATTATACGCCGTGGTAAATACAACTGCCGGTGTATCAATTAACTCTTCCAACAAATCAAAACCCGTTTTTTCAGGCATTTGAATATCCAAAAAAAGCAATTGGGGTTTGAGTTTTTCAATCAGCTCCAATGCTTCATCCACATTTGAAGCTTCTCCTATCAATTGTATTTCAGGAAATTCTTTTAGCAATGTTTTCAGACCTTCACGTGCAAGGCGCTCGTCGTCAATTATCAGTGTTTGGATCATAAGGGTATATCAATTTTAGTTATTACCATATTTGAATCTGCATTCTCCATCGAAAAGATTGCCCGGTTATCATAGAGTATCTGCAAGCGCTCCAGGGTATTTGCAATTCCGAAACCACCTGAATCCGTATCCGGTTCAATCCGACCTATATTGGTAATTTCGATATGCAAATGCGATTTTGTACAGGAGCTGTTAATCGTAATCCTGCCACCCGTTTTACTTTTTGAGATTCCGTGTTTCACCGCATTTTCAACCAATGTTTGAAGCATCATGGGAGGAATTTGGGCATCCAATGAATCCTGACTCAGGTTCATCGTAATTTGCAGGCGATCCTCGAAACGAATTTTTTCGATGGCCAGGTAATCATTAACCGTATCTATTTCCTGTTTTAAGGTTACCGTTCTCTGTTTGCTCATTTGAAGTGAACTCCTTAACAAATTTGACAATCGGTTGATGGCTTCTTTCGAAATTTCCGGATTAATATCCACCAGGGTTCTTATGCTATTTAATGAATTAAATAAAAAATGAGGATTGAGTTGTGTTTTTAAATTTTGGTATTGATTTTCTTTTAAGGTGGCCTGAAGCTGGTATTTCACTTTTTCGGCTTCAAGCGAACGTTCCCAATACTGAAACAAGTGGTAAACCAAAGCCCATAATAAAATATATTTACTCCAATTAAAGAGATAGTTAAAAATCAGGATCGCATCAATAGACAGCTGACTCATAAGCGGTACCGTATACCGGTCGAGGTACAGATTTAAAAGTGTCATGATAAATGAAATGACGGAGATCCCTAATATTGCCCTGGGAATAAGTGAAGCCAAAGGCAGGTTGATCCAGCTGGTTTTTATAATAAACAACCTGTACAAATGCGTTAATATAACTCCTGAAATAAAATTAACCAACACATTTAAAACAAGTAATTGATTAAAACCAAACAGGTTTCCATATCCGATAAATTCAAGCAGAATAAAAAAGAACCAACCCCCAATTTGGCAAATCCAATACAAAGTATTTTTCTTCATCAGGGTAAAAATACTAAAATAAGCCTTTCCAAACTAATAACTTACATAGAAGGTTTGAGATAATTTTTGAAGGGATATTTTTAGGATGAAAAAAAGGGTGAGCACCTTCACGGTAATCACCCTTTTCAGGTATTAATCAAGTATCAGCAATTATGCCAAAACAATAACTTTATTATTGAGCACTTCCACAATACCGCTATCCACCTCAAACTGCTGTTTTCCTTCTTTTGATTTTATGAGCACTACCCCTTTTTGAAGACTTGAGATTAAAGCCGCGTGGCCATTCAGAACCTGAAACTTGCCTTTACTTCCGGGCAAAGTAATGAGGTCAACTTCTCCACTAAAAAGAGTCTTATCGGCTGTGATGATATCTAGTTGCATGAATTCTTATTTTTGAAAAAAATTAATTGGCTTCTGCTAACATTTTCTGACCTTTGGCAATGGCATCCTCTATATTTCCAACTAAGTTAAATGCTGCTTCCGGATATTGATCCACTTCCCCATCCAAAATCATATTGAACCCTTTAATGGTATCTTCAATCGGAACCAATACTCCTTTTAAGCCGGTAAATTGTTCAGCCACATGGAAAGGTTGCGATAAAAACCGTTGAACACGACGCGCACGTGAAACCACCAATTTATCCTCATCACTTAATTCATCCATACCCAAAATGGCAATGATATCCTGTAATTCTTTGTACCGTTGTAAAGTTGATTTTACACGCTGCGCACATGCGTAATGCGCTTCACCCACAACTGCTTCGGTTAAAATTCTGGAAGTTGAATCCAAAGGATCTACCGCAGGATAAATACCTAATTCAGCAATTTTACGACTCAGTACTGTTGTTGCATCTAAGTGAGCAAAAGTTGTTGCAGGAGCCGGATCTGTTAAATCATCAGCTGGTACATATACTGCCTGAACCGAGGTGATTGATCCTCGTTTTGTGGAAGTAATACGTTCCTGCATGGCACCCATTTCTGAAGCCAAAGTAGGTTGGTAACCTACCGCCGAAGGCATACGACCTAATAAAGCCGAAACTTCGGAACCTGCCTGCGTAAAACGGAAAATATTATCCACGAAGAATAAAATATCGCGTCCACCTGATTTTTCATCTCCGTCGCGGAAATACTCGGCCATCGTTAAACCCGATAATGCCACACGTGCACGTGCACCGGGAGGCTCATTCATCTGACCAAAAACCAGTGTTGCCTGTGATTTTGCCAGTTCGTTATAATCTACTTTACTTAAATCCCAACCCCCATTCTCCATGCTGTGTTTGAATTCTTCACCATATTTTATTACGTCGGATTCAATAAACTCACGCAATAAGTCATTTCCTTCACGGGTACGCTCACCTACACCTGCAAATACCGACATGCCTTCGTAAGCTTTTGCGATATTGTTTACCAATTCCATAATCAACACGGTTTTTCCTACACCGGCTCCCCCAAATAAACCAATCTTTCCTCCTTTGGCATAGGGTTCAATCAGGTCAATTACTTTTATACCGGTATAAAGCGGCTCAGAAGAAGTTGATAAATCTTCAAAACGGGGAGGATCACGATGTATAGAACGTTCACCATCCTTAACAACAGGCCTCATGCCATCAATTGCCTGCCCAACCACGTTAAACAGACGACCTCTGATATCTTCACCGGTGGGCATAACAATAGGAGAATCCGTTTGGTGAACTTCCATTCCACGAACCAAACCATCGGTACTATCCATTGCAATGGAGCGGATCAGATTTTCTCCCATGTGTTTCTGACATTCAAGGATAATCCGGGATCCATCAGCTCTATTTATATAGAGGGCATCGTAAATTTTAGGAAGTCCTGTATTGTTGTCAGCGAAGCTCACATCCACTACCGGACCAATAACTTGGGCTATAACACCTGATTTTGACATAGTTAAGTATTTAATTCAATTTAAAAGAGGTGCAAATTTATTCTTTTAGAGGTAAATTCAAACCTTTCGTTCAGGTATTTTTTAAAAATAGGCTGTTAGGCTGTAGGCTGTTGCTTGCCTCTTTGCTTCTTTGCTTCTTTGCCCCTTGCTTACTTAATAAACAGTGCTTTCAATTCTGTAGCTTCATCGGGTTTCATTTTTCCGGCAAGGATCAAGCGTAATTGCCGGCGGCGCAGGGCTCCCTCAAATCTTTTTGTTTCATCTTCCGTTTCCGGCTCCAGTCCCGGAACCTGCAAAGGAGCTCCATTTCTATCCAGGGCCACAAAAGTGTAATAGGCCTCATTGCTTAAGAAGCGGTCACCCGTCGGAATGTTTTCGGCCCACACTTTAATATATACTTCCATGGAGGTATTAAATGCCCTGGAAACCTCAGCCTGAAGGGTGACTACATCTCCTAATTGAATTGGTTTTGCAAAACTTACGGTATCCACTGAAGCGGTCACAACCGTTTTGCCGGAATGTTTCTGAGCGGCAATGGCCGAAGCAATATCCATCCAGTGCAATAATTTCCCTCCCATCAAATTTTGAAGGACATTGGTATCATTTGGCAATACCATTTCATTCATAATGGTGCGCGATGCAGCAGGCTTTTTTTTCTCAATCATAATATGCGAAAATAATTTATTATTTCATCTCAGCATAACAAAACTGGCTCTGAAAGGATTAAAGCGAGTAATTTTAAAGCAATAAACCCAAAAACAACTCTGACCGGGATTAATTTTAACCCTTTTCCACAATTGAAAGAATATTTAAT
>CAYHCF010000027.1:0-47145 GCA_964355075.1 uncultured Chitinophaga sp.
AGTAGCTCTTATTGTGTTATACAAACGGAAGACATCTTTTTCCAAATATCCAAAAGCATCCAAAATTTCACTTCGATTTTTAAATTTACTTAATACCCAGTTGGGAGTTTTTGCGAAGAGTCCTTTTCTTGTTCCTTTGTTTTCTCTTGCAGATTTTAATTCTATCCCTTTGTAATCAGGAGTTCTTGAAGAATTCATTTCAATTCCTAACAATTTTTCCAATGTTCTGCCTATTGAAGTATCAGCTTGTAACAAAGCGGGGACAAAACCTTTTGCTGCAATTGCTCTTAACTTAAATAATAATTCATCGGCTATCTCATTTGAAATTTGGTTTATCT
Organism: uncultured Chitinophaga sp.; assembly: GCA_964355075.1. Lineage (GTDB taxonomy): Bacteria > Bacteroidota > Bacteroidia > UKL13-3 > UKL13-3 > B1. The sequence continues at coordinate 339 of CAYHCF010000027.1, forward strand.
CATTAACCAATTCTTTCAGTGGATTTGTCATTTTTGCTTTTATCAAATTTTTCAAATCCAGTTGTGTAATATTCAAAACATACAACTGTTTTTCAAATTCAACTATTCCCAGAATATCGTTTGCATCGGCATAATTTCCCAAACCTTTAAACCAAATTCGAGGGTCACCTTTTTTGGTAACAGGGCGATAAAGTGATGCGACTGAAGAAACCAAACCGCAAGCAGAAATTAATTGAGATGCGATTTGAATTTTATTTTCGGGACCTTGTTTTTGCAAATCAAAATCGTGAACCAATTTCGATTTCAAGTAAGTGCGAACAGAACCAGTTGCATCCATAATTGATTTTTGCAAACCATTTTCTGTCGGCTCAATTAATGTTAGTTCAACAGATTTTTCCGTTAGCAGTTGTATTCTGTTTATTTCAACAGTAGAAAGTTGCCTCATCAAATATTACTTTATGTTTTTTAAAATTTCCAAAGCCACGGCACGAGCCATAAGTGGTGGAACTGCATTGCCTACTAATGTAAATTGTGGCACTTCAAATTTACGTTTATTACCGCCAGTTGAACGCTTGCCTTGAAAGACAAACGAATCATCAAATGATTGCAAGCGAGCCATCTCACGGACAGTTAAGGCACGAGGGCTTGAAAAGTGTATGTAATCATCAGGAATTGTCATCACTGTAGGACTTTGTGAATCTGGTTTTAAAACATTATAGTTTCTTTTTTCCGAATCTAATCCGATTTTCTTTAGTTCCTTCTTCGCTAAATCATAATCGCCCGTATTCAAAATAACACTAAGTCTTTTTACAACATCATCATTTTGCTTACTTGTCTTGTGATTGTGTAAAGGAGCTACGATATGCGTTAAAGTGTTTTCAAGTTCTTCAATATTCTTAACATAAAACGGGTTTTTTGCATTAACAAATCTTCCATTTAATCTTCCTTTCTTTGACCATTCAGCATATGTCAAACCCTTTTTTTCATCTGGCCTTCCATCAATTTCTCTCTTCTTTATTAGCGACTTCATTTTTTCTGAAGTGCCGATATACTTTGATTTCAAATCAATTTTTTCGTACCCATATTTTTCTTCATCATTACCGACAAAATCTAAATCATAGAGTGCTTCAAAAACTGTCACCTTTTCATTGTGAGTAACAGTTGGCGGAACGTCTTTAATTAATATTTGATCTTTACGACAGCCTATAAACAAGACCCTTTCACGATTTTGAGGAACTCCATAGTTTGACGCCAAAGCAACAAAAGGCTGTTCAATATTGTATAATCTTATATGCGATAAAATTTCCTCAAACTCAATTTCCTTTTTTGCTTTAAGAACAAAAGGATTTAAACCTTTAACGCATTCGTCAAAAGAGTAATTATATATTTCAAGAGCTGATATTATTTCTCTGATTTCGGGCTCGAATATTTTAGACGGTTGTAAATTTATGAATGCTTCATTAAGATTTTCAATAATAGACTCGGCTTCAATAGCGGTTAGAAAATTATCGAAGTTTTCGGCAAAAAAATCATTATCTAAATCACAGAAGGCTTTTTCTGTAATCACCTTCTTTCTTATATAAGCCAATTCTTTGCTTCGCTTCAACAAATTAAATCCGTGCCGAATTGTGCTAATATTTTTATCTGTTTTACTTGTTTTATAATCAACGATCTTAGGAGTAAGTACTCTAAATTTATTTTCGGCAATTTGAATATAATTCTCCTTGATTTTTTCGATTTCCTTTTCTGTTGCTGTTTCAAATTGCAAACGCAAATTATAACACTCTAGAATATAGGGCTGTTCCTTTTCGATCTTCATCAACTTCGCTATAAAAATAAGTAGTTGATGAAATTCTTTTAAATCGACAATCGACTTTATTTCTTGTAAAATCATTTCGCGAATTTTCCCTTCCTCCTTAGTTAAAATACCTTTCACATTTTCCATCACGAAATACTTTGGTCTTAAAGACCGAATTACTTTCAAATAGTGAGCGAACAAATCGTCTTTTTTATCAAACTTTTTTCGCTTCCCTGCAAGGCTAAAACTTTGACAAGGCGGTCCACCACAAACAACATCAACCTCTTTGCCTTTTAATCTTTTCATAAGATTTTCTAAAAAATCTGGCTCCGTAATGTCTTGTCGTAGAAATTCTGCATCAAGACCAAGTTGGTAATTATAACGTGCAAGATGTGTTAATTCGCAATTCTCATTAATATCGCTACCTAGCAGAAAGTCATAAAAGTACTTACCGTTTTCAGCTTGTAAAAAACCTTCGCTAAAACCGCCAGCACCAGCAAACAAATCGACAAAAGTTATATTTTCTTTTTCTTCGTATTTCAATTCGCTCTCGCAGACCATCTTCACATCAGTATTTACTTTACGACTATTAACAAGAGACAATATTTTAGCTTTTATTTTTTTATCCGTAAAATGAGAATGGTGAGCAGTTTCAAAATGCTTTTCAACTTCTTGCTTTAAAAAAAGCAAAAATTTATTAATCGACTTATAACGATATTCAGTATCCTTGACTAACTGGTTTTTATTATCCCAATCCTTCTTCTTTATCTTTTCTCCAGTTGCGACCTTTACTTGGACATCCTTTTGACGCAAGACCAGATGGATAGGGAAGTTCTTGCTTTTATCAGCTTTATCAAGGTAGAATTTTACATTTATCATATTGCGGACATTTTTACGGACACGGACAAATTTACGGACAAATCTGAATCCTGCAAGAAAAATGAAAAATATTTTCCAACACACAAAGCTCACTCAATTACAAACTTGGGTTTGTGGGTCGGCTTGTGGGGTTTGTAAATGAGTGAGCTTCCTCCCACCACAGACCTATGTAAATTTGACACTACCTTACACTACAACAGAAAAATGAACAGCTTGTCTCGTCCTTAGACGAGGGAACCACGCGCTCGTGTGTGTCCTCTTTGAGTTCCTTAACCGAAAATTGCAATTGATTCAAATCCAGTTTCTCAATCTCGTCCTAAGACGAGACTCTCCATAAATCAAACAACATTATCCTTTTCAATCAGATCCTCAAGGCACTAACCTCCGCTAAAGCTATGGTTTGCAAAGATTAAATCCAAGCTGGGTGCGGTTTTCGGAAGATATGTATTCCATCTGTTCATTATTGTATTATAAAAACACATCGGGAACAATTTGCTTTTATCAATTATTATCACAAGTTTTACATGTTGGATTGTGGATCGTTTTTTCACATTCTGTCGATAGCCGCAAGCAAAGGGAAAAAACATGAGTGAATTTAACAAAGAAAAATTAAGAAATATTCTTATTCAATTTAGGGTTCCTTTTGGAATTGATGTGCTAAATTCAATTAATGAAGGAGATGTAGGAAAACCATACATGGTCGTGATTGATAATATTTCTGCTGAATTGAGATTTGAAAGAATATATGACTTTAGGTACAAAAATGATGGTGCTGATATGGCTCCATTTTCTAAAGTGGATGAAGACAGGAGCGGGATTTTATCCCATATGAAAATCCAAATATTCTTCGATACTCAAATCTTCAAAAGAATAAATATTGACATGGAGATGATAAGAATATCATCAGAACCTTTCGTTGATGTCGCAATTGAGTATGTCAATAAATTTCTTAAAGCATATCGAGACGTTTCAGAGCAATTTTGGATTCGAAATCTAATAAAAAGAGACATATTTAATTACTTCTATTACCTTATTGACTCGGATGAAAATAACACATCGGCAGTTACACTAATTCCTCAACATAATCCGGTACGCTTTAACGGTGGAAAAGAATTTGAATTAGAGAATGAAAAAGATGAAATACTTAGAAAAATTGTCCAAACAGACTATGTTAGCTTTAGAAATGAACTTATTTTAAATACTGAAGACAATTTCAATTTAGGCAATTATAACATTGCACTTCTTCAAGCCGTCATGCGTTTCGAAAATTTTGTTTATTCAAATCTCCTAAAGAAAATTTCCAAAACTAAATTTAATAAATTCAAAAAGAAAGACTGTGGTTGTTTAATCGGAATATCCGAAATATGCACAAGTGGATTTAAGGAATTGTTTGACGTTGACTTTGGAAAAACAAAAGAATTCGAGAATTTAAAGGAATTCGCTATTAAATATCGGAACAAGATTGTTCATGGTGAGATAGTTCATGATATTGGACAAGAAATAAGTTCTAAAGGTATTAATGCAATTGGGGATGCAGAGAATTATCTAATAGAAAATGTGTTTATTGAATTAAGGCCAGCGGCTAACGTGAACTCAAGAACAAACACATAAATAAAAAACACTAACACAAGAAGAAACAGCTCAATTTAAAAAAGCATCGTACAGATAATGAATAATTTTGAAGAATACTTACGGCAGGGTGAGCCAAACAAAGCAGAAAAAGCAAAAGTTTGGAAAACGGCGATTGGCTTGCAACAAGTTGACGGGCTAAAACCGTCTGACTATCTTATAGAAACTGCCAGACAAAACATTGAAGGTGCTATTACCATTGAAGAAGTAAAACAACGAATTGACCGTTATTACAAACAGCACCCCGTAAAAAATGATGAAACCCGTACCGAAGAAGCCGACAAAGTTTCGGCACGAATTACAGAAATTTTGAGCGAAAAAACATTTACATTTTCGCCAGCCGAATACCTTACTATTCATCGCAGGTTGTTTCAGGGCATTTATAGCCACGCAGGCAAAATCCGTGATTACAACATCACAAAACAAGAATGGGTTTTAAATGGAGAAACGGTTTTGTATGCCAGTGCCGAAAGTTTGAAAGCCACGTTGGAGTATGATTTTCAGCAAGAAAAAGTATTTAGTTACAGCGGTTTAAGCCAACAAGAAATTATAGAACATATCGTACAATTTATTTCCTACTTGTGGCAAATTCACGTTTTTGGAGAAGGAAACACAAGAACAACGGCAATTTTTTTAATAAAATATCTTCGCAAACTTGGTTTAAAAGAGATAAATAAAGAATTGTTTGCAGCGCATTCGTGGTATTTCCGCAATGCGCTTGTGCGAGCTAATTACGAAGATTTGTCAAAAGGCATTCACAAAACCGATAAATATCTTATCCGTTTTCTGTTAAACTTACTTCATCAAGAAAATCATTTGCTAAAAAACCGTGAAATGCACGTTCATTACGTTTCCCCTGTAAATGACACTGTAAAAACGCAAGATGACACTGTAAATGACACTGTATTTTATTTGATAAAGCAAAACAATAAAATAACAGCTGCCGAAATTGGTGAACGATTAAATATAAGTTTAAGCACTGCAAAAAGGAAAATAAAAGAGCTTAAAGAGAAGGGAATATTAGAACGTATAGGAAGCGACAAAACAGGATATTGGAAAGTTATTGAATAATGAACAGATCAACCACCGTATTTGCATGCACATTATCAAGCATTACATGTTGGATTGTGATTAGTTTTTTCACACGCTGACCTTATGGGCAAGTTTAACGCATAGAATAAATAGCTTACCTGAAAATAATGGAGACCAGAAACCATTTTAAAAACGGGGCGTAACCGAAAAGCCAAAAGAGTAGGAAAAACTTAAATAATAAGATCATGAAAAAGCAATTTCTAACCGTAACTGTGATTACTACTTTAGTTTGCATGTCCTTTCAATCTTGCAAAAAGAAAGAAGAAACTCCCAGCGCAAAAAAAGATGTAATCATCACCTGGGCAAATCCGGCAAACATTGTTTCAGGGACAGCTTTGAGTGCCACGCAGTTAAATGCCATAGCCGATGCACCTGGCACTTTAGTTTACACTCCAGTAATCGGAACGGTATTAAGTGCAGGTGCAGCTCAGAATTTAAAAGTGGACTTCACGCCAACAGACGCTGTTAATTACAATACCGCCACTAAAACAGTAAGCATTAATGTAACCCAACTCGTAGCAGCAGCATTTACCTGGAAGGAAGATGCCGGTGCCTTAATAACAGCAGACTCTGCATATTGGACGACATGGAGTAGCGGAACCGGCATTAGAGCTTATAAAGGCGGGATGCAAAATTTCTTTGAGATAAATTGGGCTACTCAAAACAATACGGCAGTGGGTGCTAAAGCTTTAATTGCGGGCAATTTAGATTTTACTTTTTTGAAAGGCACTACCAGTTATGATATTTCATCCAATCAAAACTTAAACATAACTGGATTTACAAGTGGTAAGCTGTCTGGGAACTTTACATTTTCAGTTTCTGGCGGAACAATTACCTCGATAGCAGCCACATTTACAGATTTGCCTCAAAAATAAAACCAGCCCATAATAGCACCTACAAATAATTGGCCGTTCGGTGGTTAAATGAAGCTTTGTGCTTTGCATCAAGTTCACTGCTTCGAAATCGCCAACTTCTTAAAGCTGCAAAAAGTTTATGCGCCATGCTAAAATAGTTTTTAAATTATAATGACGATTGACCCAGTATTAAGTAGAATAACAATTTATCCGGTAAAATCTCTGGATGGAATGGATCTACAAAATGCAGTCATAACAGATGGTGGTTGTCTTTTGCATGATAGAGAATATGCAATCAGCGATGAAGCAGGAAATTTCATTATTGGAAAATCAAATCAACAGGTTCATTCCTTGCGTTCCCAAGTTGATTTTGAAAAGGATACTATTTCATTTTGCACTGTATCTGAAACTGTCTGGAGACATTTTCACCTACAAAAAGAAAAATTGGCAATACAATCCTTCTTGACAGATTATTTCGGTGTAAAAACCTTACTACTACAGAATAAAAACGGGCGATTTATGGACATGCCCGATATTAGCGGCATAACAGTTCTTTCCACTTCAAGTTTAAAGGAAGTTTCAACATGGTTTAATAATATGGATTTAGATGAAACCAGAAAACGCTTCAGAGCAACGATAGAAATTGAAGGTGTTCCTGCTTTTTGGGAAGATCATTTATTTTCTAAAGAAGGAAGCGGGATTGAATTTAAAGTTGGTGAAGTTACGATGTTCGGAATGAGCCCTCGTGCAAGATGTGTTGTCCCAACACGTAATCCAAAAACGGGCGAACGGATACCTGGTTTTTCAAAATCTTTTTCAAGACACCGCGCTTCTACTCTTCCACAAGGGTCGACCCTTGAGAAATATGACCATCATTATTACCTTTCGGTTAATTGTTACATTCCGGTAACGGAAATTGGAAAAAGGATTGAAATCGGAAATAAAATAAATATTATCGGAGAGAATATGTTTTAATTCTATTTGCTTTCTTTAAATATAAATGAAGCACGAGCGCATAACAGCTGGAGTTGAAAAAAGATTACCGCAATGAAAAGATTAATAGCAAAATTTGAAATATCACCGGAAGACCTTAATTTGCAACTATGATTCAGCGCGTTAATAAACCTTAGTCATAATTGTAATCATTATGCATGCAAACTATTCTTTAATTCGTCTTTGAAACTTAATAAACCAAAGACTCATATTATGAAAACAAATATTATAGTCAATAAAAAAGCAAATCCAGTTATTTCAGAAATGACTGTTATATTCCTAATCTTCATTTTTCTTTCTTTGTTTTCATTATCCTCTTTTGCTCAAAACGGGGAATCTAATTTAGGTGTGGAAAATATAGCAGATCAAATGCGTAAAAATGACGCGCTTAATCCATGCATTACCGCAACAGAGTATGAACTTATTGAAGAACGATGTGCTGAAAATCTCAAATTATTAAATACGGATAAAAGCCAGAAAAAACAGTTCTTGCCAACAAGCCTCAGCTGGCCTCTGAAAACGGCTGCAGGTTTTACGGATTGCAGTTATTATTTTATCGGTGCGTATGTGGATCAAAATCCGGCATCGGGTGTTTTTAAAGATTGGAATTGCGGCTCCCGCTCTTATGATGGTCATGGAGGAACCGACATTGCCATTTGGCCTTTCTCTATTAACAAAGTGGACAGTAGTACGGTAGAAGTTATTGCTGCTGCAGCCGGAACAATAATTGATAAGCATGATGGTGAATTTGATAGAAATTGTGTTGGCGTGGGTAGTGGTTTGCAAGCCAACTATGTCATTATTCAGCATGCCGATGGATCAAGAGCTTTGTACTGGCACATGAAGAAAAATTCTATTACAGCTAAGGCGATTGGTCTGACAGTAGCAGTTGGTGAACACATAGGTGTGGTGGCAAGTTCCGGAAGTTCAAGTGGTCCACATCTGCATTTCGAAGTATGGGCAGGAAGTACGGGTAGCACGCGCATTGATCCATATTACGGAGCATGCAATTTGTTAAATACTTCCACTTGGTGGGCTTTGCAAAAACCGGCTTCTGACCCTTCCATTTTAAAAGCCTCCGTTCATATAACAGATTATGTATCGAAGGCTTGCCCAAATCCAGATACTACCAACGAAAGCACATTTTACACAATACCTTTTAATGGTCCCGGAATGCCAACCGATTATGCCAAGTTTTTTGTTTTTCTCAGAGATGTTACACCAAGTACAACCGTAGATATGAAAATACTTAATCCGAATGGATCAACTTATAGTAGTTGGAATTATACTTTCACGAGTCCTTTTACAGTATGTTATGCGGGTTGGTCTAAACATTTGCCAATACTACCGGGAGTTTGTAAGTTTCAGGCAACTTACAATGGAATTACCTGCACTCAAAATTTTACAATGTCAACTGCTGCCGGCATTTCTGAATCCGATATTTTATTGGACATTGTAATTTTTCCGAATCCTTCAAACGGAGATTTTACTATTTTGCTTCCAACTGAGAAAGCTGAAATTATAGTAACAGACCTATTAGGACAACAAATAATACATACACAGGCAACTCAAAAGAAAACGAACTTACAACTTGGCAACAATGGAGTTTACTTTGTTTGCGTGAGAACGCAAGAGGGCAATATTACACGAAAGCTAATCGTATATCGTTAACATAAGAAAGAACAACGGCACCAGCGCCAATATGCGAAAGTTAACCGAGACAACAAAAAAATGTCTAGCGCAGAGAGAACAAAATTCTTAAACGACTTTTCGGAATTTCTTGGAAAGAAATCTGCTGAAATACTTGGATGATGAAAAGCCCACACACGGCTTTGAAATCAAGAACATAGCGTTATTGTTTACAACAAGTTCAAAAATTGATTTAGAATTATTTTGCGTAAAGCACCGAAAACCGGTATCTTTCGCAAAAATTATCTCACATGGTTTCTGACAGTAGTTACAAACGCTTAGAGTATTGGGTTGAGGAATGTCAGTCAAAAGGAAAGTTGGCATTCAGTTTAGCAGAACTCAAACAGAGTTTTGAAAACGACAGCGAAACTTCTTTGAAACGAGTTCTTGACAGATTATCAGAAAAGAAAAAAGTAGTTTCTATTTTCAAAGGTTACTATGTAATCATTCCGCCCCAATATTCTTCAAAAGGAATTTTACCGCCAGCAATGTTCATTGACGGCTTGATGAAGTTTCTTGAACGGAAATATTATGTTGCTCTTTTGAATGCAGCAGCACTTCACGGTGCGTCGCATCAACAGCCACAGGAATATTTTGTAGTAACAGAATATCCAGTTTTGAGAGCAACCGCCAAGAAAGGGATTAAAATAAATTACATCAGCACAAGAAAACTTCCACCCAACACACTAACTGAAAAAAGAAAAACTGAAACTGGCTATATCAACATTTCAAATCCGTTGCTGACAGCAATTGACTTGATTAGTTACGAAAAAAAAATAGGTGGACTTAACAGGGCTGCAACTGTTATCAATGGTTTAACAGATGCAATAAAGCGGAATGATATAAAGGAAGAACCAATAAAATATGCAACAGCATCCTCTCTGCAACGGTTAGGTTTTATCCTTGAAGAAATTTTAGATAAGAAAGAACTTGCGGAAAAACTTTTTTCGGTAAGTAAAAAGTCAGGTGTGAAATTTTATTTGATTCCATTAAAGGCATCGGGAGAAAAAAATAAAAACCAGATAAACGATAAATGGAAATTGATGGTGAATACTGAAATTGAAATTGACTAATGATTCCACAAGCACACATAACAGAATGGAGCAAAAATGTTCCGTGGCAAACAAACGAGCAGGTAGAGCAAGACCTTGTGATTTGCAGAGCATTGGTAGAAATATTTTCAGACAAATTTCTTGCTGACAGTTTAGCTTTCAGAGGAGGAACAGCTTTGCATAAACTTTATTTACAACCGCAACCGAGATATTCCGAGGACATTGACTTGGTTCAAGTTCGTTCTGAACCAATCAAAGAAACAATTGTGCAATTACAGAAAGCACTTTCATTTCTTGGTAAATCAAATGTTGACCAGAAAAAAGACAACAACACAATTATTTATCGCTTTGATTCGGAGTTTGCACCGATTCAAAATCTCAAACTGAAAATCGAAACAAATTGCCGGGAACATTTTACTGTTTTAGGTTGGGAGAAAAAAGCATTTGCAGTCAAGTCATCGTGGTTTAATGGACAGTGCGATTTGACCACTTACAAAGTTGAAGAATTGTTAGGAACAAAATTGAGAGCATTGTATCAGCGAAGAAAGGGCAGAGATTTATACGACTTGTGGAAAGCATTGACACATTCTAAAATCAATCCCGACTTGATTATTCAATGCTACAAAGAATACATGAAGTTTTCTTTAGAGAAACCCATTCCGACGCAGAAAGAATTTCTGATAAATGTTGAGAAGAAGAAAACAGACGATGATTTTTTAGGTGACCTCGTTGCTTTGTTAAGACCGGATGAAAAATATAATCACGAAGAAGCATTTAAGTTGATAATTGAAACACTAATAGAAAGAATGTAAAATGACAACCCTCAAAAAAAACAAACAGTTGTGCGTCTAAACGCTCTTCTTTTTTTACTTCTTTAATCCCTTCTTCATTATACCACTTGCCGAATTAAAATTTGGAGTTGAGAACAGCGAACATATTGATAAGAATCAAAAGTCCCTCGACAAATTTTTGACAGGTGTGAATATTGTACCTATTTTTTCATTCGCTGGACTTATACGCTAAAGAAAAAACCCGGCTGAGAAAACCCGGCACTCCTATAGACGACTTTGACCTTTTAATTGGTGTAACATCATTAACTCATAACCTTATTATGGTGACCAATAACACTGACCATTTCAAACGAATCAAAGGCATTACCTTAGAGGACTGGATCAAATAAGATAGAAACGAAACTTTCACTTAGGGGTTTGAACGGCCCAATCAGGAAATACGCCGGGATCAATATTAAAAACGGTTGGTGCTAAATAATAGAAAGCAGCAGTAATGATGATAGCCCCAATTAGGTTCAACCAAAAACCGGTTTTTGCCATTTCAAGAATAGTTACCCGTCTGGTTCCAAAAATGATGGCATTGGGTGGAGTGGCAGCCGGTAACATAAATGCCATAGATGCGGATATAGTTGCTGGTACCATATAAAACAAGGGATGGGTATGGGTGGCAATTGCCAAACCGGCCAAAACCGGCAAAATCATTTCGGTAGTTGCCGTATTGGAGGTTAATTCAGTTAAAAAGGTAACAAGAAGACAAATCAGCAAAACAATAACAATAGGAGGAAAAACAGAAACACCTTGTAATTGTACGCCCAGCCATAGCGCCAAACCGGAATCTCTGAACCCATTGGCCAATGCAAAACCTCCCCCAAACAACAAAATGATATCCCAGGGCAGGTGACTGGCTGTTTCCCAATCTAATATTCTTGAACCGGATTTCCCTTTAGCCGGTATCATGAAAAGGGGCAAAGAAATGGCAATAGCAACGGTTCCATCGTTGATAAATGCAGGTTTACCGAATAAAGAAGCCCATCCCTTAATCGTTGTTGCTCCTATATCAATATCGGAGCGCGTGATCCATAACAGCGCCATTATTACAAAACCTGCCAGTACAATCTTTTCTTCACGGCTCATCGGACCCAGGTCTTTTTTCATCTGATTAACCGGAAAATTTTTTACAGCTTTTGTTTTACTCCCTTTTGCATATCTGACATACAATAAACAATAGGCCGCAATCAGTAATATGATCCCTGTAGGAACGGCAAATAACATCCACTGAAGGAAAGTGACAGCCGGAGCATTTGGGAACAGCACCTGATAAATTCTTAAAAAAGAAAGATTAGGCGGTGTGCCGACTAAAGTCATAATTCCACCGATGGAAGCACTATAAGCTACTCCAAGAAGCATACCCGTTGAAAAGGAACGTTTTTTATCCGGCACCGGTTCAATTTCCAATAATACCGACAGGAGGATGGGAACAATCATCATAGCCGTTGCCGTATTCGACATCCACATACTCAATAGGGCAGTAGCCAGCATAAAACCTAATAATAATCTTGCTTTGCCGGTACCGGTAATGCTTAGTATATTGAGTGCAATTCGTTTATGCAGATTCCATTTTTGCATGGCAAGTGCTATTAAAAAGCCACCGATAAAAAGAAAAATAACATGGTTAAAATAGGAAGCAGAAACCGATTGTCCATCCATAATGCCAAGTAAGGGAAATAGTGCTACCGGAAGCAGGGAGGTAATAGCTAGGTGAACCGGTTCTGTAATCCACCAGATGGCCATCCAGGCGGCAATTGCCATTGTATATCCTATTTCGGGGTGGGCCGGATCGGGATGATAGAAAAACATTAGCAAAAAAGCTACCGCAGGTCCGGCTGATAATGCTAATCCTTTTACACCGGAAAACGGATTTGATTTGAAAATGTTTATGAGTTTCTTTTTCATATCAGTAATTATTAAATCAGCCAATAAATCATCTGGTCTAAGGCCGAGACAGGCTGTTCTATAGACTCAAAACAGAGCTAATAACTAGCGACGAATTCATTATTCAATTTTAAAAACTCATGAATGATATTCTCTGAAATGCGAAAATCGGTAATTAAAAGCTTATCAATTAATGGTTTTACAGCGTCAATGATTCCTAATTGTTTAGCTTTATTTATAACCCCAAGTGAACCCGTATATTTTAGATTTAGTTTTCCTGCCAATTTCCGTGCTTTTAAATCGTCTAATAATAACAAAGGGCTATCCATTTCCTTTGCCAATGCAATAGAACTTGCCTCACCAAAATCAACTTGTGTCTCAAGAAATTCCTGATATTTTGTGTCTTTAACTATCTCTATCTTTATCCAAATGGGTAAGCTTTCTGAGAACTCTTTGGCAACCTCAGGTGTAATAATTACATTGTTATATATTTTATGAAGCAAATCCAAATGTCCAATTTTATGTAATAAAATCAGACAGGTTGTATCCGAAATTACCACATTATGCATTTGCTATATCTGTATGTAAATCATTCAAAGAATTACTGAACACAGAAACGCCATATCTCCCAAGTATTTCAATGAAGGTTCTTTTTGTTAATCCGGCAATCTCAGCAGCTTGCCCGGAAGATAATTTACCATCCTCATATAATTTAGCTGCAATTATCATGGAGTAATCGTAATCCTTTAAGTCAATATCATCAGGTATTCGAAGCTGTATTGTTTTCATATTCGTATGTTTTACAGTCACAAATATACTATTTTTTATGTTTCCATGTTGATGAACCGACAAAGCTGTCAGAAAGAGTCCGTCTGCATTAAAACCAAGTTTCTCTGAATGAACGGTATTCTTGTTGTTTTCCGATATTTTGGAAGAAACACATTTCCTTCTTCTATCGCAATTGTTCGCTTAATATTTTATTCAACTCCACAAAATTATTCAGTGTCAGCAAATGACCGCCATCTGATAATTCCTGATTGCAATTCACATAACGGCAGGGTAAAATTCTGTCTTTTGTACCGTGGATATGATAGCAGTTTTTGTGAAGGGTTTGGTTTTTCCAACCTACAACTTTGCTTATTGCCCACTTAAAAAACCGCGGGTCCGTATCGGCAAAAATTTGTTTTAAAAGTTTTTTGTCAATCGCAGCGGTTGTGCCGAATAACCAATATTTAAAAAAGTTTGATTGCATAAAAAGCAGAGTCGGCAAAAGATTATGAAGGCCCAGCTTTCCGGCGATACGATAGTAAAAAGGAATTTCGTTTTTTGTCTTTGCAGAAGCAATCAGGATTACTTTTTCGGTTTCTATTTGTTTGGCAATTTCAACAGCGATCAGTCCTCCAAAGGAAAGCCCGATGAGTATGGGTTTTGAGGTCGGAATCTGTTTAAGTAGGCGCGTTGCATACTGTTCAATGGTTTCGTTTGTATCTGGAATTTCCCATCGAATAAATAGGGTTGAATAACCCGAAAAGTCAAGGCGGCGAAAGACCCTTTCATCACCTCCAAGTCCGCCTAATATGTATAGGTTTTTTGTCAATTATTGATCGGTTTGATGGTTTTAAAATTGAGCGCGAAACCAGTTGATCCAAAAACAATGCAAACCCAGCAAATTTTTCTGTTACATTAAAAACCAAAAAAAGTTGATGGTTTAAAATATACTTGTGTTACTTTACACGAACAATAATTGTTTTCGTGTTAAGGGTTGAGTTGGGTTCCCAGGATCGGCAATATTCCATTTTTATGGTATCCACTCCTGTTGTGATGCCTTTAAATTTCCAAATTTCTTTTCCTCCGCTTCCCACTAAAACAGGGGTATCGGAAACAAAGCTCTTATCGCTTGAATGAACAACCTTTACGGCTTGTTCATTTACCCATTTCCAGGAATATCCGGTTGTAGGATTGGAGATTAAATTTAATTGAAATTGCTCGTTGACAGCTATTTCATAATCTGCATTTGTTTTCTCATTAGAGAAATATTTATTCTTCCTACACCCCGGGAAAACAATAATAAACAAGAATACAAACGATAGTGTTTTCATAAATATTATTATTTGGTCATAATTATAAGAACGAAATTATCTCAAAAAGGTTGCGCAGGTTTTCTTTAAAAATGACAATAAACAGTTTGAATGACAAATATCAATAAAGAGGCTACTTGAAGAGGCTGTTTCAATAAGTGAAACAGCCCCTTTTTCATATAAACAATAGAAGCTAATTGTTATCCGATTCTACGATCCTTAAAAACCGCACCGTATCATTAACTTTGAGTCGAACGATATATACCGAGTTTGCTGTATGTAATTTTTCAGCATCAAAGGTAAATTCGAACCTGCCTGCTTTATATTCTTCATTTCTTACAAACGAGTTAAGCAATCTACCGGCAAGATCAAATACATCCAGATTTATGTTGGCAGATTCGTGTAAAGTAAATGATATTGATGTACTGCCGCGGAAAGGATTCGGATAGGCACTCATTTCAAAGTTACCTGCCAATACTTTTTGTAATCCAACGGTATTAATCAAAATGCTTTTTACACCATCATTGATGCATCCGTTACTGCCCTGTATGCGAAGGCTTACCGGATAAGTCCCATTGATTGCATAGGTATGCGTTGGTTTTTCCAATGAACTTGAATCGCCATCCCCAAATTTCCACTTATAGGTTAAGCCGGTTAAAAGGGGAGTTAAAGTTAATTTCCCTTGTGATTGAGTTCCCGAGAAAGTTGCATCAGGTATGCGCAGCAAATTTACCGATACCGAACCGGAACCCACACAACCGGTCAGGTTGATGGAATCCTTTAAACTTACCATACCGGAAGTTCCATTTAACCAACTTGCGCTTATTGAGTTGGTATTCTGGCCTGATAGAATCGTACCGTTTATCAATGACCAATTGTAGGTATGTCCCGGATTATTTGACACATTGTAGATGACTGTAGATAGTTCACAGTTCTGACTTGAGCCCGAAATAGCAACAACAGGAGTATCATTAATATTCACATTTAATGGAGCGGATATGGTACGACATCCGGTCGCATTATTTGAATCTTTTACCATTATGGATCCTGCACCCTGGGTGGTCCATTTTACTATAACCGAGGCTGTTCCTGCACCCGAGAGGATTACTCCTTTTGTAACAAACCAGCTATAAGACCTTCCGGTGTTTAAAGGCGTATTGTAAACTCCCGGAGTCCCGGAACAAACATTATTTTTACCGCTGACAACAGGAGCAGGATTCGAATTGATCGTAACTGAATAAGGAGCAGTCATGGTTTTACAACCCGTAGCATTTGCACTATCCATTACCGTGAGGGTTCCTATACCCGAACTGCCCCACATCACATTTATTGCATTTGTGTTTTGGCCTGAGCTTATTGTTCCACCTGTGGTTACCCATTTATAACTTCTTCCTGAAACAAGTGATGTTGAATATCCTGTTGAATTATTTTCACAGATGGCGGATAAACCCGTGATGGAAGGAGAAGGATTTGCATTGATGGTAACCGAATAAGGAGCAGTTACTGTTTTACAACCTGAGGCGTTTACACTATCCATCACCGTGAGGGTTCCTGTACCCGAACTGCCCCACATCACATTTATTGCATTTGTATTTTGGCCTGAGCTTATTATGCCGCCTGTGATTACCCATTTATAACTTCTTCCCGAAGCAAGTGATGTTGAATATCCTGTAGAATTATTTTCACAGATGGCTGATAATCCTGTAATGGAAGGAGCAGGATTTGCATTGATGGTAACTGCATATGGAGAAGTTACTGTTTTACAACCTGAGGCATTAATGGAGTCACTAACAACAAGCGTTCCCGCGCCCGCTGCTCCCCAGGTTACCGTAATCGTTGCCGTTCCTTGTCCGGATGACAGCGTACCACCCGTTACGCTCCAAACATAGGTTCTACCGGTATTGCTTGCAATATTATAAGTGACAGTACTGCCTGAACAAACAATATTAGAGCCGCTGATGGAAGGAGTAGGGTAAGGACTTGCTGTCACATTTATTGAGTTTGCTGTTTTTTTGCAGCCACCCGCATTCGTAACCAAAACAGAATAACTGCCAGTTGCCGTGGCCACATAGCTTGGATTAACTGCTCCGGAAATTATAACACTGTTATTATACCATTGATGAGTTAAGCCCGCTCCAATATTTGCATTAAGCGTTACGCTGTTACCTGCGCAAAAATTAACAGGACCTGATGGTGTAATGGTTGCAGCAGGAGCTAAATTAACAGTAAATTCATTTGATAAGGAGCTGGTATCAGCAATATTTGAACAAACGATTCTTAACTTATAATGTGTAGAATATTTTAAAGAAAACGGCAATAAACAGGTTATGGTATCTAATCCCCCGCTTGTATTTGCTTTGCTACCAATAATAATTGGGGTACTAAATGAACCGCTGCTATCACTTAACTGAACTGTAAAAACATTTCCGGTATTATAGGTTGCCCACTTGGCAAAACGGATTTTTAAACTATCATTGGCACATTTTGGCGTCAGGAGACTATCCAACAAAAACAGACCTTTTTTGTAAAAAGTATCTGTTGTTACCGAACTCCATAAACGATTGTTTGAGGAAATTCGGGTATGCAAAACATGGGTCCCTTTTGAAATACTTTGTGCAAACAAACTGGTGTCAATAGTCAATTCCTGATAGCCCGGAATGGTGTTTACTGAAATCCGGTTGCTTGCTGCGGTGTCATACCAATATTCTAATCTGTTAATCGTTTTGGTGGTTGCAATCTGGGTATTGCGAATAAAATAATGGCTCTGTGGCACCGTCCATTCTCCTTGCGAATCTTTAAAGCGAATGTTCATCACATGGTGTCCATCACTTATAGTTGGTGTTGAAAGCAAGGTGTTCAGCGTTATCTGGCCTTGAGGAGTGATGCTTTGACTGATAGCACTTCCGTAATCGTTGTCGAACCAATATTGACAGGCGGTAATGGTTTTTGTGACTACTGCCTGAGTATTGCGAACAAAGTAATGGCTCTGAACCACTGTCCATTCTCCCTGCGAGTCTTTGAAACGAAAGTTCAGTACATGAATTCCTTCACTTAAGGCTGTTGTAGAAAGCAAGGTGTTCAGGGTAATCTGGCTTTGTGGCGCTATACTTTGACTGATGGCATTGACGTAATTACTGTCGAACCAATATTGATAAGCGACAATAGTTTTGGTAACTGCCGTGAGCGTATTGCGGACAAAGGGATGACTTTGCACTACGGTCCATTCTCCCTGTGAATCTTTGAAACGAATATTCAACATATGGAGCCCCTCACTTAAGGATGTTGTAGAAAGCAAGGTGTTCAGTGTAATCTGACTTTGTGGCGCTATACTTAGGCTGATGGCATTGACGTAATTACTGTCGAACCAATATTGATAAGCGACAATAGTTTTGGTAACTACTGCCCGTGTATCGCGGATAAAGTAACTGCTTAACACCTCCGACCATTTTAAAGAATCATCGCCAAAATGAATATTAAAGGTGTGCAGCCCTTCAGTTAATCCTGAAGTTGAAACTATCTGGTTGAATAAAAAAGTCTGTTCAGGAGAAACATTTGCCATGATTTTGCTTCCATAGTTCTGGTCGAACCAATATTCATACTTTGTTACTTTCTGAGCGAAAGAACAAGGGATGAACAGGAATACAAAAAAACATAAAAATATCCTTTTCATAATTTATTTGTCCTGAGCAGCCACTTTGATATTTACATTGATATTGCCAGAGACATCAGTCAAGGTGGAAATTGTTTTTTGTCTTATGTGTGGGTTTGATGGAACCGCTCCTTCTTTATATGGATAATAACCACCATATATTCCACATTGTGTGGTATCGGTACCTAAATAGGTAGCTGGACTTTGCAGATGATAGTTATGTGTATAGTTAAAGGTGTTCCCGGATTGGCTTGTAAAAATTGCTGATGCCGACACATTGTTGTAATTGCCCGATGCTGTATTTGATCCCTGATTGTAGGTGATCAAGAATACGTTTTTGTAAACATAATTCCCCGTACCACTCAGAATATAAGCTTCAGAAATATTCAAAAAAATATTATTGGCAATCGTATTATTAGCCATGGAATACATAGTATGATAGGAAAACCACGGCGAAGAGGAATAATAACTGGCCAAAAATATATTATTTTGAATTACAGCCCCAGTTACATAAAAGAATTTTCCACCAATAATATTATTGGTGATGAGCATAGGTTGCTGTGCATTAGTGCCACCCAAATCGCCATCAATCACATTTTGGGTGATGAGTGCATTGGTGCTGGGCGTTCCACTTCCGGCGAAATCAATGTTACCCGTAATGTGATTTCTTTTAATGGTAACATAATTCACCGAGGTGTTGCTGGTGAAATTAATACTACCAGTTATCTGTAACCCTTCCAGTCGAAGCCCATCTGCACTGCCTTGAAGGGTGAGGGTTGCAGTAAGAACTGTTTTATTGGTCGCCGATGTGGAGTCAGGATAATGACCTGCTCCATAAATCACAAGGCCCTTATTGATATTTGGCGGCACATTAAAAAACCCACCAGGCAAATAAATCGTATCACCGGTAGATGAGGCATTGTAAGCATCAACAAATGGATTGGTGCTATAAAACATTTGTACACCGGTTGTGGTATGGAGAGCAACTGCTACCTGTGCAATGGAATGAGAGGTAATTGCAAAGAAAATTCCCAGAAATAAAAGTGTTTTTTTCATTTTTGTTGTTATTAATTAGTGGTACATGTATTCGAAAATTGTATAATATTCCTTTTTGTTCCGCTATGGTGGGGTAAAAGTATTTATGAAGGGCACCGCCTTCAGGGCTGTTTTGATCACAACACCATTAACTGGCAAAAAAAGCGCCTGTTTTACAACCATTCGATTGACTTTTGAAATAAGTCGCTATCATATGGTACTACAAACGTATAATATTTCTGCATAGATTTTCCTGATTTATTTCACTTTTGTATTCAAAAATGCTATTGATTTTTTTATTAGGTTTGCACGAATTGTTATCATGCTTGTTTAGGCTCCCGAATAGACGGGAAGAATTAATTAAGTTTGTTTGGTCGAAACAAATACGCTTTTAAAATATAACCTTCTCCGTTGCAAGTCCGTTTGCTTTTGGATAGAAGTGTTGAAAAGATTATATATAAACTTTCGAAAGCCCAAATAAGGGTATAATATTTTAAACTGCTAAAGAACAAAATCATCCTGAGTTCGATATAAAGAAAAATCTGCACCATTGATCACAGTATTGTTTTCATCAACATGAACAATACGGAATTCACCAACATCGTTTACTTTAGCCGACTTAATGCCACCGGATTGATTTTCGATTTTCTCAAAATCTTTGTGTTGACAAGAATTGTTTCTAACTAAGTAAAATGCAGATCGGTGTCCGGCTTCAATGCTTATACAATCAAAGGTGTCAAAAGATTCAACTTTTTTAATTCCATTGCATACTTTTTCCATAACTGAAAGCGGGATTCCGGCAGGATATTGAATGATAGCGATGCCGTATTTT
Organism: uncultured Chitinophaga sp.; assembly: GCA_964355075.1. GTDB lineage: Bacteria > Bacteroidota > Bacteroidia > UKL13-3 > UKL13-3 > B1. The sequence continues at coordinate 20,642 of CAYHCF010000027.1, forward strand.
GTTTTTGAGTTTTTAAAAAGCTTAACCTTCTGTGCAGTATCTTTTAAATTTGCTTCGAAATCTGCCCAAAATTTGTCAAGAGAAATGTCGCCCTGATTTTTTGTTTTTGTAGTCGTTGCCATAAGTTGTTTGTTCTAACGTTATGGTGGATTTGGGCAGTAAAAACACCAAAACAGCTGTGAAATTAAACATGTTTTTTGTTTTTCCAAATATACCGGTAAAATTTCAAGCCTTTTTTCTGCCCAATATGCCATCGGCCAATCATCAAGGCTCGATGCTTTCCTAATTTCCTTTATGATTGTGATAATAATTAGTCGTCCCTTAAAAAGTCGTTTTATACATGATTTAAATGTTTCAAATAATAGTATTCTCTGCTTTCAAATATCATTATCTATTCAGCCAAATAATTTGTTTTCCTTTAATGTTTTGTGTCTTTTTTCTTGATAAAAAAGGCACCAAAAAATCAAGACTTATTACGGCACCTTGTACTTGTAAAAAATAAATGTTTCGCAACGCGACCCTAGCCGCAAGGCCCAATGTGCGTCTGTGTAGCCTTGCTCGAGGGTCACTTACACAGGCCCGCCCTGCACATTTATTTTTAACAATTACTGGCGGTACCGAAATAGGTCGAAACTTTATTTGATATGTTTTAAAAGGGGTAATTTAATAAACAATTAATACGATTGCGCCAATGGTATTTTGATATTATTGGAATATTAAGTAGGATGTGTAATTATAAAATGTGAAGGAATTAAAGAAGGACCGACCTATTACAATAACACCAGTAAATGTTAAAAGATTGGAATGTAGCTGATCATACAAATGAAAATCAATGTAGCAGACCTCGAGTCCCGCCTTAAAGCGGGACGGCTTGGGATGCGAGCCAGTTCCAAACTTTTTTACATTTGCCAGTTATTGTAATCCGTCTTGTCCCGATAGCTATGCGGGATTGTTGCTTTTTGATCAAGTAAAAAACAATCACATGTAACCAATTATTCAGGACAGAAAAACACAAGCTCAAGAGCAATAAAATAAAAAGTATTAATAACAAGAACTTGCAAGCTTTATATCCTGTTTCAATATTTACTTGCAAATTCTATCACCCATTTCGCCATCAAATTTCTTTAAAAATATATCCTTGAACCCTTTCTAAGGGTTAACTAATTATGCCTTGCTTTTCCTGACTAACAGGGTTTGCATGCACCCTTTATAATTTATTGGTATTTTTAATTACTATTTCTTCCAATACCATCCGCCTTCGTTGGCAACGGCTTCCTTTTGATACCAAAAGTTGGGGGTAACTACCTCGCCTGTTGGGGTGTTCAGTTCGCGGTTAAAGATGGCGTTTGTGGGGTTGAAGGTAAGATCGGTAACACCAACCGTAAATGTTTCGGGAAGAATGGGTGCTATCGTTTCGGCCGCTGTTTCTCCTTCAGCAACAGGTGCGGCTTTAGCCGCTTTTGGTGCAGGACTGTTTACTACTACAACCTTGAATTTATTGAATTCCAATAAAGCTTTTAAAAAGGAAACCCGCTCAGGATTGCAGTTTTTTTCAATGATGGAACATTTAATGTCTCCCAGGTCTTCGAAGCTATGATTTGGATTTAATGCCATTTTTGAGATTATTAAACTAAATTAACTTTAAGGTTCATCAATTACATAAAGCGAGAATATAATCGAACAAACCACTGGTAAAGCCACAGATCACAATACCCGCTACACAAAGCAAAAGACTTATTTTCATGAATCCGTTGGTTTGAAGTGTTTTGATCGGGTCATCGTTGGGATCAATAAAAACCGCTTTAACAATGCGTATATAATAGTACAATGAAACCACCATATTTAAAACTGCCAGGGTGATTAAAATATAGTTTCCATTGCTTGCTCCCGCAGTTACCAGAAACATTTTACCAAAGAAACCGGCTGTTGGTGGAATACCGGCCAACGAAAACAAGGAAATAGTAAGCACCCAGCCAAGGGTTTTGTTGTTTTTGTAAAAGCCTTTTAAGTCGTTGATGTCCTCTTTTCCGGTTTCATCCGCTATCAGAGAAACAACTCCAAAAACCCCCAGGTTCGAAAAAGTGTAGATGAGCAGAAAAAATATTGCCGAGGCAAAACCCATTGAGGTTCCCGATGAAATTCCCAAAAGAATATATCCTACCTGGGCAATAGACGAAAACGCAAGGAATCGTTTGAGATTATTTTGACGTAAGGCGAATAAATTTCCGACGAGGATGGTGAGCATTATTACCAGAAACTGCAAATTGTACCAAAGTGCGCTCACATGAACAAAAAGAGAATAAAGCACCGATATGAACACGAATACAATGGAAGCCTTTGAAACAACCGATAAATAGGCAGTAATGGAAACGGGAGCGCCTTCATACACATCGGCAGTCCAGAAGTGGAAAGGAACGGCAGAAAGTTTAAAGGCAAAACCTACAAATACAAATACAAGTGCTAAAATTTGTAAATGGGTGCCGGTTAACAAGGCAGGCAATTCTGCAAAAGAGATTGTTCCGGTTGTTCCGTAAACCAAAGAAATTCCAAAGAGCATGATGCCGGAGGCGAAGGCAGATAATAGAATCATTTTCATGGCCGCTTCTGATGATTTCAATTTATCGAGGTCGAAATTAACCAGGGCAGCAAGAGGGATAGCAGCTAACTCCAATCCAAGGTAGAACATCAAAAAATTGCCACTCGAAATCATAAAGAACATACCGAGTAAAGTGGTTAATAGCAAGATATAATATTCGGCCAGGTGTTTGTGGCCTTTGAGCCATTGGTAAGCCTGAAAGGAAATAATTAGCGTTCCGAAATTGAGGATGTTCTTTTGTAAAGCCAAAAGACTATTGGAATGAAACATGCCATTATATAACTCACCGCTGGCATTGAAAAAAAAGCCAAAAACAAAGTTGAGTGCCAATAAAATATTGGTGATCCACAATAGTTGCGTATTATCTTTGGTATTGCCAACTACTTTGATAAAAAGCAAAATGAAAATGATAAGCATTAAGCTCCATTCTGATTTCATTAATATAAAAAATTCTGCGCCCATATTTTAATTACTACTTATGCCTCTAACTAAATTTTCCATGATCATTTGTGTATCGGAGCTAATTAAATTGATCAGCCAAAAAGGAGCAAAACCAATCGAAAGAATAGCCAGGATCAATAGCGTTGAAGCCACTTTTTCGGCAATATTTCCATCACTTAATTTCAGGAAATTGTTGTTTATAATAGGCCCCATCACGGCTTTTCCGGTTGCCCGTAAAATATAGACTGCGGTTACCACAATGGAAGCACAAGCCAAAATTGTTGCTATTCGGTTATAGGTTTCGGGTCTTTGCCAGGCACCCATAAAAACGGTCATTTCGGAAACGAAACCACTAAAGCCCGGTAAGCCTAATGAGCATAAACCAGCAATAATATAAACCGTACTCAAAAAGGGAATCGTCTTTAACAAACCGCCTAATTCTGACACTTGCCTTGTATGGGTTCTTTCATAAATCATGCCGATAGAACCGAAGAAAAGGGCTGTCATTAAACCATGTGATACCATTTGCATTACTGCGCCAATGATGGCCGTTTTGGTTAGCATACCGATTCCGAGCAGAATAAAACCACAATGGCTTACGGAAGAATATGCGTTGATGTATTTTAAATCGGTTTGCATCAAGGTTGCAAAAGCACCGTAGATAATGGCAATAGTTGCCAAAAGAACAATAATCCAGGAATATTGGTGAGCGGCTTCCGGCATTAAATAAGTTGCAACACGCAAACAACCATAAGCACCAAGTTTCATAGATATTCCGGCCAAAAACATAGATGCAGCGGTAGGTGCTGAGGAGTGTCCGTCGGGAACCCAGGTATGGAAAGGGAACAGGGCTGTAAACACACCAAAGCCAACAAAAAGCAAAGGGAAAATATACATTTGGGTATGTAATGCAATGGGTTGATGCGCTATTTTGATCAAATCAAAGGTATGAACCCCATTTCCGATATTGGTATGGAAATACGTTGCCAATAATCCAATCAAAACCAAAGCAGAGCCGGTCATCAGCATCAATGCAAGTTTCATGGCGCTGTATTCTTTTTTGCCACTGCCCCAAATTGCGATCAATAAGTATTTGGGAATAACTGCAACTTCCAGAAAGAAAAACATCGTAAACAAATCGAGAGAGATGAAGAAGCCATAAGCGCCCAAACTGAGTAGGGTCAACAGGATGAAAAATTCTTTGGTAAGCGTATTTACATTCCAGGAAACGAGAATTCCGGCAACCACAACGATGGCCGTTAACAAAAGCATGGCAATTGAAATTCCATCTACACCAACATAATATTGAATATTTAGCGCGGCATACCAGGAGTATCTTTGTTCGAATAGCATTTGAGCTGTATTTCCGGCACTTCGTTCGGCTACGTATGAAGATAATAACATGAGGGCTGCGCCAAACTGTAACAAAGAGCCGATTAAGGCAATCCATTTTACCTGATTTGCAGTTTTGCTAAGTAATAAAACGATAGCGGTTAATAGCGGAATTAATATGAGTATAGATAAGTTTGTCATTTCCATAGATAAATAAATAGCAACACAAATCCGATTGTTCCGGCAAAGAAGTAAATGGCATAATCCTGCACTTTACCGGATTGCAGTTTTTTGATCGCTTCAGAAATGGATGCAATGGTACTAGCAACCAGATTAACGCCTCCGTTAATAATGTTTTTGTCGAACCAGGCAGCCGGTTGGCCTATTAGGTTGAACACAATTCCTTTGGTAACAAACAAATAAAGTTCATCAAAATAAAACTTTTTGTATGCCGAACGATAAAAGACTCCCAGACCTTCAGAAAACTTTTGAGGCATCAGGCTTTCTTTCCTGTAGAATAAAGCGGCCAGCAATATTCCGCCGAGTGCCAGCAAAACAGGAACCACCGAGAACGAAACATGAAGTTCAGAAATCAATTCAGCACTATCGGAGGAAACGAATTTGCCGAAGGGGATAAAACCGGTAACGATGGAAAGAAAAGCCAGAATAAGCAAAGTGATCAACATGGTTTTTGGGGCTTCCGAATGAGGATCGTTTTCTGCATGTTGTTCCTTCATTTCTTTGTTCCAGAAAATGGAAAAATACAGCCTGAACATATAAAAGGCGGTAAGAGCAGCGGTTATGATACCTACAATGAATATTAATTTATTGGAATTAAAGGCAGCCAATAGAATTTCTTCTTTGCTAAAGAAGCCGGAAAAAGGCGGGATTCCGGCAATCGCCAAACAGGCAATTAAAAAGGTAATATGGGTAATGGGTAATTTTTTTCTCAGACCTCCCATATCTTTCATTTCATTGCTGTGAACCGAATGAATTACTGCTCCGGCGCCAAGGAATAGCAGGGCTTTGAACATGGAATGGGTAAACAAATGGAACATAGAACCCATAAAACCCAATCCATTTTCGCCTCCATAACCGGAAACCCCCAGTGCAAACATCATAAAGCCAATTTGCGACATGGTTGAGTAAGCCAAAACCCGTTTTATATCGGTTTGGGTGCAGGCGATGATGGCGGCCATTAAAGAAGAGAAAGCGCCAATATAGGCAACCACCTCCAAGGCAGGCGGGCAAGAAAGTGAGAAAACCGGGAATAAACGGGCTACCAAATAAACGCCGGCAACTACCATGGTGGCAGCGTGGATTAAAGCCGAAACAGGGGTTGGGCCCTCCATTGCATCGGGTAACCAAATATGAAATGGGAACATGGCCGATTTACCTGCACCACCTGCAAAAACCAATACCAGGCCCCAGGTTAAAGCCGAAATACCCATAAATGAGGTTGTGGCAGCCAAAGCAAAGTGTGGAGAATGCGGATTGGTTAATCGCTCAATTAAAGTTTGAAAATCGAGTGTTTCGGTGAACCAGGAAAGCACCAATATTCCAATTAAAAAGCCCAAATCGGCAAAACGTGTTACAATAAAGGCCTTTTTTGAGGCAGCAACTGCCGAAGGCTTCTCGTAATAGTGACCAATGAGCAGGAAGGAAGAAACGCCCACCAATTCCCAAAAGATATAAATTTGAAAGATATTGGTTGAGAGCACTAAGCCAAGCATTGAAAAAGAAAACAAAGACAAGAAAGAGTAATAGGTTGAAATTCTTGTATCGTCGTGCATATAACCGATGCTGTACAGGTGAACCATAAAAGAAATAAAGGTTACCACCAGCAACATCATCACCGAGATAGGATCAAGCAGAATTCCCATATCAATGGAAACATTTGGAGAAAACTGCAGCCAAACCATTTTATAGGCAATGATTTTTTGATAAACACCTGCAACTTTACCGATTTCAAAAAAGTATTGGTAAGCAACCGTCGCAGATATAGCAAAGGAGCTAAAAAGCGAAAGTGTTCCAATTACCGCACAATATTTAGGGAAATAAGTGCGACCCACTATTCCAATAAGCAAAAAGCTAAGGAGCGGAATTACCGGGATGAGAATGATGTAAATTGAATCAATCATACTTAAAATTTCATATTAGCTGCGTCGTTAACATCAATTGATTTATAATGACGGTAAAGGTTAATAATAATAGCAATGGCCACGGCAGCTTCGGCAGCGGCTATGGTAATAATAAACAGGGTAAAAAAGGTGCCGTCCAATTTATCGGCATATAAGTACTTATTGAACGCAATAAAGTTAATGTTTGCACTATTTAAAATCAACTCAACCGACATGAGCATGGTAATCATGTTCCGGCGGGTTAAAAAGCCGTAAATGCCTATAAAAAATAAGGCGGTGCTTATCAAAAGCAGATGTTCTAAACCAATTTCTTTCATTCTGTGGGTCGTGATTTAATAGCGATAACAATACAACCGATCATGGCAGCCAAAAGCAGCATACTCACTACCTCAAAAGGCAGAATAAAACCGTTGTGCGTGATACTTAACATTTGTCTTCCAATATTTTTCACATTGGGGTCAACCAGAACCCCTAAACTTTTTGTAAAGGTTTGTTCCGTTATAAAAAGAAAGGTGGTAGCGCAACCTAATAGAGTAGCTAAAGCAGAAAATATTACCCGGATGAGGATAGGATTATCCATTGAACCACCGGCTTCATGGGTCAGGAAAATAGAGAAAATAATGAGAACCACAATTCCTCCAACATACACAACGATTTGCACAGCGGCAATAAATTCAAAATTCAAAAAGAAATAAATACCGGCAATTCCGATTAGGGAAAACAGGAGAAAAACAGCGGCGTTAAATATCTTTTTCGCCGTAACAGCCAGCAATGCGCCACCTATTGTAGTTGCCGCCAGAATATAAAATATAATTGTTGATGCACTCATTACTCAACGCCCTCCATTAATTTAGACTCAGGTTTATTCAACACTTTTTTCAGGGTTTTTTTATCGTAAACGCTGTGTTCAAATGTTTGCCCCATCACAATCGCATCAGAAGGACAGGCAACGATACATAAGTTGCACATCGTACACAGCTCCAAATGGTAGATGAAAGTATCTATTCTTTTTTTCTTTTTCCCATCGGGCTGTATTTCCTGTTTGGTGATAATCTTTATGGTTCCGTTGGGACAGGCAATTTCGCAAGCCTGACAGCCGGTACAACGATGTTCGTTTGCATCGGTATGCGGCATAATAACCTCACCCCTAAAACGGTCGAACATTTTAAGTGTGGATCGGTTTTCGGGATACTCTTCCGTTAGAATTTCTTTCAGGTGGGTAAAATAATACCCCGTCACTCTCATCCCTATGAGTAAAGATTTGACTGATTTATAAATGGTGCCGAAATATTCTTTTAAAAACATCTTTTTCTTTAATCAATAGTTAATTAAAAATGCCAACCCATGATGGCCATAATGGTTACCAAAATTACATTTACCATGCTAATTGGAAGCAAATATTTCCATTCCAGAGAAAGCAATTGATCAATTCGGAGGCGGGGGAAAGTCCAACGGAACCACATGATGATAAAAATAATAAAAAAGGTTTTGCCCATGAACCAAAAGAAGGAAGGAATATAATCCATAATATGGTTAAAGGCTTCCCAGTTACCCAAATGCAGCGGCATCCAACCACCCAGAAAAAGGGTAGCGGCCATGGCACAAACAATGAATAAGTTAATGTATTCAGACAAGAGGAACATGGCGAATTTCATACCGGCATATTCCGTATTGAAACCACCGGTAAGTTCCTGATCCGCTTCGGCCAAATCGAATGGTGCCCGGTTAATTTCGGCTGTGGAGGCAATTACAAAAATCACGAAAGAGATCAGAACAGGAATGTGCCCTTTGAAAATCCACCAACCATTTGACTGGCTGTAAACGATGTCACTCAAACTTAAACTGCCGCTTAAAATAACAATAGAGATCAACGATAATCCTACAGAAAGTTCGTAACTAACAATTTGTGCTCCGCTTCTCATCGCTCCCAGCAAAGAGTATTTATTATTGCTCGACCAGCCTGCCATCAGAAGACCAATAACAGCAATAGAGGAAACCGAAGAAACATATAAAACGCCAATATTGACATCCCATATTTGAAAATCCTTTGCAAAAGTAATGGGTGCGATAACCAGCATTGAAGTGATCACCACAATCATAGGAGCGAGGTTAAACAAAAACTTGTCGGCGATATCAGGTGTGAGGCCTTCTTTAAACAGAAGTTTTACCGTATCTGCCACAATTTGCAGGGTGCCTTGTGGTCCTACACGGTTTGGCCCTAAGCGTATTTCCATAAACGCGGCAACCCGGCGTTCCATATACCCCAAAAAGAAACAGAGGAGAACCAGAAATACAATTAGGCTAATACCTATAATAACCATTTCGGTTGCGAGTAATAGAATTTCACCGGATATAAGTTCTTTCAACCCATTATGAATGAACCTTGCCAAACCCGATAAACTATATAATAATGGTATATTCAAAATTTAAATTTTTATTATCGATCAATATCAGGAATTACTAAATCAATGGTTGCCATAATTGCTACCAGATCACCTATTTTTCCTCCTTTGGCCATTGTAGGTAAGGCCGAAAGATTTGAAAATCCGGGAGAGCGGTACTTAATTCGATACGGACTGGCAGCGCCATCACTTACAATAAAAACACCCAACTCACCACGGGGGGTTTCCACTCTTTGGTAGAATTCACCTTTTGGCAATTTGAGTACCGCTTTTGTTTTGGTTTGAAAATCGCCTTCCGGAATATTATCAATGAGCTGTTCGATAATAGAAACGGATTGTCTCATTTCATGCATTCTAACCATATATCGGGCATAACAATCGCCGGCGGTATCCATTATTTCATCGAATTGCACCTGGTCATAGGCGCTGTATGGAAACCATTTACGGATATCGCAACTTACGCCGGATGCCCTTGCGGTGGGGCCGGTAACTCCGAAAGATATTGCATCTTCCTTTGAAAGGTAGCCAACATCTTTGGTCCGATTTTCGAAAATCACATTACCGGTTAAAATGTCGTCGTATTCTTTAAAGTTCTCTTTGATTTGTTTGAGGACATCGCTGGTTCTTTTTTGAAAATTCGGGTGTATATCCACCATAATGCCACCGGGAACCATATAGTTTTGTGTGAGACGTGCACCACAGGTTTCCTCCATAATGGCATTTATCGCTTCACGCTCCCGAAATGCGTAAAAGAAAGGAGTAACTCCTCCTAAATCCAAACCGGTGCAACCCCACCAAAGCTGATGCGATGCAAGCCGGGTAAGTTCAGACAAGATGGTTCTCACATATTTTGCACGCGGAGGCGCTTCAATTCCTAAGCCTTTTTCAACGGCTAAGGCGCAAGCCTCGTTATTCACATGGGCAGCGAGGTAATCCATGCGACTGGTTGCAAAAATAAAATTGCGGTAGGAGAGGTATTCACTCATTTTTTCGATAGAGCGATGAATATAGCCCATGTGGGGTTGAACCCGTTTGACTACTTCTCCATTCAGCCAAATTTTTAAATGGAGCACCCCGTGTGTAGAAGGGTGTTGCGGCCCCATATTAATGACGAAATCGCCTTCGTTTGTTACGTAATCTTCTGCTATCAGGCCTCTCATAATTCAATCATATTTTCGTCAACATAATCTTTTCTCAAAGGATATCCTTCCCAGTTATCATCCAAAAAAATTCTTCTTAAATCGGGATGATTTAAAAATTTCACCCCAAACAAATCAAATACTTCGCGTTCGTGAAACTCTGCGGTTCGCCAGATATGACAAACCGTTTCAATTTTTGCGTCATCACGGTTTGTAATTTTTGCCTTTATTACCAACTGGTGTTTATGTGTTTTTGACAGTAAATGATAAACCATCATCAAATGATCTTTCCAATCAATGCAGGTTAAGCAAAAAAGGTAATCAAAATCGAGTTCGGTTTTTGTGCGCAACTCATTCATAAGCGGAAACAAGTCATCGGAAGCAATCATTACATTCAAAAACTCCCCTGTTTCATCAAAAGTGGATGAAGGCAGAACGGATTCAATTGAATTTTTCAGTTCGTCATTCGTCATTTTGCAACTTTTTTAGTATTGAAATAGGTTTCATGTTTGATTTTTTCCTGAAGAGTAATCATGCTATGAAGCAAGGCTTCGGGACGAGGAGGGCAGCCCGGAATGTAAACATCAACCGGAATAATATGATCTACTCCTTTAACTACTGAGTAAGTATTGTAAAAAAACGGACCGCCGGATATGGTACAGGCACCCATTGCGATCACATATTTCGGATCGGGCATTTGATCGTATAATCGTTTTAGAACGGGTGCCATTTTCATTACAATGGTACCGGCAACAATAATCAAATCGGCTTGTCGTGGGGTTGCTCTGGCCACCTCAAATCCAAATCGCGACCAATCATATTTTGCATCGGCTGCCGACATCATTTCGATGGCGCAACAGGACGTTCCAAAAACCAATGGCCATAAAGAGTTAGCCCTGGCCCAATTAATTACATCGTCCAATTTGGTAATCAGAAACCCTCCGTCAGGTGTTTCGTGAACCTGACCCGGAAATTCCAGGGGAAACTGCATTTTATCTTTTACATCCATTTGAGAGCCCCCTTTTTCCAAGCATAAAGTAAACCCATAAACAGGATAAACATAAAAATCAAAATCTCAACCAAAGCGATCAGGCCAACCTCTTTTACCACTACAGCCCAGGGATACATGAAAACTAGCTCCACATCAAACACCAGAAAAATCAGAGCGAATAAATAGTAGCCTACATTAAACTGAATCCAGGAAGTTCCGGTTGTAGGGATGCCGCACTCATAGGTTTCTCCTTTTTGAGAATTTTTTGAGGTTTTTGCAAGTAACTTTGAGAGAAGAATACCACCACCGGAAAAGGCGATGCCGCAGATAATTAATAATATGAGAGCCGATGAACCCATAATAATTGTTTTATAAAATCAAAGATATCAATTTGATGTTCAAAGAAATCAGCGCAAAGCGGCCATTTAATAAACCGACGAATAGCTTATTTTCTTAGAAGTACAAATGTGAGGTAATTATAAACAGAAATCCAAAATTATTTTTGAAATTTATATCATAAAAAACCCTCCAACAATTTATTTCATTGTTAAACACTTAGCTATCATTTTGCTAAATTTCACCGAACCGGTCTCGTTTAAGTGATCAGCGTCGTAAAAATCGGAATCCTGCAACGGATGATTTTGGAGGAAATTTATGTATCGTACGTTTTCGTATTTTTGGTCTAGCGAGGCAAGCTTCTGTAAGGTTTTTGTAAGTTGCATTTGGTTTAAATTATTTACATAATAGGGTAAGGCCGGTGAGGTATACAGGATGACTTTTATGTTTTTTTCGGCCGCTATTTTTATTATTTGTTCAAGGCAATTTGCCATTTCATCAAATACCTTTGGGTTATCACAGGTATGGCGTTTGGCTGAGACGGGGCCGGTTTCAATCCGGCTCAGGCGGTTTTTAAAAGTATATTCTGTACCACGACCGAGGGCTGAAGTGTGAATGCCATTTTTATGCAGGAGGTAATAATTAAACAGTTTATGTAAGCTAAGACGCAGATTTCCTCCTAATATCTCAGAACGATCCGTTAATTTATCGCGGGCTTTGATATCATAATACAAGTAATAAAATCTGCTTCTCCAGGGTTCTGGGCCCGTTTCCATATTAAGGGCCATTGAAAAGTAGGAAACGGGAATCACCAGAAACTTTAGAGATATTAATTGGTCACGGTATTTTTTGAACAGCCATAAATCATATTCTAAAGTTTGAGAGTCGTAACTGGCGTTGAAGCAGCTATCGCCCATAAAGGCAGGATCTAAACCGGCAAAAGCATGTGAACTCCCTAGAATCAGAACATTTATTTTGGAGGCATTTTGATCCAGAAAGGATTTCTTGATAGTATAATCATTAGGCATTTTTCGCATAAGGATTTCGGCAACACCAGCCAACAATAAAACCGGGAAGAAAAAAAAGAAAAGATATGTAATGAACCTTTGCATGCTTAGAATTGAAAATAGATAAACTGTTGTTTCTCACCGGCAAAATAAAAGATGCAAAATACGATGGAATAATAAAACGTCCATCTAAGTGCCCTTGGCCATTTCAGACCTAAATTTGCCAAGGCATATTGCCGTTCGCGACCCAGCCATTCGATAGCAAGAAAAAGGGAAAGAAAAAGCAGGATAAACATAGGTTTTACTATTGGTATGCTAAACAAGGAAGACGTGAAAATCCCACCTATATAATTAAAAGCATGGGAAAGATCTTGCGCCCTGAAAAAGATCCAGGCGAAAACCGTAAGGCTAAATGTGAGGGTCATATTCATGAATTCTTTGAGAGAAGGCAAGTACCGCCCTTCTGCAACGATCTCCAGATTCACCCGGTTTCGGTTCAACAGCAACAAGGGTAAAAAGTAAATAGCATTTAATAAACCCCAGACAATAAATGTCCAGTTGGCACCATGCCAGAAACCACTTACCAGGAAAATGATAAAAGTATTTCTAACTTTCATCAGCGTTCCACCCTGGCTTCCTCCTAATGGGATGTATAAATAATCTCTGAACCAACTCGAAAGTGAAATATGCCAGCGTCGCCAGAATTCAGCAATATCCCGTGAGAAATAGGGGTAAGCAAAATTTCGAAAGAGCTCAATTCCGAATAAGCGGGCAGTACCCAGCGCGATATCGGAATAGCCGGAAAAATCGCAATAGATCTGAAAAGTAAAAAACAGGGCACCCATAACCAAAGTGCTGCCCGAAAAAATGGAGGAATTATTGAAAATCTGGTTGGCGAATTCGGCGCAATTATCGGCAATAACTATTTTTTTAAACAAGCCCCATAAAATTTGCCGGAGTCCGTCAGTTGCTTTGTTAAAATCGAATATTCTTTTTGATTGAATTTGGGGCAGGAGGTGTGTTGCACGCTCAATGGGGCCAGCCACCAAAAGAGGGAAAAAGCATACAAATACGGCATAATCAATAAAATTTTTGACCGGCTTTATTTTGCCGTGGTATATATCGAACACGTAAGACAGTCCATGAAAAGTATAAAAAGAGATTCCTACCGGTAATATTACCTGAATGCTATATAGGTTGGGTTTGAAACCGAATCCGGATAAGGCCTGAGCAAAGGACTCGGCAAAGAAATTATAATATTTAAAAACACCTAAAAACCCAAGGTTAATACTAATACTGAGCCAAAACCAAAACTTCTTTCCTTTTCCATTTTGCGATTCATGCATTTTTATGGCTGTGAAATAATCAAGCAGGGTTGAAAAAATGAGCAGAAAAAGAAAGCGGTAATCCCAATAGGCATAGAAATAATAGCTTGAAACCAGAAGAATTGCATTCTGTATTCGCAAACGCTTTTGCTGAACCAACCAATAGAAGATAAATACGATTGGGAGAAAAATAAAGAAGGCGAGCGAGTTAAATAACATAATTACGGCTTCTGTAGCTTTATAGAGGTTTTAGTGAAAACAAAAATGAATGATTACCGAGTAGGAATCAAATATTGTTTTGCAGGTAAATTATTAAGATACTGATTGGCAGCTTTTTACTTTATAATTGTTTTTGTTAATGATATTTTAATATCCACCCATTCATTGAATAAATAAGATTTAAATTTGTATCACTGAAAAAAATGTCTTGTTATGAAAAATCATATTTCAACCCGCTTGTAGGTAGCATTATTTGTCATCCGCTTATCATTCCCGGAGGAACGCCTGTTAATTGCACCGCAAATTTTTTGAATTTACAAGATACCAGTTACCACCCGGGTCGTAAAGTGAGCTTTTATGCAGCTTCGGCCTATCCGGTAACCACTACCACCTTTTACTGGACATATGGTGATGAAGATACTTCAACAGCAAAAAACCCGATTCATATTTATGCAACAGGAGGCAATTATAGTGGCGAATGGGTATATAACCGAAACCACAACCATTTTGTAATTGAAACCGCCCAATTGCCAAAAGGAGTAAACCTGATCAAGTTGAACTCAAATGAGCAATATCAATATAAGAGGCTTGTAATATAGGGTCAGGCCAAACATAAAAAAGTCCCGGCACCAGGTGTCGGGACTTAATCGTAAAGCTGCTCAGTTTCTTAGAAAATAATATTAATAAGATCTTCTGTTGTTGTCGCTTCTGTCGTTGTAAGACCTTCTCTCACGATTGGGTCTTTCTTCGCGCGGACGAGCTTCATTAACGGTAATGTTTCTTTCTTTGAAAGACTGACCGTTTAGAGAGTTAATTGCACTTTGTGCACCTGCATTGTCTGGCATTTCAACAAAGCCAAATCCTTTGCTACGGCCAGTGAATTTGTCATTAACGATGTTAATTGATGTAACTTCGCCAAATTGTGAAAACAGCGAGCGCAACTCATCATCAGTTGCGGTCCAGTTTAGGTTTCCGATGTAAATGTTCATGAATATATAGAAATAAAGAGAACAAATGTAGGCTTAATTATCTCTTTTCCAAAAAAATAAAAAAGATTTGAACAAAAGTTGCACATTTTGCAAGTTTTCAGGAAGGTAAAAATCATGCCGGTAAAAGACTTCTTAATAATTTAGGTCGGAAAAGGATCATTTTTTTCTCACGGCCTCATAAATCAAATCCTGAATTCGTGTCCGGATATTCAAATTAGCTAATTTGGTATTTTCGGCGTTTGGGTTCACCCGATTCGATAAAAAAACAAATATCAGTTCGTTTTTTGGATCCGCCCAGGCACAGGTTCCCGTAAAACCGGTATGCCCGAAGGCCAAAGGCGAACAGCTTTTGCCCGATGGTGTTACTTTTAGCGGATCCGTTTCCGGTTTGTCAAAACCCAATCCCCTGCGGGAAGTTTTGTTTTGCCTTTTGGTAAACAAATCAACGGTAGAGGATTTTAAAACCCGGATATTTCCATAAGTTCCGCGGTTAAGTAGCATCTGCATCATTACTGCCACATCATTTGCGTTGGCAAATAAACCGGCATGTCCGCTTACTCCACCCAGCATGGCAGCGCCCGGGTCGTGCACAAAACCTTGTATCAACTGTTTTCTGAACAGGGTATCGTTTTCGGTAGGTGCAATCTGACTCTTGGGAATACCTTTTTGAAGGGGGTTAAATACCGTATTGGCAAGATTTAAGGGTTTGTAAAAATGCTCAGCTAAATAATCCTCGAATTTTTGGTTGCTCACGGCTTCTACTAATTTCCGTAACAGCATAAATCCTAAATCGCTGTAAACATAATCGCCTTTTGGTTTTAAATCAGACAAAGCAATGGTTTTCCATATTTCAGATTCATAATTATTGTTCAGGAATAAACTATCGGCAACTTCTAACGAATAGGTCTCATCCTTTACTTTATGGTACAAGCTGGTGTCTGGTAGTCCGTTAACGATTGTTTTTTTATAAAAGGGAATAAAAGGGAATAATCCTGCCTGATGGAGTAAAACATCTTTGATCATTAATTTTTCCTTTGAGGTTCCCTTTAAAAAAGGCAGGTATTGGCTCAGCTTATCGTCTAGTTTGATTTTATCCTCTTCGTAGAGTTTCATGATGGCCAACGTGGTAGCCAGCATTTTGGTTAAGGAGGCAAGATCATACAAATGGTTGTTCTGAACCGCTGCCGCCAGCGAATCATAACTCATTTTTCCGAAGGATTTCTGATAAATTACCTTGCCCGATTTAGCTACCAAAACCTGGCAACCCGGCATAGCGCCTTTGTTCATTGCTTCATAAACGATTGTATCAATATAACTTAGTGGTGTATGTTCAATTCCTGCTTCTTCGGGCATGATGTATTCAAAGCGATCGCCGGTTTCGGTTTCAATTCCACTGGCCAATGGGAAGGCCGGCGTTACGGAAACCGGCATTTTCCCTTTGGAAGAAAAACCGCCCATTAATACCTGAGCCGATAATTGATTGTAAACAGGCAAATCTTCGTATGCTAAAATTACATTTCTGGCCAGTGTAAAATGTTGCAGTATATAAGGATTGCCATGGTTTACCAGAATACATTTCTTTTGGGAAAGCAATCGGTTGATAAACGCTATTTCATTTTGTGTTAAGCCCAATTTGCGATTCACAAAACGACTGGTATTGTGTAGGCTGATGATAATAAGGTCATATTTTCCCAGCAGATTAAAGGTAGAGTCAAAAGCTTGCTGACTTTCATTTTTATCTATCGCAAAATAATCGGCGTGAAGGTAATTATTCATTGTTTGCTGGAAAATGGTAAACTGGTTATTTCCAACAGCGATGCTGGCAATTTTATAATTCTGAGGTTTTTCGAGCGGAATTAAATGATCAAGATTTTTGGCAAGCACAATTCCTCGTTTTATGATCTTATTAACCAATAAATCGGTTGAGCAACAATTCAAATCTTTGTACAGACCGCTTAACTCAATGGGCTTATATTGGTTCAGGCCCGACCAGTATTTCAATATTAATATTTTACGACAAGCTGCATTAATCTCTTCAGGCGTGATGAACCCAAAATTCATGTATTCTTTGATCCAATAAATGCTTTGTTCAACGTTTTCAACAAACAGCAGCAGGTCGTTTCCTGCTAATAATGCTCTGGCGGCAACTTCGCCGGGAGCACAATAATCGGCAACCCCCTTCATGTTTAAGGCATCCGAAACCACGATGCCTTCAAATTTCAAATCCCTTTTGAGCAAGCCCTTTATGGCCAAAGGAGAAATGCTGGTAGCGATGTTCATGTTGGTATCAATGGCGGGCACAAATAAATGACCCACCATAATACCGCCAACGTCATTTTTGATCAACTCTTTAAACGGGTACAACTCTAAGGAATCGAGGCGCTTTCTGGTGGCATGGATAATGGGCAGGGCTAAATGGGAATCTGATTCGGTATCGCCATGGCCGGGAAAATGTTTGGCAACGGCCATTACGCGTCTTTCCTGCATTCCTTTGGCGTAGGCAATTCCGTGTTTTGCAACAATATATTTGTTTTCGCCAAAACTCCGGTCGTTAATAACCGGATTTGCCGGATTGTTATTTACATCAATATCGGGAGCAAAATTGATTTGAATACCTAAGCGTTTGCAATGAGTTGCAATTTCGGCACCCATTTGCCGGGTTAAATCAAGGTCGTTGGCGCCGCCCAAAACCATTTGTCTGGGAAAAACCGGCGTACTATCCAGGCGCATGTTTAGTCCCCATTCGCCGTCGATGCTTACCAAAAGGGGCACTTTTGCTTTGCTTTGGTAAAAATTGGTCAGCATAGCCTGTTTATGCGGTGTTCCTTTCATGAACATAAGTCCACCCACTTTTTGAATGCTCACAAATTTTTCAATTTCCTGAAAATGGATACTATCCCGTTGGGTCCAAACGGCTACGGTAATGAGTTGTGCAATTTTTTCGTCATCGGTCAGGGTTAACATCACAGAATCCACCCAGGGATAATTTTTATCCCATTTAATCACGCCGCTTTGCGCCTTGATTTGGCAGAGGGAAAAGGTGAAAGCGGAGATAAAAAGAAGCGTCCTGATTTTATTAAAATGCATAATTTGTGCAAAAAAGCACAATAAACTTTAAAACTGTACCGAATGGAAGCTTTATTTATTAACCACCATGCAGTTGAAAGTTCTCCACAGTACCAAAGAGCGGCAAAAATCGCTCTATGGGAAATTTCGATTTCCATCTTCATTACGTTGAGAGATGTTTTTTACCTGTTTTCACTTTCCCCAAAGCTTTCATAACGAATCACATTCAATAGTTGGGGACTTAGAAACCCCACATTGCATCGCGCTCGATTACCCATAAATTTAAATAGTTTTTCGATTAGTTGAGAAGCCTGAAAGGTTTCAATAATAATAGCCCCGTATGAAATGCGGGGTTAATGACGCCACCACAACCTTTGCAACCCAGAATGGGTTGAATAAAATCAGCATCAGATGCGCTTAATAAGAAGACTAAAATAAATCATTCAACCCCATAAGGGTTGCTAGGGTTGGAGTGCATCCGACCCCGCCTCGTTTGAGGACGAGACGGGGCTATTATTGTTCAATCCTTTCAGGATTGGAATATTGTTTGGCTATTCAAATTAAATTGAGTCAAATTTAAAAGTTTACTCCCCAACTTTAAACTTGACCCATACATTCAGCTATTGAATTTTTTAACTGTTTGTTTTTGAGTTTAATCAACTCTTTGAGAAACTCTTTTTGAAAGACTGTTTTCATTTACCCAGGGCTTTCATCACTGCTTTTCGACTCACTTCAGGTGACTTCATTCCAGCTTCAATTTTTTGGACAAGCTCCCAATCTTCAACTTCGGCGTGTGTAAGGGCCTTTGCCTCCATTCCAAGTTTCTTTGCAAGGCTTAAAAGAAAGGCAATATCAGCCTTTTTCGGCACGTTAATGAGTACTGCTTCCATAACATTAAATTTGATTCAAATATAATTAAATTCCGAAAGGAAAATTAATTACTACCAGTTAATTTAGCGTATTTTTGCTTTGGTAAACCTTTTATTATGCCCGATATCATCAAACTTTTGCCTGAACATGTTGCCAGCCAGATTGCGGCCGGAGAGGTCATTCAGCGGCCTGCTTCCATGGTAAAAGAATTGATGGATAATGCAATTGATGCCGGTGCTACGGAGATAAAATTGTATATTAAAGATGCCGGAAAATCCCTGGTTCAGGTAATAGATAACGGAATAGGCATGAGTGCCTCTGATGCCCGCCTATGCTGGGAGCGACATGCCACTTCAAAAATAGAGAAAACGGAAGATCTTTATAAGATTGATACCATGGGCTTCAGAGGGGAAGCCCTTGCCAGTATTGCTTCTGTTGCTCAGGTTGAGTTAAAAACCAAAAAGGCGGATGATGAATTGGGAACCTATATTTTAATTGAAGGATCGGAAGTAAAAAAACAAGAGCGCATTGCTGCCACCAATGGAACGAGCGTATCGGTTAAAAACCTGTTTTATAATATCCCTGCACGAAGAAACTTCCTGAAATCAAATCCGGTTGAGTGGAAACATATTATTGAAGAGTTTATGCGCGGAGCACTTGCCAATCCACAGGTATCTTTTTCGGTCTGGCATAATGAAGAATTGCAGTTTGATTTTATATCAGGAGATTTTTTGCAAAGGGTTCTGGATGTTTTTTCCGACCGAAGCGAGCAGGATTTGCTGTTGGTTGATGAACAGACCAGCATCATTGACATTAAGGGGTTTATTGGGAAACCTGAAGTGGCAAAACGAATCAGAGGGGAGCAGTATTTTTTTGTAAACCGTCGTTTTATCAAAGATGCCTATTTGAATCATGCTGTTCAAAATGCATTCGAAGGCATGTTAAGTAAAGAGCAATTCCCCTTATATGTTTTAAATATTCAGATAAATCCGGCGCAAATCGATATCAATATTCACCCTACCAAAACAGAAGTAAAATTTGAAGACGAACGCAATGTATATCAGATCATCAGAGCCGTGGTAAGAAAGGCTTTGGGAGAGCATATTCAAACGCCGGTTGATCCCAACTTTGATGATAACCGGTTTATGAATTTGCAATTAGGGGATATACAAAAACAGGCCAATTTCAATGAAAAGATGGATGAGGGAACCGTTGGAAATTCGGGCAGGGATACCGGAAATTATAAAGATTTATACCAGCAACAACGGAAACAATCAGTCCAGAATTGGGAGGCGTTATTTAACCCACAGCCTATTGGTAAATCGGATCTACAGCAAACGCAAACGGCACTTCTTCAAAACAACGCCATTCAGGATAACCGCACTTTCTTTCAGCTAAACAATCAGTTTGTGGTTACCCCCATAAAAAGTGGTCTGATGATCATTAACCAACAGGCCGCTCATGAAAGGATTTTGTATGAACGCTATTTGCAGGCTTTGGTTTTGAGTCCCATTGCCAGTCAACAATTGCTTTTTCCCAAGACGGTGAGTCTGCCTCCCGGTGATGAAACCATTTTTTGGGAAATATTACCCGAAATGGGGGCTTTGGGCTTCACCATTAATCCATTTGGCAAAAACACCTTTGTCATAAATGGCTTGCCTGCTGAGCTCCATCTGGAAAATGAGCAGGAGTTGATTTCCGAAATCATTGAAACGTATAAAACAACCAAAACCACCGAGTCGAATAAAAATAAGGTGGTGGCAAAAACGCTGGCAAAAAAGGCCGGAATAAAAGCGGGAACGCGCTTGAAGTATGAGGAAATGAACACCCTTGTGGATGAACTATTTGCCTGCGAGGAACCCAAGTTTGCCCCTGATGGCAGCGCATGTATTAAAACCCTCACCCTGATTGAGATATCAAAAATGTTTTAGGTCTGAACAAAAGATGAGGCTCAGCCCATCCGGAGATATAACAAAAAAAGGCCTTCCGAATCCGGAAAGCCTTTTTGTTTCAGTCAATAATCACTATTTTTTACTTGTAATCTTTTTCTTGATGGATCTTTTAACAACAACTTTCTCAGTACCTATTTTAGCTACCACTTTAGCTAATTTCGATTTTTGGTTAGCAGCCTTGTTTTTATGAATAATGCTGCGTTTAGCCAATTTATCCAGCATCGAGCTAACTTCTTTTAATAAAGTTTCTCCCTCACTTTTTACAGTGACAACACGAATGCGTTTTGCTAAAGTGCGTGTAGTTTTAGCCTGGTAACGATTGCGTAAACGCTTGGTTGCGTTATTTCTGATTCTCTTTTTTGATGATTTATGGTTTGCCATTTTCTGCTACTTATCTATTTACTAAGGGTTCCTTAAAAAAGGGATGGCAAAGATAGACTTTTGAAATTAAAATCAAACCGACAAACAAAAATTATCCTCAAACCGAGAAACTTTCACCGCAACTACATGTACGTGAGGCATTTGGATTGTTGAAAGTAAATCCTTTTCCGTTTAATCCATCGGAAAAATCAAGCTCGGTACCAAATAAATAGAGCACACTACGCTTATCCGTTACTACTCTTACGCCATTATGGTCAAATGTTTCATCGCCGGTTTTCAGGGTATTATCGAAATCTAATTTATAGGAAAGGCCTGAGCATCCGCCGCTATCAACCCCAACACGTAAAAAGTAGGATGCATCGTAATGTTGCTCATCTATTAATTGGGTAATTCTATTTTTCGCTTTTTCGCTAACTGTTATCATAAATTGCTGATTGGGGCACAAAAATAATGTATTTTATTGCATAGCCATTGCAAGGTCTCGAATGTTTTAGGTAAATTTGACACAAAATAGAGATAAGCCGGATTATATGCAGCATATTGAAACGATTGGCGTAGCAGGTGCAGGGACTATGGGAAGCGGGATTGCCCAGGTTACCGCTGCGGCGGGTTATAAAACCATCTTATACGACCTAAGTGCTGAAATGCTGAAAAAAGCGGAAGAAGATTTGCAAAAAACGATACGCGTATTAGTGGAAAAGCAGAAAATATCGGAAGAAAAGGGCCGAAATATCTTATCCAATATAAAATTTACTGAAAATTTATATGATTTGAAGGCAGATTTAATTATTGAAGCCATATTGGAACAACTGGATATTAAGCATTCCTTTTTTCAATCGGTAGCTGCAATCAATAAGCCTGAAACCATTTTGGCTACCAATACTTCTTCCATTCCCATTACACAAATCGCAGCCAAAATTCCAAATCCGGAACGTGTTGTTGGAATTCACTTCTTTAATCCGGCACCTGTAATGAAACTGGTGGAAATAATCTCTGGTGTTCAAACCGGTGAAAGCATTGCCAAAACCTGCAAAACCTTCATAGAAGGGATGGGCAAAACCTGTGTAAGGGCTAAAGATGCGCCCGGATTTATTGTGAACCGGGTAGCCCGCCAGTATTATGTGGAAAGTTTAAAGATTTTAGAGGAAAATGTTGCCTCATTCGAGGATATCGACGCATTAATGGAATGCAGCGGATTTAAGATGGGTCCTTTTCGCTTAATGGATTTAATTGGGGTTGACACCAATTTTTTGGTAACCCAGAGCATTTATAATTTATTTCACCACGACGGCAAATTCAGACCCAGCCGCATACAAAAACAAATGGTTGATGCGGGTTTGCACGGACGAAAATCGGGACAGGGATTTTATGCGTATTGAAAAAAACCAATTGGACATTAGAAAAGCCAATATAGTTGATATTGCAGCTATTACTGAAATTTATAATGAGGCGGTATTAAATGGCGTTGCCACTTTTGACACCGAACCCAAAACGATTGAAAACCGTTTGGATTGGTTGAATCAACATAATGCCAAACATTCCGTTTTGGTAGCCAGTTTAAATTACGAAGTTGTTGCTTGGGCGTCTTTAAGCAAATGGAGTGATAGAAGCGCTTATGATGGAACAGCCGAAGTATCTGTTTATGTGCACCAAAATTTCCGCGGGCAGGGAATAGGTAGTATTTTATTTGAAGAATTGGTTCAGCAGGCTTCCGCTTCCGGCTTTCATTATTTGCTTTCACGCATTACACAAGGAAATGAAACCAGCATTCGATTACACTTTAGAAATGGGTTTTCAACAGTAGGAGTGATGCATGAAGTGGGTACAAAATTTGGAGAGTACTTAGATGTAACATTAATGGAAAAAGTTCTAAAATAGGGTCTGTCTATAATGTCCTCTGGCTGCGTTATGCTCATCCCCAAAATGCTCATCCCGTCACTTAAGACGGGACTGCGCTTTTGGGGAAATCGCATGCCTTGCCAGTGAACATTCTAGATCAGACCTAATACAAAGATAATATTTAATAAATTTCATGATGAAATATAATAAGGTGATGGCCCTAATTCTTATTACAATCTTTTTTTCCGCCTGCAAAAAGAATAATAATACCAATAATGCCAATATTGATTTCTTTTCGCCGGTTCCCGTTGATTTCACTATCAATTTGGATTTGCCAAATGCGGCTGATCTGAAATTTCCAAACGGTTATTTTATTCAAACCAATGCAGGCTATAAACAAAGAGGGGTAATGGTTTACAATACCGGATTTTCCGGAACGGAACAATATGTTGCCTTCGACCGAACCTGCCCTTTTAAACCCGATAGTTCCTGCAGTTATATCAGCCTGGATAGCTCAACCTTATTTTTTCGCTGCGGCCAATACAATGGAATGGGAAAATTCTCCCCCTGCTGCAATTCCAAATTCACAGCCATGAATGGTTCACAGGTTTCCGGTCCGGCCACCAGAGGTTTGCGGCAATATTATGTAGGTAATTATGGAAGCCAGTTACGGGTTACCAATACGCCGCAGTAAAAGATGAAAATGCATTATTTAGCAGTACATTTACAAAAAAACGGATATAAAGTGAAGCCAAAAGAAATTGTTTTATTTTTTATTTCTGGTATGTTATTGTATAATTCTTGTACACGTTGTCCCAAAAAAGATCCGAGTTTTTTATATGTCTCACCTGAAGGTAAAAGTGTAATTCCTTACCTTATTAATGATACCATAAATTTTCGTAATAATGATGGTGAAATTGCAAAATATGTTTTAACGCAAGTAAATTCAAGCATGCAACTTGCCATGCAGGTAGAATGTCCTCCTAATTATCACTATGAGCAATTATCTTACACCATAAAACTAATTAACAAGCCCATTAACCAAATTACATTTGATTTATATTTGGATGCGTTTAACCGTTCTTCTATATTTATTAATGTTTGGTTACCAATA
Organism: uncultured Chitinophaga sp.; assembly: GCA_964355075.1. Classification (GTDB taxonomy): domain Bacteria; phylum Bacteroidota; class Bacteroidia; order UKL13-3; family UKL13-3; genus B1. The sequence goes on from CAYHCF010000027.1 coordinate 44,782, forward strand.
AAAAAGCCTACCACTAAGTATGTCTTTTCTGCAAGTCCGGATGAATTAGTTAAGCCAACTTGGCCAGCACGTTGGTTTGATTCATTGACAATAAATGGTTTCAATTATAAAAATGTCAGAATGATTACAAATTGGATTCCACCTGATACCCATAATGATACCCTATTCTATAATAAGGAATACGGCATTTTAAAAATGGTTGTTGAGAACGATTTTATGGAAAGAATCCCATAGTAAATGATTACCAATAAATTAATTCGGATCCTGTTAACTTTTAATATCAATTTCATGAAAAAACAATTACTCAACTTGTTATTCCTACTATCAAGCCTGAACCTATTGGCTCAACCGGTCTTTGTAAAAGATTCTTTAGACAACTATATCAAACGTGAAATGGATCGCTGGCAGGTGCCGGGTTTGGCAATTGCCATTGTAAAAGATGGCAAAGTGGTTGTTTGCAAAGGGTATGGAACCAAAGAAGCCGGTAAAACCGATCCGGTAAATGAATTTACTTTGTTTCAGATTGCCTCCAATAGCAAAGCATTTACGGGCACTTCAATTGCTCTGTTGAATCAGGAAAAGCGACTTTCTTTGGATGAAAAGGTCACAAAATACCTGCCTTATTTTAAACTGTATGAACCTACTTCAACAGAATTGGTAACAGTTAGAGATTTGCTCTGCCACCGCATTGGATTGGGAACTTTTCAGGGAGATTTTTTAAATTGGGGAAGTAATTTAACCCGCAAAGAGATCATTGAACACCTGGCCTTAACCAAACCTATTTATCCTTTCCGCTATAAATATGGTTATTGTAATGCTGCATTTATCACCGCAGGAGAAATCATTCAGGCGGTAACCGATACCAGCTGGGACGATTTTATTAAATACCATTTTTTTGAACCTCTGGATATGAAGCATACAAATTCTCACTATGAGATGATGTTGTTTGATAAAAATGCCTGTAAACCGCATACTCTGGTTCATGATAAACTGGCGGTAATGCCACTCTGTAATATTGATAATATGGGAGCTTCGGCGGCAATAAATTCCTGTGCACATGATATGGCCAACTGGTTGTTGTTTCAATTAGACAGTGGCAGGTTCAACGGAAAAAGATTATTGCCTTTTTCGGTCCTTGCCGAAACACGCAGGTCGCAAATGGTTTCAAACGATGTGAATTCGCGTGCGTTTAAAACCAAACATTTTTCCAACTATGGTCTTGGTTGGCAAAGCTATGATTATAATGCACGCAGAATATGGGAACACAGCGGAGGTGCCAATGGATTTGTTACCAAAACAGAATTTATCCCGGAAGAAAATTTAGGCATTTTAGTCTATACCAATACCGATGCCAACTCCTTGTATGATGCTTTGGTAAAACAGGTAATTGAAGCCTATTTTGATATGCCTTACCGAAATATCAGCCAATTGTATTTTGTGCCCACTCAAAAAAGAAACCAACAGGAAATAGCTGAAATAGACAGCCTGCAAACCCTCGCTCAACAGAACGCAAAATCACCTCTCGATTTAAAGAAATATACCGGAGTTTATGAGAATCCTTTTTATGGAAAAATGGAAATTAAAGCCGTGAAAGACAATCTGAATATTTATTTTAGTCACCACCCGAATAATGTGGGCAAACTGCAATATTTAGGAAATGAAAAATTTCTTTGCACCTATACCGATATTACCTGTGGCGTGCAGGTATTGCCATTTGAAATGGTTAATAATGAAGTGGTTTCCATAACGGTTAAAGTCGCCGATTTTATTGACTATCAGCCTTATGTTTTTAAGAAAATGAAATGATTGGGTCATCTTCTGAACTTTGTGTATCCAATAGTGTCTTTTGTGCTTATTAAAAATTCCATTAAACATAAAGGCTACCATGAGCAACCTACAGCACTTCAAAAAGGCAATCGTTTTTCATGGCAAAATGACCGTTTAAAAATTATCTTTGGAATCTTAAACGGAAAAGATTCTGATAAACGGTATGACAACTAAAGAAACTGCCATTATAAAAATACAACAACTTGTCCAACGATTTGACGAGCAGGCAGAATCATACACCAAAACCGACTACAACGAAGCCAAAACACGGCAGGATTTCATCAATCCCTTTTTCAAAGCATTGGGTTGGGACATTGACAATGAAAACGATTATGCCGAAGCATACCGGGAAGTAATTTACGAGGACAAAGTAAAAGTTGGCGAAAAAACCAAAGCCCCAGATTACTCATTCCGTATCGGCAACGGCAAGCGACTGTTTTTTGTGGAGGCAAAGAAGCCAAGTATTTTTATCAAGGACGAAATAACACCCGCGTATCAGGTGAGGCGTTACGGTTGGAGTGCAAAACTTTCTATTTC
>CAYHCF010000028.1:0-40990 GCA_964355075.1 uncultured Chitinophaga sp.
GTGCTCCTGAAATACCGGTACTGTCTAAATTCCAGTTTACTATTGAATTGGCAACTGAATTATTGATGGTAAGGTTAGCTATATGAGCGGTTGGCTGACCCAGACTGGCACTCACTATATTTAGGGTATATTCTTCATATTCTCCCCATGTAAAGGCTTGAGTAGGTGAGCTAATTGTTCCTTCGTTGCAAGCAACACGCATACGGGTAGTTCCGTTAATTGCTGTTAGAGGAACGGTAAATGTCCCAGTTTCAGTATGGATTCCAGAAGTTGTTGTAGGAGAAGTATAAACTTGTTCACCCGCATCTGAAAAAATTCCATTGCGGTTATAGTCAATCCAAATAGCCATGGCATTACTAAAGGGACTTGCAGTCGTTTGAGAAGACACTGAAAAATTATATAAAGTCCCTGCATTAAGTGTAAAGGTTTGAGTACCAAATGAGGTAATAGCTGTAAAATCACTATAAGAACCCAATGTTCCTGTTGCTGTACCAATGGTTCCTACCATGCTTGTAACCGGTGTTGTATTGTTTATAACGGTTGTAGCACCATTCGTGATGGTAATATTTCCAAAATCTTCATCAGCTGTTGGAGACGAAACGGCCGGAGGTAAGGTATAGGTTCCGGGAGTTGTAAACGGAACTAAATTCCTGAATGTACCGGTTCCACTAATGGTTTGTGTTACCTGAGGTGTATAGGGTGCATTGGTTTTTCCAATTACCATCGCTGTAGATTGAGAAACAGTAAGTATTCCATTATTCACTATATTACCCCCTACTTCAAATTGAACCGGATTATTAACATGCCTGAACTCACTACCACTATTTATGGTTAAGTTCCCTTTAATATGGGTACCATAGGAGGTTGAAGTTCCGTTAGAGGTACTTCCCCATCTGCCTGTTGTGGAGCCACCATTAATGATCAGATTCTGCAGTGGTGAATAGTTAAAGGCACCAAAGGTTTCAACACTAAAGCCACTATTACTGCCCGGTGTGGTACTCACGCCATCTCCCAATTGTATGGTATGGGTTCCCGTAAAGAAATTTGAACCAAATGAATTGGCGATATAAACCGCCTGATTGTTTATGGTGGAAGTTGGCAAAGAGGAATGCATCGGATCCACAATTAGGATGGTTCCGGCACTAAATGAGGTAGTAGCGGCTGCTGCGGTACTATTTATATTAAATAATGGATTTCCGGTGGCAACACTAGTAGAAGCATTACCCGAGTTCCCATCAATTACGATGCTAGCTCCGGTTTGTATCATGGGTCCTCCTACAACTAAGTTTCCGTTAATGTTTAGGGTTCCCGAAGAAATTGAATCAATGGTAGTGGCTGAACTGCTCACTGTAAATCGTGAATAATTATTTCCAATACCCACATTCACGGTTGCACCTGACAGGTTAAATATACCTCCTGAATTTAGGGTCAGGCCTGTTCCCGAACCTCCTAATAAGCTCAATGTACCCCCGAATGCACGCAGTTTGCCGGAAAGAGACAGGGTTGTAGCACTGAGGGTACCCCCATACAAGCTAACTAAACCATTTGTAGCATTGATGGTTAAACCACTAAAAATATTCAAAGTGTTGGCAGTTTGATAAATGGATCCAGTATTGGCAACAATAGCCGAATATGCTGCATAAGGTGGGGTTCCACCGCTCATATTTACCTGGTGGTTTATGGTAACTGAGTTAAGTTCTGTCGGAACAGCGCTTGTACTCCAAATAGCAGGATCGCCCCAGTTTCCATCTGCAATCGTTGTGATGGGAACAATGGCATTGAAATTGGTAGAATGTCCGCCAAAATAATGGGTATTTGAAATATCTGTTAAACTGCTAAAAGTTCTGGCAGCTACCGGATTAGCAAGCGTTCCTGAACCCGTAAGATGCGAACCGGCTGCACCGGCTGCCTGTAAAATTCTCATATCAGCTATGGTATTTACCAAAGATGGAAGTCCATCGCCTCTGAGTGCCAGGTTTAATGAAATACCTGTATTCAACGCCATGGCTGGAGCTGGACTTTGTGCGTTCACTGTTGCAAGCGTCCAGGACGCATTACCTCTTGTATTGATCGGATATCCATTATCATCTATAGCAGTAATACTGGATAAACCCGTACCCGTACTATGGCTGGCTTCTATCATGCCCCCTGATGATAGGGCAGCAGCAACACTTGAATAAACAAACAAATGCCTGAGATTGGTTCCATCATAAAACGGAAAATGACCCGCACCGCTTGTTGTTGCAGAAGTTGACATATTTGCAGTAGAGAACCACCTTCTGAATTTACCGGTAGTTGCTGTAAAACCTCCGGCACTCCAGGATAAGGCACCTGTTATGGTAGTTGTGCTGTCGCCAAGAGTTAGCGTATTGGTACCTAAATTTACTTTATTGACAATACCACTTACGTTAGAGAATGTAATCGTATTTACAACCTTCAGGTTATTAATATTCCAGTTGATCCCATTCGTATTTCCATTTGTAAACGCTACACTGTATATATTTCCTACACCCAATAAACAAAGGGCATTCGGACTGGTGGCGGCTACGCTGTTTATGTTAGCAATGGCACCGGTTCCGGTTCCACCACTTAAAGTAATGGTGGTTAAGGCAGGCAAAACGGTATAATCTCCATTGGTATAAGGAAGCCAGTTATTAACTCCTCCTGCACCATCCACACCAGTAACAAGAATCTGCGGATACGTATTGGCAGTACCTCCGGTAAAAGTTAGAATATCACCTACTACATAACCGGTTCCGGCTACATTCATTGAAATTACCCTGAAAGCACGTGTGGAGAAAGTTCCGGTACCGCTAAGGGTTTGTTCGGTAGTTGTAAGCGTACCTGTTGAAGTACGGAAACCAAAACTGTTACCACCAATAATGGCACCATTATTGGTTAAATTTCCGCTCACATTTAAAGAAGTATTGGCACCATCCGATCCCATGAACCGGAGTTCTGATCCTGAATTAACCGTTAAATTAGTGGCACTGAGTGCACCCGAAGGAGCGGTACTGATTAATCCTACATTCACAAATCTTCTTCCCACCGAGCCGCCATTAATGATCACATTACCGAGGTTATGGGTACTCGACATATATACAGCAAAAGCACCGGCTTTGGTAGAGGTTTGCGTACTTACCCCGTCACCAAAACGCAGGGTATTGCCGATCCATATATTCGAAACCGTTGCCGCAGAAGTAAATGCGTAACCGTTACCGTTTTCAAGATGAGGATCTACGATAGTAATGGTACCTCCGGTAACGGCACCACCCAAAGTGGTAGCAATACTGAAAATACTTTGATCCTTATTCAGCGAAGTCAGAACACTTCCTGAGTTTGCATCAATATTAATAGCGCCATTGCTCATACTAAAACTACCTCCGGCAATGGTGAAATTTCCATTAATATTCAAGGTTCCGGCAGTCATATTAAAGGTACCCCCCACACTCTGAGTCACTTTCCGGTCGCCACCACCTGCAGGACCGAGGTTAATGGTGCCTCCTGATATATTTAATACACCGTTATTCGGAATTAGGATTCCACTTCCGGTTCCGCCAGTAATATTTACCGCTGCACCGCTAAAGTTTATAGTTCCCGAAGCGCTGACGGCTCCGGTAACATTCAAGGTATTAGCTGCTGCATTTAATATAGCTCCATTCTGAACATTGAGGCCAATAATAGTAGCATTGGCATTCAGCGCTACCGTATGCCCACCCACGATCCGAACATTGTCATTGGAGCCCGGAACGGTTGTACCTCCATCCCAGATAGTAGGATCATTCCAGTTACCCGAAGTAATGGTATATCTTTCTGAAAGGTTGCTTGCATTTGCGCCAATCTGGAACGTATTATTAAAATCTGTTAAACTGGTAAAGACCCGATTTGCCTGCGGTTGGCTGGCAGTAAGCCCACTTCCGGCTACATAAGTACCCGGAGCTACCGCTGTAGCAAGGGTCAAGGAAATATCAGCCGGTGAAGGCGGAGCAAAAACGCCATAACCAAAAATTCTTAAATTGATATTTCCGGTAGCTGTCAATCCACCACCACTTGCTACTGCCCAACTTGCCTGGGTAACCCGGTCAATGGTAAGAGCGCCATCTGTGAAAGACGGGGCAACGGTATTGATGGTACTGGATGGGGAATGGGTTACTGAAATATAACCACCGGCAGTAAAGGCGGTAGCTGCATCGAATGAAAATCCTGCATATCGCACATCAGAAGCAGTTCCGATAGGAATAAAGGAAGTTGTTATTGTAATATCAGTTGGGGCACCATTTACTGCAAAATAACGGGAAACACTTCCTGTTGTTTTTATTCTTGCAGGCGTACCAAAAGAAAGTGTACCTGAAACATTCGGAGTGGCATTGGTAGTTAAAGGATCTCTGAATCCCAACACAAATTTATTGGAACCCACGTCCAGAATGGAAGCACCAGATAAGGTAAAGGTTCCTGAAACGGTAGATAATACACCCGGATCTACAGTCCCTGAAATGGCAGATATATTTACACCCGAAGCATGGCTGTTAAATACAGTAAGATTGGTAAATAAAGCCGTTTTAATTGGATTTGTTACAGAGCTTAAAGTGGCTCCGGTTCCGGCACCTGTAGTAGTAGTTGGATGCGGAGCACTGGTAGTATTATCATAAGTACCCGTAAGGGTTCCCAATCCGGATACAAAATAACCGTTAATTACACCAGTACTTACAGAGCTTACATAAATTTCTATGGGTGTTCCGGTGGTTCCAACCGGGGCTACCTGAATAATATCTCCAACTGCATAACCGGTTCCTCCTGACGACAATGCAACCGTTGGTAAGGTATTCCGGAAATTACCGGTACCTGTAATGGTTTGGGCATTCGGTGTAACTGAACCCGATAAACTAAAAGTTAAGGTACTGGTATTCACAAATTCGCCATTATTCACAAAATTTCCGGCTAAACCTAAGGTACTGGAGTTTCTGAATTGGCTTCCAGCCATAATCGTAATATTATTTTTGACATATAAAGTACCAATGTTAGACACTCTCCTGTTTAAAGTTGAACCGCTATTAATGGTTAAACTGCCTATTCTAACACCGGAAGTTGAAATGTTGAAACCAAAATCGGCCGTTACACTTGTACCAGTGGTAACATTAATTGCAGACTGCGAAACGCTGGCTCCATTACCAAATATAAGATTCAGATTCGGCCAGATAAAGGTAGTACCTCCGCTAAAAATAAAAGCGTTACCTGAAGTTCCAATGGGTGGATCAATAATATTTATATTTCCACCTACTACGTTCACTCCTCCGGTGGTACCTATACTAAATAAATTACTACCCGTAAGAACACTGTTTGCTATTGTTCCATCATTCCCATCCACATTGATGGTTCCTGAGAGGAAAGTAAAGGCAGAACCGGTAGCTGAAGTTACATTTATTCTTCCGTTTACATTCAGGGTTGCACCGTTAATGGAGAGGTTACCCGGTGCATCCAAAAGGCTGTTATTTAAACTTCCAATCGTAAGTGCATTGGCATTGGCAATTAAAGTTCCACCGGTATTGATGCTTAGATTTTTGCAATAATTATTTGCCGCACCGGCTAATGTAACGGTATGTGTATTTAAAATAGTTACATTATTGGTGGCAGCAGGAACCACACCACCCACCCAGGTTGAGCCTGTGTTCCAGTCGCCTGTTGCGTTTGAAACAATGTTCATATCTGTGCTTACGCCAGCAAAGGCGTATGTCCCTGCTAAATTGGCATTAGGAATTAAGGTACGATTGGCCTGAGGCGCAAAGATAGTACCTGTGCCTGCTGAAAACCATCCCGGAACCACAGCACCGGATGATAAACACATATTGCCATTGGCAATTAATCCGGGATAAAGAGAAGCGCTGTCTGCCTGAATTCTCATGAGGAAAGTTGGAATGGTAACCGTATAAGTTGGTGCAGTTGGAATGGTTAAAGCCCAGGTTGAATTTGTCTTTTTATCATATGATAGCGCATTTTCTGCGAATGGAGCACCAATGGTACTTATACCATCTAAATTTGTATGGCCAACCGCATATATTCCGGAACCTGTTGCAGTCATGGTAGGCGCGGCCGACCAGGCTATTTGCAGGTATCGGTTTCTAAAACCTTGTACCATTGGAAAAACACCAAAATTCGGAACAGAACTGGTAGCAATTGTGGCAAGTGGAAATGCACTGGCAGTAACAGTTGGAGAGGCAAATGTGCTAACATAATTAATATTAGAAATAACTTTTCTAAAAACACCTGTACTCACCTGAATTCCACACATATTGGTTTGAATGGGAGTAGTCCAGGCCAAAGCTCCTGAGGCATGATTGGTACCTAAAACACTATTATAGGTTCTGCCTAAGGTCATGGTATTGGAGCCTAAATAAAGGATTCCGGCTGAAAGGCTCAAACGTTCCACTACCATATTATTTAAATTCCACACAATAGGGCTCACCTGTGGCAATAAAGTTGAATTACCGGAAGCTGAACCAATAATCAAACTGGAAATATCTGCTGTTTTATAAAACTGGGTGGTTGCAATGGTTGTAAGTACACCGCCTGTACCGCTTCCACCAGAAAATGCAAAAGGTGTTACAGGTAAAGTGCCCGTATAATCTGCTCCCGGATCTGAAACCGCGAAACTGGAGGAGATTAAACCGCCAAGTCCGGTACTCACATTCGTCACAATATACCTAACCGGACTGGTAGTAGTACCCCCGGTTAAGGTAAGTATATCCCCTATTTGATAGTTAATACCTGACGTTACCAAGGTTGGAATACCGGGCATCACATTTCTAAATAACCCTGTACCGCTTACGGTCTGGTTATAAATGGAAGCCACTTCAGTGGTGCTGGTCAACATCGCAAATTTTAATCCTTCAGCTGATGAAATGAAAGTGCTTGGGGTAGAAAGGCTTTGCGTAGTAATCAGCCCATTATTTATTAAATTACCGGCAATTAAAATACTTTCACCGGATGAGGAAGGCTGCCTGATCTCTGAATTAGCATTAACGGTAAGGTTTATACAATCAAAACCTGATGCGGAACCTGTGGGTGTTGAAACGAATCTTCCTCCATTGGTGGTATTCCCCAGGTTCTGACCATTAACAATAACATTGCCCAAAAGAACCCTGCCTGAATTAATAAAGGTACCTACCATGAAACCATTGGTATGGCCGGATTTATTTAAGCCAGTGCTGCCTCCTAAAACGAGGGTATTACCCGCAAAAACATTACTCGGACTACCAGATCTGTATGCAAATGCATAATTTGTTGAACCCGAAAAAAGTGGGTCAACAATGGTTAGTGTACCGCCATTTACGAGTATAGAACCTGTTGAAAAAGTCCCTAAAGTTAAATGACCAATAGAAAATAAATCTGCCGATGTTGGAACCGAACCTAATAAAGTTCCATCATTTCCGTCAATATTAATATTACCTGCGCTAAAACTAAAGGTAGCTCCACTCAGGATAGCCATATTGCCATTTACATTTATGGTAGCAGTTCCCGAAACATTTAAGGTTCCTGAAACCAATAAACTACGGTTACCTCCATTTGCGGGACCAATGGTTAATACATCGGCAGCCGTGTTTAAAACAGCACCGGAATTTATTGTAAGGTTATTGCAGGTATACGGTGAAACACCACCGGTTAAATTTATAATATGGCCGGATTGAATAACAACATTCTGATCCGAAGTGGGAACTGCATTGCCCAACCAGGTTGCGGCATTCCCCCAATCTCCCGATGCTACAGAGGTAACGGTAGTAATTTCTGATCCGAAATTTACGGAAGGTGCTGCCAAATAATAGGTTGATAATAAAGAAGCCACGCTGGCTATTCCCGTACGGTTAGCTTGCGGATTGGGACGGAAAGTTCCGGTTCCTGCAGAAATAGACCCAGGGGCAAAACTGCTTGAACCAGACAAAGACACATCGGTATAACTTCCTATTGTTTGTATGATATTTGAACCTTGCACCCGAATGTTAATCGTGCCGGTAAGGGAGGCTGGTGGAGTTGGAGAAGTAAGTGTCCAACTTGCATTCGAGCGTTTTTCTAAAGTAATAACTCTATAGACCCTGTTATAATTGGATCCGGATCCACCGGTTCCAGCAGTAGTCATGGTAATTGCGGTACCTCCCGGGGTCAATGCTATGGTAATTGTGGTTGCCGTTGCAGTAAGTACATAATAGGTAGTTGCAGTAGATAGATTGCTTGGAAGCGTTGCAGAACCCGTTGAAAAAAACTTAACCGGATCACCAATAGCTAAAAGGAAAGCAGCCTGCGTGCTGGTTGTTATATTTGCTGATCCGATTCCAAAACCAGAAGCAGTAAAAGATAAGGTATCTAAAAATGCCGGGGCAAAAGTTGTTGAACCCGCTGTTGCCGAATGATTCATGGCAAAAGTTCCACCTGCAGCAGGAAAAGCAGTTGTAGAAGAATAGTACAACCAAACATGCCTGTTGGTGAGTGCGGTTCCCAAAGGAAAATGTCCTAAATTTCCATTCGCAACTGAGGTTGGAGTGGTTGATCCTATCCAGCGAATGAGCTTACCTGTTGAATTGGTAATAATATTTCCGGCAGTATAGTTTAGTGTTCCAGGGGTAATACCTGCAGTTCCTATGGTTAAATTATTTGTCCCTAAGGTTATATCCCCATTGGTCATGGTGATCGCATCTGTGGTTATATTTTTATTCAGGGTAAGCCCAAAACTGTTGTTTATGACAAAGTTGCTCAAACTCAAACTAGCACCTGCAGGTACTTCGTTATAAGCACCCATGGTAAGTGCCCCATTGGTTTGCAGGTATTGTAACTGTAAATTTCCAAAAGAAGTTACGAAAGTAGGAATGGCTGAAAATTGTCCAACCGGAAAAAGAAGATTGCCTGATCCAACAACGATAACCGGATTTGCAACACTTCTGCCCACTGTCAATACTGCGCCACTTCCCTGAGTCAGGGTTCCATAAGAGAGGTTTACCTGGTTCACATTCAGGTTTGAATTCAGCGTAACCCCGGCAGTATCCACAATGGTTAATGCCTGAATATTACTAAGGGTACCTGCACCACCAAATGTTTGAGGAGCAAAACCGTTCAATGCAACAGTTCCTAAAATTGGGGTAACATTTCCAACTTCCGCACCTGCCATGGTTCCACCGGAATTTACAAGTATATTACCTCTAACCGAAAGAGTTTGTCCTGTACCTCCACTTCCTAAGTACAAATATCCATTTCCATTGATGGTTAAATTATGCTCAACATTTACTGCACCTGATAGTCTTGCCATACGTGAAGGAAATGCATCTACCCGGTTATCAATAATCAGGTCCCAAACAGGCATGGTCATTAATAATCCGAAACCGGAAGTATTACCAAAAGTTCCACCGCTAAGTGTACTTACGCCATCACCTATTTGAAGGGTACCTCCGGTTACAATTTTATTACCACCCGAATTTAAGCTCACTGCAGTTAACCCTGCTGAAGCGTTTGGATTATTTACAATCACGGTTCCTCCCGACCAATTTACGGTAGTTAATGAACCAATGCTAAATAATACACTTGTTGAAGGTGCAACTAAAGGGTTATTACCGTTAATATTTATGGTACCTCCAGTCATAATAAACTGATTACTGGTTGAGGAAACAAAACTAAGTTGTCCATATGCATTTATTGTGCCTCCATTCATTACCAATGCAGAACTGGCTGAATTGAAAGAAAAACCATCGCCGGTTGTGCCTGAACCAAATGTAAAAGTACCTGCATCCATTTTCAATTCACCTTGAATTTGTGCAAATCCCCCATTGGTGGCTGTAAAGGGAGTATTCGAAGATAATATAGCAGAGGCGTTGTTCAACCATAAGCGACCTCCCGTTCCAACAACTGCTGATGAGGTTCCCCAAGGAAACAAACTTACCGCCGCATTAATTTTTACGGTCCCAAAATTTACGCCAAACTTATTTTGACCCACAGCAGGCGCGATGGTAATAACAGAATTAATCTCATAGGTTGGGTTCAGGTCTCTATGCAATGCAGTTAGTCCTTTATTAAAAGACAAGCTGTAGAAATCTATGGTTCCGGTTCCTGATATGGCACCATCTAATAAACCATATATTGAAACCAAAACTCCGGCAGAAGTATTCATATCCATGGTTCCATTAACTGTAATAGAACCGGTACTCATGTAATTCGTAACAGCTGAATTACCACCAACAGCTAAAGTATGTGTTGTAAGGCCACCCGCACCGGCGGTAAAGGAGCCACCTAATGGAACCGATATTTCCCCATTTACAATCAAACCCCCTGCAACTGCATCCGAATAAACCAGAGAACCATTTACAGTCAGGTCTCTGCAATTCTGGTTGGCAGCATCAATGGTTACCGTTGAACCCACCGGAATCACGGCATTTTGACCTATTGTTGGCACCACTCCACCTACCCAAGTAGCAGTACTGGTCCAGGCACCGCCTGTTAGCGTCGCGGTAATTGTTGAACCACCTGTTGTGGTTCCGGTTGTACTCGCTGCAGTGGAACTAAAAGCTTCTTTCCTGGCAAAAATCTGCCAGTTATAAGTTGTACCGGCTTTTAAAGCTGCGGTATTGGTTGTGGTCACATTTGCTGCAACCGAAGTAAACCAACGGTAAGTGGTTCCGCCATTTTCTGAAATATAAATATCATAACCGGTTTCATTCAGCGCATTATCACTCCATGAAAGAAACATCCCATCACTCGTAATTTCTGATGCTGTAAAATTGGTGGGTGCGGTTGGAGCAGAAGGTGTAAACCGATAATACCTGCGACTGCCATTAGTTGTACTGTGTAAATTGGTAATATTACCAACGCTTGACGAAGGAATAGAATAAGGAGCGATATTTGGAGGATTAACAGCTTCAGTTTGCGTAGTAATATCAACCACTTTTTGAATGGTTGTTGAGGAGGCAACTCCGATTGCAAAATTTCCGGATAAATACAAATTGTCTATATACATGTTTCCATATACATATTCTATCAAACCGGTTTTTTCATAAATTCTCGCTTGATAGGTACATAAATTGGCAGCAGTTGTATTCATCGAAAACTGACTCACCCGCATGTTCAGAAATTCAATCACCATACATCGGTTTGGATAAGTTCCAATCACTTTATAATGAATTTTACCGGTAGATGCCGGTCCGATCGAATTAATATTTCCACCTGAATTACTGATTCCAAATGGCGTAAGCAGGTTTGTAGTTGCACCATAAAAGGTAGTTGATGGAACCACTAAAAATCCTAAACCAATTATTCCTCCATGGTTTACACTCAGCTGATTCATGCGTGTTCCCATAAAATAGAATTCAAATGGAATCGAAACCACTGTAGAGGATGCATTGGTTAAACCTCCCGCGATCATCGTTGTGGTTCCCGTCGTCATGTCAACCGTATTGGAGTTGAGATCTTGCGCCAGTGTACCATTGTTATTGGTACTAAACGCATAATTGGCAATATTTGCCTGCGCATATACAGACAGGTTGCCAAATACAAATAACATTAACAGCAAAAGCAGTCCGGATTTTAACCTGAGGGTATTGCTAACAACTGAAATTTTTGAGAAATCAAATGATTTGATTTTTGCTGGGCATTTTGTTGATGAATTCATAATATAGATGATTTGTTTTTTTTAATTCTAAACAAACCAAATTGAATGCCTTCGTCCGATTCTCAACTTAAAAAAAATACATCAAAAATAGTAGTCCAACTATGCACATACAGGCCAAAGCTTATATATGATTTCTGATTTAATTTTTAATTGTATAGATTATCTTCAATAAGCAATTTCAATTTGATTTTGTACAGTAAATAGTTTTATAAACATAGTAAGTCTTAACAATTTTTTTACACTCAGCTTGCAATATATGCGCAAAAAATGCTAATTGGCTGTTTTATTTATTTAAATAGCGTATATTGTAATGTGAAATAAAGTAAAAATTATTTTTAGGAACTTACATTTTGGGTGTTTTATGAGAAAATTAAGAAATCCTACCCTTTGCCCAATCAAAATGCGATCATTTTTCAAAATTAACAAGCGGGATCATGCACTCAGGCGATAAATAGCTCATTGAAATACTGAACACGGAATGATTAAGAAAGTAATATATAAAAGAAAGCCCCGTACTCAAAAATGAGACGGGGCTTTTTCGAAAAAATTGGTATTAATTAGCAGCTATTTTTCCAGCCTGAATTCTACTCTTCTGTTATTGGCTTGTCCAACTTTATTTTCATTGTTATCAATGGGATTTACCTTACCCATAACCGAAATTTTTAAGCGATCCAGTGAAACACCCCGCGATAGCAAATAGGCACTAACTTTATTAGCTCTTTTTTCGGCTAATTTCATGTTTACTGCATCACTACCGGTAGCATCGGTATAGCCAAATACATTCAGCACATAGCCTGGATTATTGAGCATCACCACAGCAACCGTATTTAAATTTTCAATTGCTTTAGGAGTCAATTTGGTTGAACCCAGTGCAAATCTTACCATGCTGATTTCTAATAAAACCTCATTCTTCACGCGATCATTGGCATGATAAATAAAAGTGGTAGTTCCAATTGATAAGGCACTATTTTCTTGCGAGGAAGAATTAAGTTTCCCTACATCAATTGTTTTTGAATTTGGTTCTGTTTTTCCGCTTCCCGGTGCTTTTGAAATTTCTCCCATGTTAATTGTTCCGGGTGCTTTTGTATTATCCGCTCCGGTTCCAGGTGCTTTTGTATTATTGCTTGTTTTTCCGGTTATATCCGGACAGCCATTATTGGAAAACAAACCAAACACATTCGGGCAATTGTCATACTTATCCGGAACGCCATCCTGATCTGCATCCATCGAATTGATCCCATTTATTTGTTTCTCGAGAGAATCCAGTTGGCTCAAATCCTTTACCGCTTTGTTTATTTGTTTATCAATATTGGATTGAACTTTTTCTACTCTTGTATCATTTTTCAAACCCGGTGATTTATCCCCCTGTTTTTCTCCACCTTTATTTTGTGAAGCGATCATTTTATCTGTTTTATATTCGCGTTCTTTTATTTTCGATAACGGAATTTGATCAATATGCTTTCCATGTCCAAATGAATACCTGAGCCCAAGAGATGTTTTAATCATCTGATCTCTTCCTGAGCCGTAATCATATCCATCCCAGGCATCGGTATGGATAGTCATATATTCACTCATCAGGTTAACATGCCAGTTTTGGTCGATGTGATATCGCAGGCCTGCACCAAAACCTACTACCATAGCTTTTCCACTGGTACGATTGAAAGTAATATCATCTTTTATGAATTTTCTCTCAGCATCATACGCACCACGCGAAACACTTACTCTTACGTATGGCACCAATTTATAATCGGCAGTGTGAATGATTCTCTTTAGATCATAATTTGCTCCCCATCCTAACAAAGAAACATTCGACTGGTAGTATTCTGTTAAATTGGCGCCGGTCATTTTACCTTTATCATAAGAGAGATCCATGCTAAATGACGGGCTGAAGAAATAACTAAGATCTAAACCTGCGGCAATATCAAATTTAGTTTTTGGTCCGTGTAAGCCATAAGGATCGCTTGCATTAAATCCGCTGGGAAGAATATCGTAAGCAGTATATTTCAGATCATACAAATTAGATAATCTGATCCCTAAAGAAAACTTATTCAGATTTTGTCCATCCGGGGTGTATTTGTATTCTTCGGGTTGATAAACAGGATTTTTATAGGAACTATGCGACCAATCTATATGCTCTTGGTCACGATTTTTTACTACTTTATAAGAAAGTCCGACATGTGTATATATATGCGAATTCAAGCTGCCTTTATCATAAGCCCCATCAATGTATTTACTTTGATTCATGCTAAAATCAGCTCCAACAATAAAGTCTAAATTATTGGCAAGGTATTTTCTGGCTTCATAACCCACAATGATACTTTCAATACCGGGATCCATATAAATCTTGGCACCTGTTTGGGTAGAATTATCAGAATAGGTAATGTCTTGCGTACCGCGCATATAACCTGCGCCAACAGAAGCATAATGATTCCACTGAGTTCTTTCAGCCGGTTCAGAAGTTAAGTTTCTTAAATTGAAAACCCCTCTTACGGTAAATTGTTTGATTTTGGTATTATAATCCTTTACAAAAATCGGCTGGCCGGTTCCTTTGGTGGTAGTAAGCATTACATCCTGACTACCGGTTAAATTCCCTCCATTGTAATTCAACTGTATCCCCAATGCTGTGTTAACAGAATACCGGATCCCTAATCCAAACATACCCGAAAAATCACTTCCCACAGGTGAAAACACATAAGGCACGCCAAATGTTCCATCAACTGCCCAATGGGAATAATCCATTTTAGGGTTTTTAGGATCTTTGATATCTTTATGCGACCAATCCACCAAATTCCCCCATGGCTTAGCGCCCAATTTAATACTTACACCACCATAAAGATTTAAGTAAGTGTCAAGTTTCTGATCGGCAGCAGCCCCATCCATCCAATAACTTTCAATAAAATGGTATTCGGCTCCGCCATAAAGATCCAACATGGAATTGATATAATAACGGGTACCTAATCCAAACTGATAATCTCTGGCAGGCGGTCCAAATACGATAGCACTGCTACTAATACCATTCACATAACTTGCAGTTGGTTTATAATAGAGTAAGCCGGCACCGAAACTTAAATAGGGCAAAAATTTGGTATCGTCAATCCCTTTTATTTTATGAAGGTTATAAAAAACAGTTCCACTCAGACCATAAACCTCGGTACGAAAACTAACCACGTCTTTGGCAGCGTAATTAGGTGTTACGGTTGTGCTGGATGGGTTATTTGGATAACCATTAAACTCATTGGCAGTGATCCCTGCCTGAAGGGATAAGTTTTTATTAAAAGAGTAGCGAAGAGCACCTGAATAGATGCCAACCCAACCTGATTTAACCGAAAAAAATGTGATGGGAACACCCAGACCAATACTGGCCGACAATTTATTAGTGGGCAATTGTGCGGATGACCCAATGGCAATATTTACCATTAATAATAAAGTAAAAAATTTTTTCATGTTAGTCATAAAAATTAGGCGTTTCAAGGATCAAATCTTTTCCCGGATTTAACTCAGATTCTAAAAAGAAAACGAGTCACAACCGAAAATATAGTCAAACAATAATAAGATAAAATTAACAATTGTCAAGCAAATGTAATAATTTTAATAAAAACTAAAAAAAATCATAGAAATTAACGGTTGCCCTTTCAGCCGGTCAGCATTCAATTTCGTTTATTAAACATTGAAATTCGTTTTTAGTCTTGATATCCACACTTTCACTTAGTAAATCCAGCCCCTTTTTTAAATATTTCAAGGCCGCTTCTTCCTCCCCTTTAATTTGTTCTAACCTGGCCAACTGGTAATAAACTGTTACTTTTTGCGGTTCAAATGCTAAAACTTTCAAAAAATATTTTTCAGCATCTTCAAAACGATTCAGGCCAAAACACTCCATTCCCATTGCATACAGGGCAAAAATATCCTCCTGATTGGCCGCTATCATTTCCAATAGTTTTTCAATTCTGTGTTCACGCATTTTTGATTCTTAATAATTATAATATTTTTGCCGCTCTTAATAAATAATTCAAACAATGAAAGTTTTGGTTTGTATCAGCAATGTTCCGGATACCACTACAAAAGTAAGTTTTACCGAAAACAACACGAAATTTAATACCCAGGGGGTTCAATATATCATCAATCCCTATGATGAACTGGCCCTAACCCGCGCACTGGAAATTACCGAAAAACTGGGAGGAACGGTTACCGTAATTAATGTTGGACTGGCGGATACCGAGCCAAGCATTCGCAAAACTTTAGCTATAGGGGCCAATGATGCCGTAAGAATAAATGCCGAACCGGTTGATGCTTATTTTGTTGCTGAGCAAATATCCGCTTATGCAAAAAATGAAGCATTTGATTTGATCCTGACCGGACGTGAAAGCATTGATTATAACGGAGGCATGGTGGCAGGTCTCCTTGGTGAAATGATGGGGATTGCAAGCATCCATGTAGTAACTAAAATTGAAATAGAAAATGGGATCGCTCAGATAGAACGCGATATTGATGGTGGTCGCGAGAAATTAGAAGTGAAATTGCCATTGGTTGCAAGTGCACAGAAAGATCTGGCTGAAACCAGAATTCCGAATATGCGGGGTATCATGGCAGCCCGAACCAAACCCTTAAAAGTACTTGAACCAAGCGTCTCACAAGTATATAGCCTGACAGAGATTTTTGAATTACCTCAGGCAAAAGGTGCCTGCAAAATGATTTCGGTGGAAGATGCCGGATCCATCATAGGCTTGTTACATAATGAAGCCAAAGTAATTTAACTCCAATTGACCCACTAAAAATCAGAAGAAATGAATAGTATCGTATTTGCAGAAAGCGTGGAAGGAACTTTTAAAAAATCTACTTTTGAAGCGGTTTCGTACGCAGCACAAATTGCCCAACAAAACGGTGGAAGCTGTACAGCAGTTTCTATAGGAAATGTGCCCCCCGAACAATTATCAGAATTAGGAAAATATGGTGCCGATAAAGTGCTTATTTATGACCAGGAAATATTGAACCTGTTTTCGGCAGAAACCTATGCGAAGGTTTTGTCACATGCTGCACAAAATGAAAAAGCAGATTTACTGGTGATATCGAATACCTACAGCGGAAAATCGGTTGGCCCCAGAGTGGCAGCACAATTAAAAGCCGGTATGGTTAGCGGAGTTATTTCTTTCCCCGATTTAAGTTCCGGATTTAAAGTAAGGCGAACTGTTTTTTCGGGAAAAGCTTTTGCGCTTGTTTCGATCCATACACCCATAAAAGTTTTAGCCGTCACCCCTAATTCATTTGCTGTAAAAGAACTGCCAAAAACTGCCTCATTGGTTCAGGCTGATGCAGGATTAAGTGCGGGAGATCATTTAACAAAATCGCTTGAAGTGGCGCGGGCAAAAGGTAAAATTGTTTTAACAGAAGCCGAGCTGGTTGTGAGTGGTGGAAGAGGTATGAAAGGCCCGGAGAACTGGCACCTTATTGAGGAGCTTGCAACTATTTTGGGTGCAGCAACTGCCTGTTCAAAACCCGTTAGTGATATGGATTGGCGACCTCATACGGAGCATGTAGGTCAGACCGGAATTACCATCAAACCGAATTTATATATTGCAATTGGCATTTCGGGTGCCATACAACATTTGGCGGGTGTAAATTCAAGTAAAGTGATCGTTGCCATCAATAAAGATCCGGAAGCTCCCTTATTTAAAGCCGCTGATTATGGTATTGTTGGAGATGCCTTTGAAGTCTTGCCTAATATAATTGAAGCTGCAAAAATCTTTAAATCACAACAAGCTTGAGGGAAAATCTTAAATCGTAAATCATAAATCATAAATCGTAAATCATAAATCGTAAATCGTAAATCGTAAATCGTAAATCGTAAATCATAAATCATAAATCGTAAATCATAAATCGTAAATCATAAATCATAAATCGTAAATCGAAATTTGTAAATCGAAATTTGTAACTTTTTTGAATTATTAATAAATATTATTTTAATCATTCATCTTATTTACTTATTTCGTTGTCGTAAAAACAGGATGCATGAGCAGAATAAAATTACATATAGTAGGCTTGAGTACCGGACAAACAAGCGGATCCTATACATTGATATTGGGTGAGGAAAGCGGCAACCGAAAATTACCCATCGTTATTGGTAGTTTCGAAGCACAGGCAATCGCGATTGAAATTGAAAAAATTGTTCCCTTTCGTCCCATGACGCATGATCTATTCATAAATTTTTGCAAATCATATGATATCGTCATTCATGAAGTAGTGATATATAGTTTGAATGAAGGCGTTTTTCATGCCAAGATGATTTGTGAACAACAGGGAGAGATTCGTGAAATAGATGCCCGCACTTCCGATTCTATCGCATTAGCGGTACGTTTCAAATGTCCGATCTATACTTATGAAGATATTATGATATCCGCCGGGGTTTTGTTTAACGAAGATTTAACTGAAGCCAAACCCGCCGCGCCTGAAAAAAGTAAAACAGAAAATCCGGTCTCCGCAACAGAATTCTCAAAACTTACATTGGAACAATTGCATGTGCTTTTGGATAATGCCATTAAAATAGAAGATTACTCAAACGCAGCCCGAATTCGGGATGAAATCAGACTCCGAAAGGAAAAATAAATTTACATACTATATGGAACGATTCACCGGAGTAATTGGCATCCTGCTTATTTTGGGCATTGCCTTCTTACTGTCAAATAACCGAAAAGCAATTAACTATCGGGTGGTATTTAGTGGTTTAGCCATACAGTTAGCCCTTGCCTTATTTATCTTAAAAACACAAATAGGTTCTACTCTCTTTGCTTATGTTGGAAATAAGATTGAAGGATTACTGATGTTGGCTGATAAGGGTGGGGAATTTGTATTTGGTGGCTTAATTAAACCGGATCTTTTGAAACCTATTTTTGGAGATCAATATAGTTTTCTATTTATGTTCAAAATAATGCCTACCATCATCTTTGTTGCGGTATTGGTAAGTATGGCCTATCATATAGGACTCATGCAAATTGTGGTTTCATTTATTGCAAAAATCGTGCATACCCTTATGCGGGTGAGTGGTAGTGAAGCCTTATCCAATGTGGCCAGCACTTTTGTAGGACAGGTTGAAGCCCAGATCATGATTAAACCCTATATTTCAAGCATGACGATGAGTGAATTGCTGGCCAGTATGAGTGGCAGTATGGCTACCATTGCCGGAGGGGTTATGGCCGTATATATTTCTATGGGCATTCCTGCTCCGTATCTGCTTGCTGCCAGCATTATGGCTGCTCCCGGAGCTTTGGTTATTTCCAAAATTGTTTGGCCCGAAACCGAAGAATCTCCAACGAAAGGGGCCATCAAATTAACAGTAAAAAAAGTTCATGCAAATTTACTGGATGCCATTTCACACGGGGCTGCCGATGGCTTGAAAATTTCGCTGAATGTAATTGCTATGTTAATCGGGTTCATTGCACTCATTGCCCTGGTTGATGTTGTTTTGGCCAAAACCGGAAGTCTGTTTGCTGCTCAGGGAATGTCGTTGGCTTTCATTTCAATTGACTTACAACATCTAAGTTTAGATCAACTTTTTGGAAGTATTTTCTCCATTTTTGCCTGGTCAATGGGCGTGCCGGCGCAAGACATCCATGTGGTTGGATCGCTGATGGGCACAAAATTAGTAATCAATGAATTTGTGGCTTATTCAAAATTAACGCCCATGATAGCAGCACAACATTTGGCTCCAAAATCTGTATTGATAGCGAGTTTTGCCTTATGTGGTTTTGCTAATTTTAGTTCCATTGCCATCCAGGTAGGTGGTATTGGAGAGCTAGCTCCCGAAAGGAGAAGCGACCTTGCCAAACTCGGATTCAAAGCACTTATATGCGGAACACTGGCCTCATACATGGGTGCTACTCTTGCCGGTATAATGATGTAATAACCACAGCCGGACAAACCGGAACCTAAAAAGTATTTTTTGCCCATTACATCCTACTCCGTATTTTAGCTCAACAGACTTATTGGCTTATTTTTAGTTCAATGGTGCTTACGCATTGAACCAAATTTGTTTCGGATTTGCACTTCTGTTATGAAGTTTTACCGGAAGAAAAATGTCCTTACGAAATTGAATTAGTCAAAAAATGTTGATTCGTATGATGGGTTTTCTATATCAAAAAATCAATTTCTTGTCAAGAAATGTGGAGATTTATTTTTAATGTACTTATTGGGAATCGTGTACATTTCATCTGTGCCTATTATTTTCCAATCCTATAAGGATTGAACAATAATAGCCCCGTCTCGTCCTCAAACGAGGCGGGGTTCATAGATGCCTTCAACCTTATCAACCCCGAGGGGGTTGAATGTTTATAATAGGTACTTCTCATCGAATTCAATTTGATGCTCATTTAATGAAGCAATTAACTCCTCTTTATAACTAAAATTTTTATGATGCCCATACGAAATAGAATTAGTCAAAAAATTATTGATTCTCATTATGGGTTTTCTATTTCCAAAAAATCAATTTCTTGCAAAAAAATGCGGAGATTTGACTTTCAAGATACAATGATTTTTTTTGAAAATCAGATCTTGTTTATTTCGGGAAATACATCGGTTTGCAGGTACTTATTTTCCTCATTTAACTTAAACAGCATATGGTTGAGTCCATTACTGATAAATAAATAAGGAACTTTAAATACCATATTATAAGTAGCAATTTGCCGGAGTGTCTGAGGGGTTAATTCAATATCGAATGCTTTGCACTCAATCAGCATAAAGGGCTTCGAATTTTTATCGAATACCAAAATATCAAAACGCTTTTTTAATGTATTGAATTTTATTTCCCGCTCAACCGCAATCAGATTTGAAGAATATTGTTTCGTTTGTACTAAAAAACAAAGCACATGCTGACGAACCCATTCCTCGGGTGTAAGCGACACAAACTTTTTACGAATGGGGTCGTAAATTAGTTTTTTGCCGTCCTCATTTTTTGTTTTAAGATCGTATACAGGGAAATTTAATTGCAATTTTTTTTTTGCTACAAAGATACAAAGAAACAAATTTTTTTTAGAGGCTACAAAGATACAAAGAAACAAATTTTTTTTGCCACAAAGGCGGAAAGGCGCTAAGATTAATTCCCTTTGTTTCTTTGTTCCTTTGTAGCCATTTTTTTGCTACTAAGCAACAAAGGAACTAATTTTTTACTTAATGATTGCGAATTTCCCACTTTGAACTTCTCCGCTCTGCAGGTCTTTTACGGTAAATAAATAGATGCCTGATGTTAATTGCGTTTTTGAATCACTTAACAAATCCCAGGAGTGCTCTCCCCCACTCATATAAGTTCGCTCCAAATTGCCAAAATTATTGGTCCAGCCTATTCCTTCCCCTTTATATTTTTTAGAATCATGTGTAAGGGTTGCTACCAGATCTCCACTGTTGGTGTATATATATATTTCACAACGATTCGGAAGATTATAAAAATTCAATTTTCGGGTACGTGAAGTGTTTCCATCCCATGCTGCACTGGTACTGTAAGGATTGGGATACACACCGACCTTTTTTGAATTTTCGTTATCAAAATCATTGGCAGGGGTTCCGGGAAACGCACGCAATTCATTTTCGGTAAATGAGGATTCCAACGGATCCACACCCAAATTTTTATCCCCCTCATCAAACGCAGTGACCACTACTAAATATTGCCATCCATTCGACAAATTATCAAGGGTGTATTTGTAATAAAACTTTGTTGTGTCGCCCTCAAATATTTTTGGTTCTGCTAATTTAATCAGATCAAAACCATTATTGAATCCAATATCGTTACCGGCCGAATCCCATTGTCCGATCAGATTGGCTTCATCCAGAATTTTTAGTGTTAAATCATCCCCGATATTACTCCTGTATATCCGGTATCCTTCAAAATCACGTTTACGGGAAATCGGATCCACAGAATATTCCGAACGGTTCGTCCAGAATATTTCTATTTTATTTTCTGAAGTAATCAATTTTGTGATGGGCGATTCAGGAGGCTCAGGCAAGATATATCTGTCTAATTTCCCGTTATTGTTTAAATCAAGCTCGGGGCTATATCTGCCATCTTCATTTACATCTTCTCCCACATAGGTAGAACGCACTCTTTTAAAATTCTCCGTCAGTTCTTTCTGTGATTCCGTACTTGTAAAAATATTTGTGCTTGAGGGTGGCAAATAACTCAGCGGGTCTTTTTGTTTGGCACAAACAAAGGCAACGGAATAATTGAATTTTTCGCCCGGTTCGATACTCACAACGGGTCCTGCCGAAATCAATTGCAACCAGTTTGCAGGAATTCCAACAATGGGTCCATCACCTGCATATAAAAAAGAAGAATCAATGGGTGTTGAGAGTTTCAGGTAACGCTCCTGATCATTTCCGGGCGTATTCCAGGGAACTGCAACTGAATTAAAATTCCAGAAATTATAATTCACTCTGGGAGCAGGAAATCCGCTTTTAATAAAAGTATCGGGTTTTGCCGGATTAAAAAACAATCCTCTCCAGTCGATTCCCAGAAACTGAACCCCACCGTAGGAACGTGTAAAATCAATATCATCACCATAACTTTCATAGGCGAATAGTGCATTGTATTTTTTATCAATGCCATTTCTTCCTTTATTAAAAAAAGCAGTACCTGCATCGCGGGTAACATTTACATTGCGTACCACCAGATCGCTGAAAATCCCTAAATATACAGAATCCCAGCGCTTGTCTGAACCATTTTTGATCTCGTAATTGCAGATGACAAAAAAATCGGCAAAGGAATAATTCCAGGCATAAGTTTCAAGTTTTATCATTGCATTAAGCGGGTTTGAATGTCCGCTTATGGGAACCGAAGTTCCCGGAATGATTACAAAACTATCACTTAAATTAAATACAAAATCCTGATGCGAAATGGCTGAAGCCGAAAAATTACTACTGCCCGGAAGTTTCGATCTTTCTTTGATTCCACTCATTTGGGTGAACTCAAACCCATTTCCGCCTGTGCTATAACCTGCTGAAGCGTCAACTGAGCTGGTGCTAACCCTCACCTGTCCATCCACAT
This sequence comes from uncultured Chitinophaga sp., assembly GCA_964355075.1. GTDB lineage: Bacteria > Bacteroidota > Bacteroidia > UKL13-3 > UKL13-3 > B1. Next base: position 22,659 of record CAYHCF010000028.1, read on the forward strand.
AAGCTCCAATCCAGATACCGGCTTCAAATAAATGTTCAATACCACTTCCTCTCGGAAAAGCCATGGATGGCGGACCCTGTGTATTACTTCTCACAGTAGGTCTTCCAAAGGTTCCGTAATTATTAACGCTTAAACCCAACCTTCCAACCGTTGTATATTTACTTTGTGCAGAAATCTGGGCAAAGGACTCATCAGAAATAAATAATACGATAAGAAAAACGATAAGAAATTTCTTCATATACAGGTTCAAAATATGCACTTACAAATCTATACTATACGATTAAGAGAAATTATTCCGTGGTAAAAAATTATTCGAAATAACGAAGTATGGTATGACCCGAATCTTTCAGGAATTTATCCCTTTTCATTAAAATCAAATCAGATTTCATCATGTCTGCCACCAATGAAGAAACATCATGTTTGGGTATCCAGCCTAACTGCTTATTTGCCTTCGATGGATCACCGATTAATAAGTCCACCTCGGTGGGTCTGAAATATCTCGGATCAACCGCAACTAAAACCGTACCTTCCTTCAATTGGGTTTGTAAAGATATTCCAAGCTCATCTTGTTTTGCCTGATCAATGGAAACAATCATTCCAACTTCTTTCTCCTGTTCCCCTTTAAACTCCAAATTTATTCCCACTTCGGCAAAAGCCATTTTTACAAAATCGCGAACGTAGGTTGTTTTACCGGTAGCAATCACAAAATCCTCGGGTTTTTCCTGTTGCAGAATCAACCACATGGCCTCCACATAATCTTTGGCATGACCCCAATCACGCTGTGCATTGAGATTTCCAAGAAATAGTTTATCCTGTAATCCCAGGGCAATTTTTGCTGCCGCTCTGGTAATTTTCCGGGTAACAAAAGTTTCCCCTCTCACCGGACTTTCATGGTTGAATAATATTCCGTTACAGGCATATAAACCATAGGCCTCACGGTAATTTACCGTTATCCAGTATCCATATAATTTGGCCACCGCATAGGGTGAGCGGGGATAAAATGGAGTACTTTCACTTTGGGGTACTTCCTGAACCAAACCATATAATTCGGAGGTAGACGCCTGATAAATTTTCGTCTTTTTGGATAAACCCAATAAACGAACCGCTTCTAAAATTCTGAGTGTTCCTATCCCATCCGCGTTGGCGGTATATTCAGGTGTTTCGAAACTCACATGAACATGGCTCATGGCAGCGAGGTTATAAATTTCATCCGGCTGGGTTTCCTGAATAATCCGAATCAGATTGGTGGAATCCGTTAAATCGCCATAATGCAATTTAAGGTTCACATTTTTTTCATGCGGATCCTGGTACAGATGGTCTATCCGATCGGTATTGAACAGGGAACTGCGACGTTTGATGCCATGAACAAAATAATTCTTTTTCAGTAAAAACTCTGCCAAATAGGCCCCATCCTGACCCGTTATACCTGTAATTAATGCTACTTTCATTTATAAAATTTCAATATTATATGGAACCAAAATTAATTCGATTTATTGTGATACCCTTACACAAAGGCCAAAAATACAACTAATCCCAAATTTACCAAGAAGGATTTATAGAGAACTGTTTTTCAATGGAGCATTGCAATAATTATTAAGAATGATCAGGGTTTGAAAAGATAAACGAACTGGTTTGCCATAGGATGCATATCTTATTTATAGGATAAATAATTAATGAAATTTCACTTTATCCTAAATTTGGGATTGTTTGTTTCAAAACTTTGTTCTACAATTGTTCATCAATTTAAAAACAAATAAGCTTATGAAAATGTTAAACCTTGCGATTGTGGACGACAGCACCACCGATTTATATATTTTAAGTTCAAACTTCAAAAAAATTGATTATATCAAAATAAAAATGATGGCTCTGAATGGCGCTGATTTTATTGCCAAATTAGAAAATGAAAAGCCGGATTTAGACCTGTTGCTTATTGATTTAAGAATGCCGGTATTAAATGGCATTGATACCATCAAAATATTGAATCAAATGAAAATCAATTTTAAGATCATCGCCATGTCACATGGATATTACTCTTCTGCATTGGTCGAATTACAGCAATTGGGTGTCAAACATTATTGTCAGAAAAACTTTGAAACTATTTTGGAGAATATTCCTAAGGTAATGGAAGGGTCAAATATATACAACGATCTGGGCGCTTATAAACTCTGGGAAAATTTAAGTCAGAAAGGCCAGCTTAAAGTTCAGGATGAGGGCTATTGGAGAAAATTATTGAGTCCGGTTGATTTGAGAATTATTAAATGCCTGGCAAGGGGCTTAAATTCCCAGGAGGTTTCTGCACTGTTAGGATATGAACCATCCAGTATTGATAAATACCGAACCAATCTGTTGCGAACTTTAAATCTAAAAAATTCTGTTCATCTCAATTCATGGGGTTTTGCAAATGGCATTTTAAATCCTTCTGATGTTTTCAATAATGATATAAATGAAAATGAGTCGGCATGATTTGTATCCAATAGCTGATTTTGACTCCATTATCTCTTAAAAAACCAATTATTAACATTTTATAAAGGCCGCGCAGGAATCGTTTTTTCTTATTAGCTTTGTTTTCCAAATTTCTGAAAACACAAAACCAATAATATATGAAAAAAATCCTACTTAGTTTAAGCATTTTTATGCTTGCTTTAATGGTTCAGGCACAAACCAATCCTTATCCAATTTTGCCAATTGACACAGTACTCTTTGCCAATCTTTCAAAGATTAGCGCCACCCCGCCAAACGACTCTTCAGATTATGTGAATCCTGCTTTTAAAAATGCCCGATACGGGGATACGGTAAGATTTGAAGGTATCTGTCTTTTTGACCCAAGATTATATGGATTGTCTGTATCGCGTAAATCAACTTTTTTACAAGCTGATAGCCTTGCACGTGCATGGGGTGGTGTTGAAGTGATGTGTGAGCCATCAGGATCAGGAAGAACCCTGGCTCAATTATTAAACGACAACAAATTTTATGACGTTCTGAAACCCGGGAATAAAGTTCTGGTAACAGGTGTAATCAGAATGTTTAAAGGCTCTGCTCCCGCCACTTCAAAGCAAGGTCATATTCAGATTAATATGATAAAAGCTGATCCGAATGGGGATAATGAAATTAAATTTTCCGACCTGAATCCACACGTCACAAAACCCCTAAAATTACGTATTGACTCCTTAATGACCGGAAATGCTTCTTCGGGTCAGGTTGAACACCGGCCTTTTGCCGAAAAAATGGAAGGAACCTATGTTGAGCTGAGCGATGTAACTGTTTTAACAAGAACTCCAAGTGGTGCCAATCGCTGGTTCTGGAGTGTTGCGGATGCCAATGGCAATGCGATTGATGTAGCTGACTATTCAGCCTTTTTCAGAAATGAAAATGGAGTTGGGTCTTTGTCGGATAGCTTGTTGCCGGCAGGCAGGTTTGTGGCTCCGGTAATCGGTACAAGAATTTCCTATTTAAGAGGTGTGATTATTGAATCCTATATCGGGGGACTATTTCGTTATACCATTGCTCCATTGTATCCAAATGATCTCGGACCGGTTAGCTATACCCCTCCAACTGTTATTTCAAAATCCCGTTTCCCAACCGTTGCCAGCTCTACCGACTCTGTGGGTATCAGTTTTAAAATTCAGCAAGGTTCAGCAAAGGTATCCTCGGTTAAATTATTCCATACGGTTGGATATAACAGCACGCTGTTTGACAGTATTATTTTAACAAGAAATGTATTCCCCAATGATACCATGATGTGGTATGGTTATATACCGGCCCGCCCAAATAACAGCATTGTAAAATACTATGCAAAACCTATTGATATCAATGGTTTTTTTACCTATTCACCTGATACATTCGGAAGTTATAGTGCCTATCTTGTAAAAAATGGCGGCATTAAAACCATTGAAGATGTTCAATTCAGTCCCTATTCCAATAATGCAACCATTTGGAATGGTGATTCGGTTTCGGGTGTAGCTATCGGAGGAATTGTAACTTCAACCAATATGATACAGGGAACTACCAATATCATTACTTTACAAAATGGCAATGGATTAAATAGTGCCATTATTATCAACCGAAATGTTGGCGATGTTACCAGCGCGTGGAAAGTTGGAGATTCCGTTTCAATTACTGCTACACGTATTGTTGAAAGTTTTGGAATGACCTGTATGAACAATGTAGCAGGCACAAAAATTTCGAGCGGAAATAAATTACCCAACTTTTTCACCCTTAATATTGATTCAATTGCAGCTATTACTGCTGCCCCGGCATTGAAACCATTGCTATGCCCTTATGAAGGCATGCTTGCCCGATTTGATTCGGTTTATGTAGTTAGTACAAACGCCGACGGCGCGTCGAATTTCGGAGAGTTTTTAATTAACAAAGACAGCACCAAAACAACAGGATTAAGAGTGGATGATATCTCCACTACCTTACCTGACCTGTTTAATGGGAATTTGGTTTTGAAACAAAAAATGAATTATGTGAAAGGTATTTTTGTGTATTCATTCAGTAACTGGAAATTAGAGCCACGTGATAGCAACGATTTAGATTTTAGCGGCGCTCCTGATTTGATAAAACCAATTATTACACTTACCGGCGCAAATCCTGATTCTTTAAAGAAAAGTAATACTTATATTGAAAAGGGTTTCACAGCGAGTGATAATAAAGATGGAAATATTACCACCAAAGTGGTGAGAACAGGGTTTGTAGATTCATCGAAAGTTGGCACCTATATTTTAACTTATACCGTGTCTGATTTAGCCGGAAACATTGGAACCGCAACACGTTCGGTTATTGTTTATTTACCAACAGGTATCAATCAGAATGAGTTGCAATTTGCCATCACCCATTTATATCCAAATCCGGCCGGTGAACAATTGCATTTATCCGTTAGTGGTTTCCAAACCTTACCGTTAAAAGCAAGTATTGTGGATATCAGTGGGCGTGAATTAATGAGCAAAACTTTCTATACAAAATCAGTTGAGCACAATTTTGATTTGAATGGATTGCAGAACGGAATATATTTCTGTACACTATCCAGCAATAATGGTTCAAAAACTATCAAATTTGTGGTGAGTAAGTAAACTACAGATTTTAGATTTACGATTTTAGATTTACGATTTTAGATTTACGATTTTAGATTTACGATTTTTTGGGAAGCCCTGTTTGCATGACAAGCAGGGTTTCTTTTTGTAAAATGATATACTCAATCTGCAAATTCATATTCATTTAAAACTTCGTGATTTCCATTTTTCAATTTTTTCCAGATTGCTATCGGATTCGATATCGTAAATCGCATATCATAAATCGCATATCAATGTTGTTTAGTCAAGAGAATATCGTCTTTTTTATTGGAATTAACAAAAAATCGTATCAGGATATGCTTTCACCGCGATCCTTCGGCAAGCTCAGGATGACACGCCATCTGTTATATTGGGCAATGATTTTGGCGAGATGAATTTTTTGCAAAGCAAAAAATTCATCTCGCCAAAATCACTACTACACATGAGTTAAGAAATGTCATCCTGAGCTTGCCGAAGGATCCTCAAACGGCGTTGCCAAGGTTAACCCCCTTCTCAAAAGCGTTAACTAAACGACATTAATTTGTAATTCTTATCATTAACCGATTACAAACGGATATATACGTTTAACATCCGACAAATATTAAGTTGTCTTAACATCTTTGATTTATCATTTGAACGCAGCGGCTAAATAAATTCAAAGCGTATCCGATGTGAAAGTCTGCGCAGACTTTGTTTCTTATTCATTAAACTAAAAATCAAAACAAAATGACAAACTTAAAAAACAGTGTGAGGTTGATTGGCCATTTGGGTCAAACACCTGAAGTAAAAACCATTCCCAATGGCAGAAAAGTGGCCAATTTTTCGCTTGCTACCAATGACTCTTATAAAGATGCCAGCGGACAAAAAGTAAGTGAAACCATGTGGCATAATCTGATTGCCTGGGGTAAACAGGCAGAATTTGCCGAAAAGTATCTTCAAAAAGGAACCGAAATCGTTATTGAAGGGAAATTGACCAATCGAAATTACCTCGATAAAAGTGGCGTAAAAAAATATGTTACCGAAATTTTGGTGAACGATTTTCAAATGATGGGTAGCAAGTTAAAGGCAAGCCCAAAAGAAGTTTAACTATTTTTACAGACCCTGAACTTCCAAAAGTTTATGAATTTACTAAAAAACATAAATGGAGGAGGTTCAGGCCTGAATTATTTTTTCCGAAATAAAAATAATCCTTGCATATTCAAAAAATACTGTTAAATTGGTTAACGTTTTTTGTTAAGCATATTATCATATTGAGATTTTACAGGACTTTACAGCTAATAGATATAAGATTTTGGGCAAAACTTGTGGATACTTAAAAGATAATTTATAACACATCACTGACCTGACAATGTATTTTTGATTCTTGAAATAATTTATAAAAATGAGTACAGATATAAAAGAAAAATTGAAGGCACTTCAATTAACGATTGATAAGTTGGACAAAACTTACGGCAAAGGTACCGTAATGAAAATGAGTGATCAGAAAGTGGTGGATGTTGAAGCTTTGTCAACAGGATCCCTATCGCTGGATATTGCACTTGGAATTGGAGGTTTACCTGTTGGTAGAGTTATTGAAATATATGGACCGGAATCTTCAGGGAAAACAACGCTCTCCATGCATGCGATTGCCGAATCACAGAAAAAAGGCGGGATTGCTGCCTTTATTGATGCCGAACATGCGTTTGACAGAAACTACGCCGAAAAATTAGGTATCGATATCGAAAACCTGATTATTTCGCAACCGGATGATGGGGAACAGGCATTAGAAATTGCCGATGCGCTTATTCGCTCCGGGGCTATCGACATTATCGTGATTGACTCGGTAGCGGCCCTGGTTCCAAAGGCCGAATTAGAAGGAGATATGGGCGACAGTAAAATGGGCTTGCAGGCACGTTTAATGAGTCAGGCTTTGCGTAAATTAACCGGTACCATTAATAAGACAGGTTGTATTTGCATTTTCATAAATCAGCTGCGTGATAAAATTGGTGTGATGTTTGGCAGCCCGGAAACAACAACCGGTGGAAATGCCCTGAAATTTTATTCTTCTGTGCGATTAGACATCCGCCGGATCGGACAAATAAAAGACGGCCTGGAAATTATTGGTAACCGCACAAAGGTTAAAGTGGCAAAAAACAAAGTTGCACCTCCATTCCGCACCGTTGAATTTGATATTATTTATGGAGAAGGCATTTCAAAACTGGGAGAGATCATTGACCTGGGAGTTGATATGGAAATCATAAAAAAATCGGGTTCCTGGTTTAGCTATAATGAAACCAAATTAGGTCAGGGCAGAGATGCAGTAAAACAATTGCTGACCGATAACCCTGAATTAAGCAACGAAATTGAGGCACTGATCCGCGAAAAAGCCAGCGGTGGCGAAATTTTTAAATCAAGTAAAGGAGAAGCGGCGGAGTAATTGGTAATCGGTAACTGGTAATTGGTAATTGGTAATCGGTAACTGGTAATCGGTAATTGGTAATTGGTCCCTTCGACAAGCTCAGGATGACAAATTTTGCTGTCATAGTGAGCCTGTCGAACTACGGTAATCCTACTTCTTTGGCGCTAAAGTTAAATCCACATTGACATCTAATTCTTCGGCAATTTTTGAAGCAACAATGGTTGGAATTTTAATATTATGATCGTCGTTTCTAACTTTAAAAGTACTGATCATTTGTATATTGCCGCCCTTAACTTTAATCGTACCCGTAATGGTTCTATCCATTTCTACCCCATGAATATTTAATTTTCCGGTAACGGTAACTTTGTATTCGCCTTCTTTGGTTAAATCTATTTCTTCATTTATTTTTCCTTTAAAAGTACTGTTTGGAAACTTATCACTTTCCAGATACTTTTCATTAAAATGCTCTTGCATGAGCTTGTTGGGAAAATCGAATCCGGTATTTAAAATAATGATTGCCATTTCCCTTTTGCTATTCAAAACAGACATTACTTTTATATTGGTACCATCAATATCCTCTAAAGGAGTTTTAGAGAAAAAACTCACTTTACCGGTAGTAGTAGACCAAATTTGTGCTTTTGAACTTACAACCAGGGTAAGAACGATAGCAAGGAATAACATTTTTTTTATCATGATTTTATAATAATAATTTATCTATACAAATACCTTACCGCATTTTCTTTTTGCTCTTACTTTCCAAAGAAAAAGTTCTGGCAATGTTAAAGCCTATACGTATACCTGCATCCACCCATCTGGTTTGCGTGTTCATCACCATATGCTGCTCAAGCATAGCCACCCCGTTACAAAACATTACCTGAAATACATGGCCACCCGTTTCAATATCAAAGCCTAAAGCCAGGTAATCATATAATTTTGTACCACTGCTGCTCAAAACGTTAAATCCATTCACACGGGGATAGTATTCGAAGTTAAATCTAAAACTTCTGTTCAACTTAATACTTCCACCCGTTCCAATGGCATAAACATCATTTGGATCAGCTGTATATTTTACCAAATTTTGATGAACCAGGCAGGGAGCAACCTGTAAACTGAGTTTATCACCAAACTTACGGGCAAAAATGATCTGGTGAAAAAACGACATTCTTGAAGTGAAAAAGTTCTCGCGATTTGGATTCTCGAAATGAGCAGCACTTACCGCAGCATTTCCATAATAACCCACACTGAATGGCATGCCTCCCGTTTTTTGTTTTAACAGTTTTAACTTCAGATTAAGATCATAGGTTTTAGCATATGAACTTCTGGCATAACCCAGCTGAATTCTATCTGTAATCCCATAATCAAAAGCGAAACGAATATTTGCCTGATCGAGGCCAAAAAATTCATAAGGGCCTGAATTCAATGGGCCGAAGCGATGTAAGATCACAAAGTTTAAATGCCTTGCGGCAATATGCTCATTGCTTTGACCGGTAATAATTCTTGTAGATTTAAAAGTTGCAAAAACCGGAACAGGCCGCTTTGGCTGCTCATTTTGTAGCATGCTTAATAAATCATCCTGTGCCATCACGGAGAATGATATCAATAAAAAGACAATGCTGTATAATAATTTTCTCATTTAAATTTTTATTAATTCTTTAGACCTTGATTAATCCAGGCACTCAATCTGGCTCTGTCACCAATACTCAGACCGGTTGTTGGCATTGCAGTGGGTATCCGATCAATTGCCCTCGCCTTTACCCTTAAAATATTTGCGGTTAAAAATGCATAAGTGGATAGATTTGGTATTTGTGTGCCTGAAACATGACAAAGACCACCAGAGCATCGATTGGCTACCAAAGATTGTATATCCTTGGTGTATGTAACATTTGTGGTATCAACCGCCAGAAAATCATTCGGATATAGCAATTGCTCTTTATCCTTATAACAGGCACTTAATGCCATGCTCATTATGATTAATCCAAAAACTTTTTTCATCATTACTTAAGAATTATTTTACCTGTTGAAATTCCGTGACAAGCATTGCAACTTCCACCATTAAAAGTTTGTATCATTAAGGTGTCTGTGCCACTTGAAAGGACGATATAACATCCATTATTGAAATTAATAATCTGGTTCGTATAAAAATTCCCCTTTGAATCAGATTGCAAACTTTTGATCAGTTTTCCCTGCCTGTTTTGTTTTTCCCATAACTGTATTTTTGCATTTGAATGTGGCGTCCCGTTTGGATAATAGACTGTTCCTGAAATGTTCCACCAGGGGGCTTCGGTTATTCCTTCTTTATTGTGGCAATATCCGCAATTTTGGCCAGAATTATGACTCTCTTCTCCAGATGGACTTTCTTTAATATCCTTTTGAATTTCATCAAAATGTGAGCAGGAAAAGAATACGAGTGGAAATGCCAGAATTGAAAAATATCCTTTGAAAAATAATTTCATTTAAAACAGGTTCTGATTTTTAAGGAGCAATATTGAGCATTAAATATGAAATAATTGAAATTAATTATTCAAATAACCATTTTTTACCCAGATCTGTAATTGCTTAATACTGCCAGCATCCAGAAAGGATCCTTTTGGCATGGTACCTGCAGTTGTAGCTCCCACAAGCCTTCCACTTGCAGCAATAGCAGCTACCCCGGCATATCCGCTTAAATTGATTCCTCCACCTGCTATGGCTCCGTTGTGACAGCCCACACAATTGTTATTTATTATTTTAGAAACCACACCTGAATAGGTAACATTGGTGGTATCCACATTCACATAAATATAAGTTAAATTTTTAGCTCCCTGATTGATCCATTTCGCTATAAGGTCAATTTGTGCATTAGTCAATCTTGGTTTTGGAGCCTGGGGCATCACATCCTTAGGGTTGGTTGTGGTTACAGCCTGATAAATTTTACTTTGAAACGGATTGTAAGCAAGCACTTTCGATGTTCTGATTACATTATCATATGAATTTAAGATAATACCCTCTTTTGCAGTAGCACCATCATGACAGCCACTCATGGCACAATTTGAATTCAGAATAGGCAAAATATCCTTAGAGAAATACACCAGATTTGGATCATTCGGATTGGTATTTCCATTATTGTTTCCATTTCCGGTATTGTTCCCATTTACATAAGGAATATAAGAAGTTGAATCAATTTTAGAATGGGTACATGAAGCCAGGAATCCCACTAGGAACAACAAACCGATTGAGAACACATTTAGCTTTTTCATAATTTGTAATTTGATGAAACAAAGATGTATCTCTCTTATATGATTAAGAAAAGTTTGTTGCCGAATCGGGAAAAAAACACCCTGAAAGGGTAAAATGAGGGTCTGATTATTTTCCCACCAGCCAGATTTTAAACTCAGAAGACCTTTCAGCAGATACTATGGTCTCAATGGAACAGGGTGGTTTAAGGGCTAATTTCACTCTTGACTTTGAATAAGTTGACATGTTTTCAATCGATTTGATATTGACAATAAACTGCCGGTTAATTCTAAAAAAAACACAGGGGTCAACCATGGATTGTATTTCATCCATATGAAAATCAATTAACATTTTCTGACCCTCAAACGTACAGAGGTAATCAGCTTTATCTTCGGTATAAAAATAGGCAATATCGGCTATCTCCACCACCCTGAGCGTTTGCCCCAATCGCAACATCAATCTTTTTTGAAAAGATTTTTGATTTCCCTGTAAGGCTTTTAACAGGGAAGAAACTTCTAATTTTCTTTGCTGACCCATCAGCATCTCAAACTTATTTACGGCTTGTTTCAATTCTGCTATTTTCAGGGGTTTCAACAAATAGTCAATGCTATTCAACTTAAAAGCACGAATGGCAAATTCATCGTATGCAGTTATAAAAATTACAGGTGTAGATACCTCAACCTGATCCAGAATTTCGAAACTCAATCCATCTGCTAAATGAATATCCATAAAAATCAGATCGGGATGTGGATTTGATTTCAAATAGTCAACTGAAGAGGATACACTATCAAAAATTGCCAATAACTCAAATTCCTGATTCAGGGTATTCAGCATCATTTTCAGCCTTTCGGCAGCCGAAATCTCGTCTTCAATGATTAGTACTTTTATCATATTTTATCAATGGTATTTTTACTGAAAATTTCTGATCACTCTTATCAATAATTACTTTTCTGTTTTGAAGAATCGCATACCTGCTGATGATATTACTCAAACCAATTTGAGTTGATATTTCCACCGTATTCTTTGCCTGAAGCAAGTTAGCAACCAGGATATAATCGTCGGGAACAAGTTGAATAAGCACCTGCAACGGATGGGCTTTAGAAACCACATTGTGCTTAATGGCATTTTCAACCAATATTTGTAATGTCATGGGGGCAATCCATGCTTCCGAATCTCTTAATATCTGATCAATTTCCACATTAAAATTCTCTCTGAATCGTCTTTTCTGTATAAAAATATAATCATCCAGAATTGACAATTCATCCTGAATAGAAATCACATCTTTCTCTTTGTACTGAAGAAGATTTCTAAAAAAATCTGAAAGATGTTCAACATATTCAACTGCCGCAGGTGGATTCATTTCAATGATGCCGGATAGCGTATTAAAACTATTGAAAAGAAAGTGGGGATTCACCTGACTCCTCAATGTTTCGAGTTGAAATCTGACCTTATCATTATTTATTTTTTCCAGTTCCTTTAACTTTTTGATCCTCCTGTTATAAAACCACCACAGAATTAAAGATATCCCTATGATTACAATACCAATAAACCAAATAGTCTGATAAAAAGGTTTAAGAATAAGAAAGGAATAACTCAACTCTTTTGAAGTCTTGAAATTATTACTTGGCAATGCTTTCATTCTAAAAGTATAATATCCCGGTGGTAAACTTGGGTAGGTAACCTGAATATTTCTCGACTTAATCCAATCCGGGTCATATCCTTCCAGTTTAATTAAATAATTCACCTCTTCCGGCAGATGGTACCAGATACCAATATAATCAAATGAAATATAGTTCTCGTTATAATTAAAGGTCCTGGCGGAATCGTCCATGCTGAATTCTTTTAAAAACAGATAAGCTTTTTTGAGCATAGGTTTAGGCCCATCCCAGAGATGACTTCTTGAAGGATCATAAATAACAATTTCTTCCCCGGAACCGATCCATATTTTCCCGTCTTTATCTTTAAAAATGACTTTATTATTTTGCGTACTTCCAAAAAAACCGATCTCTTTATCGTGGTAAAGAATATTCCCATTTGCGATATTTATCATATCGATACCCTTTCCATTAACGACTATAAGATTACCCTGATTATCACCTGTAATGGCACCAAAACCAAGTTCACGGATTCCATCTTTGGCAGAAAAGTTCAGGAATTTACCGGCATGGTATTTATACAGCCCTTCTGTTGGTGAATTAAACCATATATCACCATTTATATCTTCGCAAATTGAATTAACCACATCACTGGTCAGACCTTCTTTTGCAGAAAACTTTTGAAGATGATTATTAGTTATCCGGTAAACTCCCATGCCGTCGGACGCAAACCAAATATTCCCTTTCGAATCAATAAAAATCTGATAATAATAACTCTGAGGTAAACCATATTTTTTATATACTGAATAAAACTTTCCGGATTTAATCCCCTTTGATCCTAACTGGTAACAGGAAACTCCACCCAGTGTGGCAAACCAGATTTGTTTTTTATCTCCAGAAATAGAAATCACATTATTGTTTGCAAGACCATCCTTTTCAGTGAAACTATATAATTTTCCGCTCACAGGCTGATACACAAAAACCCCCTGGCCAAATGTGCCGAACCAAATATTACCGTTGCTATCACAATATATACAAACCGATTTAATTTTACTGAGTTGATTCGGTAATGAAATAAATTTCCCGTTTTCCCATCCATAAGTCATGCTCAGATCACTCAGCCACATCACATTTTGGCGATCGATACAAATACTCTGAATCCCTCCTTTGATGGTTTTTGGTAAATGAATAAAAGAAAACAAATTACTGACACTTATTACATTTTCTGTTTTATCGGCTACCCAAACATTTCCCTCTTTATCTTCCGTAATATCATTTAAGCGATTGTTGATTTTTGAATTTCTTTTATCAAACTTCTGTTTAACCTGATTGTTGTCAACCCAAATCAACCCACCGGTTTCTGATGCAATCCAAAATTGATTCTTCTGCCGGATTATATCAACTACTGAACCAAAGCTCCATTCCTGGTCGCGCAGCAATGGCCTGAATTTTGAATCCCCTGAATTATAAATAGTCACTCCCTGAGATTGAGATCCAATAGCCATTTCACCCTGATTCATACGAAGCAATGCCGTGATAAATGGATCAGGTAAAAATTTATTCTGCGAAAAAACAGTAACTTTAGGTATTAATTTTTCAATTTCTCCTATACTGATTCCCGCATCCGTTCCGCACCATACTTTTCCAAAACTATCTGTTTCAAGACAATTTACATTATCATCTTCCAAACCATTTAAAGTGGTAAATTGAAATTGTTTAGTTCCAATTAATGCGTACAATCCGGAGCCATTGGTTCCAACCCAAATACGCTCATGCTCTCCATACGCTATAGAAGAAACAGGTGAATGCTCCTTATTTTTGAAGGTTTTATGCAAAACCAATTTCCCTTGTTTTAAGAAATATAGATTTCCTGCTGAGGTTCCAACATAAATAGTATTACCCTGCCCATTCATAATAACTGTAATGGATTGCCCGGGTATGGAATCCGGAAAACGAAAATGCGTTACCGTCATTCCATCATATTGAAAGAGCCCAAATTGAGTTCCAAACCAGATAAAACCACTCTGGCCGGAATATACTATACTCACTTTTAGATCCTGATATTCGTGTTCAAAATTATGCGAATTGAAAAGTGGCAGTTGCCCATGAAGGGGAACCCACAAACTCAGGAACAATATAAGCAAGCATGCTCTCATCTTTTCGAAAAGGTGGCGTTTACATAAACCTCAATTTCATCAGATATTTTTTGGTTAACAATTGCCGGAATTGTTATCTCGTGATCGGCCAGAAAAACACTGAATTTAGCAGTTCCCTGAACATTCCCCGATTGTATTTGAATGGCCACATTAATTACTCTTTCGCGCACAACCCCATGAATGATCAATTTTCCTTTCACCCTTACTTTATAATTGCCATCCTTCGACCAATCAATTTTCTCAATAAATTTTCCAGCGTAAGAACAATATTCATAACTTGCCGACTCAATGAATCTTTCATTAAAATGTTCCCTTTGCAAATCACTGTTAAAACCTAAAAAGGAACTGTTCAGCACATTAACGGCAAAAGTGTTGAGAGCAGGATTAATAAGCCCGCGCATTTTATCAGAACTCGCCGTTATCACTTCCATCGGGGCATAAGACATAAAAGAAATTTTACCGCTTTTGAGTTCCAGTAAATTTTGATTTTGGGCAAAGGATTGATTATTAGAAAAGAGGCAAGCCACCAAAGTGAACGTCAGACAAAATCCGTTTTTATAAATTAATTTCAAATCAGAGTTCTTTATAAATTTTGCTCTGCAGCAGCTTGCTGAAACTTACTGAGGGCAATTTGCTGCAGCCCATAATTGAATTTTCCGGATATTGCATGAACTCAATGCGGGGCCTCCTTTTGGCATTAAGGCACAAACCCCGGAGGCAGTTATTGAACAAAGCACTTTCCCTGCCAGGGTATGGTTTCTGGCATCCGTATAATTATCCAGATTTACATTTCCGCTTTTATTTCCCGTATTGTGGCAACCTCTACAGTAAGTATTCAAAACAGGAGCAATATGTGTAGTGTACTGCACATTATTTGTATCGCATCCCATTGGTACACAAATTCTGTTTTGTGCTCCTTCACTGATCCACTTTTGCAGCAAGGCAATACTTGCAGCATCCAGGCGTGGTTGTGGCAAAGGAGGCATTACTTTTCCGTATGCTTTTTGAATCTGCTCCATGATTTTAGCCGTTCCAACATTCATAATTCCGGTATAGGAATTTAATACTTTACCCTCAACATGACTGATAGAATTATGGCAACCAATTTGTGCACAACTTGCCGTAAGTAGCGGCAGAATCTGGGTATTGAAACAAACCTTATCATCAGGTGGAGGAATTATGACCTTTCCGGTATCATTCGTATCGCCTATACCTTTGGGGATTTGGGTACGCTCGTGCTTACAGGTACTAAATAACAAAATACCCGTTAACAACAAAAAAAATATCAGATGTACACGATTCATTTATCTTTTTTCAAAATTAACGGAAAGATACAAATAATTTATGGCCCGTAGAAATATTACACATCAAAACTTACCGGCACTGATAAAATCCTCTAACTCTATATTTCCGGTATTGCCAAAATCATCTTTATTTCCTTCCCATAAACTTCTACCCTGATAGATAAAAACGATGTGTGCGCCCATATCAAACACACTTTTAATATCGTGAGAATTAATAATGGTAGTAATATCATACTCCTCTGTAATTTCAGCAATTAAATGATCAATTACTCTTGAAGTTATCGGATCTAAACCACTATTGGGTTCATCGCAAAAGAGGTATTTTGGATTGAGTGCAATGGCTCTGGCGATGCCCACTCTTTTTTTCATTCCGCCGCTGATGTTTGAAGGAAAAAGTTTATTTACATTGTCTAATTTAACCCGGTTCAAACAGAAATTTACTCTTTCTAATATTTCTGCTTTGTTTTTTTGTGTGAACATGCGCAAGGGAAAGGCCACATTATCCTCTACACTTAATGAATCAAACAAGGCTCCGCCCTGGAAGAGCATTCCAATTTCCTGCCTGATTTCTTTTCGCTGGTAATAATCTATGTGTAAGAAATCGCGGCCGTCAAAATTAATCATTCCTTCATCCGGCGTTAATAAGCCCACCATGCATTTCATCAATACACTTTTTCCACTGCCGCTCGCACCAATTACAAAACTGCACTTGCCTTTGTCAAATTTGGCATAAATGTTTTTGAGTACCTCTCTCTTATCAAACGACTTAGAAATATTGGTTAATTCGATCATTTGAATAACATGATTTGTGTTAGAATATAATCGAAACAAATAATGGCAAGGCAACTCTGTACAACAGCCGATGTACTAGCCGAACCAACCTCTAGCGCTCCTCCTTCGGTTTTATAACCATTATAAGCAGAAATGGTAGAAATTAAAAATGCTGAAACAAAAGATTTGGTTAGCGCAAATGTGATATAAAATGGGTCAAAGTCCATTCTTAATCCCTGAAAATACGTTTCAAGGGCAACCACACCCGAAACCTGGCAGGAAATTGCGCCGCCAATATTTGATAGAAACATGCTGTAAATTACCAATGTGGGCAGGGCAATAAATGATGCCAGAATTTTAGGTAATACTACATAACTCGCTGCATTTACTCCCATAATTTCGAGGGCATCAATTTGTTCGCTTACCTTCATCGTACCAATTTCAGAGGCAATGTTTGAACCGATTTTTCCTGCCATAACCAATGCAATAATGGTTGGAGAAAACTCCAGAACATTTGCATCACGAACAATCCGGCCGAGTATAGTCATAGGTACCAGGCTACCCTGCAACTGACTGCTAAATTGAATGACCGTTACGCCTCCAATAAACACTGAAATGATGGATACAATTGCAACGGAATCATTCCCCATTTTGAAGAGTTCGACAAAAAAAGCTTTCCTAAACATCCGCCATTTATCGGGCAGCCGAAAACAGGCGCGTAAGAAAATTAAATACCGGCCAAATATTTCAAAATATAGCATTTTATTAAGTTAATATTTCAACAAATGAAAACAGGGTAAATATAAAGGATTCTCACTAATCTGCAATAATCGGATGATTGAAACCGGATAATTCATTCAAATAAAATACATTGTATATAAAAAGAATGCAGAAGTTTGCGTGGAAAATAAATATTTTCGCTGCGGTTTGTATTCCATTCCATCAAATAAATAAGTACACTAAAACATGTCAAAAACAATTTTGGTAAGCGGCTGCACCAAAGGAATAGGTTTAGCTATTGTGAATAAATTTGCTGAAATGGGTTTTGATATTGCCGGTTGTGCCCGAACTAAGGGCGAAATAACCCAATTGCAACTTGATCTTTCAAAACAATACCCGAATCAAAAATTTTTCTTTGAGGTTTGTGATGTAAGAAATAAAGAAGTACTTAAAACATTTGCACATACTGTCATGGAAGAATTCCGGCAGGTTGACGTTTTGGTTAATAATGCCGGAATCTTTATCCCCGGTCAGATTCATAATGAAGAGGAAGGCATTTTTGAACAAACTATGGAAACAAATGTTAGCAGTGCTTACCATTTAACACGCGCCATTTTGCCTTTTATGATTGAAAAAAACTCCGGACATATTTTCAATATTTGTTCTACAGCCAGTTTGAAAGCTTATCCCGATGGCGGCAGTTATTGCATCAGTAAATATGCCATGCTGGGTTTGAACCAGGTATTGCGTGAGGAATTAAAAGGTCAAGACATAAAAGTAACAGCCGTTTTCCCCGGCGC
The DNA here is from genome assembly GCA_964355075.1 of uncultured Chitinophaga sp. Lineage (GTDB taxonomy): Bacteria > Bacteroidota > Bacteroidia > UKL13-3 > UKL13-3 > B1. The sequence goes on from CAYHCF010000028.1 coordinate 40,667, forward strand.
AACCTATACCGATAGTTGGAAAAACTCAGGCCTTCCCGAAGAACGATTCATCCCTGCCAGTGATATCGCAAAATTAATCTGGTCGGCATACGACCTTTCGGATACCACCAACGTGGAAGAGATTTTGGTAAGACCGGTTTTGGGTGACATTTAGGGGGAGCTAGAGATGAGAGATGGGAAATGAGAGATGGGAAATGAGAAATGAGAGAGGAGAGATGAGAGAGGAGAGAGGGCTTTTTTGAAAAAAAATTGCGACTCTGGATGACAATTTTTGCTGTCATAGTGAGCCTGTCGAGTAGTGAGCCTGTCGAGTAGTGAGCCTGT
>CAYHCF010000029.1:0-40597 GCA_964355075.1 uncultured Chitinophaga sp.
CCAGTCCCGTGAAGCGGGACGAGGCTTTTTTGCTGTTTGGCGGAGAGTGAGGGATTTGAACCCCCGGACCTGTTACAGTCAACAGTTTTCAAGACTGCCGCAATCGACCACTCTGCCAACTCTCCACCTGCGAAAGTAATATTATCAGTGTTTTTTGCCAAATATTAAAACAAAAAATCCCGACAATTGTGATATTGTCGGGATTTTCAGTTGACTATCAGATGGGTTACTCTAAAACAATTTTATGAGTTAGCCTTGAATTTCCTACTTCCATCTGAACAATGTACATTCCTGAATTTAGGTTATTTGCGAATTTGTCAATCAGTATATTTTGTGCTCCAGAATTTTGTTGACCATTAAATAAGGTAATTGTTTCTTTTCCTAAAATATCAAAAAGGGTAATCTTTACTTTTTCTGACTGCGGTAAATTATAAGAAAGCGTTGTGACTGTGTTAAATGGATTTGGATTTAAAAAGAAATTAATTTCAGAGGCCAAATCATTTGATAAACCATTTACAGCGCCATCACCTACCCGAACATTGTCTAAATAGAAATTATTTCCTCCTTCATAATTAAGAGAAATTCTAAACATCACATTAGCCGTCTTTGGAAAACTGGCTCCATTAAAAATAACCTCGGTCCATTTGCTTTTATCCGAAGGTACATAATTAGTAGATGTAGATAATTGAACATCACCGATTGTTGAAACATTTGCACCCGATTTTGCTGCACGCAAGATCCATGTTTTACCACAATCAGTTGAAGTGTACAAATTTAAAGTTTCTGAAGAGGGGTCATATTTACTGGTGGATGAATTATAAAATCCAGGTCCTCTGGCAAATGAAAATGCAAATGCAACATAAGGACTGGTGGCGTTTGAAAAATTAAATGACGGAGAAATAAATGAAAAATCACTTCTAAGACTATAATACCTGTTGTATGGATCCTGAGGTAACATCATACTGGCATTATTTTTATAAGAAACGGATGATCTTACGAACTTATTGCTTGAAAAGTTGTTTTCAAATCTCCATCCCTTGGCTGCCCAGTTATTCTCATACCACCAATCTGCAAAAGTTGCCCAACCTGGATTAAGATTGCCGGAGCCAGGCAGAACGGTAATATAATTATCGTAGGTAACCGTATGGCTGCCTATTGAATTTGTTACAGTAAGTTTTACCGGATAGGATCCTTTGGCAGCATAGATAACAGCACCCGGTACCTTTCCGGTGGCAGTTGATGGATTACCGCCCGGAAACTCCCAGTTCCAGGATGTGATGGATGGACTGTTATAGGAATAATCAGTAAAAGTTACGGAACCATTTTCACAAATAGTCTGATATTTTGTGTCAAAAGCAGCTATGGGTGCACATGGTGAAGGAGTCAAATCATTCACACCGGTTGCAATTAGATTGTCTGCCGAAAATAACTGTTTTCTGAAATTTCCAATACAATAAAACATACGTGCCTTTTGCTGTAAAGTAAACATTATACTGGTACAGGATCCCTCAAAATAATCCATCACATTTTCTTGTTGGTCAGGGAGGTCGGGTTTATCGCCAGGACAGGTATTATAGGCAGTATCATTGCAATGGTACCCTCTTCCTGAATTTGAACTTCCGGCTGATCTGACAAAGTAGGTAGGAGGCGTATCATCAATTTCATCATTTTTTATAGAGCTGCAACTGTCATTTTCACTATTATCGAATGGATGGTATAAACCTAGCCAATGTCCTGCCTCGTGGGCACCTGTATTGTTTGAAATAAACCCTGAAGCAACAACAAGAATTCCATCCTTGCTTGCTAATCCACCTCCGAAAGGCATAAATGAATATCCTCCAACAACCTGATTCCCTGATCCAATAACCGAATTACATACCCATATATTCAGGTAGCGTTTGGTATCCCATGAACTTAAATCTTTTATCATTTCATTTCCCCTGTTGGTTAATGGGGAATACACCCTAACAATGCCATTGGTACAATTCCCGTTCGGGTCCTTTTTGGCAAGTCTGAACTGAATTTCACAATCCGCAATAACACCTTTAAAAACATTTCTTACACCACCTATGCCAGGAATGGTGCCTGCAAAATATTGATTCATTTCGCTGATGGTTGAGTTTATCAGGGCATCAGAAATATTCTCAGATCCGTTTGCATGAATCACATGTACCACCACTGGTATAATGAATTTGGGAATACCGGCTTTTTTTGAACCGGCAGAAACCATATAATTTTCAGGTTTATAGGTTTTTTTAAATTCTGCAAAACCTTTTTCAAAATTTTTAATGCCTATAGCAGTTTGTGGATTATTAATAATTTGATCCTGTAAAATTATATCAGTACCACACATTAATTTGGGTTGACTTTGACCATTAACCAGATTTGATCCGATGAAAAAAATAGTCATTAGTAATAATTTTCTCATTGTTATTCCCTTTAATTTTTTTTGCAAAATAATAAATAATTTATTTAATACCATTACCCAAAATAATTTAGTCAATTTTGATAATGAATATTATTGATTCTGTATTAGGTGAAGTCACCTCATTTATTCATTTGGTTGTATCGGTTCTCTCACAGGATTATCAAACAACTATATGGTTATATTATGCTTATGAAGCAGAAATTGATACGCTTATTCAATTATTATTTTTTGAGTGAATGATTTATCCTCAACAATCATTTTCACAAAATAGATTCCGTTTTTCAGGTTGTACGCTCCATTATCAATTATTACATTTTGATTTCCAGGGAGTTGAACACCATTAAATAAAGTCCCGATTTCTTTTCCGAGTAAATCAAATATTTGAATCTTAACTTCCTGTTTCTTCTTTAATTCATAGCTAATGGTTGCTGAACCTGAAAGTGGATTTGGTGAAACCGAAAATTCTAGATCTGTGTTTAATGGATTAATGATACCGTTTGCAACACCGTCGCCGGTTCTCACATTATCAAGGAAAAAATTATTTCCACCCTGATATTTAAATGTAATTTTAAAGATTAAGCAGGCAACTTTTGGGAAACTGACGCCTTCAAAAACAACTTCTTTCCATTTTGAGGGTTCATTGGGAACAAAATTTACATTACTTAACAGGGTTGATGATCCAATGGTTGAAGCACTTACTCCTGAATAAGTAGCTCTCTGTATCCATGATTTACCACAATCACCCGAACTGTATAAAGTGATCGCCTCTGTTGTTGGATTACCGAATAAGGTTCCCCGTGCAAAAGCAAAATTGAATGCAAAATAGGGTTTGCTTGTATTCGCAAAATTAAAGGCAGGAGAAATAAAAGAAAATGTATTGGCGATGCTGTTTTTTTCATTGGCAGGATCCATAGGTAACATCATTCCCGCACTATTATTGTAAGATGCCTTTACCCTTTGGAATGTATTTAAAGAAAACTCGTTTTCAAATCTCCACCCTTCCTGTTCCCAGTTATTTAAATACCACCAATCAGCAGTAGCTCTCCAACCGGGTAATTTTGGTGAAACTGACGGAAGAACTGTAAGGTAGTTTTTTATAGTGCTAGTATGAGAACCCTTTGCATTGGATACAGTTAATTTTACCGAATAAGATCCCTCATTGGCATAGGTAATTTGCGTTGGCGTTTTTCCACTGAATGTATTTGGCGTACCTCCTTCAAATTCCCAATTATACGAAGTAATACTACTTGCGTTATATGAAAAATCAAAAAATGTGGTTGATGCACCGGCACATATTACCTGGGTTTTGGTATTGAATGCTGCAATAGGTGCACAATCTGAAACAGATGCATCATTGGTTCCGGTTGCAAGTAGATTATCCTGAGTGATTAATTCTTGTCTGAAGTTTTCCAAACAAAATATCATTCTGGCTTTTTGCTGTAAAGTAAACATTAATCCTGAACAGGAACCGCTGAAATAATCCATCACATTTTCCTGCATATCAGGTAAATCTGATGTATTTACAGGAGTTGAAACAGTGCATGTGTTATAGTTTACATTTCCGCAAAAATTACCCCTTCCGGTATTTACTCCGTTAGTACTCATTTTAAAAAAAGTTGGTGGGGTATCGTCAATTTCATCATTGCTGCTACTGCAACTATCATTCGATTGAAAAGGATGATACAAGCCCAGCCAATGTCCGGCTTCATGCGCACCAACATTGTCTGAAACAAATTGTCCTGCCACTAAAATAACACCATTTTTACTGCTTAAACTACCGCCAAAAGGCAAATTAGCATACCCTCCAACAGCAGTTGCTCCGGAATAAACAGCATTGCAAACCCAAATATTAAGATAGCGTTTTGTATCCCAAGCACTTAAGCCTTTTATCAGGTCATTTCCACGGTATGTTTGTGGCGTGTATATTCTTATAATTCCATTGGTACAATTCCCATTAGGATCTTTTTTGGCAAGTCTGAACTCAATTTCACAATCGGCAATCAAGTTCTTGAAAACAGATCTGACTGACCCAATATTCGATACGGTACCACTATAATATTTATTCATATTAGCAATTGTATTTATAACAGCTGCATCACTCAGGTTTTCTGATCCATTGGCATGAAAAACATGAACTACAACAGGAATAATATACTTGATACTTTTTTTCCCTGATCCACTTTTAACTTTATAATCATCGGGATTATAATTTATCTTGACTTTTTTTACAAACTCCTCTTCAAAATGCCTTTGGGCCTGTAATAATTCAGGATATTTTTTTACTTGTTCCTGCCACTCATAATCTGTAGAACAATCCAATTTAGGCTGATTTTGTGCGTAGGTAAAATAGGCTCCAAAGAAAAACAGGGTTACGAATAAAAATTTTCTCATTATGTATACTTTTCTGTTGATAAAGATTGCAAAATAAGAATTAATTTATTTTTTCAATTCTTTTCTTCATTTGCCTGCCGGTTTTATCCTCTTTTTTGCTCCCATACTTCCAAATCAAAGAGTTTTTTGTTATCCATTTTAAGCCTTATTGCTGTATTAACGGGCTGAAAACCACTATTTCCGCATGCCCCGGGATTGATGTGCATAAAATGATAAATAGGGTCACGCATTACCTTTAAAATATGGGAATGACCACAAACCATCAGATCAATAGATACATTTTTTAGTATTTTATTGAAACTTGGAGAATAATGTCCCGGGTAACCTCCAATATGCATCAGGCATACACTTAGGTTTTCAATATTAAAATTTAATACTTCAGGCATTTCATTTCTGATATCCGTGCCATCAATATTTCCATAAACACCTTTTATGGGTTTAAAAGCTCTCAGGGTTTGAACCAATTCAATTGACCCCCAATCTCCTGCGTGCCAAATTTCATCACAATCTTTGAAGAAATCAAACAGTTTTGGGTTCAAAAATCCATGGGTATCACTCAGTATTCCAATTTTTTTCATTTCAATATTCAATCAAATGTTTCATATTTGACAAATGCATTTAAATTTAAATTTAATTATCATAATCGTAACTGTATTAATCAGTATGCAGGCTTTTAATAGTCCAAACATAATGAATCAGTTGATTTTTGAACCTTTTCAAATCAAAAATCGAAATCAATGGTATCGTTTTCTAAGTTCCGGGTTTTTGCATGGCGATTGGATTCATTTGGCTATCAATATGTTTGTCCTTTATAGTTTTGGTTCCGTTGTTGAAAATTATTATGGATATTTTTTTGGAACCAACGGAATATTTATGTACGGATTATTGTATTTGAGCAGCATTGTTGCCGCCAGTGCACGTACCTATTATAAAGAACAAAATAATCCGGAATACAGGGCTCTTGGAGCTTCCGGTGCGGTATCTGCTGTTTTGTTCACATCCGTTTTATTTCAACCTACTCAGGCCATTTATATCTATGGAGTTTTGCCAATACCCGGTATTGTTGGAGCCGTTTTATATTTAATTTATTCCTCGTACGCCTCCCGCAAATTAAATGATCATATTAACCACGATGCACATTTTTACGGGGCTATTTATGGTATCATCTTTACGCTGGTTTTTAAACCTGAGATATTCCAATATTTTTTAAAACAGTTTTAAAACATTACTCCAATCCGGATAGCCCAGGGGCTTTGGTATAGCTGACTGTTTGCACTCCATAGAACATTGTACAGGGCAGCTAAACGCACTCCTTTCATTTCTCCATAACCACCCCCTAAAAATAAGGCATGTTCCCATTGTCTTGTTTTTGTATTGCTGAACCTGTCGTACAGTTCAAAATTAATCGGTTCGTAAACGGCATGCGCATACAATTGCTTTAAAATGAATTGACTTACAAAAAAGGTTGGGCCATAATTTTGGGAACTAAAATTGAATCCGGCATAATGGTAACCGTAATAGGAATAATTAATGCCTGCACCCAACATGGTTTTTTCTTTAACCATATACCCCGCGATGGGTTGTATCATAATATAGGTGACCATATCTGTAAATTGAAGACCACCACCGATTCCAAAACTGAATTTTTCAAGATCAAATCCTTTATTTTTTGTCAGACTTTCATATTGTTCTTGCTTCTTTGCTTCATCCTCGTCCAATTGCTTCAATTTCCTTTGAGCATTTACCTGAAATTGGAAAATTAACAATAGGATGACTAAAATGAATAGTTTTTTCATGTGGAGCAAAAATAAATCATTTACTTTGAAAAAATTTAGAATCAGATTTTATTATTTCGCACTGCAATCAACGCAACAAATATGAATAAAGTACACAATTTTTCTGCCGGTCCGGCAATTTTACCAAAAGAAGCCATTGATGCCAGTATCGCTGCCCTTCAAAATTTTTCGGGCACCGGCCTATCATTAATTGAAGTTTCACATCGTAGCAAAGAATATGAGGCAGTTGTTTCTGAAGCCTGTCAGCTTGTAAAAGACATTTTGAAACTGGGAAGTGATTATGATGTGGTCTTTTTACAGGGTGGAGCCAGTTTGCAATTTGACATGATCCCGATGAATTTTTTAACACCGGGTAGGTCGGCAAGCTATGTGAATACAGGAGTTTGGGCTGGAAGAGCGATTAAAGAAGCCAAAATGTTTGGGGAGGTGAATGTTTTGGCAAGTAGCGAAGACAAGAACTTTAACTATATACCAAAGGGCTATGCCATTCCTGAAGATAGTTGCTATTTCCATTTTACCAGTAATAATACCATTTATGGAACCGAATTATTCGAATACCCCTCGTGTCCGGTTCCACTTGTTTGTGATATGAGCTCTGATATATTTAGCAGACCCTTTGATGCTTCTAAATTTGACTTGATTTATGCGGGTGCTCAAAAAAATATGGGTCCTGCCGGAACTTGCCTGGTAATTATCAAAAAATCATTTCTGGAAAAAGCAAATGCAAAGGTTCCAACCATGTTGAATTATAAAGTTCATATCGAAAATGGCAGTATGTACAATACCCCAAGCGTGTTTGCTATTTTTGTTTGTATGCATACTTTACGCTGGATCAAAGCAATTGGTTTGGAGGGTATGGAAATCAGAAATAAAGCTAAAGCCGACCTGCTTTATGCCGAAATTGACAGAAATAGTTTGTTTATAGGAACAGTTGAAAAGGAAGATAGAAGCCGAATGAATGTGAACTTTGTTTTGAACGATCAATCATTGGAAGAACCGTTCCTGAAATTATGCAAAGAACGCAACCTGAGTGGTTTAAAAGGACACCGGTCGGTGGGCGGTTTGAGAGCATCTTTATACAATGCGCTGGGTATTGATAGCGTTCAGGCTTTGGTTCAAACCATGCAGGATTTCGAAAAAGAAAATTCAGGAAATTTAGGAATCAGTAATCAGTAATCGGTAATTGGTAATCGGTAATAGGTAATTGGTAGTCAATTGTCAGTTCGAGCGGAGTCGAGAACAACTCCTGGGTGTAACAAATGATTGGGGTTTTCACATAAAATAGGTTTCGACTCCGCTCAACCTGACAAAATCGTAAATCGTAAATCGTAATTCAAAAATCGTAAATCGTAAATCAAAAATCGTAAATAAAAAAAACTATGATAAGAATACTCGCCAACGATGGCATCGACGCAAATGGCAAATTGATTTTACAGTCTGCCGGATTTGAAGTGGTAACAGAAAAAGTGCCACAGGAACAATTATCGGAAGCACTCAAAAATTATGATGGTGTGTTGGTTCGATCGGCTACAAAAATCAGAAAAGATATTATTGATGCTTGCCCAAACCTGAAGTTAATAGGAAGAGGAGGGGTTGGCATGGATAATATTGATGTGGAATATGCTAAAAACAAAGGAATTAAAATAATCAACACCCCGGCTTCATCCTCAATAAGTGTAGCGGAACTGGTTTTTGCACATCTTTTTAGCGGAATCAGGTTTTTGCAATACACCAACCAGATGATGCCCACGGTTGCGGATACCCAATTTGGGGATTTGAAAAAAGTGGCTTCAAACGGTATTGAACTTCAGGGTAAAACCATGGGCATTTATGGGTTCGGACGGATTGGGCAGGAAGTGGCAAAAATAGCCATTGGATTAGGAATGAAGGTACTGGCATTCGACCCTTATGTTGATAAAGTAGACCTGATTTTAAACCTTCCTATGTTGGGTTCAGCCGGACGGATAAAAGTTAATATAAATACGGTAAGTGAACAATCGGTTATCACTCAAAGTGATTTTATTACCTTTCATATTCCTTTTAGTGAGGGAACTAAGGCCCCCATTGACAAAGACACGATTGCTAAAATGAAAAATGGGGTAGGATTGGTTAATTGTTCGCGTGGAGGAGTAATAAATGAAACGGATTTACTGGAGGCCTTAAACTCGGGTAAGGTGAGCTTTGCAGGCCTGGATGTTTTTGAAAAGGAGCCTCCGGTTAATTTGGCAATCATACAACATAAGCATGTTTCAGTGAGTCCGCATGTGGGGGGTAGTACCAAAGAAGCCCAAAACCGAATCAGCATTGAACTCGCTGAAAAAGTAATTGAGTTTTTTAAAAAATAATTAATTTTTAAAATAGAGTGGATAGGTTCAATCTGTTTTACGGGTTGAACCTAATTGGTAAAAAATATGGCAATAATTAAACCATTTAAAGCTTTAAGACCCAAAAAGGAATTGGCAGGACAAGTTTCTGCCTTGCCTTATGATTCAAGTCATCCGGAGATTTCACATAACGAATTTTTCAATAACCCAAATAGTTATTTACATGTTGTAAAACCCAATATGAATTTCCCGGGAGAGAAAAAAAATCCAAAAAAACATTTCCCGATTGGGCTGAAAAGTTTGAAATTATTTTTAAAACAAGGCATATTAAAAAAAGATACAAATGCCGGCTTTTATATCTATCGGGTGATAAAAGGTAGTAAAGCTTATACCAGCCTAATTGCAACAGCAAGCGTGGATGATTATTTAAATAACAAAATTTTAAAACATGAAAATACCCTGACCGAAAAGCTTAAAGAACTGGCTCATCACATATCCTATTTTAATGGATTGGGTAATCCAGTTCTGCTAACGTATCCTGATAATCAAATTATTGATGGAATTTTGGAGAGGTATATTATGCAGCATGTACCTGAATATAATTTTATCAGCATGGATCAAATGAAGCATAACTTATGGGTTGTTACCGAAGAAGAAGATTTAGCTGACATTGAAAAGGCCTTTGGAATAATGCCTTATTTATACATTGCCGACGGCCACCACCGCACTGCAGGCTTTGCTGAATACTGCCTGGGGAAAAGGGAAAGCGACAGTGACCCGGATGCTTTTTATAATTATTTTCCGGTATGTTTAATTCCTTTTTCAAAAATTCATATTTATGAATACCACCGATTAATTAAAGACGATGAGTTGGTGGATGCTCATTTAACCGCTAAGTTAAGGAAATATTTTGAGGTAATTCGAAGTGGTAATTTACCGGTTCAGCCATTAAACAAAAGGGAGTTTGGCGTGTATTTTGATCACCGGGCCTACCTGTTAAAACTTAAACCAAAGTTCGAAAGCCAGTTAAACGGGCCATTAGAAAACCTGGACGTAAGCATTGTTGAAGAATTCATTTTAAAACGCATATTCAATGTTATGGATAGCAAAACGGATAAACGTTTGCGTTTTTTGGATGGGAGTAAAGGAATATTAAATTTGAAAAAGGTAGTTGACAATGGTCAAAACAGCATTGCCATTACGCTTTATCCAACAAATATTAATGAAGTAAAACAAGTTGCCGAAGAGGGTCTGATTATGCCTCCAAAAAGCACCTGGATTGAACCAAAAATCAGAACTGGATTAGTAATTTACCAAACCAAATGAAATCGCAGATCCGCCGTACGGAAAGGTCGCGACCTGTCCATTCCAGCCCTCCAAGACCTATTACAGTTAGAGCCATACATAATCCCAACCAAACTCCAAACAGCAAAACCTATTTGACCTGACGCTTCAAAAAAAATGAACAGTAAACAACAAAAACTGGAAGCCTTCTCCCGATTATTGGATATAATGGATGAACTCCGTGAAAAATGTCCCTGGGATAAAAAGCAAACCTTAGAGAGCCTGCGTCACCTAACCATTGAGGAGACCTATGAATTAACGGATGCCATCATAAAAAACGATTTAACGGAACTAAAAAAAGAGTTAGGTGATGTATTGCTTCATATTGTATTTTATGCCCGAATTGCCAGCGAAACAGGTGAGTTTGATATTTCTGATGTAATTAATGGCCTGTGTGATAAATTGATCATCCGGCATCCACATATATACGGTGATGTTGTGGCAGAGAATGCCGAGCAGGTAAAAGAAAATTGGGAACAAATTAAACTGAAAGAAGGAAATGTTTCCGTTTTAAGCGGGGTTTCGAAAGGGGCTCCCTCTTTAGTAAAGGCTTTAAGGATGCAGGATAAGGCCTCTCAGGTAGGATTTGATTGGGAAACTGCCGATCAGGTATGGGGAAAAGTATATGAAGAATTTGAGGAGCTAAAACAGGAATTGGATCAGCCCGATAACCTGAAGAAAGCACAGGATGAATTTGGAGATCTGTTATTTGCCCTGGTAAATTTAGCCAGAAAATCAAACATCAATCCCGATGATGCGTTGGAAAACACCAATCAGAAGTTTTTGAACCGGTTTATGTTTATAGAAAATCGCGCCAATCAACTCAATAAAAAATTAAATGAAATGACACTTAGTGAGATGGATGAAATTTGGAATGAGGCTAAAATGGAAATGAAAAGGTCGGAAAACGGGTAGATAATTCATTCGCATATAGGTTTCAAAAAAATATAAAATATTAAATTCCAACAATTTACAATCTTTTTCCCGTCTTAATTTTTCATATAAAGCCTGAGTTTTATTTCGGCAGTTACCTACGAAAAAGTTGAAATCCTCAGAAAAATGACAGGGTAAAATACCTAATAAATATCATAAATAAGTTAAGATTTTTTTCTGCTAATATTGACCCAATTTTACATTAAAAGGTTGGAACTGATTTTCAATAAGTCTATGTTTGTTGAAATTACTTCCGGTATTTAAAAGGTAAATGCGGATTTGTATTAAGTAAGAAAAATATTTTTGCATGTTTATAATAGTTTCATTTTATGTCTACATCAATTGATTTTACAGCCATCTTTCTTCAATTTATTGTCGCAATCGGATTTGTGATTTTTGCAGTTGTGGTTTCACATTTCGCAGGTCCAAATCGTTATACTTCTGATAAGTTAGCCATTTTCGAATGTGGAATTGATTCAACGGGTAATGCACGTATGCCATTTTCGATTCGCTATTTTTTGACCGCGATATTGTTTGTGATGTTTGATGTGGAGGTAGTATTTATGTATCCATGGGCTGTAAATTTTAAGGCCTTAGGTTCAATTGGTTTTATTGAAATGCTTTTGTTTGCAAGCACCTTGTTGTTGGGTTTTGTTTATATCTGGAAAAAAGGCGCTCTTAACTGGACTAATTAAATAATAGTCAAAAAAAACGTAAAAGAAAATTGAGTATGTCAAGTATAAAAATAGAAAAAGCACCTCCCGGTTATGCAGGTCAGGGTTTTTTTGCAACTAAATTAGAACAGGCAATCGGTCTTGCCCGTGCTAATTCGATCTGGCCTTTACCCTTTGCTACTTCCTGTTGTGGTATTGAGTTTATGGCAACCATGGCTTCCAATTACGATTTGGCGCGGTTTGGTTCCGAACGGATCAGCTTCTCGCCTCGTCAGGCTGATTTGCTCATGGTTACAGGAACGATCTCTAAAAAAATGGGTCCGATTCTGAAAGAAGTTTACCTTCAGATGGCTGAGCCAAGATGGGTTATTGCAGTAGGTGCTTGCGCTTCAAGCGGGGGCATTTTTGATACCTATTCTGTTTTACAGGGTATTGATAAAGTTATTCCTGTTGATGTATATGTACCGGGTTGCCCGCCAAGACCTGAACAATTAATTGATGGTTTGATAAAGATACAGGAATTGGTTAAAACGGAATCACTATTTAGAAGGAATTCTCCCGAATATAAAGCTTTAATGGCCAGTTACGGCATTCAATAATGAGTGAAATAACAAATGCATATTTGCTAAAAGAACTGCAAGAACATTTTGCAGCCAATATCCATTCGGTTTCCGAACCTTATGGAATGCTTACCCTTGAATTGGATAGCAATCAGATTCTGGTGGTATTGCAATTTCTGAATCAACACCCTCAGATTCAAATGCAATTTTTGACCGATGTATGCGGAATTCATTATCCCGATAATAAGGGAAAAGAATTAGGTGTCATTTATCATTTGCATAGTCTTGTAAACAATGTTCGTTTACGAATTAAATGTTTTACCGACATTAATAATCCGGTGGTTCCATCCATTACTTCCTTGTATGCAGCCGCTAACTGGCAGGAACGCGAAACCTTTGATTTTTTCGGTATCGTGTTTGAAGGTCATCCAAACCTGAAACGAATATTAAATGCCGATGAAATGGATTATTTCCCGATGAGAAAAGAATACCCATTGGAAGACCAAACCCGTACCGACAAAAATGACAGCTATTTTGGAAGATAAGCTTATGGAAAATACGATAATAGATCAAAATCCGGAAAAACCGGAATATACAAAACTGAATTTGGGTCCTACACACCCTGCTACACATGGTATTTTCCAAAATGTTTTAACCATGGATGGCGAGATTATTATAGATTCAGAACAAACATGCGGCTATATACACCGGGCATTCGAAAAAATTGCAGAACACCGTCCGTTTTATCAAGTAGCCACTTTGACCGACCGTTTAAATTATTGTTCATCTCCTATTAATAATATGGGTTGGCACATGACAGTTGAAAAATTATTGGGCGTTCAAATACCGAAGCGAGTTGATTATATGCGAATCATCATTATGGAATTGGCTCGCATTTCAGATCACTTGGTTTGTAATTCAGTTATTGGGGTTGATACAGGTGCGCTTACCGGATTTACTTACGTTTTTCAATGGCGCGAGAAAATATACGACATTTTTGAAGAAATGTGCGGTGCCAGACTTACCACAAATATTGGAAGAATTGGTGGCTTGGAAAGAGATTTTTCGCCTGCCTGCATTCAAAAGCTGAGAGATTTTATTAAAGATTTTCCGAAAGCGTTTATCGAATTTACCAATCTTCTTGAACGCAACCGAATTTTTATGGATCGAACCATTGGCAGTGGTCCTATAAGTGCCGAACGAGCCTTGAATTATGGTTTTACCGGACCGAATTTACGTGCTGCCGGAGTTGATTATGATGTCCGCGTAATGAGTCCGTATTGCAGTTATCAGGATTTCGATTTTAAAATTCCTCTGGGATTAAATGGTGATACTTACGATAGATTTATGGTCCGTCAGCAAGAGATGTGGGAAAGTTTAAGTATGGTCAAACAAGCGTTAGAAAATTTACCTGAAGGGAAGTTCTTTGCTGAAGTTCCTGAGTTTTATCTGCCTCCCAAAGCCGATGTTTATAATAAAATGGAAGCCTTGATCTGGCATTTCAAAATAGTGATGGGAGAATCAAATGTTCCGGTTGGAGAAGTTTATCATAGTGTGGAAGGCGGAAATGGAGAATTAGGTTTTTATTTGGTAAGTGATGGAGGAAGGGCTGCCTATCGTTTGCATTTCCGTCGTCCCTGCTTTATTTATTATCAGGCGTTTCCCGAAATGGTAAAAGGACAAACGCTCAGTGATGCCATCGTTTCAATGAGCAGCATGAATGTGATTGCCGGCGAATTGGACGGTTAACGGTGATTAGAAGGTTGGAAGATTGGAAATCGAAAGATTAATTTAATATGACTGAAAAAGTGGAAATAAAATTTAGTAATGAAGCCTTGGCTTTGGCCAATAAAATAATCAGACGCTATCCTGAAGGGAAACAAAAATCAGCTTTAATTCCCTTGCTTCATTTGGCTCAGGCCGAATTTGAAGGTTGGTTAAGCCCTCAAACCATGGATTATGTAGCTTCTCTTTTAAAAATTCAACCCATTGAAGCCTATGAAGTAGCCTCTTTTTATTCCATGTTTAATCTTGAACCGAAAGGTAAATGTATTATTGAGGTTTGTCGTACCAGCAGTTGTTGGTTGAGGGGAGCCAATGAAATAATAGATCATATCAGTAAGAAACTTGGAATTAAAGATGGGGAAACCACAGCTGATGGCAAGTTTACCCTAAAAACGGTGGAGTGTTTAGGAAGTTGTGGAACAGCACCGATGATGATGATTGGGGCTCAGTTTCATGAAGACCTGAACAATGAAAAAGTAGATGGCATTTTGGAAAAATGCAAATCAGATGATATTCGCAAAACTTATTTAGATGAAGTTGTAGTTGATAAGTATTAATACCGATGGGCAAAAAAATATTATTGGAACACGACCATATACCCGGAATTCAGGGTTTTGAAGTTTACCGAAAAAATGGGGGTTATGCCTCAGTTGAAAAGGCAATTAAAACCATAGCACCTGCAGATATCATTGAAGAGGTGAAAAAATCGGGCCTGCGGGGCAGGGGAGGAGCCGGTTTCCCTACCGGTATGAAATGGAGCTTTTTAGCTAAACCCGAAGGGATTCCACGCTACCTGGTTTGCAATGCCGATGAGAGTGAGCCGGGTACTTTTAAAGACCGGTATTTAATGTCGCACATTCCTCATATTTTAATTGAAGGAATGATTGCTTCCAGTTTCGCTTTAGGCGTAAATACTGCTTATATCTACATTCGGGGTGAGTTTTTTTACCTGGTAAGGATTTTGGAGAAAGCCATCGATGAAGCCTATGCAAATGGATTTTTAGGCAAAAATATCCTGGGTTCAGGTTTTGATCTCGATTTGTATGTACATGTTGGAGCAGGTGCCTATATCTGTGGGGAAGAAACGGGTTTATTGGAAAGTTTAGAAGGAAAAAGAGGAAACCCAAGAATTAAACCGCCATTTCCTGCCATAGCCGGATTATATGGCTGCCCTACCATCGTTAATAATGTTGAAACCATTGCTTCTGTTCCTTTTATTGTGAATAATGGGGGTGATACATATGCCGAAATTGGAATCGGAAAATCTACCGGAACCAAATTAATTTCTGCTTCGGGTCATATTAATAAGCCCGGTGTTTATGAAATTGAAATGGGAATTACCGTTGAGGATTTTATTTATAGCGAAGAATATTGTGGCGGAATCTGGAAAGACAGAAAACTTAAAGCCGTTGTTGCTGGAGGTTCATCGGTTCCTATTTTGCCTGCCGATAAAATATTGACTACGGCTAAAGGCGAAAAACGTTTGATGAGCTACGAAAGTTTGGCCGATGGTGGGTTTGAATCAGGAACCATGTTGGGGTCAGGTGGCTTTATTGTGATGGACGAGACCACAAACATCGTTGAAAATCTTTTCACTTTTGCCCGTTTTTACCGCCACGAAAGCTGTGGACAGTGCAGCCCTTGTCGTGAAGGAACTGCCTGGATGGAAAAGATTTTACATAAGATTATGGAAGGAAATGGAACTCTGGAAGATATTGATTTGCTTTGGGAAATTCAGGGGAAAATAGAAGGAAATACCATATGTCCTTTAGGTGATGCAGCATCCTGGCCTGTGGCAAGTGCAATCCGTCATTTCCGAAGTGAGTTTGAAGAATATATTTTGAAGAAAAATTAGGTATGGGCTTAGTACATGCAAATATTAATTTAAGTAATCCACGATTACCACTCTTGAAAAAGGTTGAGGTGAATGCTTTGGTTGATTCGGGTGCATTTACATTATGTATTCCAGAGCATGTAAAAATTCAGTTGGAATTGGATGAGTTAGAAAATCGTGAAGTTACTTTGGCGGATGGTAAAAAACATTTGGTTCCTTTTGTGGGTCCAATACAAATTAATTTTGAAAACCGAATGACTTTTACGGGGGCTTTGGTTTTAGGGGACAGGGTTTTATTAGGTGCCATACCTATGGAAGATTTGGATGTGATTATTCATCCGCTGAAACAAAAACTGATGGTAAATCCTGAAAGCCCAAATATTGCAACCGGATTGGTGATATGAAAATAATATCTATAAGGAAATACATGTTAATAAAGACGATGATTTCAGAATGACCATGAATAGAATGTTGAATGAATACACCGAAAAGGGATATCAGTTTGTGAGTTTTGATGTAAATGAACAATAAATAGAAAGCACATTAGGTAAGGAATCAATTTATTTAGTTTTCGAGAAAGAATAAAAATGGCAAAAGTAACAATAGACGGACGATTAATTGATGTGGCGGATGGAACAACCATCCTTCAGGCCGCACGCATGATTGGGCCCGAGGTGGCGCCTCCAACCATGTGCTACCATAGCAAATTAAAAACCAGTGGCGGTTATTGCCGAACCTGTTTGGTTGAAGTAACCAAAGGCTCCGATAGAGACCCGCGCCCAATGCCAAAATTAGTGGCAAGCTGCCGTACCTATGTAATGGATGGAATGGAAGTAGGTAACTTTACCTCACCTAAGGTAATTGATGCACGTAAATCGGTGGTTGAGTTTTTATTACTGAATCATCCCCTTGATTGTCCTATTTGTGACCAGGCAGGGGAGTGTCAGCTACAGGATCTTTCCTATGAAAACGGATCAGCCAAAACCAGAACGGATTTTGAAAGACGCACGTTCAAAAAAATAGATGTTGGGGAACACATTCAGTTACACATGACCCGCTGCATTCTTTGTTTCCGTTGTGTAAAAGTTGCCAATCAAATTACCGATGGCCGGGTTCATGGTGTTATCAACCGCGGCGATCATTCCGAAATTTCAACTTATGTAGAACAGGCCATTGATAACGATTTCTCCGGTAATATGATTGATGTATGCCCGGTTGGTGCCTTAACCGATAAAACTTTCCGGTTCAAAAGCAGGGTTTGGTTCACAAAACCATTGCTGGCCCACTGTAAATGCGATAAATGTTCAGGTAAAGTTCATCTCTGGTATAAAGGGGAGGATGTATTGCGGGTTACAGGCAGAAAAGATCAGTGGGGTGAAGTGGAAGATTTTATCTGTAATACCTGTAGATTCGATAAAAAGAAAACCAGCGACTGGGTTATCGAGGGTCCGGCGCATATCAACAATCATTCGGTTATTTCTGCCAATCATTACGAATCATTTGTGCAACCAACCGAGTTCAAATTAAATATTGTTAAACCTATTGCTGTTGAGGAGGGAAGTAAATCATGAGTATTTTGATGTTTAAAGGGATACTTGTTATCTGGCTGTTTGTAGTAAGCTTAGCTATTGCAGCATACAGCACTTACGCTGAACGCAAAGTTGCAGCATTCCTGCAGGATCGGATTGGTCCTGATAAAGCGGGCCCCTATGGTTTATTACAACCTATTTGCGATGGCGTGAAAATGTTCCTGAAAGAAGAAATTATCCCTACTATTTCCGATAAATGGCTTTTTATTCTCGGTCCGAGTTTGTTTATGGGTACTGCATTAATGACCAGTGCGGTTATTCCCTGGGGAATGCCATTGGAAATTGGCGGAAAAGTTTATAGCCTGCAGGTTGCCGATATCAATATTGGTATTTTATATGTAATGGGTATTGTTTCTCTGGGTATATACGGAATCATGATTGGAGCATGGGCTTCAAATAATAAGTTTGCTTTATTGGGAGCCATTCGTGCATCGAGCCAGATGATCAGTTATGAACTGGCAATGGGTATGAGTGTAGTTGCCATTTTATTAATGACCAATGGTTCTTTAAGTCTAAATGCAATTGTGGAAGGCCAGAAAGGTTTAAACTGGAATGTGTTCTACCAGCCTGTTGCTTTTATTATTTTTATTACCTGTGCCTTCGCTGAATGCAACCGGACTCCTTTCGACCTGCCTGAGTCGGATTGTGAGTTAATTGGTGGTTTTCATACAGAATATTCTTCCATGAAATTGGGCTTGTATCTATTTGCAGAGTACATCAATATGTTCATCTCTGCAACCATTATTTCCTGCTTGTTTTTTGGTGGGTACAATTTCCCGGGACTCGATTATCTGGGAACCATTATGCCTCATAATTGGGTGAGCATGATTAGCGTTGCCATCTTATTTTGTAAAATATTCTTTTTCATTTTCTTTTTCATGTGGGTAAGGTGGACAATCCCACGCTTTCGCTACGACCAGTTAATGCGTTTGGGTTGGCAGGTTCTGATGCCGGTTTCAATCATAAATGTATTGGTTACCGGTGGTATTTTAACGTATTTTGGTAAATAATAATCAGTAAAGAAGCGTATGCAACTTACAAACAGATCGATAGTTGTTGTAAATAATAAAATGACATGGGTTGAGAGGCTTTACCTTCCGGCTATTGTCGCTGGTTTGGCTATCACCATTAAACATTTATTCCGTAAAAAGGCTACCCTGAAATATCCGGAACAAACCAAAGCTTTTGCTCCTGTTTACAGAGGTATGCATGTTCTGAAACGTGACGAACAGGGCAGAGAAAATTGTACAGCCTGCGGCTTATGCGCAGTTTCCTGTCCGGCCGAAGCCATAACCATGGATGCCGCCGAACGCAAAACAGGAGAGGAGCATTTATACCGGGAAGAAAAATACGCGGCTAAATATGAAATAAATATGCTGAGGTGCATTTATTGTGGTTTCTGTGAAGATGCTTGTCCAAAAGATGCCATTTACCTCACCGATCGTATTGTTCCTTCTGAATATTCAAGAGGAGCGTTTGTTTTTGGCAAGGATATTTTGGTTGAACCCATTGATAAACGGATTGATATAAGCAAAAGAAAAAAGGTTTATGAAATTTAGTTCCCGTTTGCTTGCTGAATAAATAAAAGTAAAATAAAAAAAACGAATCTGAAAGATAAAATGACAAAATTTAATGACCAATGTCATGCGCATTTTTGATTTATTTTTTTCCATGTTTGAGTAATATGATTTAATATCGCAAACCGTAATGAGTAGTCAGTTAATATTTTTTGTGCTTGCAGCTTTCTCCATAGTGAGTGCGCTGTTTGTGGTTTTTTCGAAAAGCCCGATTTATAGTGTCATGTGGATGATAGCCTGTTTTTTTTCAATTGCAGGACATTTTGTTATGTTAAATGCTCAATTCCTGGCAATTGTTCATGTCATTGTTTATACAGGTGCCATCATGGTTCTGATGCTTTTTACCGTCATGTTATTAAACCTGAATAAGGAGGCGGAACCTCATAAATCAATACTGCCAAAATTAGCCGCAATGCTAACCGGGGGCATGTTACTTTTGGTTTTACTGGCTGCCATGCATTCGGCATCCCTTCCTGCTTTTACTGCCCCAACGAATCCGGAAACAGGATATGTTCAAAATGTAGGGAAAAGGATTTTTACCGAATTCCTGTTACCATTCGAAATGACATCTGTTTTATTTATTGCAGCCATGATTGGAGCGGTTGTATTGGCTAAAAAAGAAATACACTAATGGATCAAATCACACAAAATTCAAATCCTCAAAGTTGGTACCTGGTTTTCAGTACCATCTTATTTTGCATAGGCGTAATGGGCGTACTGTTTAGGCGAAATGCAATTATAATTTTAATGTGCATCGAACTTATGCTGAACGCGGTAAATCTTTTACTGGTAAGTTTTTCGGCCTACTCGGGAAATTCTGAGGGACAGGTTTTTGTTTTTTTTGTTATGGTAGTGGCTGCAGCTGAAGTTGCTGTGGGATTAGCACTTTTGGTTAGTATCTACCGTAACCTCGCCAGCACTGATATAAATGTGTTGAGCAAATTAAAATGGTAATTCGGGTTAACGATTATATTGATAATAGCAAGCATAGAAAGCGTATACATAATGGATAACTTTATAAATTTAGCCAATTTGATTACCCCGGGAACCTTGATTCTACTGTTCCCGCTTCTGGGTTTCTTGTTGATTGCCTTATTCGGGAAAAAATTAAATCATGTCAGCGGATGGTTTGCAAGCGCCATGGTTCTGGCCTCATTTATCTGTTCCGTTTATTGCTTTATGTCTTTACCAGCAGGTCAATCGCTTAACTTTACGGTTTTTGAATGGATAAAATGGGGTGATATCAATTTGTCTTTCGGTTTTCTGATTGATCCTTTATCCGTTGTTATGCTATTGGTTATTACCGGTGTAGGTTTCCTTATTCATTTGTATTCAATTGGATACATGAGCCATGATGAAGGTTTTAGCCGCTTCTTTTCCTATATGAATCTGTTTATTTTCTTTATGCTTTTACTGGTTTTGGGAAATAGTTACCTGGTTATGTTCATTGGTTGGGAAGGGGTAGGTTTATGCTCTTACCTGTTAATTGGATTCTGGTTTAAAAATCCATCTTTTAATGATGCAGCTAAAAAAGCATTTATTATGAACAGGATTGGTGACCTGGGTTTTTTGATTGGAATGTTTTTTATGCTTTTCTATTTTGGCGGACTCGATTTTGCTTCGGTTGAACAAGCCGCGCAAACACATCCCAAAGGATCCGCATTATTGGTTGCTATTACCCTGTTGTTATTTGTTGGTGCTATCGGTAAGAGTGCACAAATACCACTTTATACCTGGTTGCCCGATGCCATGGCCGGACCAACACCTGTTTCGGCATTAATCCATGCCGCCACCATGGTAACTGCAGGTATTTATATGATCTGCCGCTCAAATATCCTTTATTCTTTAGCTCCTCAAACCCTTGAGGTAGTATTGATTGTTGGAGTAGCCACTTCCTTGTTTGCTGCAATTATTGGTTTGAAACAAAATGATATCAAGAAAATTCTGGCATATTCTACTGTTTCACAATTGGGTTTAATGTTTGTAGCTTTAGGACTCGGTGCATTTACCAGTGGCATGTTTCATTTGGTTACCCATGCTTTCTTTAAAGCTTTATTATTCTTGGGCGCTGGCAGTGTTATTCATGCCATGGGAGGAGAACAGGATATCCGCAGAATGGGTGGTTTGAGGAAGTACATCAAAATTACTTATATCACTTTTATTATTGGAACACTTGCCATTTCAGGGATTTTCCCTTTTGCAGGCTTCTTTTCTAAAGATGAAATTTTAGCGGCTTCTTTTGGCGAAAATAAAATGGTTTGGGGTATTATGAGCTTCAGTTCTTTGTTAACGGCTTTTTATATGTTCAGGTTGTATTTTTTAACTTTTGGAACCAGTTTCCGGGGTACCGAAGAACAGAAGAAACACCTACATGAATCACCTTCAACCATGACGGTTCCATTAATGGCATTGGCCGCACTTTCTATTATTGGTGGTTTGATGGGATTGCCAATGGTATTAAGTAAAACGCACTTATTTAGTGAATATTTGGCACCGGTTTTTGTGAGGTCTTCGGAAATATTTGGTGCTGAACACCATCTGGAACATACTACCGAATGGATGCTGATGGGTATAGCAACCGCTGCTGCTTTATTTAGTATCGGAATGGCTTATAACATGTATGTAAATAAAAAGGATATACCCGAAGCTGATGAAGCGCTTTCCGGATTTACAAAATGGGTTGCAAATAAGTTCTATGTCGACGAACTGTATGATACCATTATTGTTCGTCCGCTTAAGGTGATGAGCGAGATCTTTTTTGTTCTGGTTGATAAATTGATTATTGATTTGTTTGTGAATGCAACTGCATGGATTGTTGGATTTACCGGAAGAACTTTTCGCTTGATCCAAACCGGAAATACCGGGTTTTATATTTTTGCGATGGTTATTAGTATGATGGTTTTATTGTTTTTTCAATTGGTCTATTAAATGCTAAGTTTAACACTATTATTTATACCGCTTCTGGCTTCATTGCTTTTGTTGTTTACAAGAGGCAATTTAAGTAAAACAGTAGCCTTGATTTTTACACTGGTTCAGCTCGGAGCTACCTGTTACGCCTATTCCATATTTAAATCTCAGGGATATCAACCTTTTGATATCAATGTGCTTTGGGTAGTAAAACCATTGATCAATATCCATTTTTCAATGGATGGCGTAAGTATGCTGATGATTATTCTTACCAACTTATTGCTTCCATTGATTGTTTTAAGCGGATTTAACCGTGAAATAAACCGTCCTCATGTTTTTTACAGCTTAATGCTATTGATGCAGTTTGCATTAAATGGCGTGTTTATTTCATTTGATGGCTTTATTTATTACATATTCTGGGAGTTGGCTTTGATACCCATTTATTTTATTTCATTTGTTTGGGGTTCAGAGAATCGAGCTCAGGTTACTTTGAAGTTTTTTATTTACACCTTGGTAGGTAGTCTCTTAATGCTTTTTGGTTTTGTTTATCTGTATATGGTAAGCCCGGCTCATTCTCTTGATTGGAATACCTTAAGCACAAATCCTACCTGTAGTTGTAATCAAACCTGGTTATTTTGGCTGTTTTTTGCTGCTTTTGCGATAAAAATTCCGATCATTCCATTCCATACCTGGCAGCCTGATACTTACCGTTCAGCTCCTACGCAGGGAACCATGTTACTTTCGGGTATCATGCTTAAAATGGGTACCTACAGCTTAATCAGGTGGTTATTGCCAATTGTTCCTGCGGCTACTAAAGAATGGCAGGCCCTGGCCATAACTTTATGTGTGGTTGGAATTGTATATGCTTCTGTAATCGCTATCAAGCAGGGAGATTTGAAAAAATTATTTGCCTACTCTTCTATCGCGCATGTGGGTTTGATTAGCGCAGGTATTTTCTCGCTGACCCTTGCCGGTTTGCAGGGAAGTATGGTGCAGATGCTGGCACATGGTATTAATGTGGTTGGACTTTTCTTCTGTGCTGATATAATATTTAACCGTACCCAAAGCTATCAGGTGGAAGGTTTAGGTGGAATCAGATTGGCTGCTCCAAAATTTGCTACCTGGTTTATGATAGTGGTTCTGGCTTCGGTTGCTTTGCCATTAACCAATGGTTTTGTTGGAGAGTTTATGCTCTTGTATGGCGTATATCAGTACAATACGATTTTGAGTATTTTTGCAGGATTAACCATTATTTTGGGTGCCGTGTATATGTTAAGAATGTACCAGAAAGTAATGTTGGGCGAAAGTATGTTGGAGGGTATGGTTTTCCCTGATTTATATTGGAATGAAAAAGTGGTTTTAGTTACCATCGGAATTTTGATTTTTGCTTTGGGAATTTATCCGAAACCTATATTGGAGCTAACCGAACCCGTACTTAAAAACCTGATTAAATAACAATTTTGAATTCGTAACTTTTGATTGAAGAATAGTTAATTTGAAATAAGTGAATACATTAATTTATACATCATTATTAGGATTTTTTTGCATGATTGCAGAAATCCTGAACCTACGCAAGTTAATTAGTCCGGTTTTAGTTCTGGGGCTGGCTCTTATTTTTGGATTGAACATGCAGGATTGGAACCATAGCCAGAGCTTTTACAATGACATGCTGCGGGTTGACAACTTTTCTGTGGCATTTGGATGCCTGGCAATCTTTATTACTTTATTGGTTTTTATACTTTCTGCTGAGTTTTATGCGGAAGATGGAAATCACCTAAGTGATTATATGTCTATCCTCAGTTTTATTCTGGTGGGAGCACTGATGATGTTCACTTTTGCCAATTTAACCATGCTGTTTTTAGGAGTTGAGACGCTTTCGATAGCCTTATACATTATGGCCGGAAGCAAGCGTTTTGATACCCGATCCAATGAAGCCGGATTCAAATACTTTTTAATGGGTTCATTTGTTTCCTGTTTCCTGCTCTTCGGTATCGCCCTGATTTTTGGTACCACCGGTACTTTTAATATTCAGAAAATTGCAGAATATACTGCCACGCATGAAGGAAATATTTCTCCATTGTTCTATACAGGAATGGTATTAATTGTATTTTCGATGTTATTCAAGGTATCAGCCGCTCCTTTTCATTTTTGGGCACCTGATGTATATGAAGGGGCACCGGTACTTATTACAGCCTATATGAGCACTTTGGTTAAAGTTGCTGCTTTCGGGGCTTTCTATAAATTAATTACGGGAGTATTTGTTTATACACACCTCAAATTAGAGTTAATTTTGAGCGTTTCTGCCATCGCAACACTATTGGTTGGAAACCTCATGGCGCTTTCTCAGACTAATTTTAAACGACTTCTGGCCTATTCCGGAATATCGCACGCAGGATACATGATGCTTATTATTCTGAGTTCAAAGTCTCAGCCTGTTTCTGTTCTGTTATATTATTCTTTAGGATATGCTGTTTCAACTCTGGCTGCTTTTGCCATCGCTTTACCGGTGTTCAAATCTACGAAATCTGAAAATATTGATGCCTTTAACGGACTTGGCGCTAAAAAACCTGTTTTAGCTGCGGCTATGAGTATAGCTATGTTGGGCTTGGCCGGAATACCGCCTTTGGCCGGTTTCTTCGGTAAATATTACATTTTTACAGAAGCTTTACAAAACGGATACTTTTATACTACCCTAATTGCTATAATCTGCTCAATGATAGGTGTTTATTATTATTTTAAAGTGATAGTAGCCATGTATGGACAGCCTGCACAGGAGTCGAAAATTGAAACTTCTTTCAATTATAACCTGGTTTTATGGGTTTGTCTGGCATTAAGTTTAGCCTTAGGATTATATCCTGCTTCGGTAGTGAACCTTTTCTGACGAAATTTCGTTCATTAAACGGGTTTTGTTTTATTTTCAACTAATTTTTATGAGATGCAACTTGCATATTGCTAATAATTGACTTTTTTTGTAACAATTAATCTTTAATATAAAAACACATGAACAAGGTAGCAACACCTAAAAAAGAAAGTGCTTTAAAAAGCGCATTTGCCTCTTTCGCAATTCCTATCCTGGTTGTAACAGGTATTTTAATTTACATCTATGTTTTAGGTAGTCCTTCAAATTTTGAAGGCGGAGATTCAAAGAATCATCCTGTTCAGGAGGGTATTGGACATGTACTGGGCCTTATTTATAAAGGCGGTTTCATCGTTCCTATTTTGCTTTCATTGATATTAATGAGCATAACTTTTTCTATTGAACGTTTTTTAACCATTAATAAAGCTCAGGGTAAAGGAAGTGCAGAAGAATTTGTACGAAAGGTTCAAGGTCATTTATCAGCCAACAATGCGGATGCAGCCATCGGAGAATGTGACAAACAAATGGGTTCTGTTGCCAATATCGTGCGTGCGGCTCTTGTAAAATACAAAGAAATGGAAACCGTTACCGAGCTGAATAAAGACCAGAAAGTACTTGCCATTCAAAAAGAACTGGAAGAAGCAACCACGCTGGAATTGCCAATGCTTGAGAAGAACCTGGTTATCATTGCTACCATGGCATCCGTATCTACGCTGATTGCGCTCCTCGGAACGGTTTTAGGTATGATTCGTGCATTCTCGGCTCTGGGTACCGGAGGGGCTCCCGATTCGGTTGGTCTGGCCAATGGTATTTCTGAAGCTTTGATCAATACCGCTCTGGGAATTGGTAATTCTGCTCTTGCCATTATTATGTACAATGTGTTTACAACCAAAATAGATAAAATTACTTTTACCATTGACGAGGCCGGTTACAGCATCGTTCAAACATTTGCTGAAAAACATAAATAGAATTTGGCAATTTGTAATCTGCAATCTGCAATTCAATTAAAGTAATAATCAGTAATAAATAAGAATATGCCTAAGGTTAAAATACCGCGGAAGAGCACAGCAGTAGACATGACGGCCATGACAGACGTGGCGTTCCTCCTGCTTACTTTTTTTATGCTTGCTACGCAGTTCAAACCCGAAGAGCCGGTTACCATCAATGCACCTTCTTCCATAGCAGAAGTACCGCTGCCCGACAAAGATATGATGACTATTACCATCAGTAATGACAGCCGAGTGTTTTTTGAACTACAGGGAAAGCAGTATAAAGAACAACTGATCAAAAAAATTGGTGAACTGCACCAGATAACATTTAGTCCGGATCAAATTAAAAGCTTTTCGTTAATGTCAAGTTTTGGCGTTCCGCTGAGTCAGCTGCAAGCTCTCCTCGACACCAAAGCTGAAGAAAGAGCCAAATTTGATCAAAAAGGCATTCCGTGTGATTCAGTTACCAATGAATTGGCGGAATGGATATGGCAATCACGCCTGATAAATAATCAGGTTCGCGTTGCTATTAAAGGAGATCAGGATGCGAATTTTCCGGTGGTAAAGGAAGTAATTGCCACCTTACAGGAAAAAAAAGTGAATCGTTTTAATTTCATCACGAACCTATCAACTGAAACGATAGAAAAATAAGATAATACAATGGCAGAAATAGAAGGCGGCGGAGGCGGGCATCATAAAAAAGGTGCAAAACCACATGGGAAGAAACTGTCAACCCGGGTTGACTTTACTCCTATGGTTGATTTGGGCTTCCTGCTCATTACCTTTTTTATGTTAACTACTTCCATGAACAAGCCGAAAACCATGGAAATAAATATGCCGGTTAAGGATGTAGCTAAAGAAGAACTGCAAGCTGTAAAGGCTTCCCAGGCAATTACCTTATTATTGGCTGAGAACGATAAAATAGTTTATTATTATATCAACGGGGAAACCGGTGAGCCCGAAACTCCCATGATTACGGATTATAGCAAAAACGGGATCAGAAGCACTTTATTAGGCAGAAACAAAGAATTGTTAGATAAGGCAGAGGCAAATAACTATGATTCCATTCCAATTCTGAAGGAGATGTACCGATTGAACCTGATTAAGGAAGATGAAATGAGAAAAAGGATTTCAGGTATCAAAGGAAACCCGCATGCATTAATAGTAGTGATTAAAGCTGATGACAAAGCAAAATATAGAAATCTGGTTGACATTTTAGATGAAATGTTAATATGCAATATTGGACGATACGCAATCGTTGATATTACACCAGTTGAAACTGATTTGATAAAAGTAGCAATGGCCGTAACAAAATAAACAAATGGCAGCAAAACTAGATATATTTGATAGTAAATGGGTTGAGCTGATATTCACCGGTCGTAACAAGAGTTATGGTGCCTATGTATTGCGCAAAAAAGGCGATGAATACACCATAAAAGGAATCATTTTCGCTGTAATACTGTTTACAGCAAGTATTTCTGCACCGGTAGTTATCAATTATATACAATCAAAAATTCCCAAAGAAAATTTGGTAAAAGAAACCGATGTAAATACATTGGAAGAACCGCCTCCAATTGATAAAAATGAGCCTCCCCCTCCACCTGTAGAACCTCCTCCTCCTTTAAAAAGCACCGTAAAATTTACACCTCCTGAAATAAAAAAAGATGAAGAAGTTCCGGAAGATGAGCCACCTCCGATTCAGGAAGAAATGAAGGAAAAGGATGCCGGCGTAACCACTCAGGAAGGAGACCCGAATGGTATTGATCCGAGTCTTTCGGATAATGGGGAAGGAGACGCTCCTGAAATTATGACCTTTGCAGAGCAAATGCCTGAATTTGCAGGTGGTCCGGAAGAAATGTACAGGTACCTTTCGAAAAATATTCAATACCCGCCTTTGGCTCGTGAAAATGGAATTGAAGGGAAATGTGTTCTTACTTTTGTGGTAGGCGCCGATGGAAAAATTAGCACCATTGAACAGGTAGGAAAAAAATTAGGATGGGGTTGTGATGAAGAAGCTATTCGTGTGGTTAAAAGCATGCCACCCTGGACACCGGGAAAACAAAATGGTAAAGCGGTTTACGTGAAATTTACCCTGCCCATTCGTTTTCAGTTAAATTAAGAACTTTATTAAGCCTGCATCTGTTTCTTGCTTGTAATGTTTTCATTATTAAGGATAAATGGGTTCAGGCTTTATGCTTATAATAAGGTTGAACCTGGAGTTAGACAGACCGTGAATAAGTTCCGGGATATTTATAATAATGAATTTTTAGTAATGGTTTTTGATAATATCAGAGAAAAGAGAATCAAATAAGTGCCTGTTTTTTTTAAATACCTTAGCATGTTCATGTCCGTAGTTTATATAACTGCTGGTATTTTATTTTTCTTCTTTCCCATCATTCCGAATATTGATTTATGGACTAAATTTGCCATTGGAGGATTGCTGGTTCTGTACGGAATTTTCCGTTTGATAAGAGCAATAAGATTATGAGGAGAATGATTCAAGTCTTTTTATGCTTTGCATTAACAGAGTTTGGTTGCAATAATCTACCTCAGAATAATGGGATTGAAGATACCCCCACCAAAGGTACCATTACGATTAGTTGTGATGAAAGCTTAAAACCTATTATTGAAGCCGAAATAATGGTGTTCGAACAATTGTATTCCTTTGCCAGAATAAATGCGGTTTTTTGCAGTGAAAAAGAAGCCATCGATTTGTTATTATCAGACAGCGTTAGGATGGCAATCATTACACGTGAACTCAACGAAAATGAAACGGCTGTATTAAAGAGTCAAAAGATTAGTGGCGCCCGCTACCATAAAATCGGGTATGATGCGGTAGCTTTTATTTTGAATCCATCAAATATGGATACCAGCTTTAAATTGGCTCAGGTCAAACAAATATTAAGTGGGCAAATCAATCATTGGAATCAAATTTCACCATTGAATAAACTGGGTGATATTCGCATCGTATTCGATAATCCAAGTTCGGGTGCTATCCGGATGTTAAGGGATAGTGTATTGAATGGCAATCAGTTAGGAAAGAATTGTTTCGCGCTGAAATCCAATCCTGAGGTAATAAAATATGTTGAAGAAAATAAAAATGCTATTGGAATAATTGGGGTGAGTTGGATCAGTGATACCGATGATTCCCTGGTAAAGTATTTTTTAAGTAATATAAAAGTGGCCGAAATTGAACCCATTAATTTACGATTGGCCGGTATTACCAATAAACCTATTCAGGGCAATATTGCTTTAAAACAATATCCTTATTGGAGACAAATTAAAGTGGCAAGCCGTGAAATGCGTGTCGGACTTGGCACAGGCTTTGCTAGCTTTATGGAAAGTGATCCGGGCCAAAAAATTATTTTAAAAGGAGGATTGGTTCCTTTCCATTCCTCAATCAGGACCATAAATTTGAATTAAGTTATTTTAAAACATGAAAAACAGAATACTGCTTACCGCAACTTTAGCATTTACTTTTTGGACGCTTAATGCCCAAAGTTTGAAAGATGGTTTAAAGGCGATTGATTTTGAAAGATATGAGGCTTCAAGGGATATTTTCAAAGCACTCCTTGCAAAGGACCTGGCCAATGGTGATTATTATTATTATTTGGGTCAGTCGTATCTAAATTTGTTAAACATTGATTCTGCTGAAATGTCCTTTAAAGATGGAATCATGATGTCAAAAACAAATCCTGCAAATTATGCGGGTTTGGGTGAAGTGGAATTAGTACAGGAACATAAGGATAAAGCAAAGGAGTATTTCGACAAAGCATTGGCTTTCAGTAAAAACAGATATGGAATTTTTACGGATCTGCATGCCATAACCCTGGTGGCTTCGGGTATGGTAAATAATAGTGGAATCAAAATGTTGGATGAAGCCGAAGAACTTATAAAAATGGGATATGAGCAAAGTAGAAGAGATTATGATTTGTTAATTGCCGGTGGGGATGTTTACTTAGAAAAAAATGACGGAGGCAATTCGGCAACATTCTATGAAAGGGCAATTGCGCTTGATCCTAACAATCCAAAAGCCTATTGCCGGGTTTCGGTTATCTGGTTACGCGTCAGGAATTATGAAAGCGCCCAGGCCGATTTAAACCGCGCCTTTGAGAGAGATCCAAACTATGCACCGGCACTAAAATATCAGGCAGAATTATTTTATGCGCAAAAGAAATTTGATAAAGCAAAAGAAATGTATACGCGTTACCTGCAAAATTCAGAACGCAGTAATTCTAATCAAATCAAATTTGCCCGGATTTTGTTTTTAAGTAAAGAGTATGATGAAGCACTTGTAAAAATTGATGAAATTCAAAAGACCGACAAAACCACACTGCTTTTGTACCGTTTACGCGGTCATTCCATCGGGGAGATTTTAGAAACAACTACAGATCCTGAATTGGCAAAGAGTGGATTGAGTTCAATGGAATACTATTTTCAAAAACAAGACCCTAAAAAACTGGGGTCAAATGATTACGAGTATCTTGGAAAACTTCAGGCAAAATCAGGTGGCATGGATTCTTTGGCTATTGCCAATTTAAAAAAGGCGATGGATTTAAATTCCTACAATCTGAGTATCTATCTGGATCTGGCAAAAATCTATAATAAATCCAAAATGTTTGATAGCGCTGCTGCATCCTACGAAAGCTATATTTCAAAATCAAAAAAATCAAATATCGCCGAATATTTTTTGATGGGAAGAGCCTATTACAACGCAAAGATTTATGGTAAAGCGGATAGTGCTTTTATTAAAGTAAATGAATTAAATCCTAATTGGCCGGATGCCTATTTGTGGAGAGGAAACGCTAACTCAGGAATGGATCCTGATTTTGAAGCGGGTTTTGCCAAAGGGTTTTATGAAAAATATATTTCTTTATTAACTGCCGATCCTGAAAAATTTGAATCCACGCTAAAAATCAAAAATAAAGCAGGTCTGATTAATGCTTATGGTTATCTTGGATTTTATTTTTACAACAAGGATATGGTAGCAGAAGCTAAGGAATATTATAAAAAAGTACTTGAATTAGATCCGGAGAATGCCAAGGCGAAAGCAGTAATGGCTGAAAAAAAATAGTCCGTTTTCACCACATATCTATATCTTCAAAATTATAGGGGCCACATATGGTTAGTCCCACAAATACACATTGCGGCATGTGATCGTATCCCATATTAAATATCAATCTCCTATACAAGGGTATCATGAATCCTGCAGTAAAATTGGGTAAAAACTTTACCTCATCCGGATTGATGATCCATTCCTTTTCGGCAGGATTCCAGGGTTTAAAAATTTCTACTTTCTGTTTTTGACGTGTAAGGCCCAATCCAATATAAAATGGGATTTTTTTAGTGATATGGGTTACAAAGGTAAAATTGGCTGAATAGGAATACGTATTGTGAAATTTACCCGTAAACAAATTTTGGGCTGCAGCATTTTCATATAATATTTCTCCTATTGGATCTTTGGCTTCTTCATAATTTTTGATCCCCAGACGCCAGCTTATTCCATAGCCAAACCTCCGGTAATAAACATGGTTACCTCCAACCATTTTATTATTCCAGGGAACATTTCCGGTAAGATCAAAAGCGGCACCAAAGCAATTGTATTTTACCTGTTTCCCCTTATTTATTTTTATTCTTTTTTCTTTTCTTGGGCTAACATTAGAATCTTCAGTATCCTGCGCTTTTGCGTTCAAACCGTAAAAATAAATAGCAAATAAAATCAGGAACGGATAGAAAAGAGTTATATTTATTTTGTGTTTCATGCTGATAAAGGTTTATTTTGAGAATGCAAATTGATATTTTATCCTTATTTCCGCAAATTTTTGAAGGTCCGTTTAGTCAATCCATTGTAAAACGGGCAATTGAGAAACAATTGGTTCAGATTGATTTGCACAATATCCGTGATTTTTCGCAAAACAAACATAAAAATGTAGATGATTATCCTTTTGGTGGTGGAGCGGGTATGGTTATGTCGGTTGAACCCATTGACCTGTGTTTACAACATCTGCAAACTCTCCGAAAATACGATGAAATTATTTTTCTGTCGCCGGATGGTGAATTGTTCGACCAAAAAATTGCCAACCAGCTTTCCGGGAAAAAGAATTTAGCCTTTTTATGCGGACATTATAAAGGGGTTGATGAACGCATTCGGGAGCATTTGGTTACCAGAGAATTGAGTTTAGGGGATTTCGTCCTCACCGGTGGAGAAATTGCCGCTGCAGCGATGGTAGATGCTATCATTCGATTAATTCCGGGAGTTTTGGGTGATGAAAGTTCGGCATTGAGCGATTCCTTTCAGGATGACTTAATCAGTCCGCCCGTTTATACCCGTCCGGCCAATTATAAAGGATGGGAAGTGCCTGAAATTTTATTATCGGGTCATCAGGCGAAAATTGATGAATGGCGTCACGAGCAGAGCCTGCAACGCACAAAAAAACGCCGCCCCAACCTCTCGTAGGGACAGGTCGCGACCTGTCCATACCGATTTTTCACCGTAACCTGTCCGTACTGAAATATCTCCGCGAACTATCTATACCGATTTTTCACCGTAACCTGTCCCAAGCATTCCGACGCAATTCAAGCTACCGTCTCTGGCCATAAAAATGGACTGTTTTTTTAAAATGGGAAGAATTTTTAAAGGATGTTTTTGATTTTAACGCAGAAAGCCTATTTTCGCAGTCCGATTTTTAGAAAAGAGGGTAATAAGACAATGGACGCAATAAAATTTGTAGAGCAAGAATTCATAGCCGATAGAACATTTCCTGTTTTTGGTGCAGGTGATACTGTAAATGTGCATTATAAAATTCGTGAAGGGGTTAAAGAACGTATTCAACAGTATCAAGGTATTGTTTTACAACGTCGTAACGCCGGTTTGAGTGCTACTTTCACTGTACGCAAAATTTCTAATGGGGTAGGTGTTGAAAGAATATTTCCACTATATAGCCATAATATTGATAAAATCGAATTAATCTCGCGTGGAAAAGTCCGCAGGGCACGTTTGTTCTATTTGCGTGATGCCACAGGTAAAAATGCCAAAGTAAAAGAAAAAAGAGGGTAAGAATTTCATAACTTAAGCGGGACCCCGGCTCATTTATTTGGGTCGGGGTCTTTGTTTTAAAGAATCGGTCAAAAATGTCCTCTGGCGGCGTTATCCTTTTCGAAAAAAGCTCATGTGCACAGGCACACTACGCTTTTTTCTCATACGGATGCCTTGCCAGAGAACATTTTAGACAGATTCTTGTGATTTGTTAAAATGTTCTTTGGCGGCGTTATCTTCATTCCTAAAAAGAATATTTACATAAGTAATTTATTTGAAATCAAAAAATATCGAATGTCGAACGTCGAATGATGAATATTGAAGTAGAAAAAGCAAGGCCCCAGCCCTCTGCTCCATGCCCTCGGCTAGATGCCCGATTCTTTTGCATTTCGATTAATAAGGCCGGTAGAATGGTAAAAATGAAAATATATCATAGATAATAGATTAATTTTGATACCGTAGTATGAACAAAGAATTATCAAAAACGTATTCACCACGGGAGTTTGAAGACAAATGGTATGCTTATTGGCTGAATCAGAGGTATTTCCACGCAATTCCTGATGCCTCAAGAGAACCGTTTACCCTTGTTATTCCCCCTCCAAATGTTACAGGCGTGCTGCATATGGGACATATGCTAAATATCACCATACAGGATATTTTGGTTCGAAGAGCGCGTATGCAGGGTAAGAATGCCTGCTGGGTTCCGGGTACCGACCATGCTTCCATTGCTACCGAAGCTAAAGTGGTTCAAATGTTGCGCGAAAGAGGAATAAAAAAATCGGACCTGAGTCGGGATGATTTCCTGAAATATGCCTGGGAATGGAAAGAGAAATATGGAGGAATCATACTTGAGCAGTTAAAAAAACTGGGCGCAAGCTGCGATTGGGATCGAACCCGATTTACCATGGAACCTTCGCTAAGTGAGGCCGTAATTGATGTTTTTATTGACCTGCATAAAAAAGGATTGATCTACCGGGGTTTGCGCATGGTAAATTGGGATCCGCAAGGAAAAACAGCCTTGAGCGATGAAGAAGTAATTCATAAAGAAGTTCAGTCGAAATTATATTTTATCAAATATTCACTCAGGGAGAACTTGGATGACTCATCGCTTCAGGAAACTAATTTACGGAACGGCACAAATGGGAAAGATTTTGTAACGATTGCTACCACGCGTCCTGAAACGATCCTGGCGGATACCGCTATTTGTGTGAACCCCAATGATGAGCGGTTCAAACATTTAGTTGGTAAAACGGCATGGGTTCCATTTATCAATCGTGCGATTCCAATTATTGCCGATGATTATGTGGACATGGAATTTGGAACCGGTTGTTTAAAAGTTACTCCTGCTCATGATTTAAATGACTATGCGCTGGGTCAGAAATACAATTTGCCGCTTATTGATATTTTAACCGAAGAAGGATTTTTAAATGAAGCAGCTATTGATGTTCGCTATATCGGTAAGGATCGTTTTGCGGTGCGTAAACAAATTTCCATTGATTTAGAAGAAGCAGGACATATTTTAAAAGTTGAGGAATACAAAAATCAGATAGGAACCAGCGAAAGAACAGGTGCCGTAATCGAACCCCGGCTTAGTTTGCAGTGGTGGGTAGATATGGAAAAATTCATGGCAAGAAATCCACAGGTTCTGGATGCGGTTATGAACGATGAGATCAGGTTTCATCCCTCCAAAATGAAGAACACCTATAAGCATTGGATTGATAATATTAAAGATTGGTGTATCAGTCGTCAGCTCTGGTGGGGTCAAAGAATACCTGCCTGGTATGATGAAAAGGGTAACCTGGTTGCAGTTGCAAAGACCGCTGAAGAGGCAATGGAAATGGTAATCGGTAATCGGTTATTGGTAAATGGTAAACAGCCATTATCTATTCATGATTTACATCAGGATGAAGATGTTCTCGACACCTGGTTTAGTTCCTGGTTATGGCCCATTTCGGTATTTGACGGATTTGCTGATAAAGACAATCAGGATATCAAATATTTTTATCCCACTCAAGATTTAGTTACAGCTCCGGAGATCATCTTTTTCTGGGTGGCCCGTATGATCATGGCTGGTTACGAATGGAGAGGGGAAAAGCCTTTTAGCAATGTGTATTATACCGGAATAGTAAGAGATAAGCAACGCCGTAAAATGAGTAAATCATTGGGCAATTCACCCGATCCTTTAGACTTGATTGCCAAATTTGGTGCCGATGGGGTGCGTATGGGAATGTTAATTTGTTCGCCTGCCGGAAATGATATTCTGTTTGATGAAAGTCAGGTTGAACAGGGACGAAATTTTGCCAATAAAATATGGAATGCTTTTCGTTTGGTGAAGGGCTGGGAAATAAAACCGGATGCCGAATTTTCGAAAGAAATTCTGGATAGTAATATCATTAGTTCCGAATGGTTCAAAGGCAGGTTCAATATGGTTCTTGCCGAAATGGAAGACAAATTTAAAGATTACCGTTTGAGTGAGGCTTTAATGTTGGTTTATAAATTAATCTGGGACGATTATTGTGCCTGGTATTTGGAAATGATCAAGCCGGTTTATGGCGAACCTATCAATAAAAGCACCTTTGATACCTGTAATCAGTTCTTTGAATTACTGATGAAAGTATTGCATCCGTTCATGCCATTTATCAGCGAAGAAATCTGGCAAAATCTGGCTGAACGCAAAGCAGGTGAAAGTATTTGTATTGAACAATATCCGGAAATTGAAGCGAATTCAGGATTAGAAACACCCGATTTATCGCGCGTTTTTGAAACCATACAACAAATCAGGAATTTAAGAAACGCCAAAGGAATGAGCCCGAAGGAAAGCCTTGAAATTTCAATAAAGGCAAACAACGAAAAGCAGTATCAGCCATATCTATTTTTGATCCGTAAGCTGGCCAATATTTCCACCATATTATTTGTAAAGGAGAAGTTAGCGGGAGCCACTTTATTGCCGGTTGATACCGACGAAATTTATGTGAGTCTGAATATTGAGGTGGATGCCCTGGCCGAAAAAGAAAAAATTGATAAAGAGATTGAATACCTGCAAGGGTTTTTAAAATCGGTTGAAGCCAAACTTAGCAATGAAAAGTTTGTATCGAATGCAAAACCTGAGGTGCTGGAAAAGGAACGGCAAAAGCAGGCGGATGCTTTGCAGAAGATTGAGGTTTTGAAAAGGAGTCTTTGAGGAAACGAGATTGAGAGAAGCGAGACCGGAAATAGGAAATATTTTAATTATTTCCATTATATTTGGAAAGAAGATGCTGAATTTATATATCATAGCGGGTTGTAATGGAGCAGGGAAGACTACAGCTTCTTTTTCTGTTTTACCTGATATGTTGAATTGCCGGGAATTTGTAAATGCAGATGAAATTGCACGGGGACTTTCTCCATTTCAACCTGAGAAAGTTTCCTTTGAAGCCGGAAGAATTATGTTAAGTCGGATTAAAGATTTAATGAAACAAAAAGTGGATTTTGCTTTTGAAACCACTCTGGCTACCAAGTCTTATGTTCCATTTATAAAAGAGGCAAAAATAAAAGGCTATTTTGTAACCCTCCTTTATTTTTGGCTGAGTTCTCCTGAATTGGCGATGGATAGGGTGAAAACACGTGTAAAATCAGGCGGACACGATATACCCGAAGAAATTATTAAAAGAAGGTACTTGAGAGGAATGAATAATTTATCAAAATTATACTTGCCAATTTGCAATTATTGGATGGTAATCGATAATTCTAAATCTTTGATTAAATTTGTTGCTGAAGGGGATGATAAAGATACACTTGAAATAAAAAATGAAATTATTTATAATAAAATAATCAAAGCATGACCAGGGAAGAAATTATTATCATGCGGGACAAAATTTTGGAAGGACTTAAAATTGCCTATAACCGTTTATTGGAAGCCAAACAAAAGGAGGATGGGGAACTGGTTTTTTCTGAGGATGGTATTACGATAAAAAGGGTAAAAGCCCGGGATCTGGAAAAGCTTAAGTAACAATTGCTTTCTTTTTTGCGGGGCGGGTGCTTATCTTTCATTCACATGCTCTATAAATCAATTCAATCAATTCAATGGCATTATCCCAAAGTATCGGACTTGTGTAGGGAAATTAGGTATAAATGATTACCAGTTGTTTTTGAGGACAAACAAATAAATATTGTCCACCATGACCTTCCATGGCATATCCGTTAAATGTGGGTGCAATCCAAAGAGATTATGAAGTTTTCGACCGAAAATTTGAAATCAGAGAAAAGGTTTCAGTGCTTAACAATATTCAATTTTGAACTTTGTGTTTTCCTTTGATGATTTACAGATCAATACCCAGTTGCCTTGATTTTGCACTGATTTCGCGAATAATAGTATCTAATTCAGTTGCGGAAGTATCAAAATGACCTGTCCATTCTTTAAATTCATCAGAAGTAATCTCCATTTCTTTAAGTAAGTTTACGATACCCATCATTCTTGATAATGGCGCTCTGACAACGTGCGATTGGATCCAGGCAATTTCCTTTAGTTTTAAATTTTGTTCCTCAATTGCCTTTTGGTGTAATACACGTTCTGTTATATCCCGGGTAGATCCAATTATTCTTTTAGCCTTCCCTAAACGGTCACGAACAATATATGCCCTGTCATGAACATAGGCATATGCACCACCTGACTTTTGAAAACGATAAGTATATTCCCAAAAATGTTCCTTAGGGTCATTAAAAGCCTGATCCAGTGACTTCTTCAATTGTAAAAAATCCTCCGGATGAACAAGATTGGAGAGATTCAAATTTTCCCTGAATTTTTTTCCTGATTTATTTTCAAAGAGCGAATTAAATTCAGCAGTGGATCTTGTTATTTTCCCGGTAAGAACATTCAGATCCCAGATATCATCATGGCTGGCTTTTGAAACCATTTTATATTTTTCATTACTTTGTAATCTGGCATTTTCCGACTTTACCTGGGAAGTGATATCAGTGGCAATGATCATCACCTTTGAAACTTCGCCACTTTCATCCGCAATTGGAACCATTCGGGTAGCAAAATATCTCCCATAACGAAAAGCAGCAGGAAATGAACATGTTTTATTTGTTTCCAAACAAAGGGTAATTCTTTTTCTCGCTGTATTCTGGAAGTGTTTTGGTAAGAGTGACAAATAGTTTTTTCCTAAAGTACTTTCTATAGTATGTACACCGGGAATACCCCTGTTAACCAATTCCACTTTGAAATTCCGGTCAATGATCAGAATATTATCCGGAGAATTATTAAATTGAGATTCGAACAATTCAGTGGCTCTCTTTTTTTCGGTGACATCCCGTATAAGTCCTAATAAATGGTTGGGTCGTCCTTCGGAATCAAAAATTAGTCGCGTATTGATTGCAGCGATAACAATATCTCCGTTTTTGTTCTTAAATCTGGTTTCGTAATCTTTGATTTCACCATTTTTCATTACTTCATTAATTAAGAAAATCCTGTCATCAGGGTTAACATAAAATCTGGAAATAGAGGTTCCGATTAATTCCTCTCTTGAGTACCCTGAATATTTCAGAATGGATGGACTTACCTCGAGAATAATTCCTTCCAAACTTGTTTGATAAAAAACCTCTGTAATGTTTTCAAAAAATGCCCGGTACTTTTCTTCACTTTTAATGAGTGCCTGCTCAACCAGTTTTCGTTCAGTAATATCGGTTGCCACACCTATGAGGGCAATAGGTTTACCGTACTCATCACTAATAACAGAGGTGGAAATATAAACAGGGAATTCACTTCCGTCCTTACGCCGGTTCAGTATTTCGCCATTCCAGCCTCCCAATTGCGTGGCCTTTAGAATTTGTTCAACTACCTCAGGGGCATTATTGGGTGAACGGACAATACTTACCGAGTTTCCTAACAATTCATGTTCATCATATTGATAGGTATTTAGAAACGCCCTGTTTACAAATAAAATTTTATCGTCCATATCAGTTATGCTCACACATTCCCCAATGCTGCGAATCGCATGTGCGAGCATGGAAATTGTTTTTTCGGCCTTCTTTCGTTCAGAAAGGTCGTGCATATATACAAGCCGTGCTTCAGAACCTTTGTATTGGATTTTGATTCCCTTAGTTTCAGCAGCAAGGAGCTCGCCTTTCAAATTAAAAATCTCAATATCGTATAGATCCTCAGAGCCCATTAACGAGTGATCCAGAATAAATTGTTTGGACTCTGGTGTAAGTTTTATGATCTCAAAAGCATTTTTCCCAATAAGAACATCAGGATTATTAAATCCCAACATATTTGCGAATGCCATATTAGCATCTAATATTATACCGTTTCTATGAATCATTAATCCTTCGGAAGCTTTAGATGCCAATGTCTTAAATCGATATTCACTTTCTTTTAAAGCGATTTCTGCCAG
The DNA here is from genome assembly GCA_964355075.1 of uncultured Chitinophaga sp. Lineage (GTDB taxonomy): Bacteria > Bacteroidota > Bacteroidia > UKL13-3 > UKL13-3 > B1. The sequence continues at coordinate 39,399 of CAYHCF010000029.1, forward strand.
TTTACGATCCGTAATATCCAAACCCATTCCCCAGCTATCCCATCCGGGGACTCTGAGATAATGATAGGTATCAAACCAAAAGATGGTTCTCAATTTACCATCCTTTGTCATCAAATCAAAATCCTTATTTTTGCTATCAGGATTGGCAGAACTTTTCATTATATCCTCACGGTATTCAGGATTCGGGTAAAGTAATTCCATTGCTTTCGGATTACCTATAATTTCATCAGCAAGGTACCCGGTAGCTTCTTCACACGCTTTATTCCAAACTATAACATTTCCATCTTCGTCAAAAGCATTTAAGAGGATTGGCATATTTTCAAGAATAATCCTAAAGCGTTCTTCACTCACTTTCAATACTTCATCTGCCTTCTTCTTTTCAGTGATATCTCTATATGATCCACTGATAGATACCGGATTACCGTTGGCATCGGTGTTAATAAGGGCATTAATTGAGACATACCTGAGTTCGCTGGTTTTGGCTTTGAGTCTTAGTTCGAAATTGTGAATTTCTCCATTGATCATTAATGATTTCAAGAAATTTTGCCTTTCTTCGGGATAATAATACATTTTGGCAACCTCGGTGCCAATTAATTCTTCACGTGTAAATTGAGAATGATACTTGATGGAAGGACTAATTTCAATAATTATCCCTGACATATTGGTTTGAAAAAAAACATCCTGGATATTTTCGAAAATTGTTCGGTATTTTTCTTCGCTCTCTTTTAAAGCAATCTCAGCCAGCTTTTGCACAGTAATATCAGTTATCACTCCTACAACATTAACAATGTCATTGTTATTATCCCTGACTGCTGAAACGGAAAGATCACCCCAAAATATGGACTGATCCTTTCTTACAAAACGCTTTTCAATCCTGTATTCATCTACCTTTCCCTCTAATATCTGACTAAACCATTTTATGCTGGTTTCCTTATCATCAGGATGCGTTATACCTATATTGGTCATTTCTAACAATTCATCATTATCATAACCGGTATTTTTGACCCACCATTCATTAAACATTATATACCTGCCGCTTTTGTCGGTAATGGAAACTCCTGCATTTGCAACATCAAAAATATTCTGAAGTTTTTTTTCATTTGCCTTTAATTCTTCATCCATTAATCTTCTTTCTATTTCAAAAGAGATCCTTCCGGAAACTATTTGCAGAATGGTTTCAATTTCAGTGGCATTCTCTA
>CAYHCF010000030.1:0-40466 GCA_964355075.1 uncultured Chitinophaga sp.
TCGCTCAGCAGGGCAATGTTGCTGCGGGCGGAAATTCCAGCGGAACCGGTGGCAGTGTCAGTTTCAGTATGGGCCAGATTTTGTATGCTGCACCTTCAGGCACTACGCACAACCTGATTCAGGGCTTGCAACAGCCTTATGAGATTTCGGATATCAGCACCGGAATCGGCGAAAAGGAAGCAGGCATTAGTTTAGTTGCATCTGTATTTCCAAATCCTTCGGTTGACAAATTTACCCTGAAAGTAGAAACCGGTAAATGGAAAAACCTATCCTATAGCTTCTACGATGCGAATGGGAAACTGCTTTCAAGCAACACGGTTGGATCAGAAGAAACACAAATTGAAGTTGCTCACCTGGCAGCAGCTCATTACTTTCTGAAAGTGTCAGACGGAAGTCAGGAAATTAAAAATTTTAAAATCATTAAAACTTTCTAACATATGAAAAATTATAAACAAAAAATCAGTATCATAGCAATATTGCTATTTGCCTTTAACATTTTATCGGCGCAATCGCCACATAAATTCAGTTATCAGGCAGTTGTTCGCGACGCTACTTTCAAACTCGTTGTAAGCAAACCCATCGGAATGAAAATCAGCATTTTACAAGGTTCCGCCACCGGAACGGTAGTTTATGCCGAAACCCAAACTCCTTCGACCAATGCCAACGGATTGGCCACAGTTGAAATCGGAAGTGGTACCGTAGTAAGTGGTGTGATCACCACTATTAACTGGTCAGCCGGTCCTTATTTCATTAAAACAGAAACTGATCCTGCAGGTGGAACCACCTACACCATTACCAGTACAGCCCAATTATTAAGTGTACCTTACGCACTTTATTCGGCCACATCGGGTAGTTCAACTCCTGGTCCTCAAGGCCCAACAGGCCCTGCCGGCCCAACAGGAGCAGCAGGTCCAGCCGGAGCAGCCGGAGCAGCCGGAGCAGCTGGTGCAACTGGAGCAACAGGCCCTTCCGGAGTATTATCGGTAAATTGTTTACAGTGCCATAAGCATGATAAAGGTACCGGTAGCGGATATGCGGGTTCATTTGCCGAAAAACGCGATCAGAATGCTTATGCGTATGAATTTTCAATGCACGGAGAAGGAAAAGAGTTAGCCATGGGTGAAGGTGGAAATGCATCTTGTGCAGGCTGCCACTCCAACGAAGGATTCAACGCCAGAATTGCTACCAATCTACAACCTACTTTTACGGGCACCGGTCCTTACACGTATTCATTTTCAGTTCCTGCTTCTGTATTAACTACCCTTGGTACTCGTATATCATGTTTCACTTGCCATAAAGGCAATGTAGCTGATTCAATGAAATTAGCAACCCGTGATTCAGTAAAAATGTGTTATAATGCATTTCCGGGTAGAGTTAAGTATATAAATCTTGCACAGGATAACCAAAGCAGTAATTTGTGTACCATGTGTCATCAGCCAAGACCAATTTCTCAGAATACAACATCCGGTAACGGTGCTTCTCTTGATTATGTTGATCTGGCAACTAAATTAGATTCTATTTTCTGGGATAGTACCAAATCAACTTCAACAGGTAACAAGGTTTCTATTTCGGGTTCTACGATTGGTCACTATGGCTGGCCGGGTGCTGTATTAGCTGGAAAAGGCTATGGCCCTATTGAAATACCGGGTGGCCCCGTTGCTTATACAAACTCAGCCCATACCACCACAGCTTCCTGCCAGATGTGCCACATGGATATTCCAAAGGTAGTAAGTAATGAACCTACCGGAGGTCATACCTTCGTTGCAAGAGGTAATTACAATGGTTGTAATTCCTCTATTGACTGTCATCAATCTTCTCCGATTACAGCTACTTCCTCTAAAATAACAGTACCTATGAATGCGCAAAGAGCTAACTTGGATACATTAGCCGGTTTGTTGAAATCAAAAGGACAAAGTATGGTGAGAATTGATACTACTTTTGAGATTGATGGTGTTACCCGCGCCAATCGCTGGTACTATCAAACTGCACAACATTTTACCGGTGGTTATAATATTGGTAGTACACCGGGACAGTTTCAGGCAACCAATGGCACACTTGGTGTTGGGCTTTACAGGTGGCCTACCCTTACAAACGGACAGTTTGCTGCATTGCATGCATTTGCTGTTTGTATTAAGGAATACAGTATTGGAATTCACAATACAAAATACACCAATGCTTTATTGCGAAATGCGATCTGGTATTTGAGAGCTCATCCAATACCTTAGTCTGTTTTAATAAAAAAATAAAGGGTTGCAACATCAGTTGTAGCCCTTTATTGCTATATAGCCTTTAATTTAAATTAAAATCAAATAAAACAATTATGAAAAAAAGTAAACTATTTTATGTGTTACCCTTACTCATTGCGGCCATTTTTCTGTCTGACATTGCCTATACCCGGCTTCTCAATTTTACAACCGTAAGCCGTGCCTGGGACGTTGTAGGACCTGGTATTACCGTTCGTAAGGATTGCAGTGCTTGCCATTTAGATGTTACTCCGGTTACCAATAACAACGTGCTCAGAGTATTTACATTGGATACCGGTCAAACGGCCTATAAGCCAAACAAAGTACATACCATCAAATTCAAAATTCTTTCCACTGGAACCGTGGGATTCTCTTCAACCGTTCTTGGAAATGATTCGAATAAGATGATCGGAACCTTAACCCCGATTGATACCAATGAAACCAAAGTATTCTTTCATGCAGGCTCAGGCAGGTACTATATAAACCACAGAGTGGGGGCAACCACAGGCGGAGTAAAAGAGTACACATTTACCTGGACAGCCCCAGCTGCAGGGAAAGGCCCGGTGACTTTCTATTTTGCTTCCCTTTCGTCAAACAATGACAATGGCTCAGATTTTGATACCACCTATCAGAATTCGTATGTAATTACAGAAGCTATCTCCATAGGAATTTCAGAAGCCTCAAAATCTAATTCTTTTAAGGTTTTTCCAAATCCTGCTACCGACAGAATCAATATTAGTTTTTATAATAAAACAAACAGCAATACCGAAGTTTCATTGTATTCTTTGGATGGCAAACAAGCACTCACTTTGCTGAATGAAAACCTGAATGCCGGGGAGCAAACTCTTAATTTTGATTTATCCGGGAATATAAAACCGGGTATTTACTTTGTAAAAATCAGCAATGAGGATATGAACAGCGTTCAGAAAATTCTGTTCTATTAAAAATTTTAGACCCGTTTTTTAAGTATTTCCATTTGTTTGAAAACCCTGTTATTTATTTAACGGTTTTTTTTCTGTTACCCTGATCCATAAGAAATAGATGAACTTTAACCAGATCAAAAAAATTTTACAAATCAAATTTCCCGGCTAAATGTTACTTTTCAGGCACAGACCATTCTCATTTATTATTAATATGATTTTAATCATTTTACCATTTTTACCGAAATATTACTATTGTGGTAGTTATTTAATCAATAAATAAATATTTGAAACCACTCACTAGATTTTTATTTTAATTTATGAAAAAAAAGATTCTCACTTTATGTTGTTGTATTCTTGGATTGGGATCAACAACCCTTTTCGCTCAGCAGGGCAATGTTGCTGCGGGCGGAAACTCCAGCGGAACTGGTGGCAGCGTCAGTTTCAGTATGGGTCAGATTTTGTATGCTGCACCTTCAGGCACTACTCACAACCTTATTCAGGGTTTGCAACAGCCTTATGAGATTTCGGATATCAGCACCGGAATAGGGGAAAAGGAAGCAGGTATTAGTTTAGTTGCATCTGTATTTCCAAATCCTTCGGTTGACAAATTTACCCTGAAAGTAGAAACCGGCAAATGGAAAAACTTATCCTACAGCCTCTATGATGCGAATGGGAAACTACTTTCAAGCAATACGGTTGGATCAGCGGAAACACAAATTGAGGTAGCTCATTTAGCAGCAGCTCATTACTTTCTGAAAGTGTCAGACGGAAACCAGGAAATTAAAAATTTTAAAATCATTAAATCTTTCTAACATATGAAAAATTATACACAAAAAATCAGTATCATAGCAATATTGCTATTTGCCTTTAACATTTTATCGGCGCAATCGCCACATAAATTCAGTTATCAGGCAGTTGTTCGCGACGCTACTTTCAAACTCGTTGTAAGCAAACCCATCGGAATGAAAATCAGCATTTTACAAGGTTCCGCCACCGGAACGGTAGTTTATGCCGAAACCCAAACTCCTTCGACCAATGCCAACGGATTGGCCACAGTTGAAATCGGAAGTGGTACCGTAGTAAGTGGTGTGATCACCACCATTAACTGGACAGCCGGTCCTTATTTTATTAAAACAGAAACTGATCCTGCAGGTGGAACCACCTACACCATTACCAGTACCGCCCAATTATTAAGTGTGCCTTATGCACTTTATTCGGCTACCTCTGGTAGTTCAACTCCTGGTCCTACAGGCCCTACAGGCCCTGCCGGTGTTGCCGGACCAATGGGTCCTCAAGGCCCTGCCGGAGTATTACCTGTAAATTGCTTACAGTGCCATAATCATGATATCAATGGGCCAACTTATGAAGGATCTTTTGGACAAAAACGTGATAGAGCTAAAGAATCTTATAAATATTCTTTTCATGCTAATGGCCCGCATAACTTATACGCCGGAATGAATGCATCCTGTGCCTATTGCCATTCGCATGAAGGTTTTGATAACCGTATGGATAATAACGCTGTACCAACTTATACTTTTAATGCCGGTTTATGGACATATACATTTAGTGCCTCTGCTGCAGCTTCTTCGGCGCTGCCGGCCTCTCCCGGTAAAATTTCTTGTTTTACCTGTCATAGTGGAAACTCAGCTGATTCTATGTCGCAAAGAACCAGTCAGGCCAGCAATTATAGAGACTCTGTTGCAATTGTTTTATGGGCAAGCCCATGGAATGCAAAATGGGGAAAAATCACTCAGGATAAAAAAAGTCACACTTGTTTAGCTTGTCATCAGGCTCGTCCGGCAACTTATAATACAACTGCCGGTTATGGTAATAACTTATTAGATAGCTTGTTGATTAATGATACTCAGCTAATTTGGGATAGCACCAAAACTACTGCTGCAGGTGGAAATAAATTAAGCTTTGGCTGGAGAAGCGGCGGTCATTATGGCTGGCCGGGAAATATTTTCTTAGGCAAAGGATACGGTCCAAATGAAATTGCCGGACCTACACCTTATACAAACTCTGCACACACTACGCAGTCATCTTGTGTTGATTGCCATATGTCAACTCCAACAACGGGTTCAGATGTTTCTACCGGCGAGATACAAATTTATTCAACAGGTGGTCATACCTTTAGTGCTGTGAGAAGCTATAAGGGATGTAATGTTGCTGGTTGTCATGATCTAACTACAGGAACTACCCTGTATAGAAACATGAGTGCAACTCAAACCTTTTTAGTAGCTTTAAGAGCAAATAATAAAGCAAAACTAGATTCATTGGGTGAATTACTGAAATTTAATGGCAGATACCTGATGAATGTTGATACAGTTGCGTTTAATGAAGAAAAAGAAGAAGGCAATTTATGGTGGAAATGGAGTACCAAACACTATAACGGATATCCCGATATTTATGATGCAACCGAAAACAAAACCGGAATCTTTAAAGCAACCAACGCCAGCCCGGGTGCAGGATTTTATAAGTGGCCAAATATGACTAAAGGACAATTTGCCTGCCTCATGATTATGCAGGCCTGTGTTAGAGAAGCCAGTGGTGGTGTACATAATCCTAAATATACCAATGCTTTATTATCTAATGCAATTGCCTATATGAAGGCCAATCCAATCCAATAATATTAAATAACATATTGTATTAACGTTTAATTTAAAAAGGGCTGCAACATTTATTGCAGTCCTTTTTAATGTAAAAATTTTCTCATAATCGGGAAAAATTTACAGCCAGAATTAGCCGGAAAGCATTACAATTGCAAAAAAAACGATCTCAGAAAACACACCCTCAAAAAAAAATAAATATGAAAAAAACCAAACTATTTTACGTGTTGCCTTTACTTATTACGGCAATTTTCCTATCTGACTATGCCTATACCCGCTTAGCCAATTTTACAACAGTAAGCCGCGCCTGGGACGTTGCAGGACCCGGCATTACCGTTCGCAAAGATTGTAGTGCTTGTCATTTAGATGTTACTCCGGTTGCCCAAAACAATGTGTTCAGGGTATTTACCTTCGACACCGGTCAAACGGCTTATACGCCAAACAAAGTACATACCATCAAATTCAAAATCATTGCCACCGGGCCGGTGGGATTCTCTTCAACCGTTCTTGGAAATGATTCGAATAAAATGGTTGGAACGATTGCTTCCGTTGATACCAATGATACTAAAGTCTTCTTACATGCAGGTTCAGGCAGGTATTATATGAATCACAAAGAGGGAGCAACCACAGCCGGAGTAAAGGTGTACACTTATACCTGGACAGCCCCAGCTGCAGGAAAAGGCGCAGTGACTTTCTATTTTGCTTCCCTTTCCTCCAATAATGACAATGGCTCAGATTTTGATACCACCTATCAGAATTCTTATGTGATTACCGAAGCGCTTCCTTCAACAGGAATTTCTGAGGCATCGAATTCAAATTCTATAAAAGTTTTCCCGAATCCTGCTACCGACAGAATCAATGTTAGTTTTTATAACAAAACAAATAGCAATACTGAAGTTTCATTGTATTCTTTGGATGGCAAACAAGCATTCACTTTGCTGAATGAAAACCTGAACGCCGGGGAGCAAACCTTTAATTTTGATTTATCCGGAAATATAAAACCGGGTATATATTTTGTAAAAATCAGCAATGATCATATGAACAGCGTTAAAAAAATTCTGTTCTACTAAAAGGCCAAAAGTATTTTTTTTCTGAAGTATATTATAAGTATTTCTATCTGTTTTAAAACCCTGTTAAAATTTTAACAGGGTTTTTTAATGCCAATTATTTTTATATGCCCTCGTTTTGTCCCCTCAGATATTCTGATTAGGTTAAAATGACCTTTATCATTTTTCGTTTTCTGATTCAAATCAATTTTCAAATTCTGACTCAAATCAATTTTCAAATTCTGATTCAAATCATTGTGCTCTTTTTACTAAAATATTACCATTGCAATGGTTATTTAATCAATAAATTAATATTAGAAGCCACACACTAGATTTTTACTTTATGAAAAAAAAGATTCTCACTTTATGTTGTTGCGTTCTTGGATTAGGATCAACAACCCTTTTCGCTCAGCAGGGCAATGTTGCTGCGGGCGGAAATTCCAGCGGAACCGGTGGCAGCGTCAGTTTCAGTATGGGTCAGATTTTGTATGCTGCACCCTCAGGCACTACCCACAACCTTATTCAGGGCTTGCAGCAGCCTTATGAGATTACTGCTGTCGGTATTGGAGAAAATGACGCAGGTATCAGCCTTTATGCTACTGTATTTCCAAATCCTTCGGTTGACAAATTTACCCTGAAAGTAGAAACCGGTAAATGGAAAAACTTATCCTATAGCTTCTATGATGCCAATGGGAAACTGCTTTTAACCAACACGGTTGGATCAGAAGAAACACAAATTGAAGTTGCTCATCTGGCAGCAGCTCATTACTTTCTGAAAGTGTCAGATGGAAGCCAGGAAATTAAAAATTTTAAAATCATTAAATCTTTCTAATATATGAAAAATTATAAACAAAAAATCAGTATCATAGCAATATTGCTATTTGCCTTTAACTTTTTATCGGCCCAGTCGCCACATAAATTCAGTTATCAGGCTGTTGTTCGCGACGCCAGTTTCAAACTTGTTGTGAGCAAACCCATCGGAATGAAAATTAGCATTTTACAAGGTTCCGCCACCGGAACGGTAGTTTATGCCGAAACCCAAACTCCTTCGACCAATGCCAACGGATTGGCCACAGTTGAAATCGGAAGTGGTACCGTAGTAAGTGGTGTGATCACCACTATTAACTGGTCAGCCGGTCCTTATTTTATTAAAACGGAAACCGATCCTGCAGGTGGAACCACTTATACCATTACCAGTACCGCCCAGTTATTAAGTGTGCCTTTTGCGCTTTATTCGGCCACTTCAGGTAGTTCAACTCCTGGTCCTGTCGGTCCAACTGGTCCTGCCGGCCCAACGGGTGCTGCTGGTGCTGTTGGTGCTGCCGGTGCAACCGGTGCTGTGGGTCCTCAGGGTCCTGCCGGAGTATTATCAGTAAATTGCCTGCAATGTCATGCACATGATAAAAATGCAACAAGCTATGCGGGATCTAAAGCTGAAAAGACCGCAAATGCAGCTGACGAATATCCTTATTCGGTGCATGGAGAAGGTGGCGCACATCTTCTTGAAGGCACTAGCACAACTTGTTCTCCTTGCCACTCAGATCAGGCCTATACGTACAGGATAAGAAATAATGTTAAACCTACTTATACAGGAACCGGCCCTTACACTTTCGCTTTTTCAGTTCCTACTTCTGCATCATCGGCTATGACAGCCCTGCCAAAAAGAATTGGATGCTATACCTGCCATAAGAGCAATGCTACTGATTCAATGGCATTGGTTTTCACAGATACTAACAGACTCTTTCTGCGTTCCTTCCCGGGTAAAGAAAAATATTTCTATTATGCCGGCGATAACGGAAAAACCAATCTTTGCGTGAGTTGCCACAACGCAAGGCCTTATAACCAAAATACAACTTCAGGTAATGGCTCTCCTATGGATTTTGATGCCATGTCTTTATCAACTGCATTGGGTGATACCATGTATGCCAGTTACAAAACCAATACTACCGGTAACAAATATAACTGGTCGCGGACTTTTGTTGGTCACTATGGCTGGGTGGGTAATGTAATTGCCGGTGCGGGATTTGGCGGTATGCAAATTGCCGGAACGGTTGCTTATACGAATTCTGCCCACGTTGGGAATGCGGGTTGCATTGATTGTCATATGGCTGACCCAACTGTTGTAAATGGTGCACCTGTTGGAGGTCACACCTTCTCCGCTGCAGGCAATTACAGAGGTTGTAACGCTACAGCTGCCTGCCATTCAGGCGCACCATTAACTGCAACTTCAAGCAAAGTTACCACCGCCTGGAATAACCAGAAAGCAAATGTGGATACCTTAGGTGAATTGATGAAATCACAAGGTCAATACCTAATGGGGCGCGATACTACAGTGAATCTCGAAGGCAAGTACAATAATCTTTGGTACAAATGGTCAAATAAACATTTTGATGGTTACCTGAATATTGGTACTACTGCAGGTACATTTGTTGCCACAAATGGTACCGTTCCGGCCGGTCAATACAGATGGCCATCCTTAACCAACGGACAGTTTGGAGCACTTCAGGTAATTACTGTTGTACTCAGAGAATCCAGCGGAGGTATTCATAATACCAAATATACCAATGCTTTATTGAGAAATGCCATCACCTATATGAGGGCAAATCCAATACTCTAATCCATAAATAATTTTTATCATGGAAAGGGCTGCAACATTCATTGCAGCCCTTTTCTTTTTAAAATGAACTCGGTTTTGTCATTTTGGAAAGGAAAAAATATGACACAAATCCTTATTTATATCAGTTTTTAAATAAAAACGGTAGAGTACTTTTGCATACATTTTGCAGGCTTCCCCCACTAATTGATGGGAATCAATCCTTCAAAATAGAATCGAGATTTGAAAAATCCTAATTATCAGCTTTATATGAAAATAATTCTTAATTTAATCTATTCAAGCAAAGCCACCTTATGGTTTTTACTCATTTTTGCCATTGCAATGGCCACGGCCACCTTTGTAGAAGACCGATATGATACGGCCACTGCATACCGGTACATCTACGGTGCCAAATGGTTCGAAATCGTATTATTGCTGCTCGCAGTTAACTTCATAGGCAATATTCAAAGGTATAACCTGCTATCCTGGAAACGGTTTTCAGGATTTCTTTTTCATACGGCTTTTATCGTAATGATAATTGGGGCCGGTGTTACCCGGTATTTTGGTTTCGACGGAATGATGCATATCAGAGAGGGTGAGTCGTCAAATGTAATGGTAACGCAGCAACGGGTTCTAAAAATTCTTGCATTGGATAATGGGAAAGAGATGCGTTATGATATACCTCTGGAAATAAAGGACACCTCAGATATTGCTTTCAAAAAGTCAATCGATACGGAAGCGGGTGAACTGGAAATTGAATATAAAAGCTTTATAAATAATCCTACTCCCACCCTGGTTGAAAATGTAGATGGAGGAGTTGATTACCTGAAAATGAGTGTTTTTGACATGGGTAATGAATCAGATCTTTTCCTTACGGATCATGAAATTTCAGGAAATTATAGCCATAAGATCTCATACAATACAGATCAGGACTCTACCGAAATCATGATCTTTGAAAGAGAAGGGAAGTATTTTTTAACCTCAACTTTGGAACTGACAACCGTAACCATTCCCGGATTTACAGAGGGGATTTTACATCACGATACTTCTGTTGAGTTAAATTCAACCATTCAATTCAGCACACTTGATAACTCTTTTAAATTTATTTTTAATGGCGGATTCAAAAAGGCAAAGAAACAGTGGGTTAACGGGAACCCTGTTGAAAATGCACCTTCTGCACTGGTTATGGAGGTGATCTTTAAAAATAAATCCTTTGAATTTCCTTTATTTATTGGAGCCGATGGAATAGCCGATATGCAAAATGCAAATATTGAGGGAATTTCTTTGTTGATAGGTTATGGTGAAAAGGAAATAAAACTGCCGTTTTCGCTGTTTTTAAATGATTTTATTCTGGATAGATACCCGGGTTCCAACAACCCATCCTCCTATGCCAGTGAAGTTACTATTATGGATACCCGGAAAGAGAAACCGGAAAATTTCCGGATTTTTATGAACCATATACTCGATCATGATGGATACAGATTCTTTCAATCCTCTTACGACAGGGACGAGAAAGGTACCATTTTATCGGTTAACCATGATTTTTGGGGAACCTGGATTTCCTATTTAGGCTATTTCCTGTTGACGCTTGGTTTTATCATTACCCTTTTCAACCGGAATTCAAGATTCCAGATGCTGAGCAGAAGTATCCGCGAAATCAGAAATATTCGCAAGAGCAGTGCTCTACTCCTATTTTTTATGCTGGGATTAGGTGGTTTTGTTCACTCCCAGGAAGTAGTTTCCATTCCGGTTTCCACGCAACATGCCGAAAGACTGGGGCAACTGATTGTTCAGACTTATGATGGTCGCTCTGAACCTGTTTATACACTGGCATATGATGTAATGCATAAAATTTCGAGAAAGGATAAATTCGAAATTGCCGGAAAGGGTGAAGTGAATGCCATGCAGGTATTTCTGGATATTATCCTGGATCCCTTGTTCTGGAGGAATCAGAAAATAATTTATGTGCGCGAAAAATCGGTTGCCGATCTACTTGGTATTGAAGGAAAATATGCTTCTTATCTGGATCTGGTTGATTCAAATCAGGCATTCAGGCTAAAAGATTATACTGAAATAGCTTTCCGCAAAAAACCTCAGGAACAAAACCCATTCGATAAGGAAATTATGAAAGTAAGTGAGCGTTTAGAGATTTATATCCAGCTCTCACAGGGAGCCCTGCTCAAGATTTTCCCGGAACCTGTGCCCGACAGCAAGATTTGGATCAGTTGGGATAACCCTCAGGCGCAAACACTGCTTCAGGACAATATGAACCTGATAAAAGACCTTCAGATTCCTCAGCTCAACTATAATAATTTTATGGGATCCTACCTGAATGCCGCTTTATCCTCAACTTCCTCAGGTGATTTTACCAGAGCCGACCGAATATTGGGTTATATCGAGGACATTCAACGTCACAGTGCTGTTGCCGATCTTATTCCTTCCCAAACTCAGGTAAAATTTGAGATTTTTTATACAAAAGCCGGAATTTTTATCACCTTAAGAAATATTTATGGTTTATTGGCCGTGGTATTGCTCATTCTGGCCTATCTTGAAAATTTCCTTGAAAAAAGAAACCGGATTGTTTCGTTCCTGCTCAATCTTTTCCTCGCCTTTCTTGGGGTTGCTTTCGCTTACCATACCTTTGGAATGGGCTTACGCTGGTATTTATCGGGGCATGCACCATGGAGCAATGGATATGAAGCCTTATTGCTGGTGGGATGGTCGGGAATTCTGGCTGGATTTAGCTTTATCCGCTACTCCAAAATACCCATAGCAGCCACCGCCTTACTGGCATTTTTTGTGCTGATGACGGCCAGCCACAGCAGTTACGACCCTCAAATCACCAATTTGCAGCCGGTATTAAAATCATATTGGCTTATTATTCACGTGGCCACCCTCACCATTAGTTATGGATTTTTAGGCCTGGCTTTTTTCCTGGGAATTTTTATTCTGTCATTATTTATCTTCAGAACCCAAACCAATGCTAACCGGTTTAGTTTACTCATCAAAGAATTATCAAATATTAATGAAATGAACCTGACCATCGGACTCTTTCTGGCTACCATCGGAACGTTTTTAGGCGGTATCTGGGCAAATGAATCCTGGGGGAGATATTGGGGATGGGATGCAAAAGAAACATGGGCGCTGATCATCACCATCGTTTATTCAATCGTGATTCATTTAAGGCTCGTTGATAAATTGCGTGGAGATTATTTGCTATCGGTCGGTTCCGTTTTTGGGTTCAGCACGGTATTAATGACATTTATTGGTGTGAACTATTATTTATCGAAAGGAATGCATAGTTATGGAACTGGCGAAACACCTATGTTTCCTATATGGGCGTGGATTTTAATCTTGTCGGTTATTGCACTTATCATCATAGCAGGGGTAAAAGACAAGGCATTTAGAAAAATAGAAGAAAGCATAGCTGAAGAAGAATTAACGAATGAAAGCCAGGGTTGAAACCAAATAGCAAAACAAAAAATAATTTTTAAAAACTAAATAATAAAACAATATGAGAACAGCACTTTTAATGATAGTTATGATAGCCCTGAACTTTGGCTGTCAGCAAAATAACAACGCGGCCACTACCGACCCCAACGTACATAAGGTAATTGCTATTGAAAAGATTAATACGAGTCAGTACACCTATTTGCGGGTTGATGATAATGGCAAAGAAAAATGGCTGGCATTTCCCATCACCGATATAAAATTGGGAGAGACCTATTATTATGGAAATGAAATGCCGATGTCAAACTTTGTGAGCAAGGAATTGAACCGGACTTTTCCAATCGTATATTTTGTTGAGGGCGTATCTCTTGAACCACCCACAAAAAAAATAGAAGGGAATGGACAGAATATGAATCCTCAACCCTTAAAACAAACCGAACCCCATACCGGGAACGCCGAAATTAAAGTTGAAAAACTTCAGGTAATAGTGGAACCCGCTAAAGGAATTATTACCATTGCCGATCTTTTTGCCAATAAAGAAAAATATGCCGGAAAGAAAGTGAGGGTTAAAGGAAAGGTTTCAAAATTCAGTCCTGAAATTATGAATAAAAATTGGATTCATTTGCAAGACGGTACCGAGTTTGAAGGTGTTTTTGACCTCACCATTACTACAAATGATATGGTAAAGCAAGGTGATGTCATTACCTGTGAAGGCATCGTTACCTTAAATAAAGATTTTGGTGCAGGATATTTTTACAAGATCCTGCTCGAAGACGCAAGTACAAAATAATTAGCGTACTCAGTTTAAAACGATAACTCAGGATAGTTTACCCTTTCAAGGATTTCAGGCATATTGCGGTTATTCCTTGCGTTGTTAACTGATTGCGAAATAGTATAAGCCGACAGTTCTGTTTCGGGGTAAGGTTTTATCAATGCCGAGATTTGTTCTTTTGTCAAAGTGGGTTCAACCCATTTCTTTTCATCTTCGCGTGAAAGAATGAGCGGCATCCTTTTTTTCAGGTTGTGGATGGTCTCCATCAGTGGATTAGCCGGAGTGGTCAAAATGCTGAACGTGTTCCTGATTTCACCGGTGCTTCTGTCTACCCATGTTTCGTAAATACAACCCAGCGAAAACACATCCTTATTTTTTGTATGAATGAAATAAGGATACTTTATATTGTTCAGGTCTCTCCACTCATAGAATCCGGAAATGCCCAACAAACACCTTTGTGATGCAATACTTCTTTTAAAGGAGGGTTTCTCAAATACCGTTTCGCCAACCGCATTCAATGTTTTTGTCCGGATTTCATGGGCCGTTTTAAGGTCTTTTACCCATGGAGGAATAAGTCCCCATTCAAAAAGAAAAATTCCGTCGTGCTTTACGATTGGCAGAACAGGATGAGAAAAACCACTGATGAAATAATTTGCAGGTATTTCCAGCCTTACGCCTGATTCTTTCTTTTCCGAAGGCTGAAACCGTTCATAGCGTTCAGCATATTTCTCAAGCTTTTGCTCTATATAGGCGATATTATAACACATGTTTAAAATGAACAGACCCTATATGTGTATTTTTTTTGAGGTTGTAGTGTTGGCATCCGTTATTTCAATTTCTTCAAATTTTTATTTCCAAGCAATGATTTCATCTGCGTGATGGCTATTTTATTCAATTGCTGCAAGCGTTCATTTTGTTTCAAACCCTGATGAATTAAAACCGCATTGATGCTTTCCATGTTGGATAGCACCACCAACTGTTCAATGTTTGCTTCATCCCGAATATTTCCTTCGGTTTTGGGGTTGGCATCTCTCCATTGTTTTGCGGTCATACCAAACAATGCCATGTTCAGCATATCGGCTTCATCGGCATAAACAAAATTTATTTTGTCTTTTGAAAGCGTTTCGGGAATCAAATTTTCTTTGATGGCATCGGTGTGAATGTGATAGTTTACTTTGGCTAAGGTGCGTTGCAGGTTCCATGTTAGTTTTAATCTGTCGTTCTCATCCGATTTGAGCCGTTTAAATTCTACCAACAAATAGAGTTTGAATTCGGCACTTACCCATGATGCAAATTCAAAAGCAATATCAAGATAGGCATATGTTCCTCCACCACTCCCGGCTTTTGAAATTATTCCGATTGCATTTGTAGTTTCTATCCATTTTGACGGGGATAAAACAAATGAGTTGCTCCCCGCCTCATACATAAAGGAGTCGAATTCGACCCCTTTGAAATTAGGGTTATGTATTTTCTCCCAAAGTCCAAGGAATTCAACCGTACTTCGACTACGCATCCAGTTTTTTACAACATCTTTTGGTTCAATTGCATTCTTAAATCTTGCTATATCCGTAATGGATATATAATCTTCAGCTCCTTTGGAAAAAAGAATAATCTTTGTTCCTTTTACATTGATGGTTTTATTTATTGTCATGCTGCTGTTTTTTTTATCATTTTCCTGATGTCGGGAAAATGATAATTTAGTCGTTAATTATTTCGCATAAAATTCCTTCGGTTTCTTTTTCCAGTTCAAAAAATTCGGTGCTTATTTCTAGACAGCTTCTAAAGAATATTTTGTGTGATGACGTGATTTTTTTGGTGTCTTCAGCATCTCAATTATGATTTTGCGGTTTTTGCCCAGGTATCTTTTAAAGTAATGGTTCTGTTAAATATTATTTTTTGTGTCGCCGAATCCTTATCCAGGCAATAATATCCCTTTCTCATAAATTGAAAACGATCGTTCAGTTCAGCTCCAAGCAAGGAGGGTTCAGCAAAAGCATTTGAAAGGATCTTTAAACTATCCGGATTGATAAATTCCTTAAAATCCCGTTCTTCCAAAGCCAGATTTTCGACGGTAAACAGGCGATCATATTCGTTTATTTGTATAGGGATTGCATGCGGAATGCTTACCCAATGGATGGTTCCCTGAACCTTAATGCCGGAGGTATCGCTTCCACTGCGGCTTTCCTTTGCATAGGTACAATGAAGTTCATTGGGCTTCCCCTCTTGATCCATTATTACCTCATTGCAGGTGAGGATATAAGCGCTTTTTAAACGCACACTTCGCCCAATTCCCAGCCTGAAATAATTCTTTGGGGGATTCTCCATGAAATCGTCCGCTTCAATATATAATTCTCCCGAAAAAGGAATAGCTCTGGAACCTGCCCCGGCGTCCTCAGGATTGTTTTCGGTCAGTAATTCTTCCACTGCACCTTCTTCCCAATTTGTAACCACCACTTTTAGCGGATTAAAAACCACCATTCTGCGATTGGCTATTTTATTCAAATGCTCTCTTAAACAAAACTCCAGCAAGGAAAAGTCTATAATACTATCTCTTTTTGATATGCCAATCCGGTTACAAAATTCCCGAATGGCTTCAGGGGTATAGCCTCGCCTGCGCATACCCGTAATGGAAGGCATCCTGGGGTCGTCCCACCCCTTCACGTGATTCTCCTTTACCAGTTCTAACAGCTTTCGCTTGCTCATGATGGTATAGGTTAAATTTAACCTCGCAAACTCGTATTGCTTTGAGGGAAATATTTCCAACTCCTTAATAAACCAATCATATAATTCCCGATGGGGAATAAATTCCAGCGTGCAAATGGAATGGGTAATGTTCTCAATCGAATCACTCTGGCCATGCGCAAAATCGTACATCGGGTAAATGCACCATTTGTTTCCGGTTCGGTGATGTGAAAAAAACTTAATGCGGTACAACATCGGATCCCGCATATGCATATTGGGAGAAGCCAGATCAATTTTTGCACGCAGCGTCTTTGATCCTTCCGGGAATTCCCCCTGCTTCATTTTTACAAACAGCATTTCATTCTCTTCGATGCTGCGGTTTCGGTAAACAGTTCCCTTTCCGGCTTCTGTCGGGGTTCCTTTTGATAGCGCAATTTCCTCGGGACTTGAATCATCCACATAAGCCAGTCCTTTCCGTATCAGGGTCAAAGCAAATTCATATAGCTGGTCAAAATAGTCGCTGGCATAGAACTCGTTTGCCCAATCAAATCCCAGCCATTTAATATCGTTTTTGATGCTTTCTACATATTCAATATCTTCGGTTGCCGGATTGGTATCGTCGAACCTCAAATTGGTTTTCCCTCCATATTTTTGTGTCAGCCCAAAGTTGAGGCAGATCGATTTAGCATGACCTATATGCAAATATCCATTGGGTTCAGGCGGAAACCGGGTTAAAATGGAGGTATATTTTCCCGATTGAAGGTCCTGGTCAATGATCTCTTCAATAAAATTCAGGGTATGGTCTTTATCAGCAAGGATTGGATTCATTCGTGAAATAAAAATTAGTTTGATTTTGTTGCAGCACTCAGCTGAGAAACATGTTCCCATACATCGGCAGCGATCAGCTCGTGGGAACGATTTCCATCGGTAATAAAAATATTTTCTTTGGATTTAAGTTGTTCAAATGCCTGTAAATAAAGTTCACTCACCTTTTTCAGGTTTTCAATGGTCTCATAAAGTTCTATGGAACTCCTTCCGTTGTTTAGCCTCTTCATGCAGATTTCAGGAGAAATATCAATGAAAATATTTAAATCCGGACGCAGTAAATCAGCACTTAAAGAGTTCGCTTCAATAACCCAATCCAGCGACATATGTGTACCCTGATAAGCATAAGAAGAAAAATAGTAGCGGTCGGTAATTACGGTATATCCCTCCGCTAATTTTTTCAGGATGCCATCTGTTTTGTTGAGCAAATGGTCAAGGCGGTCAGCAACAAAAAGACCTGCAATAACGCGGTGGTCGGCTTCAATCCGGTGTTTGAATATGTTTTTAATAACTGAACCAATCGGGCTGTCGGTGGGTTCAAAAGTGGAATAGATTTTATGTCCGGCTTCTTTTAAACGATCGGACAATAATTTTACCTGGGTACTTTTTCCGCTGCCATCAATTCCTTCAAATGCAATAAACAAATTTTTCTTCATTCTGTTTTGTATTCTATTTTAACGTATTTTTTGTTTCAAAGATAAGGCAATAATTGACCCGTCTGTAGAAAATGTAAATCAAATATTTTGATAGTACTGTTCCGAAACTTTTCTGATCTTAACCCAGATGTTTCAAATAATCTCCGGGTGAGTTTGAATAGTGTTCAATCCAGCAGGTGCCAAAGGGTTTGCATATAAGCGGGATCCTTAATTCTTTTCTCCGCATTTTCTATCATGATTCGTTCCAATAAAATATTGTTCTTTTTCCCCTGCTCCACTGCGTAAGTATAAGGGCTCAGGCTAAATGTAGTTAACTCGTATTGTGATTTAAATTGATCAGGATACAGGTCGCTCAGGTCGTGTTCAAGCTGTTTTTTGTGCTGGAAATGTTTGTCGCCCACTTTATCCGCCATTTCATAATAATTCTGAATGGCAAGTTCAGATATGGCATCGGCGTTGGGCTTACGCAGGGTTTGGTATTCATCAAAAACATCAGCCCAGTTTGTTCCATATTTTTCAATGCATTCATCCATAACCACCACATCTTCAAAACTGCAATTCATTCCTTGTCCGTAAAAGGGTACTACCGCATGGGCAGCATCTCCCATCAGGGCAATTTTATCGTCCTTCACCCAAGGAAAACAACGCACGGTTACTAAACTTGAAATGGGGTTTTTGAAATAATCTTCTGCTAAAGTCGGCATTAAGGAAAGTGCATCCGGGAATTCCTTCTTAAAAAATGCCAAAACATATTCTTTGTTTTTTATGATATCAAACAGTTCAAAAGGCATGAACAAAGTACAGGTAAAATCTCCTGTATGGTTGGGCAGGGCAATTAACATAAACGCACCACGCGGCCAGATATGCAGCGCATTTTTACCCATTAAAAACTTACCCCCCTCACCGGCAGGAATCTCAAGTTCTTTGTATCCTACCTGTAAGTAACTTTGGGAATATTCAAAACGATCGCTGATTTGTAATCTACCTCGCGTTGCAGCAAAGGCTCCATCGGTTCCAATGATTCTGTTTGATTCAAAAGTTTTCCGTTTTCCGTCTTCGAGCTCAAAAATAGCGATGCTTTTCTCCACGTCCACATCAATACACCGGGTATTAAAATGCAGCGTAATGTTTTTAAATTCATCCGCTAATTCCAATAATCGAATATTTAAGGTACCTCTGGAAACCGAATTAATGGCCTGACCTTCTTTTCCATATGGCTGGTAGCTTAATTCACCTGTTTTGCTGTGGATGCTACGTCCGTACATCGGAATGGCATCGGCAAGAATAGCTTTGTCTAAACCCACCTTTTCCAGGGCATGCAAGCCCCGGGTGGATAAGGCCAGGTTGATGGATTTTCCTGCCGAAATTTTATTAATACGCATATCCGGTCTGCGTTCAAACAAGTTTATTTTGAAGCCCCGTTTAGCTAAATAGATAGCCATTAAGGATCCACATAAACCACCGCCAATGATTGAAATTTTTTCTGCCATATTATTATTTATTCAAGGTCATTCTGTTTCGAAATATTTTTTTAAGGATTCACCCATTTGGTAAACCTCTTCAAAGTTGTTGTACAAGGGTACCGGGCTCATCCGAATTACATCGGGTTCGCGCCAATCCGGAAGAATGTGGTTGGCTTCCAGATAATCAAACAAATGGCGGCCATTCCTGTTGATTAAAATGGATAACTGACAACCTCTTTGTTTGGGATCAGCAGGCGTAATTACCTGCAAATGTTCTTTGAAATCACTCAAAATAAACGCCAGATAACCTGTTAACTCTTCACTTTTCTTTCTCAGGTTTTCCATGCCTGCTGCTTTAAAAATTTGAAGGGATGCTTTATGAATCGCCATCGGAATTATTTGAGCATTGCTCAATTGCCAGCCGGCGGCACCTTCCATCGGTTTAAAGCCTTTCTTCATCAGGAAGCGTTCTTGCTCATCATGCCCCCACCAGCCCGCAAAGCGCATCAAATCAGGGTTATTACCGTGCCGTTCATGAACAAATACCCCACTGGTTCCACCCGGACCGGAGTTTAAATATTTATAGGTGCACCAAACGGCAAAATCCACTTCCCAATTGTGTAATTGCAAAAGAATATTACCGGCGGCATGGGCTAAATCAAAACCTGCCAGTGCACCCGCCTCATGTGCCGCGTTGGTAATTGCCTGCATGTCGAAAGCTTGTCCGGTATAATAATTTACCCCACCCAACATCACCAGGGCCAGATCTTCTTTATGATCCATTATTTTGCTGAGAATATCTTCGGTACGCAAGGTAAATTCTCCGGTACGGGGCTTCAATTCAATAATGGCATCGGCAGGGTTCAAACCGTGAAACCTGACCTGTGTTTCCATTGCGTATTGGTCGGAAGGAAAAGCCGTAGCCTCCATCAGTATTTTATATCGGGTAGCAGTTGGACGGTAAAAACTTACCATCATCAGGTGCAGGTTAACGGTAAGGTTATTCATCACAACCACTTCTGCAGGTTTAGCACCTACTACCTGGGCCGCATCTTCACAAAGAAAATGGTGGTAATATTTCCAGGGATGCCTTCCCTTGAAATGTCCATCCACCCCTAATGCTGCCCAGTCATTTAACTCCTGATCGATTGCAGCCTGCACGCTTTTGGGCTGTAGGCCAAGCGAATTTCCACACAGATAAACAAGCGTTTTGCCCTCTTTCTGAGGCAAATGGAATTGATCCCGAAAAGAGGATAATGGATCTGTAAGGTCCATGTTGCGGGCAAAAACAAGCGTATTCTGGTACTGCATGAAAACAGGTTTATCCAACAATTTTAACAAGTTTTGACCATAATACGAAAAGATATTAATTTCATCTTCATTTGCATCCTTTTCAAAAATGATGCATTTTCGTTGTTAAATAGGATGATGGAGAGATCACAAATTTTATAATAATGGAACTAAAAATCGTACCGGCCACCTGGAAACACCATGCATTACTTGCTGATTTAGGCAGCACTACTTTTTTCGAAACCTTTTCAAAAGACAATGATCAGGCCGACATGAATAATTATGTTTCTAAAACCTATAACAAGGAACAGATGGTTAAAAATATGGCTGATCCTGCCATTAAGTATTTTGTGGTGTATGGCCAGGATAATGATTTGGGATATATTAAATTATTACACAATGTTGAAATAGAAGGATTATCAGGAAAAACCATTGAACTCGAAAAAATATATGTGCGTTCGGAGGCTTTGGGGTTAAAAGTAGGGAAGGCACTGATGGAATGTGCCATCCAATATGCAAAAGAAAAGGGTTACGCCCACTTGTTTTTGGGCGTGTGGCAGCAAAATGAAAGAGCCATTTCTTTCTATAAAAAGTTCGGATTCAACACATTCAGAACCCGGCAATTTACCTTAGGTAAGCGGGTTTGTGATGATTATTTAATGGCTTTAAGTTTTTGAAATCCTTCTTATTCACTAAATTCGTTTTAAATAATATAAAAAATGCGCAGAAGGATTCTAATTTATTCCCTATTCGTTTTATTGGGTTTTGGTTCTTTTGCCCAACGCTACAATCAGAAGATTTTTGATTCGGTGAGTACGCTATCCGATATCCAGTACGGATTTAATTTTAATTGCAATGGCGATAGTACCAAGCTGTTTTTAGACCTGTACCAGCCTATTGGAGATACGGTAAGTTCCCGACCTCTGGTAATTTTGGCTTTTGGCGGAGCCTTTTTAACCGGAAACAAAAAGGCCGCCGACATGGTTACGCTTTGCACCGAATTGGCTAAAAGGGGATTCGTTTGTGCATCCATTCAATACCGCATTGGGGTGAGTACATCGAGAGGAAATACTGTTGAAAAGGAATTTGCCCAGGCGGTTTATCGTGGAACGCAGGATGGACGGGCAGCCATCAGGTTTTTCCGGAAGAATATTGCCAATGGGAACAGTTATAAAATGGATGGATCCAATATTTTTATCGGAGGGGTTTCTGCCGGCGGAGTTTTAGGATTGCATTTGGCTTTCCTGGATACGTACTCCGAATTAGCCAGCCTGCCCATTGACACTGCACTCTTAGGGACCCTGGAAGGCAAAAGCGGCAATCCGGGTTATAGCTCGCAGGTAAAAGGGGTAATCAGCTTATGTGGCGCTATTGGAAATGTATCCTGGATGCATAACAATTTGAATGTAAGTCTTTGCAATATGCACGGAACAGAAGATAAAACCGTTCCCTATAAATCCGATTATTTTAAAATATTCGGGGCAAATGTTGCCTTTTTGCAGGGTGGCTTCAGCGTGGATAGTGCAGCCAACAAAAAAGGAATGGATACCCGTTTATACAGCTTTATGGGTGCCGATCATGTACCTTTTGACAACAGCATATTGTATATGGATACAACCATAAAATATATAAGCAATTACCTGTATAAACAGGTTACGGGATTGGCTCCTGCGGCAGTAGCTGAAACGAATTACGCTTCGTTTAATTTCAGTATCTATCCCAATCCGGCAAAAGCAAGCATCAAAATTAATTTCGATAATCCATCAAACCATAGCGTTTCTATTTCGGTAATAGATATGACCGGTCGATTGATAATTCAGACGAAGCCTGATGGTAATTCAACAGATTTGAATACGGAAAACTATTCTCCCGGCATCTATTTTATTCGCTTAATCAACGGGCAACAAACTGCCACACAAAGATTTTTGATTGAATAATAGCCCTGCCTTAAAGCGGGGGTTTGAATGAGAATAGATTCCCCTCCCTGGAGGGGTGGGTGAGAATTATCGGAGGAAATAAATGATGAATTCTAAATGATTTCCAATATTATTTTAAGGCAATCGGCATTGATTTCATGTTTGCCGGCAAAGGTATAAAAGGGGGTGTTTTTGCCCAGAAGCCCTTTAAGTAAGTTTACATTTTCCTGTTGAATCAAACTGTCGGAATCCCCAATAAAAAAAGCCTTTTTTTGCGCATCGAATTTTGTTGGCAGCTTCTTATGCATTTCATTTCCAATATCTCCGGCTACCATCAAAAACAAATCAACGCGATGGTTGGTAGCCTGAACCCAGCGGCTGCCGGTAGCAACACCCTGTGAAAATCCCAATACCACAATTTTTGCTTTGGGATATTGGCTAAAATGCAGGGTTTCATATAAGTTGTTCAGGTAACAGATATAATCTTTTATTTCTGTTTCGCGGTCCAGACTGGTCATCCAGTTTGCAACCGGTACCCCACCAATTCCTTTGCTGTAAAATTTATTCAAACCTTCGGGGGCTATTAAAAAATTGCGCGCATCCAAAGTCTCAAATCCACTGATCATATTTTCGGCGGTTTGGGCATAACCATGGATCAGAATCCAGATCGTTTCAGTTTGATCCGATAGGGTGTGATGCGTAAAGTACCTTGCCGTTTTTTGTGTTTCTAAGAAATGTTTAACCGCCATTTTAAGTGCCTGAGTGAATAGTTAGGTTTGTGGTTGATTAAGAAATTCAGGATGAATATTTTATTGTAAATCGGTATTTAAGCGGTAAAAACAAATCCGGTTATTACCCTTGTCGCAAACCATTATGGTTCGGTTATAATAGCAAACACCGCTTGGGTTAACAAAGTTAAAGGGCCCATTTGCATTTCCGTCTTTTCCACTGCCCCCAAACGAAACAATTACTTGTTTTTTCAACTTGCTATTGGCCGGTGGATTTACCCCTTCAAAGCCTCCGTTCGAAAAAATATAAAGCGAATCGCTTTCACTGTCGGTAACAAAAATATATCCGGTACCATCGGGTGCCACAAATATATCTTCCGGTTTTTTGAAGCGGTTACTTTCGTACATAAATTGGTCGGCTTTGGAATAATCAAAGTTCAGGAAAGAAGCGTTTTCTCCATAAACCATCCCCTGATCGGGGTCGTCGGTAGCCAGAATTCCCAATGCCCTGAATTCAAGATTCTTGTTTTTATCGCCAAGGGTAATAAAGAAGTTCCTCGACAAACTAATCCCGGAAAGTCTTTGCGGCGGAGCAGCGTAAGTTGCCAATCCACTGATGCCAACCGAAGATTTAATACTCGATTCATTTGGGTTCAAACCGTAAGTAAAGCCCGTATTTACGCCTTTCGAATCATATACCAGTACTCCGTTATCCGGACGCGCAAATCCGCTAATATCGTTTCTGGGACCGGTTCTGGCTACGTACAAAGTATTGTCATATAAACAACCCACTCCGGTAAATTGAACAGCATAATCATCCGCTCCCCTAAAGGAGGTATTTCTTCGGCTTTCATCACAATCAAAATGCTTCAGGGTATCCAAAAATACTGGATTACCGGTTGCAATATTGGCTATCTGGTAAACGGCAGCAAGACTGGTGGTTTTACTCACATCGGTATAATATCTTCCGGCAATAAAAGTATGGAGTCTTCTATCCTGCGTCACATCCGTAGCACCCGGAATGGTAAGCCGGTAGCCCAACTGAAACCGTAAATCGTAAACCAAAAGTTCATTATCATCAAGGGTGTTTTCATCATTATCAACCACTACATACAGCATGTCATCGTAACCAATCATCACATCTAAAGGCTTTCTTACATTATTTAAAAATGGATAAACCGGAACGTAACTGATATTATTCGGAACCAAGTTGGGGTCAATACTTCCCTGTCTGAAAATATCATCTACAGTTTTGTTTTTTTTATCACCCAATAGGTTGCAGGAGCTTGCTATTGCCAAAAAAAATAACAGAATGGCTGAACCAAACAAGTAGTTGAATTTTTGTTTCATTACCGGATACACATAGATAAAGTTAAACGATGTAAATTCCCTAAGCGGGCTTTTGTACTAAAGCTATAATCGAAGCGAATATTACCAAATCTTCGTGGCAACCGCAAACCAAATCCTGAAGTGGGAAAACTATATTTTTCATCACTGCCAAATTCATACCCGGCCCGACAAAATAACAAGTATCTATAAGCGTATTCTGCACCCAGGGTAAAGGTCTCGTTATTATCGGTTGGGTGATTTAATTGTCCGGACAATATTAGAACTTGCGTCCGGCTATGTATGGGATCAAAAGCACCCCCAACCCTAAAAATACTCGGCACCGAAATCTCCGAGAAATTTTGGATGGTTTGATCTCCGTTAAGTTTCAAAATTCTAACTTCTCCCGTTGGCGAAACATTCAAACCAAAATTACTGAAAGTTACGCCAAACTTGCTGTATTTTAAACCAATATTATACGTTAAACCCAAATCGAACAGAATATTATTTACCATAAAATCTGCAATGCCTTCATGTGCCCATTTTCCGCTGATACCAAAACTGAAATTATCGGTTAAAATCTGTGCATAGGTGAGTCCGATTAAAACGTTGCTTAAGTTCACATTTCTTCCCGTACCATAAGGCTGAAAAACGGTAGTCTCTTCCATGTCGCCATAGTTAAGTGACAGCACCTGAACGCCCAAATATTTTAATGAGGTGGCTTTTAAAATGACACCCAAAAAATTTGCATTTGTATGGGCATAATACCGGGTATGTGATAGCAAAAAATTCACCTTTCCGGTATCCGACCGGGTAATGCCGGCGGGGTTCCAAAACAAGGCTGAACCGTCATTAGAAATGCCCACCACAGCCCCACTCATAGCGGTTGAACGGGCATCGTGCTGAATTTTAAGGAACTGCATCCCACTGCCTCCTGTTCGCGAATTACCAAAGGTTGGCAGCAGTTGCGCATAGCCGGGATAAATCAGCAAAAAAGAAAATAGTATGAATAAGAATTTTCGCATTTCTCCCGCAAAGTAATTATTTCGGTTCAACAAAAAAACTGTATTTTTATGGCTCTATGTGATTTGTAATGGATTATTTTGGAAATATAATTTTTATTACGATGATTAAAAAAATCGTGCAACTTAAAAAATTCCGAAGTGGTTCTTTGTGTGATTTTTTTTACAAAGATGTTCAATACTGTATCATTTGCCTCCTTGGTTCTCCGTGTAATTATTTTTATAACACAGAGTTACACTGAGAAGACACAGAGGTTCACAGAGTTTCAATGTTGCATAATTTACCTCCGTGGTTCTCTGTGCCTCCTCTGTGGTTCTCTGTGAAATTATATACAGAGCGAATAGTAAAATTAATTCTGGTATTGAACACATAAGGATTATTTGCATCAACCATACCCAATATATACCCAAAGAGTCATTTTTATTATTATAAATCTAAGCTGCAAATCAATTAAAATGCCCTCCAGCCCTGCGCTTTCAGTTCATGTTTATTACCACCTTTTGAAATGAGGTTCATGCCTTCACTTTTTTCGGTAACATATCCTATAATGCTAAAATCGGGATGAGAATTTATTTTTTCAAAATCAGCTTGCTTGAGGGTAAATAGCAACTCATAATCTTCTCCACCGCTCAGGGCGCACAGGGTAGGGTCTAAATCCAGTTCTCTGGCAAAATTGTAGGTGGTTGGGTCAATCGGAATTTTATCTTCATACAAGGTAATTCCCATACCCGAATGTTTGGCAAGGTGAAAACATTCGGAGGCTAATCCATCACTGATATCAATCATGGAAGTTGGCAGGATGTCTAATATCTTAAATATTTCAATGATATCTTTACGTGCTTCAGGTTTTAACTGTCGTTCCACAATATAATCGTATCCGGCTAAATCGGGCTGAACCGAAGGATTGTCCATATAGACTCTTTTTTCGCGTTCAAGCAGTTGAAACCCACAATAGGCGCCGCCCAGATCGCCGCTAACCACTACCAGATCATTCACCTGAGCCCCTTTTCTATAAACAATTTCCTTTTCGCTGGCTTCACCCAAAACGCTAACACTTAACACCAGTCCTTGTTTGGAGGTAGAAGTATCTCCCCCAACCAAATCAACCTCGTAGTGATCGCAGGCCATTTGTATCCCTTCATAAATTTCCTCAATGGCTTCAAGCGAAAATTTGCTGGATACCGCTATCGAAACGGTCACCTGTTTAGGTTTTGCGTTCATGGCATAGATATCACTTAAATTCACGGTGATGGCCTTATATCCAAGGTGTTTAAGCGGGAAATAGCTGATATCAAAATGAACCCCTTCCAATAACATATCGGTTGAAAGCAGCGTGCAGAGCCCTTCGGTCGTTTTGATCACAGCGGCATCATCGCCCACACCGGCCAGGGTATTATTTCTAAGGGTAATATTCCGGGTAATATGGTCAATCAAGCCAAACTCACCCAGCGAGCTTATTTCGGTACGTTGTGCGTTTTCAAACATGCTGCGAAGGTAATACATCGCAAGTCCACCACCAATATTTTAGTCTTTGAACAGGCGAACGCTTTTCCCACCTGTTGCATTATCCTGCATGCAGGCAAAAGCGGCGGTGCCTTCTTTGCTATCCAGAAAGCTATTCGGTTTGCCATCAATTTTAGCATCTAAAATGTAGAACCATTGTCCTTCATTGCTTTTAGATGAACTCCAAAAGTCAGTACGTTCACCAAGGTACTTGAAGTTACCCTTTTCATTTCGAATACCGCCCAACAGCGCATGAAAGCCATTATCAACAACCATCATTTGCTTATAAACCTTTTCCATGGTGCCTCCCAGATATTTAAAAATATCTCTTTTTCCGCCAAACAATTTTCGCAGTGTTCTCCAATCTGTTTCTGTGGGAAGATGCCAACCTTTTGGGGCGACCTTTTTTGCGGTTTCCCAATCGTATAAGTAACCGTATTTGGCAACATTACCGGAGTCATTATTGTATGCCCAATAATTTCCCTGCTCTGGCTTATAAGCAAGATTTTCTGCCATAAGCCATTGTTCCCCTATTTTTATGGTTTTATATATTTTCCCGTCACGTGGGTCTGTAAAACTGCCCATTTCATTTTTCAGCGGTTTTATATCTTTATTCCGGCATATTGATAATGCGAATACGCCCAAACCAATTAAGGCGAGTAATATTGTTGAGATTATCTTTGTCCTCATTGTCATATATATTAATTTTTTTTGTTGCTATTTCCGGTTTATTTGTTGGTTTTATTTATCGGGTTGCAACTTGTAAGAACGCTTGCAATCGAAATTGTTATTATGAGTCGAACATTTTGTCTTTCTGTTTTTTCTCTATCGTGTCATCATTTAGCTGCCGTATTATCGGTTGGCGGTATAAGAAGTTGGCGATTTCGGAGCAGAATCTGTCTTCCAGCACTACACTTGATACGAAGAACAAATGTTCATTTAAGCACGTCACCACCAATTTCTTAAACTCGCT
This sequence comes from uncultured Chitinophaga sp., assembly GCA_964355075.1. Lineage (GTDB taxonomy): Bacteria > Bacteroidota > Bacteroidia > UKL13-3 > UKL13-3 > B1. Next base: position 28,022 of record CAYHCF010000030.1, read on the forward strand.
GTCAGGTGTATGTTTTCTATTGGAAGTCAATGTCAATACCGTCATACTTAGCCAATAGTTCTGGTAATGACATTGTTTCTACATCAAGCTCTTTGCAAATTGCAGGTATTTTTTTGAAAAGTTTGTTGTCGTTACTGCTTTCTGTTTCTTCTGTTACCAAAACAACTTTCTCTTTGTCTTTTAGCAAGTTCAAACAAAGAATAATTTGCTTTATATCCGTGTCATTAAGGAATGCGTTCTTTTGATTTTCAAACTCTGTTTCGGTAAGTTTGCGTTGTCTCCTTACTACTGTGTTTACGAATTGATTTTCTACTTGTCTAAGAAACTTTGCTGGAGAAGGGGCAAGTAAAGAGTCCGTTTTATATGGTGCTTTTGCTGATTTCAGAAATGCTTTTTCATTCAAGTAGTCAAGTGTGGTAAGCACAATACCTTTTGAGTTATATGTGCATTCTTGAAGCACCTTGTCAATTATTATGATTTCGCCTATTTCGATTTTCTTTTTGAAAAACCGAAAAAGCACTCCTTTTTTGTCGAATGGTAAGTAGTAACGAACCAACGACAGAAGCGAATTTGTGTCGATTACTACTTTCATTGTAAATACTTATCTAATTTATCAGGTGAAATATTTAAGGTTTTACAAACATCATACTCATTAATTACTCCTTCGTAAAATGCTGTTTGTATTGTCGAAATAAGCAAAGGTGAATTCATTGGCTTTGGTGTTGACCCGCCTTTTTGAATACCTTGCATTTTATCCAGTTCTCTTTGTTTCTTTTCTTCTTCCTGTCCAATTCGATATTGTTCGTCAAAGTCAGCTTTGATTATATTATAGTTGTTTTGAGTAATTTTTTTTTGAAATAAAAGTCTTGTAAACAAAGCTATTTGACTAAGATGAGTGCATTTAGATATACTTTCTAAAAGTTCAAAATGATAATCATTGTTGCCGTCTGCTTTATCAATTTTTTCAAATGTTTTGTCAAAATCGCCAGCAAGGAAATAATATGCAAAATCATTACACCATCTTTCTATCGCTGAGGGTTTATTGTTTGCAAGATTTGAAATTTCTAATTGTTCAATTTCTTCCTCGTTAATTAGGTAATGTCCTAATTCGTGAATTAATGTAAATATTTCTCTGCGAAATGAGGTTTGCTGCCTTTTAAGAACAATAACATTAGGATTTAAAAAGAACCCATCAATATTTGCCTTTTCTTTTTTATTCCAAGTTTCAACAAATTCAAAAACTAAAATATTGTTTTCAGCAAGTGTTGAAATTAATGCCCTAAGAAATTCTTTGGGAATAGGATTGAATTCTGGGTATAATTCATTTCTTATTTGTTTTGCAACACTCTTAGGGTCTTGGTTTATTGTAAAAACAGGTAAAGTCCTTTCAATATTCAATTCTGCAAGTTTTGAAATTGCAGAAAGAGAAATTTTAAACTCTTCAAACTGATTTACAATTTTCTTAGCTCCAATATTCAAGTCTGTCCCAAACTTTGTTTTTCTAAAAAAAATACTTGCTTCCTGCGAAACATCAGGTGATTTTGGGTCTAAGTAATAATGAAGTCCTTTATTGAAAACTTTGTCAATGCGTTTTAAATAGCTAACATTTACTTCTGTTGCCAAAACATCGTCTTTGGTCAGAGGATTTTTAAGCCCGTCACTAATAAGTATAAGCAATTCGTCTACCGTCATTTTGTATAATGTCAGCAGATATTTTAGCCTTGATATGTTTTGTTCTACTTTCAAGAAGTCAGTACTTGTTAATTGTGCGAATTTACAAATTTAAACGGTTCTTTTGTCGATTACAGTGTCTTTTTAAACTTACACCTAACTACATTACAAGAGAACAAACTTAGAGCTTCAGATGTTTAATTCTAATCTTTTGCGGAATATTTCCCGGGTATGCATCATTTGGGTATGCGGGCTGCTTATATGCACTACTTCCCGGGCTCAAATGGCTGTAGTGTTAATGCTGCTATATCCGGGCAATTGCTGTATATAACGCATAACCGTGCCCGATACAGTAAACTATAAAGGTGCGGCAGTCTTTCCTTCCCTTTGTTTCTGGTTAACGGCTATCTTAAACCTGATAAATATTATTACCTTTGACGATCAGATTTACAAAAAGAAAACATGAAAATAGGGATTGTTTGTTATCCTACATACGGAGGAAGTGGGGTTGTGGCTACCGAATTAGGAAAGGCTCTGGCATTACGCGGACATAAAGTTCACTTTATTACCTATAAACAGCCGCCGCGTTTAGATTTTTTCTCAGGGAATACCTTTTACCATGAAGTGTATGTTTCGAATTATCCCCTCTTCGATTTTCCTCCCTATGAAACGGCTCTTACCAGCCACTTAGTGGATGTGGTAAAGTTTGAGAAACTCGATTTTTTGCATGTGCATTATGCCATTCCGCATGCTTCTGCCGCCATCATGGCCAAACAAATTTTGGCTACGGAAGGCATTCATATTCCAGTAATTACTACCTTACATGGAACCGATATTACCCTGGTTGGAAAAGATCACAGTTTTGAACCGGTTGTGCGCTATAGCATCAACCAGTCTGACGGCGTAACTTCGGTTTCGGAAGCCTTAAAACAAGATACCTATAAACACATTAAAACCAATCGGGAGATTGAGGTGATACCCAATTTTATTGATATAAACCGATTTAAAAAACAAGACCGCGAACATTTCAAAAAAGCGATCGCGCCCAATAACGAAAGGCTCATCGTGCACACATCCAATTTCAGAAAAGTAAAACGAATAGATGATGTGGTAAAAGTTTTTGCAGAAATCAGGAAGCAAATGCCCGCTAAACTGCTATTGGTGGGTGATGGACCCGAGCGTATTAATATTGAAATACTTTGTCGCGAATTAGACATACATGACTCGGTTTCCTTTTTAGGAAAGCAAAATCCGGTGGAAGAAATTTTATCTGTATGTGATTTGTTTCTGATGCCAAGTGAAACCGAAAGTTTTGGTTTGGCTGCCCTCGAAGCGATGGCCTGCGAATTACCGGTTATTTCGAGTAATGCAGGCGGTATTCCCGAGTTAAATATTGATGGGGTTACGGGTTTTTTGTGTGAGGTAGGCGATGTGGAAACCATGGCGCAAAAAGCAATTTATGTCTTAAGTGATCAGGACCGCCTAATGAAGTTCAAACACGATTCGCACGCACGCGCACAGGAGTTTGATATCAATACGATTGTTCCACTTTACGAGAAGTTTTACGAACGCGTTTTACACGCAAGTTTGAACTGAGTCAGGTTGAGCGGAGTCGAAACCTTTTTAGGTAAAGCACTTAGCAATAGAATGGATATTAAGCTAACTGGGGTATGCACATAACACATATAAATTGTGATTATAAATCAACATGTTATAAAAATTAATGATTTTAATGAGAAATTTTAATCTAATAATTTCAGAAAATTGTCATAATATTTTAAAATCGAATTTATTCATATGCCTTATGCTTATTGAATTATATCGTATGTAACAAGTGCATAGCCCAGTAAGCTAATTTACGATTTAATGTCGTTTAGTTAACGCTTTTGAGTAGGGGGTCAACCTTGGCAACGCCGTTTGAATGTCCTTCGGCAAGCTCAGGATGACATTTCGTAACTCATGTGAAGTAGTGATTTTGGCGAGATGAATTTTTTGCTTTGCAAAAAATTCATCTCGCCAAAATCATCGCCCAATATAACAGGCTGGCTTGTCATCCTGAGCTTGCCGAAGGATTGCGGTGAAAGCATATCCTGACACAATTTTTTGTTAATTCCAATATAAAAGGCGATATTCTCTTATCTAAACGACATTGATTTACGATTTACGATTTTTGTCAGGAGTGAAGTCGAAACCTTTTCAGCTAAAACATAATTTTGATTTATATTCAACAATAGTTGTTCTCGACTCCGCTCGAACGGACACCTGCTTTGCCATTTCTCATTCCTTTCCCATTTCTTCCTAAAATTGTACTTTCGCAGCGATGAATGTTTTAAGCAAAAGAATCGGGGTGATTGGAGGCGGGCAGTTAGGCCGCATGTTAATTGAAGAAAGCATGAGGCTGAACTTGCATTTTAATGTATTGGATGCCGATGAGAATTGCCCCTGCCGAAAAATTGCCGATACCTTTATTCATGGGAAATTAACGGATGAAATAAAAATTCGCGAATTGGCTGCTATCAGCGATGTGCTCACCTATGAAATTGAGCATGTAAATACAGAGGCTCTTTTAAAGCTGGAAGAAGAGGGGAAAACGATCATTCCTTCTCCCCGCATTTTGCAGATGGTTCAGGATAAAGGGGCTCAAAAAGAATTCTATGCTCAAAATGGAATTCCAACCGGAAAATTTGTTCTCGTAAATAAACCGGAGGATTGGCCAGCGGCCGTAGAGAAATTAGGTTCACCAAAATTTGTGGCCAAAACCCGTAAAGGAGGTTACGATGGAAAAGGTGTTGCCATTTTGGATTCAGCAGGTATTATTGAAGGCATTATAAATATCCCTTTTGATACCCCTTGTGTGCTGGAAGAGTATATACAGTGCGAAAAGGAATTAGCAGTTATTGTAGCACGCGATGCCAGTGGTGAAACAATATCTTACCCAAGCATTGAAATGGAATTTGATCCGCTTGCAAACCTGGTAACCTTGTTATTAAGTCCGGCAAGGGTAGGTATTATCATAGAAGAAAAGGCCGAATCCATTGCCCGAAAGGTGGTTGATTCTTTTGAAGGAATTGGTTTGTTTGCCGTTGAATTATTTTTGGATCACGCCGGAAATATTTTTGTGAATGAAGTTGCTCCCCGTCCGCATAATAGCGGGCACCATACCATCGAGGCTTGTTACACTTCTCAATATGAGCAATTAGCCCGCATCATTCTGGGATTACCTTTAGGAAGTACAGAAATGGTTCAGGCGGCCGGCATGGTTAATTTATTGGGTCCTGTGGACTTTTCAGGAAAGTATGAATTCCAAAACCTCGAACAGGTTAGTGCGATAACAGGGGTGTTTATTCACTTATATGCCAAAGCCGAAAGCCGGCCCATGCGCAAGATGGGACATGTAAGCATATTGGCACCCACTATTAATGAAGTTGAAGGTAAGGCGGCCTATGTAAGAGAACACCTGAAAATAATTGCCTGTATACAAGAAACGGTATAATTTTATACAATCCGCTTAAGGTAATCAGTAATTGGGTAATCGGTAATTGGTAATCGGTAAACGGTAAGTGGTAATTGGTAATCCAAATCAGTTTGTATGATTATGGGACGCGGATCACACAGATGATAAATCAACGCGGATTGAAACGGATTAAATCTGTGATTATCCGCGATTAAAATCAGCGTCATCAGCGTTCCATATCCAGAAAGTGGCGAATATTAATTTGCAATCTGCAATTTGTAATCATTCATTCAAATATTTTCATTTGTGAACTTTGTGTTTTCTTTTGTGATCCTGGTGGTTAAAGGAAATTTCCGTTTTAACACAAAGGCCACAAAGAATACACGAAGTACACGAGGGAAGAGGTAATCGGTATTAGATGAAAAGTAATCAGTATGGTTATTACAGTAGTTCTACATTTCGGGAGCTACAAACTTGTAGCCGATTCCCCTGGCAGATTGAATGTAAACCGGTACTTTTGGATCCACTTCATAATATTTCCTCAGCGCTAAAATGAAATTATCAATGGTACGGGTATTGGGTATTACGGTATAATCCCAAACCACCTTTAAAATATGCTCGCGACTCACTACCTGATTGTTGTTTTCGATGAGTAAACGCATCAGCATCAGTTCTTTTTTGGTTAATTCAAAAATGCCGAAAACGCCTTTAGACTCATGGTTATCAAAGTTGATCCAGTTGTCGCCAAAGGTGTATATTTTAGAGATTTTTTCGTAATTTGTGTTTTTAATCTGCTGACTGCGTTCAATCAATATTTTGATGCGCAAAATCAATTCTTCGAGTTCAAAAGGTTTGGTTAAATAATCGTCGGCGCCTTTCTTTAATCCACTAATTCTGTCGGCAGCGGTGTTTTTCGCCGATAGAAATAAAACAGGAATATGCGTATCATACATACGAATGTTTTCACAAACCATCAGCCCGTCCATTTCAGGAAGCATGATGTCTAAAACCACCAGATCAAATTTCTGTTCTCTAAAGGTTTTGATGGCATCGGTTCCGGTTCCTGAAACTAAAACAAAATACCCTTCCAGTTCCAGGTTAAGTTTAATGGCATGTTGAAGATGGGCTTCATCCTCTACTAATAATATTCTACGTTGCATGAGTTTTAAATCTGATTTCAAAAATAGTGCCATTTGGTCGCTTATTTTCAATAGAAATGTCAGCTTTGTGTAAATCAACCAGATTTTTCACAATAAACAACCCCAAACCGGTTCCTTTGGTTTTTCGGGTATTCTCATCTCCAACTCTGAAAAATTTTGAAAACAGCTTAATTCTATCGGCCGCTTCAATGCCCGGGCCATCATCTGAAACCTGTAGTATTGTTTGCCCTTTTAATTGTTTTAGGTTCACACATACCACACTGGATTCGCCGGTATATTTAAAAGCATTGGTTAAAAGGTTGTTTAAAATCATTTCAATAGCGCTTGGGTCAACCCTGTCAATTACCTGTTCCTGAAGACTCAAAGAAATGCGGTTGGATAAGTTCCTGGGTTTTGAGAAATTCTCTACTGTCTCCTCAATCAACTCACTCAGATTGGTCTCCACCCATTGCAGTTCATATTTTTTCGCATCTAACTGAGCCGATAACAATAAGTTTTCAGCCAAATCCTGCAGACGGCCTGCATCATTTAACGAATTCTCAATAATAATATGGCTTTGTTCCGGGCTTACCTTCCGCATCAGTAAGGTTTCCATGTAAAGCTTGATGGCGGTAATAGGTGTTTTTAATTCATGCGTTACAGATAACAAGAAATTTGTTTGCTGTTTCTTAAGGGAAATTTCTTTTTCAAAACTCCTGTAAATCCACATCATTCCCCAAAAAAGCAAAGCGATCATGACCAAACCCTCAGCAATGTACATGACCAGCTTTCTGTAATATATTTTTTCTAAATTTTGATAGGTTTCGTATCGGGGTCTTATCATAAAATTATTCAAAGGGTCATCTTTGGAAAGAAAAATAAGCTCATGATTTGGGTAATTACTGTTGAAATAATTTTTCATCCCGGTACTGTCATAAAACAACTCCTGGTTTAATGCCCCCTGAACATCGAGCGTTGCTTTGTAGCAAAGGTTTTCCTCGATTTCTTTCTGTTGGTTATAGATGGTAGTGTTCGACTTGAAATGCGCGTAAGTCCACCAGGCTGAGGATGCAAAAATATAAATACTTAAAACGATAAAAATAATCCTTGCTCTATTCAAAATAAGTTAATTAATGACAGTCCATATTCTCCAGAGTCTGAGCTAGAATGTTCTCTGGCAAGGCTTTCGAAGTCCCTAAAAAGCGGAGTCCCGTCTTTAGTGACGGGATGAGCATTTTTAGGAACGAGGATAACGCAGCCAGAGGACATTATAGACAGACTCTAATTATAAATCCCACAGCGTGCGCCGGTTCTGTCGTGTTTTCTTTTTCAAGCTGAGCCAAAAAGCAATCACGAGGTAAATAATGATCGGCGATCCCATGGTGATGAATGAAGTATAAATAAAATACAAGCGAATACGTCCGCTTGGCATGCCAAAGCGTTCGCCAAGATAGGAGCACACCCCGAAGGCATGCCTCTCAACAAAAAATTTTAGCTTTTCCATTTTTAATAACCTATAAATAACCAACAATAATACAATTTTATTTCACAGTTTCCACTATCCACCCATCCATCATTTTGTATTTTGGTTTTTCGGGTAAACATAAATTAACTGCATAATTGGTGCCCAGACCCACGCCCAATGAAATGCCAATTCTTGCAAGAGTGGAAAACTGATTGTTTTGATAGAAGTTGTTTAACAAATAAATAGTGCCAAGCGCTGCGCACATACTCAGCGTAGATTTTAGCATGCCGCGTGCCTGACTCATCCTGCGGAATGCAGTAATGTCTTTTAACATTATTTCTTTATGAACGATTCCTAAACTGCGCATCATACCGGGTGAACCAAAAGTGCCTTCGGGAAAGTAATAACCCAGTATCATTGAACTATCCGTAATCTCGCTCAGGGTGTGTTTGAAAGTTTCGGTCTGACCCAAATACCCTTTATACTGAACCGAAAGTTGATCGCCAAAATTTGCCTTGATTAATTTGCCCTGCTTTGCATTTAAAAACAGCAGGGAAGTCTGACAAAATAGGGATGCCGATAATCCTATTATGGAAAAGAGTACGAAGAATCGCTTATTCATTTTTTCGGTTCAAAATAGTATTTCCAAAGGCACACCTTAAACACTGGTGTTGTTTGCAATAATAATTATTTAACCCGATTATTGCCTGAGATTGTTTCGCATTTTCCACTTTAATCCCCAGCTTCTTCCATTTTTTCAGGATATAATTGTCTTCCGCCTTCAACAGGTTTAGCCAGTGCAAAGCCCGCTGGCAGTAGCTTTCGTTTTGATCCCATTTTCCATAGGCGAATAAAAGGGGAACCACTACATTAATCATCATCCCGTTTACGAAGGCATGACCGGTATTAAAAGTCTGCAATTTTTTTGAATAATCTTTTCCATGTAACTCTCCAATATCTACAAGCTGACCGGATTTGATATAAAAATAATTGATGGCCTCTTCCATGTTTTTGGATTCAAGAATAGTGCTTAATAAATGGCTGGATTGATGAATAAGTTGTGCAAATTGCAGCAGACGAATACCGGGGAAGTTGGCCGGTCGGGTGCGCCCGAATTTCCACATCACTTTATCAATCGGTTCAAGCCGGTATTTGTTTTGTAAAGCCTTGAATTCTCTTCTCAAAAGTTTTAAATAATCGTCTTCGAAAGCTTGGTTCAGCAAACCTGCCATACCCAATACCAAAGCCTGCGTTTGCAACAGGCTGTCTTTATTCTTTGCCAATACCTGTAAAGGAAGTTGTTTGGCGATTAATTCAAAAGGTAATTCATTGGTTTTTTGTCCGAAATATTTTGCCGTCAGGTTATAAAAAACCTGTTCCCAGTTCTGATGCGTTTGGGATAATAAGGATTGCACAGAATCCATTTTTTTTTCAAGTCTTTCTATACTCAGTCGCTCAAACCAGTTTTCGAGAATAAGCGGTTCAGGCATAGAAAATAATTTTTCACAGGGAATTTCACACTGCGACTCTTTTAAAAACTGATAACGTGAAATGAGGTTGGGTTCTAATATGCTTTTTAGTTCCAGAGTAGGTATTTCCTGATAGTCAGTATTAAATATGGGCTCATCGTGCTCTAAAACCACATGTAAAATTACATTATTATAAGCAGGGTCATGCTGATGGTTATGCCTTTTCCAATCACTGCTTTTGATGTGAATTTCGATATTACCGGCCCAAAGTGTTTCATCTAATACGATACGCGCATTAAAAAAGTCGGGACCCGAATCATTGTTCAATTGCCCGGGCAATAAAACCTTAATCGGTTCACCCCGGGTGGTAAATAAATTCTGACTGAGCAAATACTTGTATTGCCAGATGTATTGTAATAATTCTTCGTGCATAGCGGTAAGTTTTTTGTTGAATAATATTTTACGCAGAATTAATCATTAACTTAGTGAACATTCCTATATTGCTCCCTTATTTTTTCCTGTTTATATGAAAAAGATTTTCACATTGTGCGCCTGTATTGGCTTTTGGACCGGAGTGCTTGCTCAAACTTCACTGCCTACCAGCTGGAATTTTTCAAACCCCGGTATTACAACGCCACCTACTGGTTGGACTATGGCTTTAGGCACCAATGGAAACCTGACTTACGCTTTTGGAATTGGGGATGCGCTGTCGGCAAAATTAGATGCCACCGGCGAGTATTTTATGATCCAGTTCTCTGATAAACCCGGCCCCTTAAGTTATTACCTGAGTCCTCAAAATGCAGGTGCCGCCTGGGGTGGTCAATTTGATATTCAGGAAAGTGCCGATGGCAGCTCCTGGAGTATTTTGCGGTCCATTACGTATAAGGCAACAACAGCTACAAATTATACAGGTGGCAGATATCAGGAGGTTCCTGCCTCTACCTCACGGTTTATTCGTTTTTATTATACCACGAAACTGCCCGGTGGTGTTTCAGGCGTTCCAGGTGGAAATATGGGAGTTGACAGTGTCTGGATTCAGGCGGCACCGGCACCGGCTTATCCAACCCTAAACGTTAAAAGAGGTGCTTCAACGCTGGTTAATGGTTCCACTACCATTATCGGGAATTCCACTTCAACCGCGTTCACCATCGAGAACAAAGGAACCGCACAAACCCTTCATGTTGACAGTGTTCAATTTACCGGTGTGGCCGCCGCTGATTATTCGGTGAACGGTTTGCCTTTAACGGTTATTGCAAATGGAAATAATACACTCAATCTTTCCTTTGCCGCCGCGATAAATGGTTCAAGAAAAGCCACCATGAAAATTTACAGCAACGACACCTTAAGAAGTCCGTTTATTTTGGATCTTTATGGTATTGGTGGAACGCTGGCAACCGTACCTGCTTCGCAACCCGTTAACCTCCTTTTTTCTAGCCTAAAACCATATGGTTATACGGCCATATTTTCTTATACAGGTCAGAAACCGGAGCATTTCATTGTTCTCAGAAAGAAAGGTTCGGCTATTACAGAAATACCTGTTGATGGTTCAACCTATATGAGAGGTGATTATATCGGTTCAGCCCAGGTAGAGAAAATTACCGATAGCATTGAAGGGTTAAGTCCCAATTATATTATGGCCAATACCGGTTATTATTATGCACTTTTCAGTTTCAACGGCCCTGCCGGATTTGAAAACTATTTAACAGCAAATCCACTTACCGGAAACATTACCACACCCGGCAAAGGTTTCGGGACTTATTACAGTGGAATTAATCCTGCCAATCCAAATTTTGTGAGCAGCTTGAGTGCAAAAATAAATCCTCACGACACTACGTATTACAGCAACCATATTCCAAGGATGGTTACCCCTTGGTTGGCACGCGATACAAGCAATGGCAGAAAAGTTGTAACCTGTGTTTATACCGGCGATCAATATGTTTATGTTGAACCTTTCCAATGGGCAAACGGAACCAATGGCGCTACTTTAACACGTGAGCATACTTGGTGCCAGAGTTGGATGCCAAGTAATGCCGGAAATCCGGATTGGCCCAATGCTCCGGGAACCAACAAAGAATTGCCCGAATACAGCGATCTGTTTAATTTGTTTCCGGCTCATCAGGCAAACGCTAATTTAAAAAGAAGCAATAACCCTTTTGATGAAGTAGTTACACCCACTTATACTTCTCCAACCGGATTGGGTATATTGGGTAAGGACAGTGCCAACCGGACTACCTATGAACCCAGGCCTGAACAAAAGGGTGATGTGGCAAGAGCGCTGTTTTATATGGCTGTTTGTTATCATGGGGTTAATGGTGCAAATTGGTCCATTCCTGCCAATCAGAACCTGGCATTATTGAGGCAATGGCATAAAATGGATCCACCCGATAATTTTGAGATTGCCCGGCACGAATTTGCTGCAGTGCAACAAGGAAACCGCAATCCGTTTATTGATCATCCGGAGTGGGCCGATCGAATCAATTTCTCCAATATGACCTATATTCCGGTTGATACCACTTCTCCAAAAAATCCGTTGATCACAATTGTTTCACCTAATACGGCTTCGGTTTGGCTTGAGAACAGCAATGTAACCATAAAATGGACTACTCAGGATGTGGATTCCGTAAATATTTATTTTAGTGCTGATTCTTTGAAAACCCTTCAAACGCTTGCTACCGGTAAGCTTGCAATAATAGATTCATTTAGCTTTTTGTTTACAAATTCTTTTACGAATAATGCAGGTTTGATCATTGTAAAAGATGCTAAATCGAATGCTGCCGATACCTCAGATTACTTTAAGCTGCAACATACAGTGGGATTGGTGGAAGCAAACATGTTCGATAATTTACTCGTTTATCCCAATCCCACGAAAGAAGGTCTGGTAACGGTTAAATTGAACCCATCCAATCAAAATAACAGGCTAAGCTTGTACACTGTTTACGGTAGTCAGCTATTGACAACTCATTTCAGCTCAGAAACCGTATTAGACCTAGGGTTGCTTTCTCCCGGCATCTATTTTATTAAACTCAGTAATTTTCAGGGGGAAAAAACAGTAAAAATCATCAAAGAGTAAAAAAATAGTTGCCAAATTTTTTTAAAAAAATATTTTTGACAAAAAAAATTGCTTTTTCAATATGTTACTAATACCTTGCTGATCCAAAATGGAGTAATATTATTTAAAATTAACCACAATATACACCCAATAATTATGTTTAAACTTTACACACTTAATCCGATTTTTCAAAGAACG
>CAYHCF010000031.1:0-10963 GCA_964355075.1 uncultured Chitinophaga sp.
CTACAATATCCAACACACTAAACCACCACTTGGCGTTTTGCTCGTCCCAAACGGCTCGCACTTCTCGGTCGTCAAAAAAACGTATAGATATTTTTGCATTACTCATAATTTATATGTTATCTATTCCGCCACTCTATAATTTTCTGTCCGAAGTTACAGTAATTTGATCTTATAGTTGCTATCTGCTGTGTTACTTTACAAAGATCGCTAACGGCTGAGGCATGCTATTCGGTGGGGCGAATCGAAACCGTTTCTTGGTAAATTATTATGGGCTGGTTTGACTTTATGAAATGATGAATGATGAACGCCCCATCAAACTATTTAAATATTCCTTTCAGGCGTTTTTTGGCTTCTTCGGCAGCCTGATTTTTCAATTTCTCTGCTTCCAATCTGGCTTTGTCTTCGGCTTCTTTTTTCAAACGATCTGATTCAGCTTTGGCTTTGGCCTCGGCATCTTTTTTCATTTGATCGGTCTGAGCTTTAATTTTATCCTCTGCGTCTTTTCTGGCTTTGTCCACTTCAGCGCGTGCTTTGTCCATTTCGGCTTTGGCTTTATCTTCCAGCTCTTTCTTTCTTTTGTTCACTTCATCCATAACCTGATTTTTAATTGAGCCCGATTCAGACTTGTCATCTCCAAACCGGGTGCCAACCTTTGGATTGGTAAAAGTTCCGCCCATCGTAATCTGAACCGGAATCATTTCCTGTAATTTTAGGTTTGAACCGGCCTGCTTATTCAAAGCTGCCATGGCTTCATCAGCTGCCGTATTTACACCACCCAGATCCTTACGTGGAATATTTATTTTACCCGTATAATCAATGGTTTGGTCTAAACCGGTTGAACCACTTAATGTCATGGTTTGCGGACCTAATTTCATATCAAAAGGTTTGGTATAAATCCTTCCCTGTTCTACTAAGTATTCAATTTTGGCATTTGTCATTCCAACCTTTTTGTATTCAGGCTTGTGAAGGGCGTCTGCTATCTGGTCAACCACTTTCACGTTTTTGATCTCAGCACTTGGAATACTTAATAAACCCTCGGCATGCAAGGTATTAAAATCAGGCTGCATGTTTTGTGTGAGCGAAGTTTTCATTTTTAAATTTGTGGTAAATGTTCCAAACACATTTTCGGCAATCGGGGCTATTTTCTTAACCGTATTAAAGTTCTTAAACGCCTTTTGGATATCCAGGTTATTGATCCCGAAAACCATATCAACCTCAGGTTTTTTAGGATTTTTGGTTTCGTAATATCCGTTCAGGGTCATGGTTGATCCAAGGGTATTCAAAGAAATATTATTAAAGCTCAGTTTCTCGTTTGCAATGACGATACTGCCGGTAAAGTTACTTATTTCCAAATTGGTGTACAGTAGGCTACCTATATTGCTATTTAAGGTGAAATCAATATTTTTAGGAACTTCAAAAACACTTAAAGCGGCTGTATCTGGATCAGATGTTTTTGCCACGGCAGAATCCTTACTTAAAAACTCATTGGCATCAAATAATTTACTGTTAAAATTTAAGTTTCCGGTTAAAACACCTTTCCCGAAATAGTAGGGCACAAAATTGGTAATATCTCCATTCATTTTCATATCGCTGTTTCCAATTTTTGCGTCAAAGCTCTTTAGCTGAATTGATTTTGGGCTAAGTAATAAAAGTGCTTCGCTTAAATCAAATGCTTTGGGCAAATCTCCTGATTCGTAATGAACGCCTTTTGCTTCAATGGTTCCGCCTGCTTCAAAAGATTCATATTGTTTCTTCTCTATTGAACTGGCTTTCCCTTTTGCCTGAAAATCGGCAACAATTAAACCCTTCAGTTTAGTACCGTCAGGCAATGGAACAATCTTTACCACATTGTCAAGGTTCAGCCTGCCCTTAACAGCTATATCCACAAAAGGATCACTCATTGGATGGGTAGCTAATAATCGGGCATCAAAAGGGTCTCCCTGCAATTCAAAATGTAGTTTACTTAAATTAACTTTTGTATGATCCAAATCTCCATCGGGATTCTCAATATTTAATTTTAAGTTCACATTTTCAACCGGTGATGGCAAGGCCGGATATTTGAACCAACCACCATCAACCGAGAGGTTCAAGCCAAAAGCCGGCATTTGTTTATCGTTAAATATTCCTTTTACAAATCCGTCAAAAGCCATTTTCCCCTTCGATTGCAGCTCTTTATAATCCTTTGAATAAATGGCTGGAATAAGCGAGAGAAAGTTTTTGAATTCATTTTGCTTTGCGGCATACGTAATGTCCATCACCATATCATTCCCGGGCATGGCAAAAGTTCCGTTAAACGAAAAGGCAAGGTCATTCAAGCTCATTTCATTTTGTTTGAAAACAAATTTAAAATTGTTCATATCTGCATCAATATCTGCATCAGCCGTGGCCTTCACACCCGAAAGGTAGTTTATTCCATCCATTCTATAAGTTAAGGATTGAACCGACATTTTATTTTTTAGTGTAAACAATACCTCATTAAAGTCACCTTCCAAGGTATAATCCAGATGTTCCATTTTGCTATACATATTTCCTTCCCGGTCATCATAAATCAGAAAGCCATCCTTTATTTCTAATTTCTTTAGTTTGATGTTAAATTTAGAAGCAGAAGCGTCTTTCGATTTGTCTGAAACCGTAGAATCTGTTTTTACGATATCCCAGTTTGCCATCCCGTTTGAGGCTATTAAAGCATGAATCCGGGGTTGATTAAGTTCAATTTTTCTGATTTGAATCTGTTGGCCTTTAAGAATACTCATAATATCTAAGGTAATATTAAAGGTATGAGCCGAAAGGAGCGTATCCCCGTTAAATTCACCCACATTACAGATTGAAATATTGGATAAACCCACACTAAGGTTTGGAAAACTTTTTAGTAAACTCAGGTCAATGTTCTCATCAAAATCAAGCTTTGCGTTCAGTTGCGCATTTGCCTCCGTTTTAATAAGTGAAATGAGTTTACCCTTAAACAAAAAGGGAGTTGCAAATAATAAGGCAATAAATACCAGTAAAACAATAAAAATAATTTTTACGATTTTCATAAGGATAAGATGAAGGATTATTTAAAATTCAAATCAATTCAGGCAAAAATAAGGTACCTGACCTCATTTTCCATTTTCCTGTTACAAAATATTATTTTGAAGGAATCACAATTTCGAAACAGGTTCCGCTATCTATCTTTGAGTTAATTTTTATTTGAGCGCCCAATTTATCCAAAGCATTTTTGGCATTATAGAGCCCAATACCAGAACCCATTGATTGCGAGGATGCTCTAAAAAACATTTCGAAGATTTTGGATATATACACCTCTTCAATTCCAATTCCATTATCCTCAATCGAAAGAATTGCATGAGCATTATATACCCTAACTTTTAATTTAATTCTTTTATGGGTGTTATCTATCCTCTGGTATTTGATTGCATTTGAAACAAAATTCTGGATGGCAATTAACAGAACCAGGTAATCCGACCGGAATATTTCTTTCTGATCCACCTCTGATTCTAATTTTATTCCCTGAGAAAACAGCTCTGCATTATAGATATTCTGAAGATCTTCAAAAAAGTTTTCAAAATTGATATCAACAATATTCAGTTGACCTCTTTTCACTTTATAATATTCAAGCAAACTGATCACAAAAGTATCCAGTCTTTCAATGTTTTTTCTGATCATATCCACATACAATTCAAGATCATCTTTATGGGTATCCCGGTTAATTAAATTACTAACAGACAGAATACCCATTAATGGCGAGCGTAAATCATGTGAAACGCTGTATACAAATCTATCCAGATCGCGGTAAGCCTCCAATAATTCCGCATTTTTTTGTTCTAAAGAATTTTTGGTTTCATAAAAGTCAACCGCTTCCTTCACTGCCGATCTGATATCTTCTTCTATCCATGGTTTTTTAATATAGCGGTAAACATTCCCTCTATTTATTGCGTCAGATAATGACTGAACATCTCCAAAGGCTGTCAGTAATATTCTTAAAGGACGCGGATAGATGACTCTTATTTTTTCAAACAATTCAACACCAGTCATGATTGGCATTTTAAAGTCAGAGATTATTACCTGAACTTCTTCCCGGGTTAATAATTCCAGTGCTTCAGCCGGCGAATTTGCCAGAAAAATTTCGAAATCAGGACGAAAAGAAGCCTTAAAAGAAAATAAGTTGTTTTGTTCATCATCAACATACAAAACTCTTGGTTTGGTTATTTTATCTTCGTATATCATAATATTTCATTTAATGTTTTATTGATAGTCTTATTTCAAAGGTAGATCCCTCTCCTTCTACTGATTTTACGGTAATTTTTCCTTTATGAATTTCAATCGTTTTAAAAACGATGGATAGGCCCAAACCAGTTCCCTGCCCGACTTGTTTGGTTGTAAAAAACGGTTCAAAAATCTTTTTCTGAATTTCCTCGTTCATACCGATACCGTTATCAGCTATTTCAATGTAAATATATTCTTCATCCGAACGGGATGAAATCATTATTTCTCCCCCATTATTTTCACCAAATTTAGATTGAATGGCTTGAATTGCGTTACTGATCAGGTTTAAAAACACCTGGTTTAATTTGCCCGGGAAACAGTCAATGACAGATTCACCTTCAAAATGCTTTTTGACCTCTATTTTACCCAATTGGTTATTTACGATTACCAGGGTTGAAATAATACCTTCTATCACATTGACCGTTTCCAACGAGGAATCATCCGAGCGAGCAAAGATTCGCAAACCTTTAACTATTTCGGCAGTGCGGTTTGCTCCGTCATCAATGCCTTTTAATAAAAATTCAATCTCACTTTTCAGGTAATCGTATTCAATTTCTTCTTTCCAGTTATCTATTAGTTTACTTTTTTCATCACTACTTGTCGATGCAATGCATAATTCTTCCACCTGCGAATACAGATTTAAAATCATGGTTATATCCCTTTTTAATGGATTGATATTGGAGGTAACAAAATTAATAGGATTATTTATTTCATGAGCAATTCCGGCAGTTAGCTGACCCAAAGATGCCATTTTCTCCTGATCCACCAATTGGGATTGTGTTTCCTTTAAATCCTGAAGTGTTTCGGTCAATTGATTGTTTGAGTTAGCCAAATCCAGCGGACGTTCTTTTACTTTCTGCTCCAGTACAATATTTTGTTCCCTGATTAATTTTTCGTTTTCCAAAGCTGCTTCGAGTGCTTCCTTTTCTTTTTCCAATTTTTGAGCCTGAAGGGTATTTATTTTATCCGCCAGGGCAAACGACAGCAAGGCCACTTCAAATGCAGCACCCATTGGAAGTGTATAACTGGTGATGTTATTAAAGGGAAGAATATTTAAGTTTCTTAAAACAAATAATAAGACTCCCAGAATAAAAACAGACCAGGCAATTAAGAAATAGAGCGCCGATTTGATTCCTTTATTATAGATCCTTATGGCTACCACATAAACCAGTATGACACCCGGAATCCCAAACAGGTCCATCATTCTGGAACTTACATGGAACCACCCCAATATTCGTGCTATGGCTGTTAAAAGATATAAAAACTGTACAATGGTTAATGCGATATCGAGCTTGGGTTCAAACAGTTTTGTATGTAAAAATTGTCGTATAAATACAACAGCAAAAACACCCGAAAGAGCAGGAAGAACAATAATAAAATATTTGAATGCGATTGGGTAAAAACCAAATAAGAGGGAAAGAGATTCTCCGCTCATGGTAATTTGGGCAATACCAATAAAGAAAATATAAATTACATAATATAAATAATTAGAATCTTTGGTTGAATAAAAAACAAAGAGGTTATAGAAAAGCATAACCAGAATTACACCTATAAAAATTCCAAAAACCAAATCGCGCTGGTTGCTTTGATTTAAAACAGACTGATAAGTTGAAACGGATACAGGAAGCAGCATTTGTTCCGTATTTTTGATTCTCATTAAAATTTCAACCTGTTGACGGGTTTTCACTTTTATTGGAAACGATAAAAATGTGCTGCGAATCTCCCGATTCGAAAAGGGTTCCAGCATGTAAATATGTTGCCTTAAATAAACACCTGTTTGAATCAAAAATAAATCAACTGAATCCACCAAAGGGTTTTCAATTTGAACAACCAGGTCAGAGTCGGCAGATTGATTCATTATTACCAGTTTAATCCACACTGCATCATCTACATGATCCAGGTTCAGATAGCCGGGAATCCCATTTCCATTCTTAAATTTTTGATCAATATTTTCTACAGGTTCCTTGGCCGAAGAATCTAAAATAAGTAGACTATTTGAAATTACTAATTGCCTTTCACCCTTAAAAATAAAGGGAGTTTGGGCTTTCAGGATATTTGTAAAAGCAAGAAATATGCTTAATACAACAAAACATTTTAATTTATCTGCCAATTTCAAGTTCATATATAAATTCCATCATCCCTTTGGGTCCACTTTCAATGGATTTGCCGCTAAGGTTATTTTTAATTTTGTCAATACTTTCTTTTTCATGCGGATCTGCAAAAGGTAAATTTTTCAAATCGCGAATAATTAATGCGGTAGCGGTTAAATCATCCTTTGGATAATAAAAGGTACCATGATTACCCAATTCAATTAATACTTCAAAACCAACTTTTCTGCAGTTTTTCAGCGTTCCGGGTGAACATAACGCCATCAAATAGGAAATATTTAATTGAGAGGCAATGGTTACCCCAACTCTACCCATATAGATACTTCCAATTCCATAACCAGCCATTTCTTTTGAATTCCATAATCCGCAAAATTCTGCGACCTGATAAACTCCTAATTTATCAGTAAAATCATAAATTCTATCATCTAAAATTGCGATGGCCTCCTCCATGGGTAATTTAAGATTTTCACTTTTTATTTGTATTCTTCCCCCGCCATATACCTTACTGGAATCTTCTGATTCTACAATGATCGCATAGGTATTTGGATCATCAATCCAATCTGCATTCAATGAAGTTACTTTGGTTACACCATAAGACTCTAATACAAGATGATGCCCCTCAATATATCTGAGGCAGGCAGCATGGTCTTCGGTTACTTTAAATGCTCTTATTTTTATCATTAATTGCTAACCAATATTGCACTAACAGGGCGCCTCAACGCTTTAATTTCAGGTTCCTTTGCACGTGCCAATCTAAAAATAAAAACAAGTTCTCTATTCATAAGGTTTGGTAATATCTGATAAAATTTATTTTTAAGCTCCGATACTTTTGTTTTATATATTTCGCTGTAACCTTCTCCTTTGCCATGGTCGAAACGGGCCAGCAAATAGCTGAACTGGGTTACGGGTTGAAAAGTTATTTTCTGCTGAGCGCATTCGATCCATAATCTTTCGGTAAGTGAACCGGCATTTAAATAATTTTCTTTGGAACATTCAGGCATGGTTATCATAACTAAACACGAAGAAACGGCAATTGCTTTTTTAGTATTTTTTTTGAAAGCTTCACCTCCTCCAATTTTGTCTAAAATATCCATTGCCAGGCGGCTGGAAGCTACCTTTAAACCTAAAATTTCAGCTTTACTCATATTTAAGGTTGCAATATCAACTCCATCGCGTGTTTTCAATACCTCCTCCTGACTTAACCTCAGTTCTTTGTTAAAAATATCTGAATGACCCTGTGGATGAAGCAACAATAATTTTTCAGATTCCGACAAAATTTCAGCCAATTGGTTCATTCGCTTTTCATCCGATACAATTTCTATCCCGGCGGTGGGTGAAGATTCAACCAATTTATGCAATTTATGATAAAATGCATCAGGCAAGGCTACTCTCTCAAAAATATTTCGACTGGTATGCCGGTGAAGCATAGCCTGAACCCACTCCGCATTTCTAGATTCGGATTCCGCTTTAATAAATTGGATAGCGGCAATGATTTTTGGTTGAGCTTTGAGTGGAAAGGGATTCACTAAAATTTGAAAACCTAGTTCATTCGCCTGAATTCGGATATTTTCTATCATCGCGCCAAATGCAAAATAGGAACCAAGATTTTGAAAATCCAGGAAAGAATTTGAATAAAAAACATCATGTATTAACACCAAATGACCTTTTTCAAAATATAATTTCCAGGGCTGGCAATTACCTCCCGAAGGTGCTGCTATAGCAGCTTCAACAATTAATTTCTTTTCCGATTCATTCAATACACATTGAGAAGCTTCCAGGTGTAAAAGGCCAGCCATATAAACAACCTCCGAATCTTTAAGTTCCTTTTCATCTTGCTGGGTGATTTCTTCCAATAGCTCATGAGCAGAAGATTCAGGTATGATTTGATCCAAATCAACATAATATCTACCTGAAACCGTGCTTTGTTTTAACAAGATTTTTCGGGTTATTTCGGCTGCTACACCACTTCCCATTACCACTGCCGAAGCAAGCTGAGGCCAACTACTTATTGAGTTTTGAACCTCAATTAAACTGGCTTTCATTCTTTCCGAAATTGAATTTAACCCCACCATGGGAAGCAGATACTCAACTTTTTCATCTTGTGTGAGATTTTTTAATTTTGCAGTATCCAGATCGCCGGTTAACCCGTGCAAAATAGGTCGGTTTGGCTCTAGATCAAATCTTTCGATATCTAACATACCCCGGTCACTGGTCTCCATTACCACCGGAATATGATATTTTTTTGCCTTATCTCTCGCCAGTACTTTTATGTCAAGCCCGTCGCATTCCTCTAACAAAATATCAAGATTTCCACCTTCAGTTAAAAACGCATCAATATTGTTTTCGTTGATACCGTCTTTGTATATTTTCACCTTTAAAAAGGGATCCAATTCAGCTATTTCGCGTGCGCAAATAATGGCTTTGGATAAACCAATCTGATGCACTCCCGTATGGATTCTGTTTAAATTGCTTAAATCCAGGGTGTCAAAATCGGCTATTCTTAACTCTCCAAAGCTACGCTCCATGGCAAGGGTATATGCCAGCGATTGGCCCACACTCAAACCAATAATTCCTACTTTCTTGGTGGTTAATACCAGATGTTCTTCAGGTGTAATTTTATAATGATTTCGGTTAGTTCTGACTAAAATAAAATCAGTTTCCTCCAATAAATGTATCAATCTATTGTTCCATGGATAAAGTACCCATACACCATATTGTTCGATTGTTAGATCACCAATTTCCTCCCCGATCAAGATATCTAAAGCATGCTTATCAGGATTTAAACCCGGATTTTTACATTTTATCAGCTCTTTTAATTGTTGAAGGATGGTGTCATATTCGAAAACAGGCTGCAATGATTTCTTAAAAGTTAACCATTTTTCTAAGTTAATTAACTGCTCTTTCCCGTATATTACAGGTACATGTATATCTTTTGATAAATCCATTAAAATAAAATTAAGTGCAATCTAAATCATTTTTATAACAATCTAAATCATTTATTTCACAAAATAAATAACAATAATCCTTGGATTCCAGAAAATATTACTATTTTAGCAATTGAAAATTACTTTTTATGGAACAGAAAATAAAATTGCTTTATGTTGATGATGAAGAGAATAACTTATTTTCATTTAGAGCACTTTTTAGGCTAAAGTATAAGGTATTTACAGCCATTAGCGCAAATGTTGCTTTAGAAATTTTAGATCAGAATCCTGACATTCAAGTAGTAATTACCGACCAACGAATGCCCTATATTACAGGAGTTGAGTTTTTAAAGCTAATTTTGGATAAGCATCCAGATCCAATTCGAATCATGTTAACCGGTTACTCAAGTATGGTGGATACGGTTGATGCCATTAATCTTGGAAAAATATTTCATTATATTTCAAAACCCTGGGATGAAACATTATTAGACAATATTATTCTAAAAGCGATAGAAAAATATGCCGAAGATGAAGCGATCCGAAAAAGAGCCGAACAAACCGAATTGGCTGAAAGAAGTGCCGATCAAATGGAGTTTTTGCTGAGGCAGAAATTATTGTCTTAGATTAACGGCCCGGTCAATTCTAAAGTCAAATCCTATTATTTTAATCGAACCAAAGTGGCTCCGCCCCCAAACTTCAATGGGTCCGCATCTTCAAAGCTTTTTACCAGATCGGTTTGTTTGCTTAAGTAAGTATGTATTTTGTTCTTGAGATACATGTTTCCGATACCATGAATATATACAATTTCCTGCATTTTATGTACAAAAGCCGATTCAAGTGTTTTGGTAAATACCTCAATTTGAAAACCTGTAATATCACTGCTTGAACCATATCCATTCGAAACCAGTGCTTCATAATGTAAATCTATTATATTGGCCGGACGTACTTTAAAATCAATAGGCTCAGCCTTCATTTTTTCAGTGAAATCTTTGTCCTTGAGTTTCTGAAAATCAATTTTCTCCAACTTCTCATCCAGCCGGCTCATGTAAGCTTGTTTATTCAAAAAGAAACAATGCTTCCAGGTTTGATGAAAACTTTTGGGTTGAAAACTATAGGTACAACTGATGGGATCTACAGGCTTTATGCTGGTTTCATCCAGACATAAAAACTGAAACAACAGAGGAGGCAAGGTATCAAAATCGTTTAAATCAAATGAGGTGAGGCTTTTTGTATCGTCGCGTTCAAGCGTAAATTTCTGGTATAATTTATAAACGCCCTGTTCATTCAGGAAAATTGCGATCATCACGTAATCTGTAAAATTATTGTGAATATGCATTTGCAGCTTGCTTTCACCCGATCTTTCAAAAGCAACAAAAATGCCCAACGGGTTATTATTGCTGATCCTCGTTGGTTTTTCCGCAACAGTTTCATCGCTGTTACCTGATTTTTCCTCAAACCCAATTTTAACCAATTCATTCATTAAAACCGGAATCTCAAAATCGTTACCCACCATAACCCCAACCAGATTATTCATCTGTAAGGAAGTCACTATGCCTTCCATATTCTCGTTTACAAAACGAACTTTATCACCTAATTTTAACATTTGATTTATAATTTACGATTGTGGATTTACGATTGTGGATTTACGATTGTGGATTTACGATTGTG
>CAYHCF010000031.1:11063-38747 GCA_964355075.1 uncultured Chitinophaga sp.
ATTTACGATTGTGGATTTACGATTGTGGATTTACGATTGTGGATTTACGATTGTGCTTTCAATTCAATCATTCTCACCCACCCCTGCCCCTCCCGGGAGGGGAATTTTTATACATTAAATTTAAAATGCATCACATCTCCATCCTGCACCAGGTAATCCTTCCCTTCTATACTTAACTTTCCTGCGTCTCTGCAGGCCGACTCGCTTCCATAATGGAGGTAATCCTTCAGATGAATCACTTCTGCTTTGATAAAACCACGTTCAAAATCAGTATGGATAACACCTGCCGCCTGTGGAGCTTTAAATCCCTGATGAATGGTCCATGCTCTTACTTCCTGAACCCCGGCAGTAAAGTAAGTAGCCAGGTTTAACAGGTGGTAAGCTGCTTTTATTAATTTTGCTACCCCACTTGATTCCAGTCCCAGATCATTCAAAAAAGCCTGTCGGTCCTCGAAGCTTTCCAATTCATTGATATCGGCCTCAATGGCTGCACTGATTACCAGAACTTCGGCCTTTTCATCTTTTACATATTCCCTGATCTGATCAACAAAAGCATTTCCTTTCACTACGCTGGCTTCATCCACATTGCAGACATACATTACCGGTTTTAGGGTTAGCAAACACAAATCTTCAATTTGCTTCAGTTCATCTTCATCGGCTATGCAGGTTCTGGCGTTCAGACCTTTTTCCAGATGATCTCTGAATTTGATCAATACGGCTTCGCTTTTGGAGGCTTCCTTATCCCCTGTTCTGGCGGCACGGGCAGCTTTTTGTAATTTCTTATCAATCGAATCAATGTCTTTTAATTGCAACTCGGTATCAATTACATCCTTGTCGCGAATGGGGTTGATTGAACCATCCACGTGGAGAATATTATCATCTTCAAAACAACGCAATACATGAATAATGGCGTCGGTTGTACGAATATTTCCCAAAAACATATTACCCAGGCCTTCACCTTTGCTCGCACCTTTAACCAATCCGGCAATGTCAACAATTTCAATGGTGGTGGGTACAATCCGATTCGGTTTTACCAATACTGCAATCTGATTTAATCTTTCGTCGGGAACCGTAATCACACCTACATTCGGTTCAATGGTGCAAAAAGGGAAATTGGCAGCCTGAGCTTTCGCATTGCTCAAACAATTAAAGAGTGTTGATTTTCCAACATTAGGCAAACCAACTATACCACACTGTAAAGCCATAAATATTTTTTATTTGAACCAACCCAAAAACGGTCGGCATTTTTTTGTTTTTAAAATAATGAAATTTAACTATTTAATAAATAGCTTCATATCATTGATTATCTTTTTCGCAAGGTTATTTGCTTTCGTTTCACTTTCACTTTCAGCATAAATCCGAATGATAGGCTCTGTATTGGAACGACGTAAATGAACCCAATCTTTATCGAATTCAATTTTTAATCCATCGATACGGTTGATGGGTTGTTTCTCATATTTTTTCCGGATTTTCTCCAATAACTCATCCATATTAATATCCGGAGTCAACTCAATTTTCTTTTTCGCTATGAAATAATCGGGGTAGCTAGCCCTCAGGCTTGAACATATTTTGCCAAATTTAGCGAGGTGTGAAAGGAATAAGGCAACGCCAATCATAGCATCTCTGCCATAATGTAATTCAGGGAATATTATTCCGCCATTTCCTTCCCCTCCAATTACGGCATTGGTTTCCTTCATCCTATTTACCACATGTACCTCTCCTACCGCACTACTGCTATAATTTCCATTATTTTTTTCAGTAATATCACTTAACGCCCGGGTAGAAGACAAATTGGAAACGGTATTTTTCTTAAATCCGGTTTCCAATAATTTTTCCTCACTCACATTTCTCAGTACATAATCAGCAATTGCCACCAGCGAATATTCTTCACCAAACATGCTTCCATCTTCACAAATCAGCGCCAGTCGGTCCACATCAGGATCAACCACAATACCCAAATCAGCTTTAGTTCGCTTAACTTCTCCCGATATTGCCATTAAATTTTCAGGAAGTGGTTCGGGATTATGCGGAAATTTCCCATCCGGAATACAATATAATTCAACAACATCATCAACCCCTAAAGCTTTTAACAGCAATGGAATTGCAATGCCACCGACAGAGTTAACCGCATCCACCACTACTTTAAATTTTCTGTCTTTAATAGCTTGAACATCCACCAAATCGATCGCTAATATGGCGTCTATATGTTTTTGGATATAATCGTTGCATTCAGTCCGTTTTCCTAATTTATCTACCTCAGCAAATTCAATTTTATCACTATCTGCCAGCGATAGCAATTCTTTTCCAACTTCTTCAGAAATAAATTCTCCTTTGCTATTTAACAATTTAAGGGCATTCCATTGTTTTGGGTTATGGCTGGCAGTTAAAATAATTCCGCCATGTGCGCCTTCCATTACCACGGCCATTTCAACGCTTGGAGTTGTACTTAATCCAAGGTCAATTACATCAATTCCCAATCCCATTAAAGTTCCGGTTACCAGGTGGTTAACCATCTCACCTGAAACACGGGCATCTCTGCCAACCACTATTTTACAAAGGTCTTCGTTCTTTTTCATCAGCATCCCAAAAGATGCTGTATATTTAACAATATCAACAGGAGTCAGCGCTTCTCCCGATTTTCCTCCTATGGTTCCTCTGATACCTGAAATCGATTTTATTAATGTCAAAACTTTTTTTTATTGAGGTTGCAAATTTAAGCCACCAAAGCTTAAAAGCAGAAAGCACTTACTCATTATTGGGTAAAAAACTCATAATGAAGAGCTTTAAATACCCTACACACAAGTTATCAACAGAAAAAAGTCAAAAAAAGCGCTATGAAGCCTGTAAATTGGCTTAATTTGGCTCAATACAATTTGTAGGGGTAAACTTCAAAAAACAGGATTTACGTTAAGTTGATCTGGCATTTGTGTAATCCACTATATTCCAAATAGAGCCTTTATTTTGCTAAAAATCGTAAAATCTTTGAGCGATATTCATCCTGATTCCTATAGAAAAATAGGTAGAATTACTTTCAAAAATGCTTAACACAGAGGTGGTTTTTCTATATCCCAATCTCAAATCTAAAAACAAATTATGTTTGGGCATGTAAGTGGCCAGCAATTCAACAAAAAGCAGTTGTGTTTCAACACCCTGACCAATAAAATTTCCATGATCGCCGGAAGTTTTATAGTTATAACTCAAGCGAATATCTTTTCCCCAGTTGCTTCCATTGGTATCGTTTCCGTATTTAGCCACGATTAACTTAGCCGTAATAAATAATCGGTTCAAGGGCTGATATCTGATAATTCCAACTGCTTCGTAAAAATTTGCCCCCAATGGATGTGCCATCGGTTGCCGGAAATTACTGAATGTTTGCTGCGCATTAAAGGAAGTGTACATAAACGGCCTTGCCAAATTAACTTCACCTTGTAAATCGAGGTTCTTTACGGTAAAAGCATCAATGTATTTTAAGCCAAGCTGAGTCGCATATTTATTTCCCCACCATCCCTTTCCGGATAGCAGTTCTTCGAAGATCAATTCAGAAATAACCACTTGTCCGTAAGCTGAAAAATGTTTGAGAAAATTGTATTTAAGATTAATCCCTATTATTGTTTTGTCAACGCTGTTCAACCCATTTTCAACCGATTTATAGAAAATCACCGGATTCAGGTAATTGGGGTCAAAGCCGGTATTGGTATAGCCGCTATCCCTTTGAAACAAAATCGTTTCGAACATTCCGATATTGAAATTTTTACCCAGATTTAAGCTCAGGTGATGGGTTGCCATATAATGTCTTTGCTGCACATTTCTTCCCCATCCGCCATTCGGATAATCTCTCAATTCGCTCCAGATATTGGTATAATTCAATTTCCAGATTCGTGTGTTTAACCTCAGCGTTAAGTATTCGGGGTGTTGATTGGATACAATAAAGGTTCTGAACCCATCGCCGATAAAATTTTTAACATGGCCAAATTGCAAATCCATGTATTTATTTAAGGATCCGGTAACATAGGCATTTGATAAAAAATAACCTATTTGAGAAGGATTGGTTTTATAGAAATTGACATACATTAAAGTGGCATCTCTTTTAAAATACTCACCTACCCAGCTATTCGGCCTTAATATTTCATCGCTAACCTGTGTATAAAAACCTATTTTTTCGCCAACATTACCTCTTATCTCAATTCCCCGGTTATTGATTAAAGCATTGTTACCATTGTATTTATTGCTCGATGACTCATAATACAAAACAGGGTTTACCACTAAATTAAAATCCTTTATCTGAACGCTGTATAAAGCTGCTTTTTTCTGATAGATTTCCTTCAAAAACATCTTTTTTGAGTTAGAACTTTCGCTTTTGCTCCATTCAAAATTATCACTAATAAGGTAATCCATATTGAAGTAATCCCTGTTTGATAAAGGAATTTTATTGACCGGAAAACTATCAATATACTCCGCAATGGCCTTTCTTCGGTAACTTTTTGTGGCCGAGTGAAAAAAATCATTGGCCAATTCCCCTGCTTTTATCTCAAGTCGGTCAAGTATATGATTGGAGAGGGTTCCATAAGGTATGTAGGTATGTTGAGCCTTTATTGGTAAAGAGAAAACAGAGATAAAAACCAAAGCAATTGCCAGGCTTTTCAAATCCATTTTAGTATTTACGGGTTGATCCGATAGTTGCATATAGTTATTTTTACTTTTGCGTTTAAAGCCCCGGAAAATGCTTCTAAAGCCTGAACCAAAGTTTCAATTATAAAAAAACAAAAATGCAATAAGTTAAGTAGAAATTGAAATTAAGATTTTTTATCCATTGGCAAAAAGGTACCAACAAAGGTTAAAAGTAACCTTTTCATTAATTTTATTTGGTTAAATAATAGGCAAGTGAATCATTTATTATTGCTTTAAGTATACCGTCCCATTTATTATAAATAAGTAAGGGTTTTCCCGAACCACGATAGATGGTTACTGAAACTAAAGCTAAAATTGTAAAAAATGAATTTTTCATGATTTTCATTTATACGAAAATTCAAAGCTTATGATTTTTTTGAAATTACCTATTATTATTCCCTTTAATGTAGGCAACCAAAATACATAAACCGACAAAATAATACTGCACCACACCGGTAGCCGCTTATCGGAGATGACGGTGAGGACATTGTTTAGAAGGTTGGTGGTTACGGCCAAAAAATGAAAATTTCCGGATATTATTAATACCAATTCAGGATTAAACAATTCGCTTAATATTTCAATTTTGTATATTTGTATATAAATATCCGGCAAAACAATTCTTGATTTATTTAATTTTTTTAAATAAATTCGTTTATGCAAACAGTAACAATAGATATTATTAATAATAAAGCTTTCAAGCTATTACAAGACCTTGAACAGTTACAACTTATCAGATTACGGAGGGAAAATACAGAACCCTCTCAGGAAACAAACTGGATTGCCAAATATAAGAGCGCAATGACAAAAGAACCCATCTCTGATATTGACCGGCAACTGAATGAACTTCGTAACAATTGGGAATGAAATATTTATGGGATACCAATACTGTCATCTATTATTTACAGCAACAATTTTCACCTGCTGCCGAAAAATTTATTGATGGTTTAATCAAAAATAATCAGCCTGTAATTTCAGCTATAACTGAAATTGAACTCTTGTGCTGGAAAACAACGAACCAAAAGGATTTGGATTGATTGCATAGCTTTATCAATGATGCATCCGTAATTGAACTTGAAAAACCAATTAAACTAAAGACAGCCGATATCCGGAAAGTCCACAAAATAATGCTGCCGGATGCAATTATTGCTGCCACTGCACTGGTTTATGATCTAACTTTGATAAGCAGGAATATCTCGGATTTTAAAGATATTAATGATTTGAAATTGATAAATCCCTGGGATCAATAATTTTTTCACCTCCTTATATCCATTTCAATTAACTACCGAACCGCTTCGCTTATTCTGAATCTCATCTAAAGCTAAAGTGGTTCACTGCCCTTGTGAACTGCTTCGAACCACTGAACCACTTATCCAAAGGGATGATGCTTCTCTAACAGATCTATTATACCATCGAAATTAAATTTTATGAAGGGCTTTCAACATCTTCTTACCATAGCTTTTTAAACCCGGCGAACAACCATATTGTAACATATCTTCGATGATGGGGATCAACTCGTTTTTTAAGTCGGGTTCTTTCAGGCAGATTTTGTAAAGAACTGTCATCGAAAAGGCTCTCACAGCGATCGCTTCCTTATGATCCATTAAAAATACAAAGGCTTTATCGGCAATATTTCCCAATAAATTCTCCGGCAAATCAAAATCCCTTAAGCTTCGCATTACATTTCTTTTTACGGCTACATGCAGAGGATTATCCAATAAATCTACAATAACGGATAAGTGGGGTTGAATCAAATCAGGCTGATTTTCGGCAATACAGGTTAAAGGCCAGGCTGCACGCTGCGATAAACGTATATCCTTCAGAGAAAATACCGCTAAGAGTTCTTCAAACCGCTTTGGGTCTGAACCAACATAATTTACAATAGCCAGCGTATTCAGTTT
Organism: uncultured Chitinophaga sp.; assembly: GCA_964355075.1. GTDB lineage: Bacteria > Bacteroidota > Bacteroidia > UKL13-3 > UKL13-3 > B1. The sequence goes on from CAYHCF010000031.1 coordinate 17,630, forward strand.
AGAATGCTCCTTTTTTAGCGCTTCAAGGATCATATTATTTCCAATTCGCTCATACTTAAACTGCTTATCAATTCCAATTTCGAATTAACGACTTTCCCATTATATTTACAGCATGATTTTAAGCATCTTAATTCAATCACCTCCTGTTTGGATGATAGCTCCATTTGTGGCTTTGTTGCTGTTAATTGCAACAGGACCTGTATTGTTCCCCAACATTTGGCATCGTTCTTATAAACTCATCAGCATTGTATTGGGACTACTTGTTGGCAGTTTTTATGTGTGGGTTCAGCACGATACGATTTTGCCTGTTGAAACTATTTTTGAATTTCTTTCATTTATCAGTTTACTTACCATATTATACATTTCAAGTGGGGGAATTTACCTTTTTGTTGATTTTGAGTCGAAAGCGCTCACGAATGTTGTTTTTTTATTGATTGCAGCTGTTTTAACAAATATTATCGGCACCACTGGCGCTTCGGTTTTGTTTATCAGGCCATTTATGCGAATAAACCGTTACAGGTTAAAACCCTATCATATTGTTTTCTTTATTTTTATCATTTCCAATGTGGGCGGTTTATTGACCCCAATTGGTGATCCACCGCTGTTTCTGGGTTTTTTAAAAGGTGTGCCATTTTTTTGGACCCTCACCCATTTATTTCCAAAATGGTTATTTGCCGTGAGTATTTTGCTCGCCATTTTCTACTATTTTGAAACCAAAAATAAAGATTTTGATGAGGTGGATATCAGCAGCCATTATTCCAAAAAAATCATCATCGTGGGAAAACAGAACTTTATCTGGTTGTTTATTGGAATTGCCTCCGTATTTCTTGACCCAAATATCATAGATGGTCTTCCACATATTGCTTTTCATGGCAAAAAATTATCCTTTATCCGGGAACTGGTTCAATTAGGTTCAGCCTTTATGTGTTTTAGGTATGCCAATAAAAATGCGTTAAAGAGCAATGATTTTGATTTTGAACCCATCAAAGAAGTTGCCTTTTTATTTTTTGGTATTTTCCTCTGCATGATGCCGGCACTGCAATCTTTGGAGGCATTTGCTAAAAGTCAGAATGCTGGTCTGACGCTCACACCCGGTTTGATCTACTGGGGGAGCGGTCTTTTTTCGAGTGTGCTCGATAATGCCCCTACTTATTTAAACGTATTGGCTTTAATTCTTTCAAATGATGGATTAAGCATCAACAGCTTTTCGGATATGCACCATTTTATGCAAACCGATGGTATTATTTTATTAGAAGCTGTTTCGGTTGGTTCTGTTTTTTTCGGGGCAATGACTTATATTGGAAACGGCCCCAATTTTATGGTGAAGTCAATTGCTGAGCAATCGGGCGTAAAAATGCCAAGTTTTGGAAAATACATCTGGCGATATAGCTTGCCCATTTTACTTCCGGTATTGGTTTTTGTTTGGTTGTTGTTTTATTTGTAAAATTTCTTAGATAAAATCTATCCTTATTTTTGAAAATAATTGAATCAAAAACATGTTAAACGGTAAAAAAATAATCATTGTTCTTCCTGCATACAATGCTGCATTAACCCTGGAAAAAACGTACAACGAGATCCCGTTTGATATCGTAGACGACGTAATCCTGGTAGATGATGCCAGCAAAGATGATACCGCCGAATTGGGGAAAAAAATTGGAATCAGAACCGTAATCAAACATGAAAAAAACAAAGGTTATGGTGGAAACCAAAAAACATGTTATGATACGGCTTTAGAATTAGGTGCTGATATTGTTATTATGTTGCACCCCGATTATCAATATACGCCTAAGTTAATTATGGCCATGAGCAGTATCATTGCCTTTGATGTTTACCCGGTAGTTTTTGGTTCAAGAATTTTAGGAATGGGAGCATTAAAAGGGGGTATGCCGGTTTATAAATATTTTTTTAACAGGATACTTACCTTATTTCAAAATATATTGATGGGACAAAAGCTTTCGGAATACCATACCGGTTACAGAGCGTACAGTGCGCAGGTATTAAAGGCAATCCCTTATGAAAAATGCAGTGATGATTTTGTATTCGATAATGAAATTGCCGCACAAATCTTCTTCAACGGATTTGAAATTGCCGAAATTACCTGCCCCACCAAATACTTTCCGGAAGCCTCTTCAATCAACTTCCAACGTAGCAGTATCTATGGGTTAGGCGTGCTTCGAACCTCTATTATTTACCGTTTGCAAAAATGGGGGGTTGGCAAATTCAGGATATTTTCGTAAAAATAATTCCTAAATAAGTCAAGGCATTTTGTAGCAAAAAAAATAATAGTTTTAGATACTTAGTGCAATCATTATTAGACCAAACACAAAATCAATAATACCAATAATTAATCCAGCTATTGCCAGACCTCTTCTTTTTTCTTTTAACAATCCAATAATTCCGAAAACAATAGCACCAGCCCCCAAAATTAATGATGCAATAAAAATTCCAGTAATACTTATACAAAAAGAAAGAATGCTAAAAACTCCACCTTTTTTCTCCCCATCTTCATTTTTATGTTTATTTCTTTCATTTTTTGAAACTGAAGAATTATATGGAGTAATAATATCCTTTGTGCCATTTGGATATTTTATCATAAAAACTTCCGATTTCTTAATTGAATATAATGGCCCATCAATATTTTCACATTTTTTATATTTAATATCGTTAATAGCAATTTCTATTACTTTAACTTTCATTTCATCCCCATTTGTCAAGATTATATTATCACATTCTTCAGGTAAATAATTTCCTGAAATTTTTTCAACAAAAGCATTAGGTATGATAATAGGTGGTATTGTATTTTCAATTGACGAAGTAATTAATTCATGATTTTCATTTGATTCAAGATTATTAGATTTACCTTCATTTTTAATTTGTATAAAAGCTTCATTATCAATTGGTTTTTGTTTAACAATAGCTTTGGTTGATAATAACGTTTTATTAGAATTTTGCCTAGTATTATTCCATTCAAAATGGAAGCCGGACATATGTATTCTTTTTTCTAATGTACAAGAAGATAAGATTAACATTAATGCAAATCCAATTACTAAAAGTTGTCTAAATGATTTCATTTTGGTTTAAGATTATTTTGTTAAAAATATTGACTTAATTTATATCAATTTATCAAAAGGAATTTTTAAAGTATTAATCAAATTTGGCAATCCAAAAATTATTGTTGACAAACTTAATGGAAAGTTTGATTTTATTTAATAAAAGTTAGAAAACAAAAACATGATTTTCAAATGTATATTTAGTAAATAAATTTCACGATTTTTCTGACTTATCGCCCCTTTAAGTAGGTTAAGAAATCCACATAATTAGCTATCATTTCTTTTAGCTTGCATCTCATCTCTCAATTCCTTCGCGATTGCTGTCGGGATATCATCTCCAGCTAAAGATTAGCGTCCTATCCGACTAAGCACACTTTTTAATCTGTGCATGTTGCGCGGCTTAAATTCTATTGACGATTCATAATTTCTTGCGCCGCGCTTTTCTTATTGCTCATTTCATACCACGGGTTGCACCCGTGGCTATTAATATTAAACCCCTTCAGGGTTTTTCGATTTCATTTACTCGCCATCTCGCATCTCATCTCTCATCTCTCATTTCCCATTTCCCATCTCCCATGTCATCCTGAGTAGCTTGTCGAAGGGTCCCATTTCAAGCTAAAGATTGGCTTCATTCATTCTGATTGCCTCAAGCGTATTCAGTAATAGTCCAACGCGGGTCATGGGTCCTACCCCACCCGGTACCGGTGTAATATAACTGCATTTGGGAGCCACATTTTCAAAATCTACATCCCCCAGTAAAACATAACCTTTTGGGTTTGAAGGGTCATCAACACGGGTAATTCCAACATCTACCACAATGGTTCCTTCTTTTATCATATCCGCTTTCAGGTATTTTGGAATACCAATGGCGGCTATTACGATGTCAGCCTGAAGGGTAAAATCCTTTACACTTTTAGTTTTGCTGTGGCAAACCGTAACGGTGCAGTTTTTCTTCAACATCAAACTGCTCATTGGTTTTCCAACAATATCACTGCGACCAATAATCACACAATGCATTCCCGCCAATTCAATTTTATAGTGTTCGAGCAATTTTATGATGCCATATGGAGTAGCCGGCAAAAAACAAGGTAAGCCTTTAAACATCATACCTACATTCATGGGGTGAAAGCCATCCACATCTTTTTTATAACTGATGGTTTGTGTGACCTTCTTTTCATTGATGTGTTTAGGCAAAGGCAACTGAACAATCAAACCATCAATATCGGGGTTGTTATTTATTTTTTCAACCTCATCTAATAAGGCCTCCTCGGTCATTCCTGCATCAAATCGTAATACTGTAGAATCGAATCCTACCTGCTCACAATCCTTTTCTTTGGCTCCAACATAGGTCATACTGGCCCCGTCTGAACCTACTAAAATTGCAGCAAGATGAGGCACCTTTTTGCCGGCTGCCTTTAACTTTTCAACCTCTGATTTGATTTCAACCTTTAAGGCTTTAGAAACTTCATTTCCGTTTAGTAATTGCATGTTAAGTAATTTAGAATTAAGAATTTAGAATTTAGAATTAAGAATTTTGATTTACGATTTTAGATTTACGATTTTTGATTTACGATTTTAGATTTACGATTTTGGATTTACGATTTTGGATTTACGATTGGAAATTTAGAAATTTGGTTTGTGTATCAGGGGTGCAAAATAAACTATTTTCTTTCTGAATAGGAAATTAGGAAAAATGATATATAACTGTGCGGACTGGTCGCGACCTGTCCGCACGAGATAGCATTAATCCAATTTCAATACTGCCATGAATGCTGATTGAGGAATTTCAACCGAACCCACCTGACGCATTCTTTTCTTTCCTTCCTTTTGTTTTTCAAGTAACTTACGTTTTCTGGTAATATCTCCCCCATAACATTTAGCAGTTACGTCTTTTCTCAATGCCTTTATGGTTTCACGGGCAATAACCTTTGTACCGATGCTTGCCTGAACCGGGATTTCGAATTGGTGTCTGGGTATGAGTTGTTTTAATTTCTCGCAAATTCGCTTACCAAAATCAAAGGCACGGTCACGGTGAATAATGGCTGAGAGCGCATCAACATTGTCTTTATTCAACAAAATATCCAATTTTACCAAATCAGATTTAACATATCCAATCGGATGATAATCAAATGAAGCATAACCCCTGGAAATGGTTTTCAATTTATCAAAAAAGTCAAAAACAACTTCTGCCAAAGGCATATCAAATACCAATTCAACCCGGTTGGTGGTGAGGTATTTTTGTTCTTTTAAATTACCGCGTTTACTCAAACAGAGCGTCATTATGGAACCAATATAATCGCTGTGAGAAATAATCTGGGCTTTAATAAAAGGCTCTTCTACATAATTAATATAGTTGGCTTCAGGCAAATCACTTGGATTATTCACTACAATCAATTCCCCTTTATTGGTATAACAATGATAACTCACATTTGGAACAGTGGTAATAACCAGCATTTTAAATTCGCGTTCAAGCCGCTCCTGAATAATTTCCATATGCAGCATTCCTAAAAACCCACAACGGAAACCAAAGCCCAGTGCAGCCGACGATTCGGGTTCAAAAGTTAATGAAGCATCATTTAACTGAAGCTTATACATACTTTCACGTAACTCTTCAAAATCCTCGGTATCAATTGGATAAATTCCTGCAAATACCATCGGCTTTACTTCTTCAAAACCCTTGATGGATTCAGCAGTAGGTCTGCTTACATGCGTAATGGTATCCCCAACATTTACCTCTCGGGCTTCTTTTATACCTGATATGATATAGCCAACATCACCTGCCGAAATTTGAGGTTTGGGTTCAGGCAACAAGCCTAAAATGCCAACTTCATCAGCCGTATATTCGCTGTTATTGGACATAAATTTTACTTTATCTCCCTTTTTTATTACCCCATCGTAAACCCGGTAATAAGCGATGATTCCTCTGAATGAATTGAAGACAGAATCAAATATTAATGCCTTTAATGGCGCATCAATATTCCCTTTTGGAGGCGGAATGCGTTTAACAATAGCCCGTAAGATATCATGAACCCCTTCTCCGGTTTTTCCACTGGCACGAAGAATTGAATCGTAATCACATCCAATAAGTTCGGCTATTTGCTCGCACACATCATCAATCATGGAGAGCGGAAGATCTATTTTATTTAGAATGGGAATGATCTCTAAGCCCTGCTCAATAGCCAAATACAGGTTTGAAATGGTTTGAGCCTGAATACCCTGACTGGAATCCACAATTAACAAAGCACCATCGCAAGCTGCAATAGAACGAGAAACCTCATAACTAAAATCCACATGACCGGGAGTATCAATCAGGTTCAGAACATATTTTTTCCCATCCAACTCATAATTCATTTGAATGGCGTGACTTTTAATAGTAATTCCCCGCTCTCTTTCCAAATCCATGTTATCGAGTAGCTGGGCCTGCATTTCGCGTTTGCTGGTGGTATTTGTGTATTCTAACAGTCTGTCGGCCAGTGTACTTTTCCCGTGATCTATATGTGCTATGATGCAAAAATTTCTAATATGGTCCATTGCCGCGAAAATAAGCAAAATAATCTAACCTTGCCGTAAAGTTTAATTTGTGTTCAAATCAGACATCTTGCTTTTGAACAAAAAAATGGGGTTTATGGATAAATACGAATCCTGTTTAAAAAAATTCAACCGGCAGAAATCAAATGAAGAATTCCCGCAATACAGTTTGGTTTTGTTTATTGAAAAGCAATTTGTACCCCATAAAGATTGTCAGAAAGCTTGGTTTGTACCTGGCATTCCTGAGCCGTTTTCAAGTAATCCCGGAAAACCCTTATGGGCAAAAGTAAACTGGCTTTTTGTAAAACCATCAGCAAATGTAATTCAGGAAATTTCGGTTCAGGCCAATGGAAATTCTTATGCTCCTTCTGTGATTAATAACCTGGATTATATGCTGTTACAGGTAACCCAGACCCGAATCAATCTGGAACAAATCATTCCAACACCCACAGAAAAAAGTCCACATATAACCGCAATAAACAATTACGATTCGCGAAACTGGCAAACCCTGCCTGCCGGAATTGATTATGTGAGGATACCCTTAAACAAAGGTGAACATGAAATAAAAATCAGGTATAAAATAAACGGGAAATGGAATGAGAAAGCTGTCAAAGTTAAGCTTCAGCTTCAGCAAAAACAGCAGGTTATGATGGTAAGTGTAAACGGATAGAAATATTCAGGGGTATAAAACGAGTTATAGTTTTTTGCTATGCTTAAGCACTTTCGCTTCCACATAAAAAATAATCTCTTCTGCAATATTGGTCGCCTGATCTCCTACTCTCTCTAATTTTCTTATCGTTGATAGCACATACAGCGCCTGTTCAACATTATCAGGGTGATTGCTAATATAGGTGGCAATGCTCTGGTTACATTCACGGTTAATTTTGTCTATTATTTCATCCTTTTTAAATATGCTTCTTGCCACCGTGGTGTCTTCATTTTCGAAGGCGAATTCAATCTCCTCCATGATACTGATACACTCATCAAACATCAGCAATAGTTTGGAAGAGGTTAATAGGTCCGCATCAAACTCGGTTTGGGTTTCAATCAGGAACTTGGCAATTCCTTCAGCAATATCACCTGTGCGTTCCAGGTTATTATTGATTTTAAGAACGGCCAACAGATAGCGCAAATCAACTGCAACCGGATTGTATAACGCAAAGTAGTTTTCACAGTCGCGATCAATCGTTAACTCTTGCGCATTCACTCGTTTTTCAGTTTGAATAATTTCCCTTGCCAGGTCTCTATCCATCCTAATCAAAGCGTCTTTTGCTTTTGTAAGTTGGGTGTGCACCAATGCAAACATGATGTTTACTGCCTGCTTTAGGTGTTTTAATTCTTCTTCAAAATGTTTCATTTTATTCGTTTTCAATTTTCAAATTTATAATCAATTTATCCAAATAATTGTTTGTGTAAAATGTTGAGTCAGGTAATTACCTGTCTCGACGGTATTACCCAAACCGGCCGGTAATGTAATTTTGGGTTTGTTGTTTTACGGGATTGGTGAAAATTATTTTTGTATCATCATATTCTATCAGGCTACCCAAGTAAAAGAATGCGGTAGAATCGCTCACACGGGCTGCCTGCTGCATATTGTGCGTAACAATCAAAATGGTGTATTTCTTCTTTAATTCATGAATCAACTCTTCAATTTTTGAAGTAGAGATTGGATCCAAAGCAGAAGCAGGCTCATCCATTAAAATAATGCTGGGCTCTACTGCCAGCGCCCTGGCTATGCACAAACGTTGTTGTTGCCCTCCCGAAATGGCATAAGCCGACTTTTTCAAATTGTCTTTTACTTCATCCCAAAGTGCAGCCTGCTTTAAACTTTCTTCAACGGTTTCTCTAATCTTTTTCTCATCATTTACTCCGTTTACTCTTAATCCATAAGCAACGTTTTCAAAAATACTTTTGGCAAAAGGATTCGGTTTTTGAAATACCATACCTACCCTTTTTCTCAGATTGTCAACATCAACCCCTTTTTCGTTCACATCTACGTCATCCACGATCACCTTGCCTTCAATTCTCACATCAGGTATCAGGTCATTCATCCGGTTGAAAGTCCGTAAAAAAGTTGACTTCCCACAACCGGAAGGACCAATCAATGCGGTCACTGATTTTTCGGATGCTCTTAGGCTAATATCCTTCAATGCCTGAAAGGAACCATAGAATAAATTCAGATTTTTTGTTTCTACCATTTCAATCAGTTTTTTATTTTCTTATTCAATAACATGCGCGTAAAATTAGCGATCAGATTCAAAAGCAAAACGATCACAATTAATACCAAAGCAGTTCCATATGCCATACTTCTACTTGCTTCCATATTGGTGCCACTAGTTGATAACACATACAAATGGTAAGGCAATGCCATCACCTGATCGAACATACTTGTGGGTAATTTTGGCAAAAAATAGGCTGCAACCGTAAATAAAATCGGCGCCGTCTCTCCCGAAACACGACCGATTGATAAAATAAAACCGGTAATAATATTTGGCATTGCCAGGGGAAGAACCACTCTTCTGATTGTTTGAATTTTGGAGGCCCCTAAAGCATAACTGCCTTCTCTGTAAATATTATCAATGCTTTTCAATGATTCTTCAGTGGTTCTTATTATTACCGGCAACGCCAATAAACCAAGTGTCAGTGAGCCCGCGATAATGCTATCCCCGAAACCAAGCGTATTCACAAATAAACTCATTCCGAATAAACCAAAAACAATTGAGGGAACACCCGCCAAATTGTTTGTCATCAGTTTCATAAAGCGTTTGAACCAGTTGTCTTTTACAAACTCATTGATATAGATTCCTGAAAGAACACCAACCGGGAAAGCAAACAGCATACTTCCAGCAACCAAACATAAGGTACCAACGATGGCCGGCATGATACCTCCCTTAGTCATTCCCTCTTCCGGTATTTTTGTAAGAAAATCCCAACTGATTACCCCAATTCCCCTGATCACAATAAAGGAAAGAATAGAGGCTAGCATCAAAACCAATATCATACTCATTACCCTGAAGATATTGAACGCGATAAGTTGAGAAATTTTCTTCTGTGTTCTTGCTTTCATTTTTATCTCAATTTATTTTTAGCCGGCTTTCTTGAAACCATTTCAACTGAAATATTTACCAGCATGGTAATGATAAATAACATACAACCCAAAGCAAACAATGCCTCATAATGTAAGGAGCCTTTCGCCGCTTCACCTAATTCGGCAGCAATGGTTGCAGGTATCGTGCGCATGGGTTCAAGCACGCTATGCGGAACAACAGCAGCATTTCCCGTAACCATTAGTACCGCCATGGTCTCGCCTATGGCACGTCCAATCCCTAAAATAACGGCTGCAGTAATACCTGAAGAGGCAGATGGAATAATAATCCTGTAAATGGTTTGCCAGTGAGAAGCCCCCAGTGCAAGACTCGCTTCTTTTATACTTCTTGGCGTTCTGCTTATTGCATCCTCTGCTACCGAAATGATAGTAGGAAGTGCCATGATAGCCAATACCAGACTTCCGGTTAAACCGGTTTCTCCAACAGGGAGGTTAAATACTTTCTGAACCAATGGCACAATCACAATCAAACCAAAGAAGCCATAAACAACCGAGGGTATTCCTGCCAAAAGTTCAATGAGTGGTTTTAAAATATTTCTGATTCTCGTACTTGCAATCTCCGACATATAAATCGCCGTAGCCAAACCAAAGGGCAAAGCAATTAAAATGGCTAAAAAGCTTACCCATAAAGTACCAATAAGCAGTGGGTAAACCCCAAATTGAGCAACAGGTTGCGCGGTAGGAAACCATTCCTTTCCTCCCAAAAAACTACCTATCCCGATAGGTTGAATTCGAATCAGTTTTGAGTGGTGACTTTTCGGAATTTCTTTGGATGAAATAAAGGCAATAATTCCGGGATTTTTTGATATTACCTCATCAATTTTTGCAGCCAACAAGTTCATGTTGGTATCAATACCCGAGAGTTCCTGTTCCGTATAATAATTAAATAAATCATCCATACGGAATAGCATAATGCTGTCGTTTGTTCCGCCAACTTCTTTCCATTTGATCAAATTTTGATCAAAAATATTTTTAATCTGATCCGGACTTAATTCATCCACCGGGTTCGCCTTATTAACAGCAACGGAGAAACCATCCTCGGTCGGATTTTTCCCGAACAGGCCTATCCCTTCCCTAAACAGAAAAAAGATAATAAGCAAAACCGTGAGGGTAGTCACAGTTCCACTTAACATCAGGATTCCTTCCAGGATCTTTTCAAATATCTTTTTCAAAAGTCCGGTTCCCTATTTTAATTCGATATATCCTTCCCTGGCAACAATTGTCTGGCCTTCGGGAGATAGAACAAAATCTACAAAAGATTTTACTTGTTTTGAATCCGCTGCCAGGTAATAAAAGTAAAGCGGACGAACAATCGGATAGGTTTTGTTTTTTGCTGTGATCAAGCTTGGCCCAATAAACGATTTGCCTTTGTTGAATGATACATCAATGGCCTTCACATTTTTTTCTATATATGCCAAACCAACATAACCAATGGCACCAGCAGTCTGACTAACCGATTGAACAATGGCACCGGTTGCGGGCATGCTCATGATGGAGGCAGCGTAGTTCTTATTATTTAATACATGCTCTTTAAAAAAATCATAGGTTCCTGAACTGCTTTCACGACCATATACCACAATCACCTTATTATCGCCACCAACTTGGTTCCAGTTTTTGATTTTTCCGGTATAAATACCTTCTAACTGTTCGCGGGTGAGCTGTGTAACTTTATTGGAAGGATGAACAATAACTGCAAGTGCATCGTATGCGATAATAATTTCACTTGAAGAGGCTCCACCTTCATTAATCTTAATTTTTTCGCTCAGTTTCATTTTTCGTGAAGACATAGCAATATCCGTTGTGTTTTCGATAAGTGCAGAAATTCCAACTCCACTTCCCCCTCCGGTAACAGTAATGCGGTTAGCTTTATTCTTCTTCATAAAAACTTCAGCTTCTTTTTGTGCCAATGGTAATACGGTATCGCTACCTTTAATTTTTTGGGCTATTGTAGGGTTCATCAACACAACAATAGCTACTATCGAAATGATTGTTTTTTTCATTTTTTATTTTTTTATACCTTTTATTATTTTTTTGCCACGAAGGCGCTAAGGCGCGAAGTTTTTTATGCGCTACTCAATACTTCGCGTCTTTGCGTCTTTGTGGCTATATTCTTATTATTAGAATCTATATTGAACGCGTGCGGTGAAGATGTTATCTTTTTTATCATAACCATATAAATTAATGGCAACTGATTCGTTTTTTATTACATCATAATAAAACATAAATTTCAGATTGCCGGATACCAGATAATTTATCCCGTAACCCAGGGTAGAATATTTTATGTCGCCAATACCAAACTTATTTGCAGAATTAATTTCATAACCTGAAACCTTTGTGTTGGGGTCATAAAAATCGTATTTGAAAACGAGTTGGAAAGGTAGTCTTGCAATTTTGTGTACGAAGTAGAAATATCCGGCGTTGAAATTACGAATGTAAGTAGCTCCAACCGGAGAAGTCTCAGGACTTCTGGAGCTACTCGCTATTCCAGGCTGCGAACCTTGAACATACTCCCCTCTCAAAGTTGAAATACCCATAGGATTATCAATTGATATTTGAGCATCTATTCCTATATATTCCCGCTTTGCATAAGATCCGATATTCGAAGCTGTTTTGCTCGAAACATAAAGTGGAGAACCGGCAGTTACGGTAGAAATACTACTATAAACATTTGAATCGGTTTGTAAAACGCTTCCATTATAATAGGATGCTCCAACACCATATTGGATTCGCTCATTTTTGGTAGAATGGTTCAGTATGATTTGCCCTATGAAATCTTTCTTTGAATCAAATTCTCTGGCTATGCCCGCACCATTAAATAAACCGGCATTAATTTTAACGATATGCAACAGAGAAGTTTTAGGCGCCTGAAGTGTAATCATAGCTCCCAAATCCCGCTCATTAGGATTGGTTGATTGGGTAAAACGTGAGCGTTCCGGGGTCTCACGATATTGTGAGGATTGCGAAACCTCAAATCCAAAAGGCTTGTTTTGCATACCCACAGTGAGCGTTAAAGGTTTCCAAAACGGCGCATTCAATTTAACATAAAAATCTCTCACGTTTACCGCAAATGGGATGGTTGAAGTGTTTGATGAGGTAATGGTGCCTGTCGGGTTCTGCGTTATCGAAAGCGGCGCTGTTAAGGTTGGGTCAACCACGTCAAACTGCAATACATACATGGCATAACTTTGCTCATAGGTAAATTTGATCCTGCCTCTTCTTAAAATAATACGGTTGTCGGAGTATGGCTGAAAATTTCCGCCAGCAACATTGACTGCCCCCAACGAATCTGCGTGCTGGTATTGTACCTGAATCCAGCCATTGATTTTTAACTTTTTCAAAAAAGATAAATCGTTTTCCGCTTTGTTTACTCTTGAAGATAAATCCTTAAAGCTACTGTCTGAAAAGCTGACTTCCTGTGCATAAACTCCTATTGAACCAAGAGTCAATAACAGGAACAAAATTTTAAAGTTAAATTTTTTCATAAATGATTGTAATAATTTTTTAGTTTTTAACTGGCAGCAAAAGTGTAGTGTTCATGTTAAGCCAATATATCCGCAATATTAACTAATTGTTAAGAGTTTGATTAATGGAATGAGGAAAAAGCTTAGAAATGGCTTAGGCAAACTACAGGAATAATAATTCAGCATTATTCGCCAAAACAAAATAGAATTGAATGCAGCTATTACAATAAATCGTTGGCCAAATTTGCCAGATCCGAACGTTCTCCTTTTTCGAGGGTAATATGCGCATATAAAGGATTATCCTGAACCCGGTCAATCAAATAAGACAAGCCATTCGATTGCGAATCCAGATATGGGGTATCAATTTGAAAAATATCGCCTGTAAAAACCACTTTGGTTCCTTCACCCGCCCTTGAAATAATGGTCTTAACTTCAAGCGGGGTGAGGTTTTGAGCTTCGTCAATGATAAACATGATATTGGATAAACTCCTGCCTCTGATATAAGCTAAAGGTGTAACCACTAATTTTTCCTGGTTCACCATATCCGTTATTTTCTGATACTCTTTATCGGTTTCCTTGTATTGATTTTGAATCAGCTTCAAATTATCCCAAAGCGGTTCCATGTAAGGGTTAATTTTTGATTTTATATCACCGGGTAAATAACCGATATCACGGTTACTTAACGGAATAATCGGGCGAGCCAGATAGATCTGTCTGAAACTTGAACGTTGCTCCAAGGCCGCAGCCAAAGCCAGTAGTGTTTTTCCGGTTCCGGCCACACCCTGAATGGTTACCAGTTTGATACCCGGATTTAATACGGCACTTAAGGCAAACGATTGTTCTGCATTTCGGGGCTTAATTCCATAGGCACTCGATTTGGTTACTTTCTCCAGACAATCGGTTTCGGCGTTGTAATAGGTGAGTACCGAATTTTTTTCGTTCTTTAATATATAAAAGTGATTCGCTAAGGGTTTCTTACGCATGGCCAAACCTGCATTGGCAAAACCTCTTGCATAAATTTCATCAATAACGGATGGTTTAATTTTATCTAATATCGTTCTTCCGGTGTGCAAGGCGTCGATATCCTTAATTTTTCCGGTCTCATAATCTTCTGCATGCAGGTTTAGTGATTTTGCTTTTAAACGAAGATTTACATCCTTGGTTACCAAAATAACCAGTCTGTCCGGATTTTGCTCCATCATAGCTATGGCAGCGTTCAGAATCCTATGATCGGCCTTTCGTTCACCAAAAACAACCTGGGCATCCACCGTAGCTTTTTCATTCATAATCACCTTAAACATGCCTTTGGTGGGACCATTTATTCTGATCCAATTGGTGAGGGTATGTTCTCCGGATAATTTATCTAAATACCGGATAAATTCTCTGGCTTCGAAATTGATGGTATCATTTCCTTTTTTGAAATTATCCAATTCTTCCAATACCGTAATCGGGATAGCAACATCATGTTCGGCAAAGTTCTTAATTGAATTGTTGTCGTATAAAATTACAGATGTATCCAATACAAAAATTTTACGAATAGAATTGTTTTTTGAAGAAGCAACCATTTTGGTTGATTTTGTTGCAGCAATTATTTTTTTTGCCATGAATTTAGGTGGGTAAGTCTAATTTTCGTTTCAATCAAATGTGCTCATCTGAGCCAATTTTTCTAAATTAAACTTTTTAACAAGTGTGGAGAAATTAGTGCATAAATGGTCTTACAGAGATGACTTTTGATGAAACTTATACAAGATACCCAAGCAGAACACTGTTGAACCTTGAAAATCAAAGTGACTGTTTTAATGGAATTAATTTTCAAACCCCTTTTCATTTGATATCGAATTTTCTATACTCAATGTGCTTTTGAATCATATATTTCTGATATTGCACAAAAATCAATATGCTTAATTCTGAACCCACACGCCTCAATAAATTTATCAGTGAAAGCGGATTATGTTCCAGGCGACAGGCCGATGCATTTATTGAATCCGGTGTGGTAACCATTAACGGGAAAAAGGCCATGATTGGCGCCAAAGTAAATCCTGGTGATCTGGTGAAAGTAAACGGACAGAAAATTAAAATAAAAGAAATAGAAGAGGCCGTTTATCTGGCATTTAACAAGCCTGTTGGCGTTACCTGTACAAGCGAAGAAAGCACGCATGGCAATATTGTAGATTATATAGGTTTCAAAAAACGCATATTCCCGATTGGCAGATTAGATAAAGATTCACAAGGATTAATCTTCCTTACCAGTGATGGTGATATCGTCAACAAAATATTAAGGGCAGGAAACAAACATGAAAAAGAATATTTAGTAACGGTAAACAAACCGATCACAGATGATTTTATCGCAGCCATGAGCAAGGGCGTACCCATTTTGGGGGATACTACCAAAAAGTGTTTTGTTGCTAAGGAATCTATATTGGTTTTCAGAATTATCCTGGTGCAAGGCCTCAACCGACAAATCAGAAGAATGTGTGAATACTTCAATTATGAGGTATTCAAACTGGAACGGACCCGCATTATGAACATCGGCCTTAAGGGTCTGCCAGTAGGTGAATGGCGCGAGTTAACCCAAAAGGAGCTTGATGGAATCAATGAGATGCTAAAGAATTCGACTTCCACCGAAGAAGGCTCCAGGTCCATTCATTCGCAAAAGAAATCATCAGACGCTACGAGTAAAAAACTTGTCTTAAAACCCAATTCAAATCCGGATAATCGTAAGAGAAGCCATAATCCCTATGCTAAAAAAACATCTTTTAAAAAAGCAGGGGCTGCGCCCCGAAAATCAGGAAAACAAGGGAAAAATTCTACTGGCAGAACAGACAGGAGAAGAAGGTAGGAAATATCGAATGCCGAACGCTGAAATCAACTCCTGGCATTCATTTAAGGCAAAAATTAATTTATCATCGCTCTCTCGCTTTTCGTTCAGGCAACTTGGTTTACTAATCTTTACATGTAATTTGTGCACGTTGCGCGGCATAAATTCTTTGGTCTGAAAATGATTTGTGGCGCCGCGCCTTTTTGCTTGTTCATTCATTTTCCCCGGGCTGAAGCCCGGGGCAATGATGCCAAAACCCCGACAGAATGGAACATTCCCTCCTGATAGCTTTCCATTTTCAATTTTTAATTTTTAATTTTTAATTCTCCCGGTGGAAAACTATTTATAATAAACAGGATAAAATGCATCTTCAAAGTGCGCGATATCCACTTTGCCATCAAAAAAGTTGATCGCTATGATATCAAAACGGATATCGGATTCAATTTTATTACGACTCAAATAGCCGCCTGCCGCCCTCGCCATATTTTTCTGTTTGGCTGAACCAACAGCTTTTTCGGGTTCAATAATAGCATGAAATCTTGCCTTCACTTCTACAAACACAATCTCCCCGCCATGCCTGCAAATAATGTCTAATTCAACATTTCCCGAATTGAAATTTCGGTCTAATATCTGATACCCTTTTCGGGTCAGAAAATCCACGGCCAGGTCCTCCCCCAACTTGCCGGTTTCGTGATTTTGGCTTTTATCTGTCATAAATTAATTTGTAATTTACATTGAAAATCTCAACTTTAAAATGGCTTAAAATGATTTTGAGTGTGTAAAATAATTTGGTTTCACAATTTTAATTAGATAAAGCATAATAATTTTTACCCTTTCTCGCAGATTTTAGAGATTAAATGGAAGATTTACGCAGATAATATGCTTTAACAATCTCCGAAGTGGCCAGAACTCCCATAATAACTTTGCGTCTTAGCGCCTTAGTGGCATTTCCCCCTAAGAATTCCGGGTAATGATATACACCCCAACAATTGTAAAAACCATGGAAATCAGGGTTGCGGCATCTAATGTTTCATGTAACCATAACCAACCCAGAATAATCGCAACAAAGGTATTAAAATACGCATAGGTTGAAACAATGATGGCAGGTAGTTTTTTTATTACATACATATACGAAGTATAGCCAAGTAAAGAACCAAATACAATTAAATAAGCCACCGCTCCTATTGCATTTGCCTGAGGGTGCACCTCATTGAACTCCCCTCTCATAAAAGCAGCTAAAAACAAAATGGCTCCACCCGGTATCATTTGCAAACCTGCCGTAAACAAAGGAGGCGTATTGCTGATATGATTTTTCGAATAGATTGTTCCCAAAGCCCACAAAATGTTTGAAATTACAATCGCAATAAGGCCATATAAATAATGTACATCTTTGAAAAGATGCAATTTGTCTTTGAATAACAAAACCTGTCCTATCAAACATATTGTAAAACCAATAATTGCCCAAAACGTAATGGGCTCCCTGCTCCCGGATAATTTATTGATCAGTACGATCCAAACCGGTGTAAGCACACAAATCAATGCGGTCATTCCACTGTCAACATATTGCATGGCCCAGCTGATAATTCCATTTCCTCCGGCAAGCATCAGAATACCATTAACAGAAAATGTTCTAAGATTTTTGAGTGTCGGAAATTTATACCCTCTTATTAAAAAAAATGAAACCACCATTACACCTGCAATGGAATGTCGGCATGCAGCCATCAATAAGGGAGGAAAACTCTGTACCCCGATTCGGATCGCTAAAAATGTAGTTCCCCAAAAAATGGATACAGCCACAAAGGCCAGCCAGGGAAGAAACAGGGGGTGTGAGGTAGCTCGTTTGATAAGAGTTGAATTAGATCGTATGTAAAATGAATCGTAAAAAAGCAAACATACGGTATTTGCCATCAAGAAGGAACTTAAAATAATACCCAACACTCCCTAAAATGTTGGGTATTATTTTTATCAAATTAAAATACTATTAGGCCATCCTATCACATAAATATCAGCTTCATAAGATATAGCACCGGATGATGCGTCCCTGGTCATATCCAATCCGCCACATGTATTATAAGCTATACCAATATTAGTTGGATCCGCAGGTTGAGCTTTTAAAAATAAGCCTGATAAAACAAAAATTATAGATTGAAGTATTATTTTTATCGTTTTCATGATTCAGTTCTCCTTTAAAATTTAATAAATTTAGATTGACTCAATAAGCTACTGTTTGCGTTGTTTGTAATGCAAAGCATATATGCTCCATGTTGTAAGTGTGATTCGTCGAAATTGCGGTTTCTTCTCCTTTCGGTGCAAAATCTCGAACAATTGAAGGCATTCTTGCATCTCAGAGTTATTTTTTTACACCAAAACTTAATAATGAATAACCTATTCCAAAGCTCCACCATAATTTACCTTGGTACAACCAATTATATTTAAAATCATTCTGTGAATTTAATAAATCCGTACCGCAAAAAATTCCTACTTGTGCATTTCCAACCTCGCTTACAATACCCAAAGCTGGTGTGAACGAAAGAACTTCTATCGGCCTGTTTACTTTACCTGATGTTGAAAAACTATCCAATGAAATAGAACTTAGTCCAACACCTAATAATAGGTCAACCCCTAATTGCTTTTCTTTATCAATATTTTTTCGAATGCCAAAAGTGGTACCCACTGTAAAATCCTTTGTAAAATCAAAGGGTTTTGCCCTAATTTTCATTGGAGTATAAACACTACCAAATACAATGTCATAATCAGAAGTGCCAAGTGGAAAAGCTTTAAATTCAAACTGAAACTTGCTAATCAAATAATAGCTGTAAGAATTGTAATCGTCAGAAATAATAGATTTATCATTTGACCACTTGTTTGAAATAAAAAAACGTATGATTAAAATATCACCCTTTGCATCTACTACAATAAATTTTGAGCCGGGTGGTGCAACAAACTCGGAGGAATCAATTTTTTTACCATTGATTGTGCACTTTTGTATCGGACATTCTACGGCAAATTGGTATTTATATTGTTTTTTTGTAAAGCTAGCTTGCCCAAACAGAAGTAAACTATTCAAGTTCAACAGGGCGAAAATGACCCAATTAATCAAATTTGATTTCATAAAACAGGCTTGACTCTCTTATTTCATAGTTACCAGGCTTTAACTTAATTAAATCTTCCCCTGGCAATAGAATGGCGGATCCAGGTGGGATAGCAAACCTACCAGTTGAAAAGAATGCAAAAAAATCTCTGTCTGATACAGTTGATTTCAGGATTTTTAATTCAATCTCATTTTCAATTTTTTGGTAATTTACCCAAATTCCAAAATTTGTGTTTTGATCTGGGTTACTTACCTCACGGATGTGTAATATAATACTGTTCCCTTTTTCTTTATTGATTACTAAAAAGTAATCAGTGTGCTGTTGATAACCTAAAAATAGTGTTAATATAATGAAAATATATCCAAAGTTTAAGGTTTTGTGCTTTTCCATTTGTTTAAGATTTTGTCTAATTGATTGTATCTATAATCGTTAAACCCTGAATAGCTTTCAATAATTTTACCATCCTTAATAAGTATGAAGGTTGGGTAGCTATCGACCCCAAATTGTTCGTTTAATTCCTTGTGAACAAGGTAACAGTTTGCGCCTAAACTATGCTTATTTCTATATTTTTCAACTTTTTCTATATCTGTGTCCGTGGAATTTAACTTTATAAAGGTCACTCCATCTTTTGCATACTTTTTTTCTAAAATATCGATGTAAGGAAAACTTATTACACAAGGATAACAACCAATAAACCAATAGTCCAACAAGAAAATTCCTTTACTCAAGTCAATTCGAAATGTGTCTTTTAAAGCTAAGTTGTATCCCTTAATAAATTTAATCTCTGATTTTCTCTTGGCCGGATCCAAACTGTTATTTTGTAAGAGTTTTAATTCAAGGGACCTTTTTATCCTTTCCATATCAAAATAAAATTCTGAGGCAACACGATTAATATTATTTGAATCTGTATATATCTTTATTATAAAGGATGATCTTATAAATGTGTCTCTTCCTTCAATAACAAATTCGTGTAAAAACCCTCGGTAAAATGTATCTTTTTTCGAAATATAATATTCCAATTTCGTTGTTCCAATTTCTGTATTAGGTTCTACATATTCATTTAACACCCAGCAGGGAATATCTGAAATCACTGTATCTTTTGGCGATTTTTCTGAATTATCAAAATCGTCAAAAAATAAAATAAAACCCAAAAACTCTTTTACCGGATTTGACTTTTTCCCCAAATTTCTGCTATATGGATTAATTGGTAAATTAGAGCTGGTATAGCTTGAATCTTGATAATTAACGGTAATAAGATGAAAAGTATCAGAAACATCAATAATAAACGTACCAAAGATACCATCACTTGACCTACCCCTCATTAAAAAACTATCACCCTTTATTTGAGCTATTATTTTTTTCCCTTCTTTGTATTTAACTTCTCCGGCACTGAGATATCTATAATTTAATTCAACCATAAAGGATTTGAGGGCATCCCTCTTTTTTATTGATTCTTTCAAAATTGCCTGTGAAGATCCAGTTTGAGCAACAGCAAAAAAGTGAGTAAAAAAAATAGCCAAAAATAGGGTGATAGTTTTTTCCATATTTATTGTATTGTTAAGTTGCCGGCAACTCTAATAATGAGTATGGGGTCGTTTGAGAAATTAGTTTCTTCTTCAACCCATTTTAATGCATTACATACGGTGCAAATATCATCTCCGCCATCATCCTCACAACAAATCTGCCAACAAGTATTTGAGACTTTTATACTTGATAATATGCATCCTCCACTACCAGTTTTGCAACCAGGACAAGTTGGAACATATCGTTTCCCAGTAGTCATTTCTTGTGAGGTTTCTTGGACAATATTTATTGCCTTATATAAGCTTCCATTTGAATTAATAGTTAAGGTATTATCGTTTTCATCAAACGAATACTCACTGTTTTCTGGAAGAAAAATATGCGAATATTCCTTGTCACCTGTTTGGGGTGTTTCATCAGTTAGCGTTACGATGGCATTTTCAGAGTCATCAAAGACGACATCAATGCTAATCGTTTTTGTAGAGGAAATAAATGTACGAAAAGTGTAATGTGTGCTAGGAACATAATTAAACTGGGCATAG
>CAYHCF010000032.1:0-38699 GCA_964355075.1 uncultured Chitinophaga sp.
TGATGAGATAACTGGAAAACAATTAGGAAACTGGGATTAATAAAATGCACTACACACAACATTATCTTCGCTTGACCATTAATCGTTCTAAGCCCGGCCTGCGCCAGTGTGCGGAACGTTTTGCGTCATGCTTGGGCGATAGTAATAGCATACAAGAAATATTTCCCTAATTTCTATTTGGCCCAACCGGACAATGTTCAGGCAAAAATAGAAAGGGCTTTTCATTTATTTCCCAACCCATTTATATAGATTGCTTTCAACAACAGGCAAATAGGATATGCCAAACGAATTTAAGTGTGCAAGATTATAGTACATAAAAGCAAAATCTTTTCTAATATCCCAATCCGGTTGTAAGGGGTAAATTGCTTGATAAGCCTCGTAAAAAGCTGGAGGAAATACATTGACAAACTGAGTCATTGCAATATCTAATTCCCGATGGCCATAAAATATCGCAGGATCAATTAAACAGGGAAGACCGTGTGAATTGGTCATAATATTGCCTCTCCACAAATCACCGTGCAGCAGCGAAGGTTTTTCAACTGGATATGCCCTTTCAACAATTTCATAATATTTTTCAAATAACGCAATGGTCTTATCGTCAAAAAAACAATTTTCGGTTGCCTGTTTAACCATGGGTCTTAACCTGTTTTTCACAAAGAACTCACCCCAATTAGGCAGACGATTGTTAGACTGAAGCAGAGAGCCGAAGTAATTATCTTCACTTAATCCGAAAAATTTTGTGGTTTGTAAATGTAATTCAGCTATCCCTTCTCCCAAATTCGACCAGAAATCGGGGCTTTCAGGTGCCTGTTCGATCCATTCAATAATCAAAAAGCTATAATTTTCAATTTCGCAACAGCCAATAGGTTTTGCTACATCCAGGGAGCAGGATTGAGCCAAAACTACCAATCCATTTCTTTCCATTTTGAACATTCTTGGTATTTCGGCTGTTTCATGTGCTTTAATGAAAAATGCCCCCTTATCGGTGATTACTTTATACGTTTGGTTAATTGAACCCCCGCCAAAATGGTGCAAACCAAATACACGGGTCTCCTTTCCAAGAACATTTTCAATTGCTTTTTTTACGTATGATAGTATCATAAAAGATTAACCAAATATCAACAAGGTTTTATTTGTATGTAAAATTGTTCACTTTTACAAACAAATCAAAAAATAATTATGCCCAAAATATTAATAATAGACGACGAGAAAGCAATTCGCAATACACTTCGTGAAATTCTGGAGTATGAAAATTATCAGGTTGAAGAGGCCTCAAACGGCGAAGAAGGACTTAAAAAAATCGAAAATAATGAGTATGATGCCGTTTTGTGTGATGTAAAAATGCCCAAAATGGATGGAATGGCCGTTTTAACAAAGGCTAAAGAAATGGATGAAGACCTTCCTTTTGTGATGATTTCTGGTCATGGAAATGTTGAAATGGCAGTGGAAGCAACCAAAAAAGGGGCATTTGATTTTATCGTAAAACCACCCGATCTGAATAAACTTCTAATAACCCTTCGAAATACCATTGACCGGAAATTGCTGGTTGTTGAAACCAAAGTACTGAGGAGAAGAGCTACCAAAACAAGGGATATTATTGGCGAATCGCCCGCCATCAAAACCATATTGGATACCATTGATAAAGTTGCCCCAACCGATGCACGGGTATTAATTACAGGAGAAAACGGCACAGGGAAAGAATTGGTAGCACGCTGGATTCAGGAAAAAAGTGTTCGCTCAAAATACCCGCTCATTGAAGTAAACTGCGCCGCTATTCCAAGTGAATTAATTGAAAGCGAGCTATTTGGCCATGAAAAAGGGGCATTTACTTCTGCCATCAAACAGCGAATCGGAAAATTTGAGCAAGCCCATAACGGAACTATTTTCTTAGATGAAGTGGGTGATATGAGTCTGTCGGCTCAGGCCAAAGTGCTAAGAGCTTTACAGGAAAATAAAATTACCCGCGTAGGTGGCGAAAAAGATATTGAAGTAGATGTGAGGGTTATTGCCGCCTCTAATAAAAACCTGCTAAAAGAAATTGAAAAAGGAAATTTCAGGATGGACCTTTACCACCGTTTGAGTGTAATCCTGATTCATGTTCCCTCTTTAAATGAACGTCGCGGTGATATTCCACTGCTCGCCGAAAAGTTTGTTAAGGAAATCTGCGAGGATAGTGGAATGCCGAAAAAAACTTTTTTACCTCAGGCCCTTGAAGAATTCAAAAAATTAAATTTTAGCGGAAATATCAGGGAACTGAGAAATATTGTGGAACGATTGATCATTTTAGGTCAGCCAAGAATTACCGTTGAAGATATTCAGAAATTCGCCAGTCCGATCAATGCCCGGGATGAGGAAAAATCGATTTACGAACGCTTTCACACTTTACAGGATTTTAAAGAATATGTTGAACGCATCTTTATCGAGGAAAAACTGAAGAAAAATGGATGGAATGTCGCCAAAACGGCTGCAGAAATTGATATTCAAAGAAGTCACCTGTATAACAAAATCGATAAATACACCTTAAAACGGGGTGAACCAAACGATTAATTTCATTTCCCATCTCTAGCTTCCATCTCCCCTTTCCCAGTGCCCAGTGCCCATCTCATTTCCCATCCTGAGCTTGTCGAAGGGTCCCATCTCTAGCTCTCCGGCTCTTCTTCTATTTCAAGAATTACTTTTGAACCTACTTTTAGTCCCAGTAATGGAGCTCCCGTACCTCTGTTCATGGCAATTTCGAGGTATCCGTTCTCATTAAAGAGCATAATTTCATCGCCCTGTTTTCCCTGGTGGTAATGCTTACTAAGCTTATGGATACAGTGTTTGCCCCAATAATAAAGGGCAAAGGAGCGTCCCCTGCTTACCTCTTCAAACAGATTTTTATGAATATTCGTTATTCCATTTCCAAATCCGTCTATGTGCATAATAGAGCCTTGTATTTTGTTTTCTTCAATCAGAGGTTGTATGCTTTTTTTGATCGATAGAATTTTCCCCGGTTCAGCCAGATCCTTGAAATTACCCGCTTTTAAAAACTGACTGATTATAGGAACAAAAACATTTTTTTCTGCAAACAATTCATCTGTGCTGTAATGCTTTTCCAGAACGCTATATACATTTTCAGGTAATGGATCAAACAGCATAGAAAAAATTCCATTATCCGCTCCGATAAAATAATGACCTTCCGATTCAACAATTAACACTTGTTTATGTAAGGCAATATTTGAATCAACTCCAATGATATGCCAGGTACCCTCAGGAAAGTTCCTATAAACACTATTTAATAAAAATGAGGCATGCGAAACATCAAAGGGAACCACCTGATTGGTGATTTCTACCAACAATCCATTGGGGATGTTTTTGTAGACGGAACCTTTTACAGCCGCCACGTAAGGACTATCCAAACCATAATCAGTAATAAGTGTTATCAGAGAATACAAACCTTTTTCTTATTTTCGTGCAAAGTAACAATAACTCAGGCAACATTTGAACACCAAAAAAATCTTAATTGAATATATTGATCCGGCTGAAGCATCAGGGGTAAATAATCAGCACATAAAAACCTTACAAAGCCATTTTAAAAAACTAAAAGTTGTTGCCCGTGGAAACCAGTTAATGCTAACCGGAAATGCCGATGAAATAGCGTTGTTTGAAGAAAAATTCGAACAAATGACCAAACATATTACACGATACGGTGGAATCAGCACGCTTCAACTTGAAAGTATTTTGGCCGGTGATCATCATGCTGAAGATGAATCAAAAAAGATAAAAGGAGTTACTCATGAAAGTGACGTATTGGTTTATGGCAATCATGGAAAAGTAATCAGGGCTAAAACACCCAACCAGCGTAAAATGGTTTCCCTGATGAACACCAACGATATTCTTTTTGCCATTGGTCCCGCTGGAACCGGGAAAACCTATACGGCTGTTGCATTAGCCGTGAAGGCTTTAAAGAACAAGGAAATCAAGCGTATTATTCTTGCGCGGCCTGCTGTTGAAGCCGGAGAAAATCTCGGTTTCTTACCTGGAGATTTGAAAGAAAAAATTGATCCCTACCTCAGACCTTTATATGACGCCCTGGATGATATGATTCCTGCTGATAAGTTAAAAACTTATATCGAAACAAGGGTAATTGAAATAGCTCCCATGGCGTTTATGCGGGGCCGCACCTTAGATAATGCATTTGTAATTCTGGATGAAGCCCAAAATGCCACTGAACTTCAAATAAAAATGTTTCTCACCCGCATGGGACCCAATGCTAAATTTATCATCACCGGTGATTTAACTCAAATTGATTTACCAAAAAGTGTCTTTTCCGGTTTAATTAAAGCGGTTAGTTTACTCCAAAATATTGAAGGAATAACTTTTGCGTACTTAACTTATGAAGATGTGGTAAGACACCGTCTGGTTAAAAACATTATAAAAGCGTATGATGAGGGTGAGGAATAAAATTATCTACATAGGCAAATCGCTGAACGATTCGGCTTAACTGGCAGATAATAAATGATGAGCTGCCGCCAAAGCTGCGTCCATTCCGGTGCTGTTATTACCGCCGGCGGTTGCATAAAAAGCTTGTCCTCCTCCTCCACCCTGAATATGTTTGGCCAGTTCCTTGATCATATTTCCGGCATGTAACTTGCGTTCCGTAACCAGATTATCTGATATAATTATACTCAACATGGGTTTTCCTTGTAACTCACAGGCCAATACACAAAATATGTTGTCGATTTCGCCTTTTAACTGGAATGATAAGTTTTTCAGCTGATCAGCAGAAGGAATTTCGATTTTTTGAATCAGTACATTCAAACCGTTTTCTGATTTCACCAATGATTTTAAATTTGCCTTTATCTTTTGCGTTTTTTCGCCTTCCAGAACCTCTAATTTTTTTAACAAATCTGCCTTTTCGCTTATCAGAAGTTCAACAGCCTTGGCTACATCTTTTACTTTCAGCAGTTCTGTTAAATGCTTCATGGCGCTTTGCTGCCCCACAACCCAATCCTCGGCAGCATCTGCTGTGATTGCTTCGATGCGCCTTACACCGGCAGCAATGGCACCTTCGCTGGTAATTTTAAACAAACCAATTTCGCCTGTTGCCTTCACATGTGTTCCACCACAAAGCTCTCGGCTAAAGTCGGGATCAAAAGTAATTACGCGAACCGAATCCCCATATTTCTCACCAAAAAGTGCCATCGCGCCTAATTTTTTGGCTTCTTCAATAGGCAGTTGTCTTTGTTCATCCAGATTAATATTTTCCCGGATTTTTTGATTCACTATATGTTCTACTTCTGCTATTTCTGTTTCAGACATTCCTTTAAAATGAGAGAAATCGAAACGCAGGTTTTCAGGGTTTACCAAACTGCCTTTTTGCTCCACGTGGGTTCCCAAAACCTGGCGTAAAGCCGCGTGTAATAAATGGGTAGCCGAATGATTTGCCTTGGTAAGTTTACGTTTTTGAACAGCCACTTTTGCCACGAAAAGCGCAAAAGGATTTTCGGGCAATTGGGTTGAAATATGAATAATCAGGTTGTTTTCTTTCTGAGTATCCAGAATATGTATCTTTTCATTTGCACTTTGTATAAAACCGGTATCCCCTACCTGACCGCCGCTTTCGGCATAAAACGGGGTTTGGTTGAACACCAGTTGAAATTGTTCTTTCCCTTTGGTTTTCACCTTGCGGTAACGCATTATTTTTACCCCGGCTTCCATTGCATCATAACCCACAAACTGAATCTGGTCGTTTTCTTCCAGTACCACCCAATCATCGGTTTCCATGGCAGCCGCGTTTCGTGAACGTTGCTTTTGCTTTTGAAGATTTCTTTCAAAACCAATGATATCAACTTCCCGGCCGTTTTCTTTGGCAATAAGTTGTGTCAGGTCAATTGGAAAGCCAAAAGTATCAAACAGCTCAAAAGCTTCCTCACCACTAATTTCTTTATTTATCTTCTCTAATCTTTTGATTCCATTCTCCAAAGTCCTCAAAAAGCCCTGTTCTTCTTCCCGAACCACATTTTCAATAAAGCTTTGTTTCTGCTTCACTTCAGGAAAAATATCCCGGAAGGATTCTCCTACCAGCGAAACCATTTTATATAAAAAAGGCTCCTTCACATCCAGAAATGAATAATAATAGCGAACGGCTCTGCGCAAAATCCTTCTGATCACATAACCTGCACCGGTATTGCTGGGTAATTGCCCGTCTAAAATAGTAAAAGTAATGGTTCTGATATGATCCGAAAGTACGCGCATGGCAATGTCTCGCCTACGCTCTACATGACTGATGTTTTCATCATCAGAATTTGAATAAGCGTAAACAAATCCTGTATTCAATTCAATAAAACGGATATAAGGAATAAAAACATCGGTATCATAATTGGATGTTTTACCTTCAATGGCACGGCACAGGCGCTCAAAACCCATTCCGGTATCAACATGCTGTGCAGGGAGTTTTTCCAAACTACCATCTGCCTTGCGGTTGAACTCCATAAATACATTGTTCCAGATTTCAATTACCTGGGGATGGTCGTTGTTTACCAGTGTTTTTCCATCAATTATTTTTCTTTCTTCGTCTGAACGCAAATCGATGTGAATCTCACTGCAGGGTCCGCAAGGTCCGGTATCACCCATTTCCCAGAAATTATCTTTTTTGTTTCCAGTTAATATCCTTTGCGGGTCAATCCACAATTTCCAGTTATCAGATGCCTCCTGATCGAAAGGCAGGTTTTCTTTTTTATCACCATCGAAAACGGTTACATACAATCTGTCCTTTGGCAATTTATAAACACCTGTTAAGAGTTCCCACGCCCATTCGATGGCTTCTTTTTTAAAATAATCGCCAAAACTCCAATTGCCCAACATTTCAAACATGGTATGATGATAGGTGTCTACCCCCACTTCTTCCAGGTCATTATGTTTTCCGCTAACTCTTAAACATTTTTGGGTATCGGCAACCCGTTTGTATTTTGGTTCTTCATTACCTAAAAACCAATCTTTAAATTGGTTCATTCCGGCATTGGCAAACATCAAAGTTGGGTCATTTTTAACAACAATCGGAGCAGAAGGAACAATTTTGTGTCCTTTGCTTTCAAAAAAATCCAGGAATTGCTTACGTACTTGGTTGGCGTTCATATCTAACAGTCAGTGTTTTGAAATTTTATTTTCTGTATTAGCTCAATTTTTTTTACTTTTGTATTTCTTTCAAACTTAATAAGTTTGCTAAGGTAAATTAAATACTTCTGAACATTACCCTAATTCAGTTTTATTAAGGATACAAACAAAATTAGTGTGTGGCAAAAATAAAATACTTTTATAATCCTCATAAGCTCAACTTTGAGAAAGTTCGCACAAGTATATCCGATATGATCATACGTGTGTTCGGATTTCTATCTGCATCTGCTGTTGCAGGAGGAATAATGGCATTTGCCGTATATAGCTTTGTGGACTCCCCTAAGGAGAAATTACTAAAACGGGAAAATGACCAATACAAGCTACAGGTAAAGGTCTTAAACCAAAAAGTCAATGAATTGGGAGGGGTATTATCTGAGCTACAGGATCGTGATGCCAATATTTACAGAGCTATTTTTGAGGCTGACCCCATTGATATAAATATCAGGAAGGCTGGTTTTGGCGGTGTGGATAAGTATAGAGGTTTGCAGAGTTTTGATAATTCCGAAGAGTTGACTTATCTCAGCAAAAAAATAGATGAAATAAGCACACAGGTTTATATCCAAAGTAAATCTTTTGATGAATTAGGGAAACTGGCCAAAAATAAAACTCAGTTTCTTGCAAGTATTCCTGCCATTCAACCCGTTGCCAATAAAGACCTGAAAAGGGTAGCTTCCGGTTTTGGGTATAGAATTCATCCTATTTTTAAAACCCATAAATTTCATTCAGGGCTTGATTTTACTGCGCCTCAAGGTACTCCTGTTTATGCTACGGGAAATGGAACGGTTACCACGGCGGAATCAGGAAACGGGTATGGTAATCATGTTATTATCAACCATGGTTTTGGGTATCAATCATTATATGGGCATTTGAGTCGTATGAAAGTTAGGCCCGGAAGAGTAATTAAACGTGGAGAGTTATTGGGTTATATTGGTTCAACCGGAATATCAACCGCCCCTCATCTGCACTATGAAATTATTAAGGGAAAAAATAAAATCAACCCCATCAATTATTTCTTCAACGACCTTACTGAGGAAGAATATGAAGCCATCAGAGTACTTGCTTCCCGTGAAGGACAATCGTTTGACTAATTCAAAGATTATTTTGGATCAGTCAGAATCAATTGAAAAAGCATACTTCTCAATTGGAGAAGTGGCTGAAAAATTAAAAGTAAGCACTTCATTAATCAGATTTTGGGAAACAGAATTTGACCAGATTAAGCCACGCAAAACCAAAGGGGGTACCCGAAAATACAGCATAGAAGATTTAAACCTGTTGAAAATCATTTACCAGTTGGTAAAAATTGAGGGCTACACTTTGCCGGGAGCAAGGGAAATGCTAAAATTGAAGACAGATAAATTAAATATGAATACAGAAATTACTGAAAAATTATTGGGTATCAAGACATTTCTGATTCAACTAAAGGATGAATTGGGTTAATTGTTGAAGCTGGTCACAATATATTCCTGATAGAAAATATAAAAAATATATGATTGAAAAAAACACCAAAATAGAAAAGACATCTCAGATAAGAATTGATGTCCAGCTAAACAGTGAAAACCTTCCCGTAAATATTGAATGGGATGCCGATGACGCCGAATTTGATGGAAAAGAAAGTGCAAAAGGCATGATGCTCAGCATTTTTGATGGCATGAGACAAAATGCAATGAGAATCGATTTATGGACTCAGGATATGAACGTGGAAGAAATGAATTTATTCGTTTTTCAAACCCTGTCATCCATGGCCGATACATTTGAACGCGCAACTCAGAACAAAAAATTATCAGATGAAATGCGAGATTTTGTGCATCATTTCGGACATGAAGTTAATCTTTTCGGACCAGATCACAGACATTAAGAATTAAGAATTTTAAGTGTCAAACTTCTAATAAAACTGAAATTTTCAGCTTGAGCCTGTCGGAGGATATTTCTATTTTTCATTCCTGAACCTGTTTGTTTCTTCAAAACATCAATACGAAGAACAAAATCTGAACCTGCCTGCCTGCGCTTGGGCCAGGGCTGCTGGCAGGCAGGAGCAAATCAGAACACGTACTTGTGAGTAGAAAACCCAAAGGCTACCAAAGCAATACCAAAAATACTTTTCAGGTATAGGTTTTTTTGTTTTTGATAATTATTTTTCGTTTTTGATAAGTTAATGATTACCTTTGCTTCATGGTTATAATTGCAAAAGCCAGAATAATTGAGTTTTATCAAAATGAAACAAAAGCCAAAGAGCCATTATTGATATGGTACAATATAGCATTACAAAGCGACTGGCAGGACTTTCACAGCATAAAACAAGCCTTTAATAGTGTTGATAGTGTAGGAAATGACAGATATGTTTTTAATGCAGGAGGCAACAAATACCGGATTGTAGCATTGATACATTTTAGCAAAAGAACAATGTACATAAGGTTTGTTGGAACACATAAGCAGTATGATAAAATTGATTGTAAAACCATATAAACTATGAAAAAGGAAATCACAAAAAAAGAGTTTGTAATAGCTGAAAAGAAAATGAATGATTTATTAGCTATTGCAACTAAAAAAGGAGGCTTTGACCGTCTTACCAAAAAAGAAAGTGCAGTTTTGAATACCTACACCCAAACAGTAAAAACCTATGAGGATATGCACTATACTATCCCTTTGCCTCAAACGGTGCAGGGTTTAATTGAATTAAAAATGTTTGAGAATAAATTAAAGCAAAAGGAACTTGCCAAAATGCTGAATACCACCGATACAAAACTTTCAGAAATAATGCACAATAAAAGAAAACCAAGTATTTCATTTTTAAAAGCTATGCATCAAATATTAGGCATTGACGGCAACTTGCTTTTAAAAATTGTATAGGGGTAAAAGTATCTTTATTTCTCAATATTGTTGCCTACCGGTTACTTTCTTTACACCTCTGCTCACCAAAACACTTACCATCAAAGCAACACAGCGTTTAACTTTAGCTTTTGAAAGCATATCACAACCAACACGCTAACATGTTTGTATCGGAAGGCGGTGTTGGGCTCGGAAATAAAAGTTTGTAACATTTGCTATAATGGAAGGCATAATTTAATAAACAAAAAACCAATCGTTTATGCTTTTATTGCCCATCTTAACTTAGCCGACCGTGCGCGTGGATTACTGCCTACTTCCTGTGGAGTTGGCAGCAACTCGCCTTTTTTTGTTTAATAGGAATTCCCATTGTAAGGTGTTTTCCGGACCACAAGCATTTTTCTTAGCATACCGCTTTAACGTGGATTATTCCGGTCTTTGTGCTTTATTTATTAAAATAAGATTAAAGGCCTCAATAATCAATCCAAAATGTTGTTATAGGAACTGGAAAATCCATTCAGATGCCAAATAGTCTCGCATCTCGCCTCTCGCTATCTCGCTATCTACATTGAATACAGATAACGTAGAGAATCACTACGCATCATATTATTAAAAAAGGTTCACCATTCCTACCGAATTCAATTTCAATTAGCGGAATGGCTTCATCATCGGCTTCCAGAATATATTGGGTTACCTTAAAATCTTTATGCACTTTGAAGCCATTCTCCTCTGCAAATGCATTTGCTCCATAAATAATATTATGCACCAAGGGGTATTCTGCCTTTTGCATATTTTCAGAACGCATTCTTTCCAGCATTTCCTCGAATGCGCTTGATGAAACATTAAAATTAAAAAAAGTGTCCTTGGTTCCCAACGCGAAAATATCAACCAGATAAATCCCAATGGTATAATTCTGGTTGCTGTGTTTTCTAATCACAAGGATGGATGCCATACCGGATTCTTTCCAATTTTCATTTATATAACAGGCATCCATCGGCAATTTTCGGGCACGGCTAAGTATGTAATGTTTCGGAGAAAAACGGGGTTGTTGTTGCTTTTTTCTCATTTTTATTATTCATTTAAAGTGGCTTTAATTTCTGAATCTTTTGAAGCTCTTCCACATCAAACTTATCTTTTGTACGGTTATTTGTTATTTTTGAAAGTACTAAATGGTTCAAATGTAAAACAGGGATATTCATCCCATCTATGTTTCCAATAATTTTCTCTTTATCTGCTTCCTCGTAACTTACTCCTGTAATCTGAGTTAAAAAATCAACCCTTATCGGAATCTCACCCATACAAAATACTTCAGGTTTTGAAAAATCAATTGTTTTAAAATTATCAATGCTTTCCTGTGTAAAATGATAGGTTTCTAAAACAAGTAACAGTTTATCCTTATTTGTGTCAGTCGGTTTTAACCATAAATCTATATCACCGGTTGGTCGGCTAAAACCATGATAATTTACAGCATAGCCACCAATTAATATAAATTCAACCTCAAAATCTAATAACTTTTTTAATAAAAGCCTGTGTGGTTCATAAAATAAATCCATCAGCGTATATAAATAATTTCACCGAAATCTTTAATCAATAAGGATGATTTTCCAAATGCATTTATATTGAGCTCGTGCAAATACCTTAGCCTTTGTTCAGGACTTAAACTAAATGAATAGTCCCTATTCTCATTTTCAAGTGCTTCAACTGTTGAACGCCTAATAGAATTATAAGGAAACGGCGGTTCATTTACCTGATTGGTTTCATCATTATTATTCATCGCTTGCTTTTTTAGAAAAATAAAAATTTCGCAAAATGTTTCTAAAATTCTTTTTATTCTTTATGCATCAGGCAACAAAGCTAATCACAAAAATTCTATTTGCCGAATATAAGTCTGAACTATGCAAAAAATTATCTTAATTTATCTGCGTAAATCTGATCAAATCAGCCTACTCTGCGTGAAAGGGTATAAACAATTATCATTAACCCACTAAAATTTCGAATCCCTCTGTTTTAAATGAATAAATCACATTAGGCTAATTTTTGTACTGCGAGATACATTTGAATCAAAAAAAGTGATGAAAATCATTTCTGATTGAATTAATTATACGAAATTTGATAAAAATTTATTACAAAATGGAAAAGAAAATAATGATCAAAAACCTGTTATTCGGCTTTTTATCCTGGCTCATTCCTTTTGCCATCTCTATCCCATTTTTTAAGCCCGGCGGTGAACTTCTGGTTCCACACGATCTGTTTAAATCCATAATGATTGTGGTTGGTTCCATCTCAGGCTGCTACCTGTTGTTGCGGTATTTTAAGTTTGTAAATTCAGCTTTTATTTTAAATGGAGTTATGGTAGGTTTATCCTGGTTTATCATCAATATCGCGCTGGATACAATCATTCTTATTCCGATGATGAATGATAGTTTTGTAAATTATTTTTACGCGATCGGACTGCGTTATACGGTTATCCCTGTTATCAGTATTTCGATGGGATTCCTGCTTGACAGAAGGATTAATTCCTAAGAAGCTGTATAGAAATAATATTTAAGGAAAATCAGGAGAAGATGCTTAACAAAGCAAAAAAGTGCAGCTATAATGAAAAAGGGATAAATTCTGCCATTAACCTAAAGAAGGTAATCGGTAATCGGTAATTGGTAATTGGTCCCTTCGACTAGCTCAGGATGACAAATTTTGTTGTCATAGTGAGCCTGTCGAACTATGGTAATCGGTAATCGGTAATCGGCAATAACTATACCGATTACTTTTCTTCTACCAATTACTGATTACCTTAAGCGGAATGTATAAAATTATACCGTTTCTTGTATTACACAAGGTGACAAAGGCTATACATGCCCTGAAAAAAATCTTGTCAGGCTTCCTTCTTTTTGCAGGAACTTAAACCAAACGGCAAGTATAAAGGACAAAAACTCACTAAACTTGTAAGCACAAAAATTCCTGCCAATACCAGCAATACAATTCCTGCTGTACCGGTAACTGTTCCGGTAAAACACAATAAAGCTAATACAACAGCCACTATCACTCTGATAATTCTGTCGGTTGATCCCATGTTTGTTTTCATAAATATTTTTTTTGTTATAAACGAAGGTATAGGAATTCAGGGATATTAGTTGGTAACATTTGTTACAATGGATTGTATAGATTGATTTATCTTTAGTAAAATTCTGAGGTATTTTTACGAATTGTAAAGGTTTCGCAACGCTTTATTGAAACCGGGTTAAAATTAATAATTTGACTTATTGATTATTTTTCACATATTTGATTCTGAATAAACCCTTAAATTATGAAAAAAATATTTTTACTTTCTTTTCTGGTACTGGCATTCATTATACATGTAACTGCACAAACCTTTGTTTCAACAATCGCTTCCAATAAGAAACCTATACTGGAAGAAATGACGGGTTGGACCTGTCCGAATTGTCCGGCAGGCCATACAATTGCAGCAACTATTCTGTCAGCAAATATGGGTAATGTATTTGTTATCGCTTATCACCCTACCGGTTCGAGTTATACCAACGGAGATCCTATGGTGAGTGCTTATGCTGGTGCCTTTTATAATGGCCCTTTTATTTCAGCGACTACCGGAAGCAGGTATATGCCCAGCGCAATGGTGAACCGGAAAACCAGTACAACAGGCGACAGGATACTTGGCAGAGATGAATGGACAGCCAAAGTTAATACTGCAAAATTGGAATCCTCTCCGTTAAATGTAGGAGTATCCTCCTCTTACAATTCTTCTTCGAAAATTCTGACTGTAAATATTGAGGTTTATTTTACTGCCGATGTAACAAATACATTGACTTTATATGCCATGATTACCGAAGATGGCATCATTGCCAATCAATCGGGTGGTTCTTCAACTTATGTACATAACCACGTATTCAGGCAGGCTTTGCCAAACCCTTCTCCGGCTCAGTGGGGTCAAGCTATCGTAGCTCCTACAACAAAAGGTTCGTTAAAAACCATAACCTATACATTTGACAATTCCACAACTAATTATAATATGTCAAAATGTGAAATCATTTCATTTGTAAGAAATGCTTCCAACGAAGAAATCATTTGAGGCAATGGATCTGCTGTCGGTTCATCTACCGGTTTAAATGATTTTATGCCCGTTCATTCAAGTAATTTTAGCGTATTTCCAAATCCATTGGCAGACAATTCGGTTTTGTCTGTAAGCTTAGTTAAAAACGCTGCTTTAAGTTACCAGATTTTTGATATGCTCGGTAATTTGATTGAAACTACAGATTTAGGATTTTTGCAGGCCAACAATTATCAGTTTGAATTAAACACTGCTCATCTGCCAAAAGGAGTGTATTTTATCCATATGAATTATTCAGATTTTAGTAATAAGACAATCCGGATTATCAAATAAAACTGATTGATTAATTTAAAACTTCAATCTATGGTTATTCAAGCAAAACCTTTGTAATGAATATCCTTTTTTTAGATAATACCTTTATAAAATACATTCCTTTTCCATTGCCTGCCAGATCTATTTCAATATCGGTATTTTCAGTTTGGATATCAAGAATTTCTTTTCCCATTAAGTCAAAGACCTGAATGGATTTATTGCCGCGTATTTGCCCGAAATCCAACACAAACTTTCCATTTGTGGGGTTTGGAAAAATGGTAATGGGTTCGATGTAGTTTATTGCCTTCAAACCTGTGGTATTTGGGTGTTGAACCAAATAGACATACTTAGTAATAGAACCTGCGGTGGCCGTTATCGTAGCAATTCGTTCTACACCCGGATTGACAATTGTGGTTACAGCAAAGTTTCCATTACCCGATCCGGAAGCAGGATT
The DNA here is from genome assembly GCA_964355075.1 of uncultured Chitinophaga sp. Taxonomy (GTDB): domain Bacteria; phylum Bacteroidota; class Bacteroidia; order UKL13-3; family UKL13-3; genus B1. The sequence goes on from CAYHCF010000032.1 coordinate 14,805, forward strand.
AATGGTTGCCCAGATTTGGTTACTGCTTATATTCCAGCTTCTGTTGCTGCTAATGGTTACATTGGCAATACTACCTGCAAAAGGCGCATAAATAGAATCTGTACTCAAACTTAAACTGTCGGGTGTAATATTCATTGTAATAGTAGCAGGGCTGCTGGTATCGCATATGGTTCCACCGCTTTTAATGGCAATTAATGTATAGATTCCTGCCATGGATGCTGTGGCATTATTTATCTGAATATTTAAATTTCCGGAGCTAAAGCTATTGGGACCATTCCACAAATAACTGCTTGCACCTATAACCGTACTGCCATATAGTTTAATGGTATCGCCATTGAAGAAATTCGTATTGCCGGAAATAAGCGGTGCGTTCAGGCTATTGCAAACGGTGAAGCTGCTATTCTGCATCAGACTCCAGTGGTTGAGGGAATCTTTAGCCCTCACATAAAATTTATGCTGACCCACACTTAATCCCGAAATATCAGCCACGAAGTTTTGGCTTATGTTTGCTGCATTACTTATCGATATGTTTGTTCCATTTCCAAAACCGGGGTCGGTATCAAAAAAGTATTCAGCTTTTTTGAGATTTGGTAATACCGAAATATAATCATTGTAGAAAGGCGTGCTTTGTATCAGACTCCAGTTCCCATTGGCATCTTTGGCTCTGACATAAATTACATGAAATCCTTTGTTAACAGTATTCACCGGTAGATTTACTGAAACATCCGAACCGGGAGTATAACTGATTGGATTGCCATTACCAGCCCCCGGATCTGAATCTAAAAAATACTCTACCCTGCTGATTGTATTTGGCTGTGCTGAAATATAGTCATTAAAGATGGGCTGACTTTGTGTGAGGCTCCAAACATTAAGTGAATCTTTTACCCGTATATAAAACACATGAAAACCTTTAGTGACGGAACTTAGAGGAATACTCAGGCTGATATTTGTACCCGGTGAAAATGCAATAGAGGTTCCATTGCCTCTGCCCGGATCCGTATCCAGAAAATATTCGGCCTGGCTTATATTTTGTGCTTTAATTGTTAACTGCAAAAAAAAGCACCCCAGTAAAAATAGATATTTCATTGTTACTGGTGCGACTTCGCTTTAATTGTTATGTTCAAATTACTTCCTCCGGCAGGTGGTACATTCAATTCATATACAGCCGGAATATTAGGCATCCCCGATAACACATAGGGTGAAGGACCGCCAAATGGACCACAATCGCCACCACCATAGGCAAAACCTATTGCCGGGGAAGTGGTTTTGAGTTGATATTTGCCATCGCTGCTTCCAACCTGAGTAAATACGTTTGCCATATTCGTTATATTGACCTTATTCAGGATAGAATCAATAGGTGTTTCAGTGCTTCCAGTCATGTAAGTGCGGCCACTAAAAACATTGTTTTGCATGATTACATTGTTAAAGCTTGAATTTGTGCTGCCATTGATTGTGTTGTAGTTGGATTGGATATTATTTCTATAGGTTGCGAATTTTATATTTATAACATAACTAAAGTAATTATTAAAAATATTGTAGTTACTGCCAAATGTTAAATTCAGACCACCAAAAATAATGTTATTTGAAATTACTACATTGGAAGCACCATTTTGATTATTTGCAGTAGTGAATATTACAGCTGTGGCAAAACCCGGATCGAAATAATTTTGTGTGATTATTATATTGGAAATCCCAAAAGTTGTGGATGGCGTGTCGTTGAGCGCCATGAAATTTATTTTATTTCTTTTTAGCGTAATGTTGCTCGTTCTAATATGTAAGGAATACATTGTTAATCCCATGATAATGGATCCGCCGGAATTTTGCCTGAAATAAATTTCACCATTCACTGTTGCAGGTGTAAAATTGGCCTGTGTTTGTTGGTTTTCATTTAACAAATACCCGGGTCCAATAATGGTTAGCGGTTTACTCAGGGATAAATAGGATTCATAGTTTGTTGCCGAACCATAAACATATAGGGTATCACCTGCCGTTGCGGCGTTATGGGCTGCCTGAATGGTAGTGAAATTGGCAAACAGGCCACCTACATTGTTTACATGCCAAATAGTGGAAAACACGTTTACATTGGCAAATAATAGCAAGGCTGTCATTAGAAATCGCTTTAAATTTTTCATGATTTTATTGGTTTAATAACGGATTGAATTGTTTTTCAACACAGAAACAGGATGTCTCTGAAAAACAGGTAAAGGTATGGGTTAATAGCTTGCTACTGGTCTGATATTTATTATGATAATTATCATACCCATTGTGATAGAAAAGGAATAATGGCTTTCAATTAAATTTGAATTAGCCACAGAATTTACCGATCCTGAGAGCTTCTGATTCCAATAGATATCAGGATTGTAAAAAATCAATCGTTTATGCTTTTATTGCCCACCTTAACTTAGCCGACCGTGCGCGTGGATTACTTCCGATCTCCTGTGGAGTTGGCCTTATGGGCTCTTTGGCAAACTCACTATATACACCTGCCCGATACAAACTTTGAAATGCTTTTTTTACACGCCGGTCTTCGCCTGAATGAAAGGTGAGTATGGCAACCCGCCCTCCCAGCGCAAGCGCATCAGGCAATTTTCTAAGGAAACTTTCCAATGCGCCAAACTCATTATTCACTTGAATACGCAATGCCTGAAAACATCTTTGACAGGTTTTCTTAATCGTATCCATTCGTTCTTCTTTAGAAAGGAATTGCAATGCCTCACCAATGGTATCTTTCAACTGAGTTGTTGTTTCAATTGCTATACCTTTTGCTATCTTTCCGGTAATGGCTTCCGCAATAATAGCAGCATAAGGTTCATCTGAATTTTCAATAAGTATTTCTTCTAATTTATCGCGTGAAATAGTTTTCAATAGAGTAGCTGCAGGTTTCCCGGTGGAAGGGTTCAACCGCAAGTCTAATGGGCCTTCCATTTTTAAGGAGAATCCCCTTTCCGGATTGTCAATTTGCATAGAGGAAACGCCCAGATCTGCCAATACAAAATTTAATGGGCCTGATTCATCAACAATTTGATCTATATCAGAGAAATTCAATTTTCTGATCGTTAATAGATCCGCTCCATACCCCAAAGTCTGAAGACGATCTCTCGTTTTTGGCAACTCAAATGAATCTACATCTATTGCAAATAAATGTCCTGTTTGCCCAAGACATTTCAAAATTTCCAAACTATGGCCACCATAACCCAAAGTGGCATCAAGACCTATCTGACCAGGAGTTATCTTCAGAAATTCCAGTATCTCGTTCACACAAATGGAACGATGCATTCCCGCAGGTGTTCTTCCTTTTTGTTTTACCTTTTCAACGTCCTCAACATATTTATCCGGCTGAAGTTCCTTGTATTTCTCTTTAAAGGATTTTGGGTGTGTACCTTTATACCGAATACGTCGCGGGGGTTTTGATTCCTCATTATCCATTTTGTAAAACTAAGAAATAGTTCCTGATTTCCATTTTTCAGGAACAAGAAATAAATGTCGGATTACCAATTACCGATTACCAATTACCGATTACCAATTACCGATTACCAATTACCGATTACCGATTACCTATTGAATCTGAAATAATACGTTTTCATCTTTACGCAGAATTTCATTCAGTGTGAACCGGTTTTTCAATTCCAATTCCTGTTCATGTGAAAAGGTACATACCATCTGACCTGCTTTTAATTCAGTTTCATTCCCGGTAAAGGTTAAACTATTGCCTTCAATCTTTTCCTGAACACTATAAAACCAAATGGGGTGTTCAAATTTTTTGGCATATACCGTTATGGGTGCCCGAATATGTTTTTCGGTTCTTATTACCCTTAAGAAAAAGGGAAAAGTAAATGAATCCTTCTCTGTTTGGTTCAAGCCGAAAACCAGTACAACAATTAGAAATAATGCAACAAAAATATAGCTTTGAAATTGCCGGATTTTTGCAATTCCTTCTGATAAATACCATCCTAGAACTACTGCCAATAAAGGATATATGCTGCCATCATACCAAACCAATTTTGTTTTTGAAAAGGAGATAATTACCCACACAGAAAATGCAGCCAGCAATATCCCCTTTAAATAATAATGTACTTTAGCTTTGGGCAATTTCAGGATGCCATAAACTGCAAAGGGTAACAACAGGATAAAAGGTTCAAAGCGATAAACCAGTAATTTAAAGGTATGGTAATAAAATGGAATGGGGTCTTTGTGAATATGCGTTTCAAGCATGAACCTCTCTCCTACCTCATTTTGCAAAACAGCTTGCAGATAACCCGGATGTAAATACGCTCTATAAAAATAGTAACCCAAAAACGATGTGAGAAAAAGTGTGATTCCGGCATATAACCCTGCCTGGGTATAAATCCATGGCAATTTCTTCTCATTTAACATATTTCGGATCAGAAGATAGGAAAGCAAAGCTGGAACAGGAATTGCAACTAAACCGTAAATTCCTTTTGTTAAACAGGCCATGCTCAAAAAAACCGCACTGAAAAAAATTGCCTTTCCGTTTTTTTCATAAAGCCCTTTTATAAAAAACCAGACGTAACAAAAAATAAATGCGGCCACCATGGCGTCAAAATCGCCGCTGCGGGCTTCATGCCAGCCGGTAAAACCGATACTGCCCAATAAAATTAAAGCTGAGAATGTTGCCCAACGGAGTTTTTTAAAAGTTTTATAAATGCTTTGAAAGATAAATAGTACCAGCAAAAATGAAATAAAAGCAGAGGCAAATCTTAAACCGAAAGTGTTGAAACCAAACAGTTTGATAGAACCTGCCATCAACCATAAACCAAAAGGCGGCTTTGAATTATATAAATCGGGCTTATTTTGAAATGTGACCACAATTGGATTGCCACTTTGCAACATTTCATATGCATTTACTCCATAGGTTGCCTCATCCCATTCACGAACCACCGGCTTATCGAGCCGAAAGAAAAATTGAAAGGCAGCTAAAACAGCTATCAATATTACTGATTGTGTGTAATTTAGTAAAAATAGTTTTTTCATCAGTTGCCGTACGAATATATGAATCTTGAAAGTGTTTTGCACACCGCTAAATATTTGAAAAAAAATGTGATTTGAAATCTTACTTTCGCATCAAAATTTTACAAAAGATGAATATTCATGAATACCAGGCCAAACAAATTTTAAAATCGTTTGGCGTATCCGTTCAGGAAGGCATTGTTGCCGAAACTGCTGAAGAAGCGCGTGTTGCCGCTTTAAAATTAAAAGACCAGTTTGGAAGTGATTTTGTGGTGATAAAAGCCCAAATCCATGCCGGTGGTCGTGGTAAAGGTAGCATTATTGGGAAAGAGCAACGCGGTGTTGCTGTTGCTAAAAATGCCGACAAAGCCAAAGAAATTGCGGGAAATATGCTGGATGGTACTTTGGTAACCATACAAACCGGACCAAAAGGTAAATTGGTTAGTAAAGTTCTGGTAGCTCAGGATGTGTATTATCCGGGTCCGGGTGAAACCAAGGAGTATTATATGAGTGTAATGCTTGATCGCGGTCAGGGAAAAAATATTATCGTTTATTCAACAGAAGGTGGTATGGACATTGAGCATGTTGCCGAACATACGCCACATTTAATTCACAAAGAAACCATTGACCCAAAAGTTGGCTTGCAAGCATTTCAGGCCCGTAAAATTGCTTTCAGTCTGGGTTGCGAAGGAGAGGCCTATAAACAAATGGTAAAATTTGTGACTGCCTTGTATAAAGCCTACGAAAAATCGGATTCAGCCATGTTTGAAATTAACCCTGTTCTGCGTACCACCGATAATAAAATCCTTGCCGTTGATGGTAAAGTAAACATTGATGACAACGCTTTATTCCGCCATCCTGATTATGAAGCCATGCGCGATGCAACGGAAGAAGATCCCAACGAAGTGGAAGCTAAATTATATGACCTGAACTATGTAAAATTGGATGGGAATGTGGGTTGTATGGTGAATGGAGCCGGATTGGCCATGGCTACCATGGATATCATTAAATTATCGGGTGGCGATCCTGCAAACTTTTTGGATGTGGGCGGAACTGCCAATGCAGTTACGGTTGAAGCCGGTTTCAGAATTATACTAAAAGATCCGAATGTGAAAGCCATCCTGATCAATATTTTTGGTGGCATTGTTCGTTGCGACCGAGTAGCTCAGGGTGTGGTTGATGCCTATCATTCTATCGGAAACATTCCGGTTCCAATTATTGTACGTTTACAGGGAACCAATGCCGAAGCCGCTAAAAAGCTGATTGATGATTCGGGTCTGAAAGTTTACTCCGCCATCGTATTAAAAGAAGCGGCTGAACTCGTTCAGAAAGCTGTAGAAGGCAAATTATAAACCCCGAAATAAAAGCATGGCTACAAAGGAACAAAGAAACATAAGGGAATACTCTTAGCGTCTTAGCGCCTTTGTGGCCAAAAAATATTGTTCCTTAGTTTCTTAGTAGCAAAAAAAACTACTTCTCCTCTATCATCACAAACACATCTTCACTGTCCCGTTTCATCAGGTATTTTTCCCTGGCAAACTTTTCCAGGTTTTTGGTTGAGCCGAATAGTTCCTGCTGCTCTGCCCTTACCTTTATGATCTCATCTGAATAATAGGCATGTTTCTCTTTTATCTCTCTGAGATCTTTGCTGTATTTATACTGATCAAAAATACTGTTGCGGTCAATCAATAATAACAACAATATAAAAACAAGGGTAGCCCAAAAATACTTATTGGAAACCGTTTTGATGATATTGCTTTTTATTTTCATGAGGCAGTATCCTACCTACTTTAGAAATTTAAAAAATTTACCGGGGTAATACGCATTTTTCCCTAATTCCTCTTCAATTCTCAACAACTGATTGTACTTGGCAATCCGGTCGGTACGGCTGGCTGAACCTGTTTTAATCTGGCCACTATTCAAGGCAACCGCTAGATCGGCGATCGTAGTATCTTCGGTTTCGCCACTGCGGTGACTGATAATATTTGTATAAGATGCACGGGTTGCCATGTTCACGGCATCAATGGTTTCGGTAAGCGTACCAATTTGATTTACTTTAACCAGAATAGAATTGGCAATGTTTTCTTTGATTCCCCTCGACAAACGTTTAACATTGGTCACAAATAAATCATCACCCACCAACTGACATCTGTCTCCAATGGATTTGGTTATTTCTGCCCACCCTTTCCAATCATCTTCTGCAAAACCATCTTCTATGGAAATGATCGGATATTTGTTCACCCAATTCGTCCAGTAGCTAACCATATCACTTGGCGACAATTCGCGTTTATCGGATTTTTTGAAGACATACATCCCTTTCTTCTCATCCCAGAATTCGCTGGCGGCCGCATCCAAAGCAATGTAAATGTCCTTGCCCGGCTTATAACCTGCAGTTTCAATGGCGCTCAAAACAATTTCTATGGCTTCTTCATTGGATTGAATATTCGGGGCAAAACCACCTTCATCGCCAACATTGGTGCTGAATCCTTTCTTTTTCAAAACAGCTTTTAAGTGATGAAAAACCGAAGTTCCCATGTGCAGGGCTTCGCTAAAACTATCGGCATTTACCGGAACAATCATAAATTCCTGGAAATCTATTGAGTTATCAGCGTGCGCTCCTCCGTTCAGGATATTCATCAAAGGAATCGGCAAAGTATTGGCATTCACACCACCTATATAGCGATACAAAGGCATATTGGCTTCGATGGCTGCTGCTTTAGCACAGGCCATGGAAACGGCTAATATCGCATTGGCTCCCAATTTCCCTTTATTTTCAGTCCCATCCAAATCAATCAACTTGTGATCAATGTCGTTTTGTTCAAACACATCGGCACCAATTAATTGGTCACAAATTTCTTCGTTTACATTTTCAATGGCCTTTAAAACACCTTTGCCCATATAAACTTTTTTGTCACCATCCCGCAGTTCAACGGCCTCATGTATTCCGGTTGAAGCGCCTGAAGGCACAGCAGCACGACCTAAAGCACCATCTTCAGTAATCACATCTACCTCAACGGTTGGGTTGCCTCTTGAATCTAAAATCTGGCGTGCACGGATGTCAATTATTCCACTCATAGTTTTGTTTATTAATTGGTTTTGAAATTATGAAATTTAGTTTCCGGCTTCAAATTTCGTTTTTTGAAAGAAATAATTAACTGATTTATGTTATAAAACTCAGTTCATGGACTTCACAAAGTTATCAAACAGATAGCGGCTATCCTGCGGACCCGGAGCTGCCTCAGGATGATATTGAACCGAGAATGCCCTGCGACCTTTTAATTGGATACCTTCCACGGTATTGTCATTGAGATTTATATGGGTAAGTTCTACAATTGGATGTTTAAGGGTTTCATCCATATTTACGCCAAAGCCGTGATTTTGCGAAGTTACCTCACAATGTCCGGTCAGGAGGTTCTTTACAGGATGGTTCAAACCGCGGTGACCATTAAACATTTTATACGTATGTAAACCCTGCGATTCGGCAAGTAGCTGATGTCCTAAGCAAATACCAAATAACGGGATGCCGGCATCCACAATCTGCTTTACGGTTTCCACTTCAAATGACATAACGCCGGGGTCGCCGGGGCCATTACTGATCATAAAGCCATCGGGTTTAAACTGCATCATTTCTTCGAACGTTGTTTTGCAATTAAAAACTGCCAGGTAAGTATCGCGTTCTACCAAACAGCGTAAAATATTTTTCTTAACGCCTAAATCCAATACCGCTACCCTCTTTGCTGCAGCATCATTTCCTAAGAAATACGTTTTTGGAGTAGAAACTCTTGACGATAATTCCAGACCTTCCATAGTAGGAACAGCTGCCAATTCAGCTTTCAGTTCGTCTAAGGTCTTCACTTCAGAAGATATAATTGCGTTCATGGCACCTTTATCTCTCACATGGCGTACAATTTCACGGGTATCTACGTCGGCAATTCCCACAATATTATTTAAGGCAAAATATTCCTGAACCGATTGATCGGCTTGTTTTCGGGAATAAGGAACATTAAAGTTTTTGCAAACCAAACCGGCAATTTTGATACTTTCCGATTCTTCTTCGAGTTGGGCAATTCCATAATTACCGATATGCACATTGGTTTGAACCAGAATTTGGCCGGTATAACTGGGATCGGTGAAAATCTCCTGGTAGCCGGTCATTCCGGTATTGAAGCAGATTTCTCCGCTGCTTGAACCAATTTTTCCGATGGAAGTACCTGTGAAAACCGTACCATCTGCAAGCAGCAGGGTGGCCGGAAACTTATTTACTGAACGATTCAATAGTGTTTAGATTTTGGCAAAAGTAACCAAGCACACATTAATCCGCAAATTGAGATATTAACAAAATGGTTGACGGTTGATGGTTGATGGTTGAGAAAATTACAGATAAGAAGATACAAAAAAAAACAAATCATAAATGGAACTGCAATTATTTTATGGACGATGAACATGGTTGTAAGTTTAGTTCACCAGCACCTTAGCAATAATAGTGCATTTGCTTTCATCGGACAATTTTTCATATATTTGAAATGCTGTTTTCCGAATGAAAATTTGATGCAAATCCAACATCATCGGTTAACGGCAGAAACGTTTCATGCACGTAAAGCACAATGATAATTAAACAGTTAGATAATAAACCATAAAATGGAATACAAAGAATCACCAGACACTTTATTCAGAATGGTTTCGGTTTCATTCATAACACTCGTTTCTATTGTTTTTTACAATACCATTGTTGCCTTATCAATGTCACATACGGATCTGAGAATCACTTTATTTATTGTTGGAACACTTTTTATTACCTTGTTAGCAACTCTTGGTAGTTATCTTTTTGCACCAAAATCATACGCTGTCGACAATGTTTCCTTAACTATTGTCAGACCAATTGGAAACAAAATCATAAAACTTACTGATATTTCTGAAATCAGAACAGTAGCTGCAAAGGAAATGAGTGGGGCATTGCGATTGTATGGAATTTACGGTTTTTGGGGAAACACTGGGAAATATTACGCTTTCAAAAAAATCGGTTTTGTTACTGTGTATGGTTCCCATTTTAAAAACATGTTCTTAATCCAAACCCTTCAAAAACATAAATTAATTATCTCGCAGAACGACACAAGATTATTTAATGAACTGCAGGACACCTTAAAACAATAATCATAACTTTACACCAATGAGAAAAAGAAACACAGAAAAACATTGTTGAATTACGCATTTCCGTTCTTAGGTACAGACCAAACACAAACAATGAATGAGTTATGAGCTAATTGTACGATTTATTAACTTGCAAGCCTGTTATGCCAATACACGAAAAAATATTTCCACAAGATAATGCTGCACAAAAATTTCTGCTGTTGTTACAAGGATCAGAGAAATGGCCCATTGCTTTCCTTATTTTTTTAATCCCCTTCCTCTTATATGCAAATACAATCGGACATGACTATGCACTTGATGATGACCTTTACGTAGTAAAAAATATTTTCATTCAAAGGGGATTTTCGTCATTTCAAAATATATGGACTAAAGGTACGCTATTTGGTTTTAATGGTCTGAACGCAAACTACCGCCCCATGGCACTTTTTAGCCTCATGGCCGAAAGGCATTTTTTTGGATTCAATCCGCATGTGAACCATTTTTTTAACATTACCTTTTTCGCATTAACCTGTTCGTTCATCTATTTATTGTTTTTAAAAATATTCAAAAAAATTCATTACACCATTCCGCTTGTTATGGCTCTATTGTTTGCGTTTCATCCTATTCATACCGAGGTTGTCGCCAATATTAAAAGCCGGGATGAAATTCTTGGACTCTTGTTCGGAGTGATCTCATTTTATACACTGGTAATATATATCAGCAGCTTAAAGTTCAAACATTATTTAATATCTGTTTTCTGTTTTTTGCTTGCTATTCTGAGTAAAGAAAACTGTATAACTTTTGTTTTAATCATCCCACTTATTTTATATTTCTTTACAGAAACCGGTTTTAAAAAGATCCTGCTTCTTACCCTTCCCTACGCCGGATTTTTGATATTATATTTTATTGTCAGGGCAAATATTCTTGATGGCATAGAAGAAATGAGTGTAATAAATAACTCGTTAATGGCCGCAAAAACAATGTCAGACAGGTATGCCACCAACGCAGTTATTCTGGGAAAATATTTTTATATGTTGTTCATTCCATACCCCTTAAGCTGGGATTACTCTTATAATCAGATTCCAATTGTCTCTTTTGCAAATAGCTATACCATTGCTTCCATTTTGATTTATCTGAGTATTGGAATTTATATTCTGATACGATTTAAACAAAAAGATATACTGGCGTTTGCCATGTTGTTTTACCTGATTACTATTTTTTTAACCTCAAATCTGGTCTTTATGATTGGATCAACTTTTGCAGAACGATTTTTATATACCCCGTCATTAGGCTTTTGTATGGCGTTTCCACTGATTTTGATGAAAGCGCTTAAGATAAATCTATACGAAAAAACTTTAGCAAACAAACGAACTTTTTACCTGCTCATAGCCATTGTTCTCCTATCATTTTCAATAATACTCATTCCGCGAAATGCCGACTGGAAAAACAATTACACTTTATTTAGTGCAGGTATCTTAACATCTCCCAACAGTTCGAGGGCCTATGCATCCCTTGCAGCTGAATTAAGATTGCAGGGAGAAAAAGCCTCTGATCCAGGTAAAAAATATGAATTATATACATCTGCTATAGCCAATTTTAACAAGGCATCAGACCTATATGCCGGTGATGAAAATAATTGGTATAACCTGGGGGTTTTATATGACGACCTGAACAATTCGCAAATGGCTTTACAGATGTACGAACGTACCCTGCAAATTAAACCCGCCCATATTCAGGCGCTGCATAATTCTGGGGCGATCTGTTATAACCATCGGAATTTTAAAGCTGCAATTCCCTATTTTATCAAAGTACTCAGGCTTAGTCCAAATAATGTTGAAGAAATGATAACCCTGGGAGATTGTTATCAGATTGCCGGTGAGAACGACAGTGCTGTTTCGTGCTATAAAAAAGTACTCCTGATTATGCCCGATCATCCTACTATTTCAAGAGATCTGGCAAACCTGTATAGTAAAATCGGGGATAATTTTTACCATAAAAACGATTACGAAAAAGCCCTTGATTATTATATAAAAGAAATTTCATTGAATCCAAATAATTCCCGGACTCAGCAGAAAATAGAACATATTTATGCATCGCAGGGTCGAATTAATAAGGCGAATGATCACAAAACACAGGAAAAAAAGATTGATTAATACAGGATGATTTTGTTGATTTCCGTTGAAAACAAATAAATTTTGGCAACTAATATTAAAATAAAGATAACAGATAATGATGCTTTGCGGGCAGAAATAGATCATCTGGCCGGCCCACTGAATCAGATTGATCTGGCGAAATGGGCCATTCTGTGTGCCAAACATATTTTACCTCATGGTAATGGCGAATTCCCATTAGAAGAGTCTTTCAGGATCGGATTTCAAACCAATGAACGTTGGCAAGAGGGTAATGCAGGCGTTCATGAAGTGAGGCAGGCTGGATTTAAATTACATGCCCTGGCAAGACAATGTAAAACCATGGTAGCCAAAACGGCTTTACGAACAGCGGGTCATGCGGCTGCCGTTGGGCATATGAAAGCGCATGCAATGATCTGTTCTGATTATGCCATAAAAACAATTCAATTGGCATTTCCGGATAATCTGAATAAAATCACAGAGGAAAGACAATGGCAACTGAATGAGATGAAACAATTTTTAGAAAATTTAGAAATTCCGGAAACCCACAACAACCCCTGATCAAAACCTATTAAAACAACTCTTATGAAACAAAATTATCTGGCTCTCCTACTGATTATTTGCGAAAAAGATCATATTTTTATAACTCTTTTAGTGTCCTTTGTGGTTTATCCTTTGTGGGCTTTGTGTTAAAATGGCTATTCTCATTAACCACGAGGTACGCAAAGAAAAACACAAAGTACACAAGGGAAATTATCGTTATTCATCGAAAAACTGAAATAACCCGGCTCACAATGCAATTGAAATACCAAATAGCTTCAGATTGAAGCAAACTAATAAATATAAAAGGAGAATACCCCTTTTCCACCGTTTGCAAAAAAGCCCTCAATGGAAGTTTGTCCGCGTGCACTTTCCAGTGCTCTGGTCATTTCCTCCACTGTAGCAAACTCCTTCCGGTTCAAAGCGGTAATGATAAATCCTTCCTGAATGCCCATGCTGGCTATCCTGCCCCGTCGGATACTACTGATCCGATATCCATTTTTGATTCCCATTTTCTCCTTTTCAATTTTCGAGATGGGTTGAAGATCTGCTCCTAAAACATCGGAGGAAACAGAACCTTTTTTAATAATGGCATTAGTTTCTGCTTTACTGAGTAAACCCAGTGTGACCTGCTCCTCTTTTCCTGATCGCAAAAAATTGATTTTGATTTTATCACCCGGCCTTAAAAATGCGATTTGTTCATCAAAATTTGCCTTACTGTCAATGTCATTTTCATTTATTTTTACAATCACATCTCCTTGCCTTAAGCCAACTTGCTCGGCCGGACCTTCCGGTAAAATATAATCTACATAAACGCCGTGGTTATTGTTTATTTTTAAAGTTTGCGCCATTGGGGCATCAATATCTTTTACATCTAAACCGGTAAACCCTCGTTGAACCTCCTTAAAATCAACCAGATCTTTCACAATTTTTGCTACAATATTTACGGGAATAGCAAAACCGTAACCATTGTACGATCCGGTATTACTGGAAATCGCAGTATTTATTCCGACTAATTTCCCATCCAAATCCACGAGTGCTCCCCCGCTGTTTCCCGGATTAATGGCAGCATCGGTTTGTATGAATGATTCGATCGGAAACTGGCTATTAACAATATTAATATTCCGGCCTTTTGCACTGACAATTCCGGCGGTTACCGTTGAGGTTAAATTGAAAGGATTTCCGACTGCCAAAACCCACTCTCCTACCTGCAATTGATCTGAATTTCCCAAAACGATATGAGGAAGACCGGAACCTTCAATTTTCAGCAAAGCCAAATCGGTTGAAGGATCCACTCCAATCACTTTCGCTTTAAAAGATTGTTTGTTATTGTTCATGATCACCTCAATCTGACTGGCATCTTTTACTACGTGCAGATTGGTAACAATATAGCCATCGGAAGTTAAAATTACCCCGGAACCTGAACTTGCCACCGGTCCCCTTCTGCCAAAAAAATCAGCACCATTCCAAAAATCAAAAAAAGGATCGTTGGTGATATGTTGGTTAGTCAAAGTTTTTATAAATACTACACTGTGAACAGATGCCTGCGATGCTTTAACAAAATCTGTGCTGGCAAGGTTATTCCCTTTATAATTTACCGTACTGAATGAAGGTGGGTTTCCGACGTAGGAAGTTTCTAAAATGACTTTATTGGATTGGAATTTGCTAAAAACAAAGGCACCGGCGATGCCTCCTGCAAAGGCTAATAAAACAAAAAGAACTTTTTTCATACAATAAATTTTGAGTCTTTAAAAAATTATGGAATCACATCAATAGTAACCGTCAGCGTAACTTCAGATTGCTTAGGATCATTGGTGATCAGAATGAGTGTTTTTGAATCAGGACCGGCCATATTTGCCAGAGAATAATTAACTTTTAAGATGGCTGTTTCTCCTTTGGGAATAATGGTACCTGACAATTCGGGAACTAAACAACTACAGGTTCGCAGAACTCTTCTGATGATTAAATCGTCTTTACCTTTATTGGTAATTTTGAAGGTTGCAGTAGGTGAATCAAACAAATGTATTTGTCCCAAATCTACTTGTGTTTTGTCAAACTTAGCTTTCGGTGCTTTTTTTAATGCTTTCTTATCCAAAACACCAAAATCTTCAACAATTTTCGCGTTTACATAAAATATTTTTACCGGTAAGGAATCATCATTGGTATAAACTTTAATTTCTTGCCTGATCGGACCATATTGCAAAGGTTTTGCCGGAAAATAGATTAATTTCATGGTTAAATCGGTTCCCGGTATCATATAATCGTATGGTTTGGTAATAAACATATTATAAGGAGCATCTACCCGGTAAACGTAGATTGTTTTATTGCTCATATTATAAAATCCAATTTCGGCACTATCAAAACTGGTATTTTTAACTGCATCAAAATTAATGCTGTTTGTTTTTACCGCCAGGTTTCCATATTGGTATCTGTAGGTATCTGAGAAATCGTACCGCGATGGATATACATGACCGGATATCGTTAAGCTCTGATAAGTCGGACTTCCCCCTTCAAACTGAACGGTAATGGTTTTATCGAATTTTCCCTGTCTTTGATCCGGATCAAAACTTGCTTTTACAAAACCTTTCTCACCGGGTGCAATTTCTGTTTTAATCCAATTGGTTGAAGTACATCCGCAACTGGTAATCACGTTAACCACTCTCAGAGGGCTGGTACCTACATTGGTGAATTTAAATTCATGGTAAACTTTTCCACCCTTCTCGTTTAAGGTGCCAAAGTCGAAAGAAGTATAATCAAACTGAGCATTCCCTTTTCCTTTTTCGGCAACAGGATTTTTTGAGTCATCGCCTTTTTTGATGGCCTGCTTTTTTTGGGCAAAGAGAGAGCCGGCCAGCACTAACAGAGAGCTAATAAGAATTAATTTTTTCATATTTATTTTGATTCAATTTGCGGCTCATGGGTTGCATGAAGGCAAAAATTCGAAGCTATCACTGTCAAGCTCAACGGGGAATATTTTTCTATATTGTTTTACCTCATCCAGATTTAAGGTCATACAGGCAACCGTTTCTTTATCAGTTTCCATAAATAAAACCTGACCCTTTGGATTAATAATTTGCGAGTCTCCTGAATGGGCCAATCCATTTCCATCCATTCCAACCCGATTCACGGAAACAACAAAAGATTGATTTTCAATAGCTCTCGCAGGTAATAGCAATTTCCAATGTTCAGCTCTTATCTGAGGCCAGTTGGCAACAATTAACAACAGATCATAATCATATGCGGCCGTTCTTCTTAACCAAACCGGGAAACGTAAATCGTAGCAAATATAAGGAGCAATCTTCCAACCTTTATATTCTATTAGCAAGCGCTCCGTGCCTTTTGTATAATGATTTTGTTCCTCGCCCATTCTGAATAAATGTGCTTTATCATAAAAAACGACTTTGCCTTGAGGTTCAACCCAAACGAAGCGGTTAAAAAACTGTTCCTTTTCTTTTATGATCAAGCTTCCACAAATTGCAGAACTGCTTGTTTTTGCCCAATCTCTCATGGCCGAAACAGTTGAACCTTCCATTGTTTGTGATAAACTCCCGGCCTGCATACTAAAACCGGTAGAAAACATTTCGGGCAGAACAATCAGATCGGATGGTTCTTTCAGAGATTGTATCAGATTAGAAAATTTATTGAGATTGGCAGTACAGTCTTCCCAAAAAAGTTCCTGTTGAAGGATGGTTATTGTTAATAATTGATTTTGATTCATCATATCGTTAATGAGGCCCTGTACTAATATTTCCCAATAATTTGCAATGTTAAGTTTTTCCGGACTACTATCAATTTATCTGCAAATAGGTATCCATCAAAATTTTCATTCCTTTGGTAGCAACTTCATTTATTTGTATGGTATTTTTTCTGTTATAAATTGGAATGGGTTTAGCGTCAATGACAAAAAGTGGTTTTTTTGAATCGAAATAATTTAGCAGCCCGGCGGCAGGATATACCTGAAGGGAAGTGCCAATCACCAAAAAAATATCAGCCGATTCAACTAATTGGGCAGCTTTTCCAATCAGGGGAACATCCTCTCCAAACCATACAATATAGGGTCTTAACTGGCTACCCAATTCACACAAATCGCCTAAATTCAGGTCGGGACCTGCAATATCATAAATCAACCCGGGATTTTTTGTGCTTTTACTTTTGAGTATTTCTCCGTGCAAATGTAAAATGTTTGAGCTTCCGGCCCGTTCGTGTAAATCGTCAACATTTTGGGTGATGATGGTAACTTTATAATCCTTTTCTAACTGAGTCAGAAGCAAATGTGCATCATTCGGAACCGCGTCAAGAACGGCTTTCCTCCGCAAATTGTAGAATTCGAGAACTAATTTCGGGTCTTTATGGAAGGCTTCCGGTGTTGCCACTTCTTCCACATGATAACCTTCCCAGAGGCCGTCATGGTCGCGAAAGGTTTTAAGCCCGCTTTCGGCGCTTATACCTGATCCACTTAAAACAACCAAATGTTGCTTATATTTGTCTGACATTTATTACCTTTACACTTTAATTTGAGGGGGACCAAAACATATCTTTCAAAAATAAACAAAATATTATTTTTTGCATGGGTATTTTTATGCATTTTTTTTAAAGGAATCGCAGGTAATTTTCCTTCCTCAGCCATTCAATTTATCGAAAACAAAGGGCAATGGGAATCCAACATTTTGTTCAGAGCCGAGTTACCTGTAGGTAGTTTGTTTATTGAAAAAAATCAGCTTACTTATTTGTTTGTTGATAAAGAAGCAACCCACCAGTTGGAGCATGGTAAACCCGTGTCAAGCATGCATTTTCACTCGGTTAAGGTAAAGTTTGTTGGTTCAAACCCGAACCCAAAAATCTCGAAAGATTTTTCAAGCTCTGAATATTTTAATTATTTTGTTGGTAGTGAAAGTAAGTGGGCCAGCAATGTGCATGGTTTCAAAAAAATTGTGCTTCGCCAGATTTATCCGCTCATTGATTTAGAGTTATTGGCTCAGCCCGATGGACTGAAAATCAATTTCCATTTGCAGCCGGGCGCCAACCCATCTTTAATCCAATTACAGTATCAGGGTGCCGATAAATTGGAACTGAAGGATAATAAATTAAAAATTATAACAAGCCTTGGAGAATGGATTGAAGAAGAACCTGTCAGTTATCAGTCGATTGATTCCTCCCAGGAAGTTATTAAAACAGATTACGTTTTAAAGAATAATATTCTCAGTTTCCAATTGGATCATTATCACAGCCAGAAACCCATTGTGATAGATCCTTCCATCATTTTTGGGACCTATGTGGGCAGTGCAGCCGATAATTTTGGTTTTGCTGCCAGCTTTGATAAGGATGGAAATGCATACGGTGCAGGAACAGTTTATGCCGCAAATTTTCCCATAACCACTGGGGCTTATGATATTACTTTTGGTGGGGGAAGTGGTTCCAACGGTGAATATGCAAGAGATGCATTTATTACTAAGTTTAATCCCAATGGGAGTCAGTTGTTGTTTGCATCATTTATTGGAGGGAGCGATAATGAACAACCCC
This sequence comes from uncultured Chitinophaga sp., assembly GCA_964355075.1. Classification (GTDB taxonomy): domain Bacteria; phylum Bacteroidota; class Bacteroidia; order UKL13-3; family UKL13-3; genus B1. The sequence continues at coordinate 33,089 of CAYHCF010000032.1, forward strand.
ATAGTGTTACCGTATCCGGAGGAGATACCATTTCCATGTCTCCACAAATCATTATTTTTGGAACTACTAATTCAACTGATTTTCCTACTACCGTAAATGCTTTTGACCGAACCCAAAATGGGGGATCGGATATTTTTATTAGCAAACTCAATTTAGATGGAACTATTTTGGTTGCTTCCACACTTTATGGAGGATCGGCAAACGATGGAATTAATGGACAAGCAATTTACTCCTATACCAGTCAACCTACCTTACTTCCTTACAATTATTCTGATTGGTACCGGGGGGAGGTATTAACCGATCAATCCGGAAACATCTATATTTCATCCTCAACCAATTCCACCAATGCGCCGATGATTAACGCTTCGCAGAGTCTTTATGGCGGAGGTTATCAGGATGGAATATTGTTGAAATTCACTTTTAACTTAAACACCATTCTGTTTAGTACTTATGTGGGTGGAAATGGAGATGACGGACTTTATTCTCTTTGTCTGGATAACCTGAACAATATTTTTATCGGTGGGGGGTCCACCAGCAGTAATCTGCAATATGGAACCACCAGCTTTCCTTATTCCGGTTCGGTGGATGGTTTGATTGGAAAATATTCGAATTCAGGGGTTCGCCAAAAATTGATTTATACAGGAACCAGTTCTTATGATCAGGTATTCTTTGTTCAGACGGATAACCTGAACAACTTGTATTCAATGGGACAAACAACAGGAACAATGGGTATGAGTGCGAATGTATATGGCCAAAACAACGGGAAACAATTCGCTCAGAAATATGATCAGAATTTAAATAATTTGCTCTTAAAAACTTCTTTTGGAAAAGGATTGGCTCAGCCGGAATTATCCCCTTCTGCATTTTTGGTGGATGTATGTGGAAGAATCTATATCAGTGGATGGGGAGGAGGAACTAATAATAGCTATCATAACGGGATGGGAAATGTATATGGATTACCTACCACTCCCGATGCCTTTCAACAAAACACAGATGGTTCTGATTTTTACCTGATGGTATTGAGTCAGAATTTTGCACAGTTAAGCTTTGCAACTTTTTATGGAGGTGCACAAAGTCAGGAGCATGTTGATGGAGGTACCAGCCATTTTGATAAAAGCGGGATTGTGTATCAGGCCGTTTGTGCCGGATGTGGTGGATTGAACGACTTCCCTACCACCAGCAATGCATGGTCGAGAATTAACCCCGGGAAAAGGGCATTTAATACCAATATTGGAGGCTGTAACCTGGGTCTGTTTAAATTTGACATGAGAACTTATTTAACACCTCCGGTATTTTTAGATACCATCATTCAGGTCATTGCCGGAACTCACTTATTATATGATTTTGAGGCAACCGATAAAAACAATGATATCATGTCCATCTTTGCAAATGGAGCTATTTTCAATAAAACACCTAATCCGGCATTTTTGGTAGATACTTTATCGGTTCCGGGAAAAATAACTGCACGAATTGACTGGCAAAGCAGGTGTTCAGATATTGGCATAGATACTCAGATTATTTACCTGGAATTTAACGATAATGCCTGTCCGGTTGCCAATATTACCAAAGGAACCATTAAGATCGTTGTGATTTCTAATCCCATCCCTCCACCCTTTCCTGATTGCGTAAAAATATTGAATGCCAATTCGGTTCAGCTTAACTGGACTAATAATTTACCTTCAAGCGATTTTGGCAAATATTTTATCTTAAGAAGCAAGGGCATATCTTCCATTACCACCTATGATTCGGTTTCATTACAGAATGCTCAAACCTATAATGATATTGCGGCTCCCGATAATATCAATACCAATTATTGTTACCAGATCGTTTCGCTTAATTCATGTAGAATTTTTGGAGACAGTTCCCGGAAAATTTGCAGCATTTTTGTGGATGATACTACAGGAAATCCTGTCTTTAACGGGATGGAAGAAACATTGATTACCCTAAAAGTATTTGACACCTTAAACAAGAGCTTCTTTATCTCTTCTATTGATGCGAAAGATTCCGTTTTTTTGATTGTTAGCGGCTCATTTTTGACAAAAGGAACCACCAAAATTGTGAATAGTTTAGGTGCAGCAGGACTGATCCTGAATTGGATTCCTACCTGTGATGATATTCTAAAAGATACCCTTTATCTTCAGGTTATTGCCAGGGATAATCAATGTCCGAATTGGCATAAAAGGACAAAAATTATTAAAATAGTTGTAACACCTTTAGATAAGGTTCCTGCTCCGCAAGTTTACTGTCCACGTAGTCTTTTTGGCGATAGCATGGAAATAGATTGGGGAAGCTATCCAAGCTCAAAGTTTACGAAATTTATTTATCTGATCAGGGTAGAAAACGGGCTGAACCCAACGCAGGTATTTAAAACCAGTGCAACAAACCTTCAAACTTATATTGACATTCATCCGATTGACCCGAAAATTAAGACTTGTTATTATTTAACAAGCAGTGATGTATGCGGATATTTTGGTGATACCAGTAATATATCCTGTTCGCAGAGTGCATCCACACCTGCTCCTACATTAACTTTTTATACGGTAACGGTTCAGGATAATAAGGAATTACAATTAAGCTGGGAAAGAGCTCGTCCGGATAGTTTTTGGCATTACCGCATCTATAAAACGGAAGGGAGGAATAAAGTTAATTTTAATTTACTCAAAACCGTTGAGACACTAAACGATACTACCTTAATTGACAGAGCAGTAAGTGTGGATAAGGAATCCTATTGCTACCAAATTATGAATGTGGATTTATGTGGCAACCGAAGTGCTTCCAATCCGGTAGCCTGCAGTATTTTATTGCTCGGTAAAAGTTATCCATTCAGGCACAGTCTTACGTGGCTCCCTTATGATTACTGGACATTGGGAATTAACCGTTATGAGGTTTTGAAAAATGAACCCGGAATCTATCATGAAAAACTATTTACCACCACAGGCGAGAAAAACATTTTTGCCTATGATAATGCCCTGAACTACGATAACGGTTTATACCAATACACCGTTTTGGCCTATGAAAATATATTCGGAAATAATCAGACCAGTCGTTCAAATACTGTTGAATTAATTCAGGCTCCTTATGTATATGTTCCCAATGCTTATACCGAAAACGGGGATGGTTTAAATGACTCTTTCAGAACGGTTCCCGTATTTGTTAAAGATTTTAATCTTCAGATTTATAATCGCTGGGGAGAAAGAATTTTTGAAACCAATAATAAAAAGGATGCCTTTAGCAGTTTATTGAGAAATCATGAAATTCAATCGGATGTCTACTTTTATATTGTAACCTATACCGGCTGGGATGGAAGCTCAGAGACCAAAAAAGGTAATATTACCCTATTGAGGTAAGGAATATAGTATTCTTAATCAATTGCTGCCACCCAAAATATCCCACAAGGATACTCATCTGCTTTCCACATTGAATTTCGCCCGCAATTTTATTTGAGTGAGTCGTCGTTTGGTATCCAGTGGAAAATCCCCTTTCATCATCCATTGATAATAAGCTGTGTCCTGCTTCAGAACTAATTCAACTAACTTATCTTTATGTTTACCAAAATTGAAGACTTCTTTTCCATCCTCATTGTAAACCAGTCGCCCGGCCAGATCAACAAAGTTGTTTTGCCCTGAGAATTTATGCAAAAAATCGATATTATTTTCCAATGCGGGATAATGTTGAATTTGTGCTTTTAGAATATCTACAGTAGCCCGCGTATCCGCCTCGGCACTATGTGCATTGGTTAAGGTTTGACCGCAGTAAAATTTGTAAGCAGCACTCAGATTTCTGGGTTCCATGGTATGAAAAATTCTTTGGGCATCCACAAATTTTCGGTTTTCGGCATCAAACTCCACACCTGCTCTTAAGAATTCTTCCACTAACATTGGGAAATCGAATTTATTAGAATTGAATCCGGCAAAATCACAGCCTTGCATAAATACAGCTAATTCTTTGGCCAATTGAGCAAATGTGGGTTTATCTGCCACATCTTCATCTGTAATACCATGAATTGCTGTAACCAAAGCAGGAATAGGCATTTCGGGATTAATTCTATATACCTTAATATCCTCCCTCCCATCCGGAAAAATTTTGATACAAGCAATTTCTACGATACGGTCGTATGAAATACTGATGCCGGTTGTTTCCAGATCAAAAACAATTAAAGGCCGTTTTAGGTTGAGGGTGAACATGGGGAAATTAAGAATTTAGAATTAAGAATTTTACGAAATACGAATCGTACGAATGTACGAATGAATTTACGAAATACGAATCCCGATAGCTATCGGGACGAATGTACGAATGGGAAGATTTACGAATGTACGATTTTACGAAATAAGAATTTTACGAATGTACGAATGGGAAGATTTACGATGTACGATTTTAGATTTACGAATGTGAGAATTTACGAAATGTGGATTTTACGAATGTGCGAAATACGAATTGTGCGAAGTGTGGATGAAAGCAGGTTATTGGTCCCGGAGCCTGTTGAAGGGACTGTTTACGGCTCACCTTGTGACCTTCATGCCTTCTTTGTGGCCTTTGTGTTAAAACTGCAATTTCCTTAACCACAAGGATCACAAATGAAAACACACAAAGTTCACAATTGAAAACAAGGGTCAGACTGAATTTTGGCACTATCAAGCAATTACCTATTACCGTAGTTCGACAGGCTCACTATGACAACAAAATTTGTCATCCTAAGCTTAGCTTGCCATGAGCTTGCCGAATGGAAGGGACCAATTTCCGATTACCTATTTCCGATTACCTATTACCGATTACTAATTACTAAATCAACTCTTCCGGCCCTGAGTCTGTTTCTTCTTCCTCTCCGGCTTCACCGTTATCGAATAAGCCTAATTCGTCTGCTTCATCATCTGATATTCCGCCAGATTGTGCTTCAGGTCGGCTGAGGTAATTTTTAGTTATTTCATCAAATTCATTGTCATCAACAAATCCTAATTTTTGAACCTTGTCGTATTGTTTCGGAGGTAAACCGGTGGTTTTGATGCATATAGGATATTTGGATTTTGGATTTTCAGAAATATTTATGGAAACCAATTCGACCAAAAAAGTCCAGCATTCAATAAAATCATAGACATAAAAAATCTTCTGGTGTGGGTCAATAATATACTGATTTAATTTTGATTTGGACATAACGGGAATCTGATTTTCAGGATTTTCCGTCATTTCTTCCAGCGTAATTTCCTGACCCTTTTTCCAGCTGTCATTGCTCATATAGAAGGACGCCATGTGCTTACTGTCGAAGCCAACGCTTTCCAAAATTGCCTTGTGAAAATCAAAAAAAGTTTGAGTTGATTTTATTTCGATTACACGGATAATATCCTCATACTCTTCAAATGAAATTTTAAATTTATAAACGGCCATGCATCATTTTTTTTTGCGAATTTCTATTTTTTTTTCGGAGTGGCAAGGATAATATTATTTGGAGCTGATAAATATGATATGGATTAGAAAATTACCGAATACCGATTACTGATTACCCATTACCGATTACCGTTCTCGACTTCGCTCGAACTGACAATTGATTACTGATTACCGTATTTCGACAGGCTCACTACTCGACAGGCTCACTACTCGACAGGCTCACTACTCGACA
>CAYHCF010000033.1:0-38017 GCA_964355075.1 uncultured Chitinophaga sp.
GACTAAAAATATTCTATTTCAACAGATCATCATATAAGATGGAAAAATAGAAAACTGCACCAACCGTTGGTGCACCAATGGCCTGCGAATAACGGTTATTAGTAATGTTTGATCCAGCCAGCTTAAACAGGGTATTGTATTTTGGTACCTGGTAGCTAAACATCATATCTATCAGATAATATCCATTAATATGACCACTCTGATGATATTCATGGTAGGTATATCCGTCAACCCAGCGAATATTGGTGGTGAAACCAAAATTCTTCAGAAATTTAATTGTTGAGATTCCAATATTTAATTTATGGGCAGGTGTATTAAACCCGGAAACAAAATCCTGCAACAGATATGCATTCGTTTCGATCACGGCATTATAATTATAATTCGCAATCAGGCTTGTTTTTTGCGATAAAAAATAATTTATAGAAAGAGCGGCACCATAGGAGAGTACCGGAACTTTTGAGTTCACGGCATTGCGGTAAATTAAAGTTTTTTGTGGATCCCCAATATATACCGCATTGATGGTATCCGAGCGATTAATGGGTCCAATGTATTGCTCTGAGCCGATTAATTTCTGATAGTAATTAAAATAGCAACTGAAATCGGTTTCTAATTTTCCAAACCAAAAACTTCTCAAACCCAATTCGATTGTTCTTACCTCTTCAGGTTTTATATCCCTCATTACGGGTTTCACCAATTTGCTTGAATCGCGGGTATAGAAATATTCTTTTACGGAGCTTTGGGTATATAAATTTATAAACTCGCTGCCATCCGTTTGTTTTCTTACCAGGTTTAGTTTTACAGCATCATCGTAAAATCCACCAAAATTATAATAACCCGGCAAGAGGATATTGGTAAACTGATCGGTTAATGATGGGGTTCTGAAACCTATCTGACCTGATAAGCGAAGGCCGTGTTGCTTTTTTTGCCCAAGTAATATCACTGCAGAGGCGCGGGGACTGAAACGTGGCTCAAACCTTTGCATATAATCAATCCGACCCGATGCCTGCAGTTTAAGCCGGCTGTCCATTAAATCTTTATTTGCCTGAACAAAAACACCCATTTCATTCGAATAAATGGGCGTAGTAGCATCCGAAAATAAAGTACCGTTTGAGGCAGGTGTATAGCGCTTATAATTGCCGCCGGCCAGAACAGAAATGCCACTCATAATATCTTTAAAATCGTAAATATACTCGGTGTACCACATTTTTGAGGTGCTGTATAAGCTGGCTCCCCCTGAATTCGGACCTCGTGAAATAGCGTCGCGGTATGCCGAATCAAACTCTTTGCTTCCCGGTTGAAATTGTGCCCTACCCAGGGTGAGTTTCGAAAGAGCGCCGGTGCTGTCCAAAATGAGCAGGTTATTATACATGCTGCTGTTATCGGAATCAGCAAACCGTCTGGCGGCTGCATCATTTCCCCGTGGTATGGAATCATAACCCAGATTCAATAATTTATTCAAGTCATTAAATCTTCCCGAAAAAGCCATCAGGTATTGTGTAAACCAATTGGCATCTGCTTTAGCGGCCCGGTTAATGAGCATAGAGGCAAGCCCAAACGCGTAAGTATTTTCCAAGTGCTCTGCACTTACATAGGATCGAAGCGTATGATTGTGGTATTTTATTTCGAGTTTATGTTGCTGTAAAACCAAGCTTTCCAAATGAATGCGTGCATCCAATAAATAATTTGCATTCCCTTTTATGAGCCGGTAATTATAGGCGATTTCTGTTTGTTTATTGGGGCGGTAATAAAGCCCCAAATCTGTTTTAAAGTTGTAAGTATCATAATTAAAAACCCGGTCTTCGGCATAACCGGTTCTGGCAATTTTAAGGGGTTCTTTTAATAAGGAGAAACTACCAAACTGAGTTTTATATTTATAGGTAGAATCGAAAATCAGGGCTATTTCATCACCACCCACATTGGATCCGTCATAGCCGGGATTTCCCTTTCCGGGTTTATAGCCATAGGTAGTCAGGTTGTTGCTATAGGTATAATCGGCAACATCTCCATAATCGGTGGCATGCCAATCGTTTGCATTCATATAACCCATCGTAATTTTATAGGCCCAGTTTTTATTTAAGGTGTTTGCATACCGCATACTGAAATCGTAAACCGGACCGGGTTTGGCATCGATGCCATCAACATGGTTGACTCCTGTTTTTATACTAACACTTAATCCCCGGTATTGAAATGGATTTTTTGCGTAGGTATTCATCAAGCCGTTCAAAATATTGGGGCCATAAAGTGCGGAGGCTGTGCCCGGAATGATTTCAACTCTTTCTACATCTAAATCAACCGGCCCGTTGATCATGCCGGCCGAAATATTTAAAGCAGGCATGGATAAATCCATATGATCGAAATGCTGAATGAAGCGCTTATTGTAGGTGGTATTAAATCCACGTGTATTGATTACTTTGAAAACAATACTGGTGGTAATGGCATCTACACCTGTCAGGTTTACAATACGGTCGTATAGGTTCAGGGTGGGGTTATTTTGAAGCTCGCGCTGGCTGATGGTTTCAATACTGACAGGGCTTTCAAATTTCCTTTCATTTTTTCTTGAAGCCGAAACAACCACTTCTTTGCTGCTAACAAATTTTTCCTTCAACCTGAAATTGATAAAGGAGCTTAATTCATTTACGATAAGGGTATCGTTCTCAAATCCAAGATAAAAACAAACTAATTTTTGTGGTTTGCTCACGTCTAGTTTAATAAAAAAAGTCCCGCGCGCATCGCTAAATACACCATTTCTGGTTCCTAAAACAAAAACGGTAGCCATGGGCAGAAACTCCGCATGTTGTTTTGAGCGCACGGTTCCATAAATTGTTCTGGAGGCAATGCCGCCTTCTGCTTCTCCGCTTGTATCGGGTTGTTCAGAATATTTCTTTGACTGAAAACGGAAAGTTTGGGATTTTGCGGAGAAATTCTGCAGCATCAAAAACAGGGTCAACAAAAAACACACCCTATAGAATTTTAGCTTTAACCCAAACATAATTTTTTAAAAAAATTATTGAAGTATGAGATTATTTTAGGCGCTAGGTGGAATATAGTGGCTAATCAAAATGGAATTAACACAAATGCTATTTCACCAAAACATAAACCCTGTTTTTAAATTTACCCATAACAAACCACATAGAGCCGAAATACAAATCAAATATAAAGCAATCAGAATTTTATAAACAAATAATTATCCGGATTAATGGGAAATAAATTTGATGCATACTGAAACCAAAGGCTCAAAAAGCAATTGAAAAATAGGAATCAAAACATTTACTATTCAAAAAAAAAATACGAAATTTGAACCATGCAGGAATTGGAGCCTTTTTATAAGTGGCGGGATCTTTATCAGAGTGAAAACGACCCCGGTTCACCTTTTTTTGAACGCGAATACAGTGAATTCGAATTTACCAATAAACTCTACAATTATGTAATCCATCCGCAATGGGATGAAATTGGATCCAGTACCTTATATGTTAAAATTTTATTTGCAGAATACGATAAGGGATTTGCGATCATAGAATTATTAGGGGAGTGGAATGACGCCATCAATAATGACATTATGTTTTTGAAACGCGAAGTTGCCGAAACGCTGAATGGGAATGGAATTTTTAAGTTTATACTCATTGGCGAAAACGTATTAAATTTTCACAGCAGCGATGATAGTTATTACGAAGAGTGGTTTCAGGATGTGGAAGACGGCTGGATAGCAGCGATCAATTTCCTGCCCCATGTTCTGGAGGAATTCAGAAGCAGCAATATTGATTATTATATTAATTTCGGGGGTGAACTTGATGCCCTTAATTGGCGAAAATTTAATCCCATGCAATTGTATAGCGAAGTACAACGGATCATGCGGCATCGTTTAGGAGCCTGATAACAATGGGGGCATATGCTTATTCTCCAATGGAAATAGCAGTAATTTTGGTATACTACTGAAAATTGGAGGTCACAAATTGTGACCTCCAATTTTCTAACTCATCTAAAGTCATCTCAAACATAAAATCTGGAGGAAACCGGTCAAGATTTCTGCGAACAGCCTGTTTTAGAACTTTAGTATTTATACCATAAAGCTCCGCCAAATCCCTATTTATCATTACTTTATGATTCCTGACAATGTAAATTTTATTCATCACAATTGCATCGGCATGTAGCGTAGATTCAATATTTTTCTTTGTCACCATGATTCGAATATAGTATTCAAATAAAATCTGGGGTCACGTTTATAAGTTGTGGAGTAGACAAAAAAAAGTTCTGAAAACAATCAGACTTTCACAAGGGAAGCCTGGATGGCTACAACAATAATAGCCACAAATGCATTTTTGGTCCACGAAATCTATCAAACTTTCGCATTGGAAGCCCGAAGGGCTTCAATAATAATAGCCCCGTCTCGTCCTTAAAGACGAGGCGGGGTCATAGGTGCCACCCATGAATCAGCAACCCCGGAGGGGTTGTATGTTCATAATAGATGTTTTCATCAAATTCAATAAAATTCTCTTCTAATAACTCTGTTAATTACTCTTTAAAACAAATCTTTCTGTGATGTGCTTCTTGATTTTTAACATAATCAATCAATTTGTTTTTATCTTTAACAGAATATGTTAATGCTGCATAACCCTCCTGCCTGATAGTTTATTCAACTCCTTCGGAGTTGCGGTTTCGTGGGAGGCGTTTGTTATCACCGGATTTCATCCGGTGCTATTATTGTTCAATCCCTTCAGGATTGTATCCGGATTATTCAAATCCTTTGGAGCTGGGCTTTCTAGTGCAGTTCATGCTACCACATTGGGATCGAACTATATTAACAGTCTTCAAACTTTTTCTATTTAGTCTTGAAAAATTATTTGCTTAAGACAACTTACTCCCCAGAAATTAAACCTGACCCAAAATCTGGACAATCAAATAGGAGCTGCAAAAATGAAAACATTTAATAGCCTCTGTTATTATATGAATTTACTACGTAAATATTGAGTTTACGTGTGTTAAACTATTTCCTGTTTTTAGGATTTATTTGTTAAAAGCGTAAAATGGAGAACATGACGCTCATACAATCCCAAGCTCTCTTTTCAAATACTTTGCGGTATGGCTTCTTTCTACTTTACAAATTTCCTCCGGAGTGCCTTCAGCTATTATTTCGCCTCCATACTTCCCACCTTCCGGACCGATATCTATAATGTGATCTGCCACCTTTATGATATCTAAATTGTGTTCAATAACCAAAACAGTATTCCCTTTGTTGACTAATTTTTGAAGCACTTCCAATAAAACATGAACGTCCTGAAAGTGTAAGCCGGTTGTGGGTTCATCAAAAATATAAAAGGTATTTCCGGTATCTCTCTTACTTAATTCGGTAGCCAACTTAACCCTTTGTGCTTCCCCGCCGCTAAGTGTGGTGCTTTGTTGGCCGAGTGTTATATAGCCTAAACCTACATCATTTAAGGCTTCAATTTTGCGCAAAATCTGAGGGGTGTTCTCAAAAAAATGAACAGCTTCTTCAATAGACATATCCAACACATCGTTGATGGATTTTCCTTTGAAACGAATCTCTAAGGTTTCGCGGTTATATCTTTTTCCATTGCAGGTTTCGCATTTCACATACACATCGGGCAAAAAGTTCATTTCAATGGTTCTCATTCCTGCGCCCTGACAAGTTTCGCATCTGCCACCCTTTACATTAAAAGAAAATCTGCCGGGCTTATAACCTCTTATTTTTGATTCGGGCAATGCAACAAAAAGGTTTCTGATATCACTGAAAACTTCTACATAGGTGGCGGGGTTACTACGGGGTGTACGGCCAATCGGGCTTTGGTCTATTTCAATTACTTTATCAATGTGTTCAAGCCCTTTTATTTCTGAAAAAGGCAAAGGCTTCTGGATGGAGTTATAAAAATGCTGGCGTAAAATGGGGTATAATGTTTCGTTGATCAGCGAGGATTTTCCACTACCACTTACACCGGTTATACAAACAAATTTTCCCAAAGGGAAGCTCACCGAAACATTCTTTAAATTATTTCCGGTGGCACCAGTCAGTTTGAGTTTCTTGCCATTTCCTTTTCTTCTTGCTTTGGGGATTTCAATTTCTTTTTTGCCACTCAGGTATTGAGCCGTTGTAGAATCCGATTTTAGGATTTCGGCAAGGGTGCCTTCGGCGGCAATATGTCCGCCATGTGCTCCCGCCCCAAAACCAATATCCAGAATCCAATCGCTTTCGGCCATCATATCTTTATCGTGTTCAACCACAATTACACTATTGCCTAAATCGCGCAGGGTTTTTAAAGAATCAATCAGGCGGTTATTATCACGTTGATGCAAACCAATACTCGGTTCATCCAGAATATACAAAACACCCACCAATTGCGATCCTATTTGTGTTGCCAGCCGGATTCGTTGCGCTTCACCGCCACTCAAAGATTTTGCAGGAGAATTCAGCATTAAATAATCTATTCCCACCCCTCTTAAAAATTGTATCCTGCTTCTTATTTCTTTAATAATTTCGGCAGCTATTATATTTTGTTTTTCATCTAAATGTTTTTCAATCGTATGGAACCAATCTCCCAAAGCATTGATCTCTAATTGGGATAGATCGGCAATATTTTTTCCGCCAATTTTATAGTGCAAGGATTCTTTCTTCAACCGTGCGCCCAAACACTCGGGGCAGGGTAATATTTGCATAAATTCCTCTGCCCACCTGTAAATGGCATCATAACTGCGTTCATGAAAATGACGGGTAATAATGGGGATCACACCTTCCCATTTTGAATTATAATTTTGCGTATTACCACTGTTGTATTGAAAGGGAACTACAATGGGTTCATCATATCCGTGCAAGATTGCATGTAAAGCTTCCTCAGATAAACTTTCGATGGGGTCGGCAAAACTAAATTTTAACTTTTTAGCGATTTCGCGCAATTGCATGAAGGTCCAGTTATCACGCACTTCACCTAATGGCACAATAGCCCCTTTATTGATCGTTAATTTTTTATCAGGAATTACAGCTATTTCATCAATGATGCTCTTAACTCCCAAACCCTCGCAAACGGGACAGGCACCATAAGGGGAGTTAAATGAAAAGCTATTGGGTTGCGGTTCGTCATAACTGATTCCACTTTTTGGATCCATCAAAAACTTGCTGAAATGATGTGCTTTATTGTTTTCATTTTCGAGTAATACCAGTGTTCCCTTACCCATTTTTAATGCACTTTTCACGCTTTCTGCCATTCTGAACCTTGCATCTTTTTTGGGTTCAATGCGGTCAATCAACACTTCAATATCATGGATCTTATACCGGTCGGCCTGCATTTTAGGAGTAATATCCATAATCAACCCATCCAATCGCACTTTGTTATATCCTTGTTTTCTAACCTGTTCAAACAATTCGCGGTAATGTCCTTTTCTGCCTTTAATTAAGGGCGCCAAAAGAGAAATCATTTTGTTTTCAAATTGTGATATAATGGTAGAAATAATTTGTTCTTCAGAAAACTTCACCATTTTTTCGCCATTCACATAACTATAGGCATCGGCAGCCCTGGCGTATAGCAGGCGCAAAAAATCATAAATCTCGGTGATGGTGCCCACGGTTGAACGCGGATTTTTATTTACTGTTTTTTGTTCAATAGCAATTACAGGTGAAAGTCCGTTTATTTTATCTACATCGGGCCTTTCCATATTGCCAATAAACTGGCGTGCATAAGCCGAAAAACTTTCCATATACCGGCGTTGCCCTTCGGCAAAAATGGTATCAAATGCCAGGGATGATTTTCCACTACCACTTAAACCGGTGATGGTTACCAATTTGTTACGTGGAATTTTTACATCAATATTTTTAAGGTTATGCTCACGGGCGCCCCATATCTCAATGTATTCGTCCTCAGCTGCGGTTTGTATTTTCTTTTTTTCCTGAGTTTCTGAATTTGACATAAAATGATTGGCTGAGCGCTGTTTTCTTTTGGCTAAAATTTATAAAGAAAAAGCAAAATAAGGGCTCTATATGATCTATAGTTGGTAAAATAATTTGGTTTCACAATTTTAATTAGATAAAGCATTATAATTTTTACCCACTCTCGCAGATTTTTGGGATTAAATGATAGATTTACGCAGATAATATACTTTAATAATCTGCGAAATCTGCTTAAATCAGCCTAATCTGCGAGAACGGGAACAATTTTTAAAATATAACTACTTATGTAAAGAAAGCAGATATTCACCCACATTATTCCATATAGAGCCAAAATACCATTGCGATTTTTCATAAAATGCAAAAGTAGGGGCTTTGCGCTACAGAAAAAATCTTTCTTTATTAATAATTGGGGGATCTGGTTCTCCGGCTCTTAATCTGATCCAGGAAAGCCTGCATTTCTTCCGGTTTATTTGTTCCGATCAAAAATTTCTTTCCGCTTTTCAATACCAGTTGAAGTCCCATATTGCCGCTTACATTAAAAGCTTTTCCACGTCGGAAACTGTATCGAAAACCCCATCCGCCATATTCTAAAAGAGGTTTGTATTTTCTGATAGAGAATTCTTCCAACTCATCCCAGGCTACAAAGTAAAAAGCTCTTTGGAAAGGGTAGAAACGAACCTTTACACCATCCTCGTCCAGTTTGGTTTCTAATTTAGTGAAATAAAACAGGGCGGTAATGATACCTAAGATACCAAAAGAAATAGCTAAATGGGTTGAATCAGAAGATTTGGGATCGCCCATGATAATACCCGAAATTACGGTAATAAAAGGTATGATCAGGATTAGCTTAATATACCACTGGTTAAATTTTTGAGTTTCAATATAGGTTTCCATTTATTCAGGTATAAAATTATTTAATGCACAGCGATTACATTCACTCTTTCAATCCCTTTCAGGTGTATTTCGATATGCCGGTTGTGGGCTTTGCTGTGGTATTCGCTGATGATTTCCAGTATGTCATAATCAATAAAATCGCATTCGCTGCCGTCGATATGCAGCACACTAAATTCAGGGATTTCATCTAATGCTTTTCGGAGGTTCACCTTATTCAAAAAGGTAACATTGCCATTCAATTTAATCAGATAGGTTTCAATTTCAAAATTTCGGGATTTTGTGATTTTATACTCTGTCTTAAAATTATTTTGAATGATAAAATAAACAGAAATCAGAAGTCCGATACTCACCCCTACCAATAAATCGGTAGAAAGAATAACGAGGATGGTAATTAAAAAAGGAATAAATTGTTTTCCCCCCAAACTCCACATATTCATAAAAAGTTTAGGTTTGGTAAGGTTATATCCGGTAACAATCAACACGGCTGCAAGTGTGGCATAAGGAATTTTATTCAGTAAAAAAGGGACAAATAAGACCGCAATTAAAAGAAACAAACCATGTGTAAAGGCCGATAGCCGGGTTCGTCCACCGGCATCCACATTGGCCGCCCCTCTTACCACCACAGCAGTCATGGGAATGGCACCTAAAAGACCACAGGTCATGTTTCCGATTCCTTGTGCAATCAGTTCGCGGTTAACGGGTGTAATGCGGTTCCGTTTATCTAACTTATCGATGGCTTCAATGCTGAGCAAAGTTTCCAAAGTAGCAAGTAATCCAATGATTGCACCATTTTTCCATATTTCGCCTGAAGAAAAAAGTTTTGAAAAATCAGGAAAGGAAATGCTTTCAAAAATATTAGAGGGAATATTTACCAATTGAGTGGGTTTCAAAGAAAGACCGGAAGCCGCACCGGTAAATAGTACATTGGCCAGAACGCCCAACACAACTGCCAATAAGGGAGCCGGAATCACTTTTAGCTTTTTTGCAAAAGGTTGTTGAAGGATTAGTAGGGTAATCAGAGAAACCATCGTAATAAGGATAGCGCCTCTTGTGATATGGTGGTTAAATTCGGTGAAATTACCGAGGAAATGTTTGGAAGAAAACAAATCCACAAATCCACTTGTCCAGAAATCGGGTTGGTCGTACCCAAGTGCTAAAGGAATTTGTTTTGAAATGAGGATAATTCCAATGGAAGCCAACATTCCTTTGATGACGGAAGAAGGGAAATAATTGGCAATGGCCCCAAGTTTTAACAATCCAAGAAGCAGTTGAAACAATCCAGCAACCATAACTGCCAGCAGGAACACTTTATAGTCGCCCATGGAAATGATGGATGCGGCAACCAGTGTTGTTAACCCTGCAGCGGGCCCCGAAACCGAAAGTTGCGAACCACTTAGCAGGGATACGATCAGCCCTCCGATCATACCGGATAACAGGCCGGAATAGAGCGGAGCGCCGGATGCAAGGGCAATTCCCAGACAAAGTGGTAGTGCCACCAGAAACACAGAAAGTCCTGCGGGTAAATCGTGTTTGAGCCAAATGATGCGGTAATATTTTATCGTCCGCTTCATTCAGAATGCTCAGATTTTAGCCCAACTATGACTACCGCGTTTTGTAATTCCTGAACGGATAGGGGCTTTGAAATAAACCCTAAGCAGCCATAAGCTGTTGTTTTTTCAATATCGTTTTCATCTATGGAAGAAGAAAGAATAAAAACATAAACCTGATTTTTGCGTTCAGGGCTAAATGTTTCGAATTGATCCAGAAAATCCCAGCCTGTCAGGATGGGCATGTTAATATCCAGAAACAGAATGGTGGTTTGGTCTGTTCGATTTGAATTTCCTTCACGCAGGTATTCCAGACCTAATTCGGGATCCGTGAAAGAAAGCACCTCCAAATCGGGATAAACCGAACGGATGATCTTTTTGCAAATAATATTATTAAAAGGATCATCGTCAACAACCAAAAATTTAAGAATAGCCATATTAATTTAAATGCTTATTTCGATTAAAAATTCTGAACCTTTATTCAATTCGCTTTTTAAACTGATTTTTCCACCCAGCGTTTCCACCTGTGTTTTCACCATAAAGAGCCCGAGTCCTTTTCCTTCTATGTGCTGATGAAAGCGTTTGTACAAACCAAAAACCTTATCGCCTGATTTCTCCATGTCGAATCCGAGTCCGTTATCTTTGAATAGAATTTCAATTTTGTTACCTTCCATTTTGCTGGTAATTTCAATTTTTGTATTCACATCCGGTCTCGAATATTTAACGCTGTTGGATATCAGATTATGAAAGATGCTGTATAGGTAACTTTTTAAGGTATTCATATGGTCAATTTGAGAAAAGTCGGTTAGCACTTTAAATTTTTCCCCTTCTATCAGGCGTGGATCTGCAGAAACGATTGTATCAACCAATTCCTGAAAAAATACCAGCTGTTTTTTTTCAGTTATGTTATTTTTTAAATTCAGAATCTCATTCAGATCCGAGATTACGGTATCCAGTTTATTTACCGATTTAGAAATGCCTGTTATTATTTCCTGAAGTTCTTCCGGAGATAATTCCATATTTAAAATAATATCATTGAACCCTTTGATATTTGCCACGGGGGCGCGTAAGTTATGCGATACAATATACGTAAACTGCTCAAGATCCTTATTGCGTTGAATCAGGTCATTGGTTATTTTTATCTGTAGTAATTCAGCTTTTTTACGGTCGGTGATATCGCGGATAATGGCTGTATAAAACGTGCCTTCAGCCGTATTCCAGTTTGCCAATGACAGTTCAATGGGGAAAATCTCTCCATTTTTATTTCTTCCTTCTACTTCAACTGTTTTTCCCATGATACGGGGCTCGCCAATGTTCCCGAGTCTGTCGATTCCTTTATGATGGTCCTGCTGATATTTTGCAGGGATAATGGCGTCCAGTCTATTGCCCATAATCTCTTCTTCTGAATAACCGAAAATTCTTTCGGCACCCTGATTCCAACCTATTATGAATCCTTTACTGTTTGCAGAGATGATTGCATCGTTTGCCGATTGTGTAACCGAACGGAATCTTTCTTCGCTGTTTTTGAGTTTTTCATCGTTCAGTTTTCGGTTCGTGATATCTGTTTTTATGGCGAGGTAATTTTGTATTTCACCTTCAGCATCCATAATGGGAGAGATCATAACAGATTCCCAGTAAAATTCTCCATTCTTTTTCTGGTTATAAAACTCTCCTGTCCATTTGTTACCTGAGGAAATATTATTCCACATCTTCTCAAAATCATCTGTTTTGTTATTCCCAGCGTCTAAAATACGTAGTTTTTTGCTCTTTGATTCTTCAAGTGAAAATCCGGTGGTTTGAGTGAATGTGGCGTTGGCATACTGTATACCTCCTTGTGTATCGGTAATAACGATGGTAATGGGGCTTTGTTCTACTGCCTGCGAAAGGTGGTTGATTTTTTCTTCAGCAATTTTTCGCACGGTAATATCACTCACAATGCCCACGAGTAATATGGGTTGCTCAAGCTCATTTATTTTGATTTCTCCTATTTCATGAACCCAGCGCACCTCCTTATCATCCTGCCGAATAATCTTATATTCTATTTCATATTTATGGGATTTCTCTGCTAACTGTTGAATAAAGAATTCGTTCATTCCTTTATGCCAATCAGGGTGAATGATGGATATCCAGCCTTCAAATGACCAGTCGTAATGAGAATCAATTCCAAATATCTTTTCCAGGATTTCAGAACATTCCCATTTGCCCCCAATAATATCTAAGGTATAGGTACCTAACTGAGCGATTGTTTGCGTTTCTTTTAAAAAGGTTTCACTTTTCCGAAGTGCATCCTGAACTTTTATCCGCTCGGTAATGTTATATTGAATACCGAGGAAACCCATAATGTTATTCTGGTTATCAAAGATAGGGCTGGCAGATCCTTCAATATCTATCCTCGACCCGTCCTTTGTTTTATTTATGTATTCACCTTTTAATTCCCTGCCACTTAATAAAGCCTTCCAAAAATCGGCATAGTAGCGGGTATCATATAAATCGCTTTTTAAGATTCTGGGCGTGTTTTTGCCAACCACTTCCGCAGGGGTGAAGCCATATATAGCAGTAAATCCTTTATTGATAAACGTAATGATTCCATCTTTATCGGTAAGAAAAATAGCCTCACTGGAGGAATCAATGGCCAGGTTCAGTTTCATTAATTCCATTACGGATTGCTTGCGTTCAGTGATGTCTGAATTAAAGCCATACCAAGTAATGCTTCCATCGGCTAATTTCTCGGGTTTTGACTTGGAAAGAATCCATTGGATGGCTTTGCCGGGTATTTGCACCCTGAATTCACAGGTAAAGGGCGAGAGGTTCTTCGCCGAAAATTCAATGTCACTGATTACTCTTTCAGCATCTTCCGGAAAAATCACCTTGCCAATGGGGGTAAAATCGTCTACTACCTCTTCGGGGGTACAGCCAAAAATATTTTTGATCCCTGCTGATGCAATCGGAACACAATAACTTCCATCCGGTTTCCTGGTAAACTGAAAAAGCAAATCGGGAACATTATCCGAGATCTTTTTAAACTGAAGGTCTTTTTCGTGAACCTTCTTTTCTGCTGCCTTGCGGTCGGTAATATCCTGAATGATGCCAAATAGGGTTTGGGTATTCGCGTCGTAAATGGCTTTGGAGTGGATATCGATTATTTTACCATCGTTTTTTCTTTTAATTTTATATTCAAGGTTGTAGGGTTTATTGTTTTTAATCAAATCGTTCAAAGACGTATCCATCAAGCTATTGTATTCAGGCAAACGATAGCTTTTCACCTCCTCCATTGACACCTCTGATTTTTCTATTCCGAATATTTTTTGCGTTCCAACCGAGGCGTAAAGGATATTGGTTAACAAGTCTAATTTCCAGTTACCAAATTTTGCAACCAGTTCTCCCTGTCGTAAATTTTCTTCGCTTTCAATGAGTGCGGATTCAATCTTTTTCCTTTGTTCAACTTCCTCCTTCAGGTCTTCCAGCATATTGAGAGAAGCAGCACTTATCATTGCATTTGAAGCTTCAAATTGTTGCCTTTCTTTACGGATATGGCTCATCGACACATGCGTGTGAACCCGGGCTAAAATTTCATCTTTATCATAAGGTTTTGTAAGGTAATCAATACCGCCAACTTTAAATCCCTTTGTTTTGTTTTGGGTTTCATTTAATGCGCTGATAAAAATAACCGGGACATCCCTTGTGGTTTCATCTTCTTTCAATTTTTCACAAACTTCATAACCACTCAGATAGGGTAATTTAATATCGAGTAAAACCAGATCAGGTGGCAAGGCTTTTATTGAATCAATGGCTTCTTCTCCGGTTTTTGCTTCCCGAACATGATATCCCTCCTTTCTTAACAATCGCACAAGCAGCAGCAGACCGTCTATGTCATCATCTACTACCAGAATATTTCCAAGCTGTGTTTTTTCAATGTCCATACTTCTCTATCTATTTTAGCTGTCCGTTCAATAGCTGTTTAAATTTTTTTATTATCATTATTGTGGTATCGCTTTGTTGAATCCGTTTTTATCCTACTATTTTATATTTTTCTTTTTCTCCGGTTTTTTTAAGCAAGTCGTTTATTTCTTTTTTAAGTTCTATCATTTTCAATTCCCTTCCCACCATGGTATCAATAAATCTTTGAAGGTCAGTAGATTTTTGGAGAATCAACTCTTCCGCCTTTTTTCTTTCGCTGATGTCCTGGATGGTTCCGATCATTCTTATGGGATTTCCGTTTTCATCCATTTCCAATTCACCTATGCCGTGAACCCAAACGTTAGTATCCTTGCTTTTGTTAACTATTTTATACTCTTTACTGAAACGTTGTTTTTTGGCAAGTACTTCGTTTTGGAAATACTTAAGCATCATATCCTGTTGTTCCGGATGGACAATTGATACCCATGCCTCAATGGTATGCTCATCTTTATCTGTCATCCCAAAAATGTTGTGCAATTCCCCGGAGGCCTTCCAGATACCCTTTTTAATATCAAGCAGGTAACTTCCAATATTCGAATATTGCTGCGATTTTTTCAAATAATATTCGCTATCTTTCAGTTCCTCGAAAAGGTTATTGCGAATGATTAAACCTCCTATAATACCTGCTATGGTATTCAGAAAATTAACTTCCACGGGGTCATTCACATGACCTTCTTTCAGGTAAACAACCAAAACGCCTAAAACCGTTTTATCAGAAAGGATGGGAACATTATAATGGCCATGGGGCGTAATTTCATCATACCGGATATCGTGACGCTCATCCAAACAGTGTGAAAACTGAATTTTGGCACTGGAGGCAGCTCGCCCGCAATGGCAGTGGCCGAAAGGCACTTCTGCACACATTTTATGCAAGGTTTCGGGCAAATTGTGGCTATATTTTAATTGTAGTATTTCAGAACCCGGTTTGGTGAGAAAGATCCCTCCTTTTTGATAAAGGTCTAAAAATTTGGGTTCAAAGGTCAATTGCAATATTCTTTTAAGTGCTTCTTCAAAAGGAATCGTTTCAGTTGAAACCTGGAGTATTTTGTTCAGTGTATCCTGAATCTGAATCCCAGTTTCTTTTCTGGCTTCAAGGGCTCTGCGTTCGGTAATATTTCGAATACTGCTTTGATAATATTTTACTTTTCCATCCACCATAATACGGAGAGCCGAGTGAGAAAGCCAGCGGATGACTCCATCTTCATCTATAATGCGATACTCGGCATGCAGGATGGTTTCGCCTTTCGTTTTTAGGTTTGCCCATTTTTTCAGGCAAAATTTCTCATCATCCGGATGAAAATTCAATGGCATTTTTTTGCCTATAAAAGAGGTACAATCTATTCCAATTACGATTTTTCCCTGTGGACTTGCAAAAATCAACTGATCATTTTCATCTGTGAGCGTTGTCAGATTCAAACTGTTTTGAACCACGGTTCTAAATAGTTCTTCGCTGGCGCGGAGCTCATTTTCGATTTTCTTTCTGGCTTCAATCTCCTTTTTCAAATCTCCCAACAGGTTTGATAAAGACACATTGGTGTTTTCAAGCTCCTTTGTCCGCTCCCGAACCAATTCAGATAGCCTGGTTTTTTCAGATTGTTTATCAAGATTTGCCCGTTTTATTTTCGCCATCGCTCTTATCTGAACACTCAGTTCCACTTTGTCAATGGGTTTGGCAATAAAGGCTTCTGCTCCCAATTCCACAGCATGCAAACGGCTTTCTCTATCTACTTTTAAGGCGGTAACAAAAATTATCGGAATGTCTTTGAGCATATCATCCGATTTCAACTTCTTACACACCTCATATCCATCTATTTCTGGCATCACAATATCGAGCAAAATAACATCGGGATCTTGTTTTTTTGCCAGTTCAATCCCCAATTTTCCACTCGTTGCAGTAAAAATTAAAGCATCTGAAAATGCTTCCTGAACCAAAGCCCGCATCGTTATCAGGTTGTCGGGATTGTCATCAATGGCCAGGATTTTCAGTTTACTATTTTCCATATAGTATTTTGTTTATCGTTTTAAAAAAGATTTTTTCGTCAATCGGTTTTGCAATATAGGCATCGAAACCGTGCGCTAAAATAGTTTCACGGTCATGCATCATGGCACTGGCTGTAAGTGCAATAACGGGGATGTGATTTAACTTAGGAAGATTTCGAATGATCTTAAATGCTTCAATTCCATCAATACCCGGTAAAGCAATATCCATTAAAATTAAATTCGGAATATTTTTTTGAGCCAACTCAATGCCCTGCGTTCCATTAATGGCTTCAATCATTTCATAATGATCACCCAGTAATGCTTTCACCGTTATCCTATTATCGGCATTATCTTCAATAACCAAAACCAACGGTTTCCCTGATATTTTTTGAACAGCCTTTGCTGATTTTACTTCCGGGAAAACCATCCCGGCAACCGAGTTCAACAAATCATCCCGGTTTACATCGCCTTTCTGTATCAACTGATGCACATTGTTTCTTTTCAAAAACTTTAATTCTTCCTTTGTAATATGTTTTGCGGTGAGAATAAGAACCGGGATCAAAGCGGTACGATCGTTTTCACGCAAGCTTTTAAGCACCTCAAAGCCATCAATTCCGGGCATCATCAGGTCTAAAATAATGGCATCGGGAATTGTTTTTAAAACAATTTGAGCAGCTTCTTCACCATTGCGTGCTTCAAGCGTAAGGTAACCGGTTTCGGCCAGTATATCTTTCAATTGAATAATGGCAGGCTCGCTGTCTTCAACAATTAAGATCGTTTTTGAAGCGGGATTATTTGTTGAATTTAAGGTTGCAGCTTTTAGGGGAAAATTGAAGCCGTAATTTGTTTCCACCGCCGTAATTTTATTTTCAAGGGCATAAGCTACCGGCAGGATTATGGTAAACGCAGCACCTTTTCCGGACTCACTTTTAACCGCAATGGTGCCTCCCAGCAGGTTTGCATATTTTTTAGCGATAGCCAATCCCAAACCGGTTCCGCCATATTTGCGGGAAGTACTTCCATCTGCCTGACGGAACTCATCAAAAATGTGCAATTGACTTTCTTCGGAAATGCCAATTCCGGTATCGGTAACGGTAATGATTATGTTTTTAACGGTAAGTTCCGCTTTTACTTCAACCTTTCCTTTTTCAGTGAATTTTACGGCATTGCCAATGATGTTTTGCAGAATATGACGTAGTTTGTTGGCATCTGTTCTGATCTCAATATCGGAGTCGGTGGTGGTTTGCCGCAGGTCGATTTTTTTCTGTTTCGCCTGAGGATGTATCATTTCCACAATTTCTGCAATCAGATTTTTTGCGTTGAATGCGCTAATCTCAAACTCTTCGTTCCCGGATTCAATGCGTGCAATATCGAGTACATCATTGATAAGAGATAGCAGTTGTTTACCATTACGTTCAATCACTTCTAAGTAGCTATATTCCTCTTCCGGAATCTTTTTAGCAAGTTTCCGGTTCAGCACACCCACAAGTGCAATAACTGAATTCAGTGGGGTACGCAGCTCATGGCTCATATTTGACAGGAAATTTGTTTTCAAGCGACTTGCTTCGTCTAAATGCTTTTTCTGCATTTCGAGTTCCGTATTTTGTTCCATCAACTCGGCTGATTGAGAGGATAATTCTGTTTTTTGCGCTTCGAGTTCAAGATTTTGAGTTTCGAGTTTCTTCCAAAATTCATTGACCTTGTGAAAAGCCAAGATTCCCTCAACCCTCGCCGAAAGCGTGATCAGAATCCGGTCAATCAGTTGAATGGCGGATTGGGAGAAGCTGCTGAGACTGGCCAGCGAAATGATCGCAACTATTTCATTATGGGCAATAATGGGTATGGTAATTATTTCATTTGGAACAAATTTTCCGCTAACCGTATAAAAAATAAATCGGGTATTGTTAGAAATATTTTTGATGTGTTGAACTTTGCGTGAAGTGAGTACCGCACCAAATTCATCGTCGGAACTGCTTGCAGAAAAAGAGGCTTTGGCGGTTCCGTTTAAGCCGATCGACTCGAAATGATCGTAGGTTTCTTTATTATCATTTAATAAGTAGATAGCCGACATATGCGCACCGGTATGGGTGGCCAATGCCTGAAGCGTTTTCCTGAAAAAGTCTTTCGGTTCGTATTCACTGAGCATCAGCGATGCCAGCTGTGATACTTTTTCACTTTGCTCTGTGTTTGATTGAATGCTGTCGAACAAGTTATTAAAGGAGGCGGATAAAACACCAAACTCATTTGTGGACTGGTAGTCGCTTCGGGCGCTCTGGTTTCCGGCATGAAATTGTTGAGTGGCCAGGAAGAGCCGGTTAATGGGTTTCTGTATATTTCGTAATAATAAGTAATTGATAAAAAAAGTAAGGATTAGAATAATAGAAAAAAGAACGATCAATTGCAGGTTTGAAGTATTAGCAAATTCCTTTGAGTCCTCTTTAAAGGCAATGGCTTTTTTTGTGGCAAAATCATCAATGATTTGTAATTTGGTAATCAATTCTTCTCTGGCACTTCCCAATTTACTCATAGACTGCATATTTACACGTGCCTTTTCAATTTCTCCGGAAAGGATCTGTTTGGCATTCTCTTCCCGAATAACATTCCATTTAATAAATGCCAGATAGGCTTCATCAATATGAGCGCGCGGCCCTAAATAATTATTTTTTAAAATATCAAATTGCTTTAAAATTTCATCGTTATAGATTGCTATTGCCGGAAAAGCACCCTGATCTTCCATACTTTTTAACTTCAACATTAAATCTCTCTGAATGACAAGTATTTCATGTAGATTAAGCCAAATTTTCCCTAAAGCCATTCTTACCGTGTAGGGGTGATCATACAGATATTCAGTTTGTTTGGCGAGGTCATTATTTTGTTTTATGGAAAGCACTCCCAGTAAAACAACAAAAAGCATCAAAACAGCGAAACCAAGTTTAAGCTGTGTTGCAATTTTCATGTTTAGTATTTTCATCATCTTTATGTTTATTTACTTATGCATATTGTAATTCAAGTAATAAATAGGACTTAACCACAAGGTTTTACTTCATTGTGTTCTTTGTGGTTAAAAACCCTAACCACAAAGGGCACAAAGGTTTCACAAGGTTCACAAGGTTTTACTTCATTGTGTTCTTTGTGTTTTTACCTTGTGTTCTTTGTGGTTAAAAACCCTAACCACTTGGTACACCAAGGTTTCACAATTTGCCATTTATTACCCTTTTCACACCATCTTTAAAAAGAACAGTATTAAAATTTATTAATAATCCCAATTTACAATCCGATAATTTTAAATAAGTTAGAAGCTGAGCGAGATGAATATCATTCAATGCATCCACTGACTTAATCTCAACAATCAATTTCTTCTCTATCATAAGATCAATTCTGTAACCTATCTCCAATTTAACTTCTTCATATACTAACGGCAATGCTTTTTGTTTTTCCACAAACAGAGCACTTTTACTTATTTCATAAAACATACACTCTTCATAGCTGCTTTCGAGCAAACCCGGACCAAGGGTTTTGTGAACTTTTAATCCAAGATCAAAAACAATTTTTGCTAGTTCATTTTCTGTCATTTTCTGTTTTTGCAGATAAATTACTTTTTAAATATAGCCGAATGGGGGTACACTTCGTTAAAATTATTTTTCGTTAAAATACTCCTCTCTATTTCGCCTGTTATCAGAACCCCCCCTTTGGCAAGACAATTACTTGCTTTTGTAAGAATTACTTTCTGGTATTCGGGTTTATAATAAAAAAGTAAATTGGCACACATTATCATATCGAAATCGCCAAAGATACTGTTGGCCGGACTGCGAAGGGTTTCGTTAAACAGATCAAACGCAGAAAATTCGATATTCTTTTTCAACGAGGGTTTAATAAAACAGGATTCCCCTTTTGTTGTAAACCAATGTTTAAATCGTTTAAGGCTAACGTTATTCAGGGATGAACGATCATATTTTCCGGTTTGCGCTTCAGCTATCTGAAGCTCGCATTGATCGGTAGCAAAAATCCGGTATCCAATATGAATGACCTCGTTTTCTAAAACTTCTTCCAACATCATGGCCAGGCTATATGCTTCCTGACCGGCAGCACAGGCAGCAGACCACACGCGAATCTCTTTGTGTTTGCTTCCTTTTTTCTTTTGAATAATGGCAGGTAAGACAATTTTTTCGAGCACCGAAAAAGTTAATGGATTGCGAAAAAATTCACTGTAGTTGTTATGAAAAGAATCTAATAATTGCGTTTCTTCCTTTTTGTTTTCCTTCAGTAAGGCATAATAAGCTTGCGATGTTTCCGATTTCGTTTGAGTGATTCTATTCTGAAGCGACTTATACAGAAAACGCGCATCAAATTTTGTTATATCTACATCCGGTAAAAACGAACCTAATTGGGCTATTTGAATCTTCTCCTCAATCATGGATTCTTAAATTATGGAGCCCGTAAGAGCAGTAGAAACTGCAAACCATAAAGTAGCACCGGTGTTAATTTTTATCTTCTCCATATCGGTTAGAAGTAAAATACTATTTTTAAGGTTGACGAAACCCTCCCTATTACAGGGCAAACTTAGTGATTTTTCGGGCAATTTGTCAATTTTCAATTAAAATATTTGATTGTGTAGTGAAGAGGTTAAATACTACATCTTTAACTCCAAAGGTTCTTTGTGGTAAAAAAACTTAACCACTAAGGTCACAAGGGTCTCACAAGGTTCACAAAGTATAACTTCTTGTGTATTCTCAGTGGTTTTCCGGGTAATATTTTTTATTTCACAGAGTTACACAGAGAAGACACTGAGGTTCACAGCGTTTTAAGGGTGCACAATTTCCCTCTGTGGTTCTCTGTGACTCCTCTGTGGTTCTCCGTGTAATTTCTTACTTCACAGAGCTTTAATGTTGCATCATTTACCTCAGTGGTTTTCCGGGTAATTTATTGTTTCACGAATCGGATCAAGCTGATATTTTCGTCCTGATTTACCTTTAAGATATAGATGCCATTCGTTAAATCAGAGACATCAATCGCATCTGTAGCTAAGGTTTTAAACAGGAGTTGCCCCTGTGTTGAGTATATTTCGAAAGTGGAGTTCTGCATATTGTTCAATGAAATATGTAAGAAAGCATTGGTGGGGTTTGGGAAAACACTCAACTTACTTAATGATTTTTCATCCACATAGGAAACCGGACAAAACTCATATGCACCGATATCGATATTTCCTGAAATGCAGCGCGAGAACCCAAAAGTAGGATGGGCATATTCCATAACCGGGGTAAGAGAGAAATTGTTTGCCGTGCCCGGGTTTGTTCCCGTATTTATAGCAGCGGAGCTTGCTACTGTTAAATGATAATCATATTGCGAAACATCCTTAAAGGCAAATGAACTGATATTTGCAATTATGAGATTCGAAGCAGTATCCACCACGCCCGGCCAGGTTCCCAATACAAAACTGCCCACACCGGCAAGCATATTATTATAAGCTTTAAACAAGGCAGTACCTGTATTAAACTGGAAAAAGCTCCCGGTAGACCGATTGTTTACCAGGGTATTGTTAATGGCATAAACCTGGCTGGGTGTAAGGTTGCTTATTCCTTCAAGGCCATACCCAATGATATTTGAATTTTGCGATTGGGGTCCCTGTTCTATCACATTGCCAATAATATAGGCAGTACCCCCGTTTGGCAAATCAATGCTGCGACTCGCGGTACCGGAGGTTTCATCGCTGAACCGATTGTATAATATATAGTTAACCAAGGCCCTGCTTTTTAATTCATGCCCAACACTGGCGTGGTGAGAATAGTTATAGCGAAACACGAGGGTATCAATATTATTGATATAGAGGTTATGTGTTTGTCCGTCGCCAAAACCATTGTAGGCAAATTCACAATACTCTATTTTAATCTTGCTGGGATTGATGGTTCCGGCAAGTATTCCATTTTCGTTGTGGTGAAAATAACAATGCGTCACGCTCAGATTTTTCCCTTCCATTCTGATTCCCGCACCATTATGGTCGGGAACGCTGCACAAAGAAAATTCAATGTTTTCTATTCTGATATTATTACCGGCAATTACCCAAATGGCCTTTCCTCCCGAACTGTTTCCATTCGATTTTAAGTGAGCCATTCCACCAACTCCTCTCAGAAAAAGATTGTCAGCCGCCCATCTGGCTACATCAGAATTATAAATTCCGCTTGTAATTTCCACCGTATCGCCGTTCAGTACCAAAGTAGAAACCTGGCTGGGTAGCGTATAAGTTTGAGCGGGGCCTACGCGCCAAATTTTTGCGTGAATATATTGAGCCGAAAGGGTCAGAATGAATAATACCAATAGGATATTTTTTTTCATAAATTATCTTCTGTTTATTTTGAGTGCCAATATAATGCGTAAGAGCGATTTATCCGAAAACATTTTCGTTTTTACCGGGTAACAGGGAAGTTTGATATCGTGTTTTAGTATATATTTGTCCTCTTATATGCGTAAAGAACCTAAAAGATATTTAGTTACTGCAGCCTTGCCCTATGCCAATGGGCCGGTGCATATTGGCCATTTAGCGGGTTGTTATTTGCCGGCAGATATTTATGTGCGCTACCTCAAAACCAGCGGCCGGGAGGTATTATTTATTTGCGGCAGCGACGAACATGGCGTACCCATAACCATCAAAGCAAAAACGGAGGGCATCACGCCGCAACAGGTGGTTGATAAATACGATGGCATCATGAAGAATGCTTTCAAAGAGTTTGGAATAGCGTTTTCTTATTATGGCCGAACCAGCTCCAAAACGCATCATGATACGGCTCAGGCGTTTTTCAGAAACCTGTATGAAAAAGGGATTTTTAAAGAGGAAATCACCCGGCAATATTTCGATGTAGAAGCGAATCAGTTTTTAGCCGATCGTTATATTACCGGTACCTGTCCGCGTTGTGGAAACCCGAATGCTTACGGCGATCAATGTGAAAAATGCGGAACCGCTTTGAGCCCTACCGATTTAATTCATCCTAAATCTACGCTAAGTGGTGCGGCCCCGGTTTTAAAAGAAACAAAAAACTGGTTTTTGCCCATGGGTGAAATTCAGCAAACAGAACTCTTTCAAAACTATATTAAGCGCTTCGATGGCTGGAAATCAAATATAAAAGGGCAATGCAATAGCTGGCTTACAGAAGGCATGCAATCGCGTGCCATGACCCGCGATTTGGATTGGGGCGTACCCGTTCCGATAGAAGGGGCAGATGGAAAGGTTTTGTATGTTTGGTTTGATGCACCCATTGGATATATTTCGGCTACCAAAGAGTATTTTGAAAAGAACCGGAACGAGCATCATTCTGAAACCGAAATATCAAGTGCTACCTGGGAAACTTTTTGGAAGGACAATGATACTGCGCTCATTCATTTTATTGGAAAAGACAATATTGTTTTCCATGCCATTATTTTTCCGATGATGCTCCTGACTCACGGCGATTTTATCCTGCCCACACAAATTCCGGCAAATGAGTTTTTGAATCTCGAAGGAGATAAAATTTCGACTTCGCGCAACTGGGCGGTTTGGTTGCACGAATACCTGCTGGATTTCCCCGGACGGCAGGATGAATTGCGTTATGTATTAACCGCCATTGCTCCCGAAACCAAAGACAGTGAGTTTACGTGGAAAGATTTTCAAACCCGTATTAACAGTGAGCTCGTGAGCATTTTTGGCAATTTTGTAAACCGTGTTCTGGTGCTTTGCGATAAATACTACCAGGGCCTCATACCGATATGCCACTCAACATTAACAGATGAAAAGTTGATAGAGGCACGCAAAGTTTGTTTGGATCAGGTAGGCCAGAGTCTGCAATTAATGATGCAGGATTTGGACGATATAAAATTGCGGGACGCACAGGCTGAGTTTATCAATGTAGCCCGGGCAGGCAATAAATATTTGGCCGATGCAGAACCCTGGAAATTAGTAAAAACAGATGAAGAAGCGGTTAAGCATATCTTAAGCGATGCCCTCCAAATTTGCGCAAAATTAGCTATTGCAGCGGAGCCCTTTCTGCCACGAACCGCTACCAAATTAAAGGCTATGTTGAACGCGAAGGACTTAAGCTGGAAACAATTATTGGTTGAAAACGTATTGGGTTCAAACCACCAATTAGGCAAACCCGAAATATTGTATAAAATAGTTGAAGATGAAGAAATTCAAAAGCAATTGGAGCGGCTTGAAGCCATAAAAAAAGGCAATACCGAAAGCGCAGGCAATCCACAGGAAGGGCAAAAAGCGGTAAATATGAGCGAAGTAAAAGCGTCCATCACTTACGAAGATTTTGATAAATTAGATTTGCGGGTGGGAAAAATAGTTGAAGCCGAAAAAGTTGCCAAAGCAGATAAATTATTAAAATTAACGGTAGATCTTGGCTTTGAAAAGCGCACCATCTTAAGTGGCATTGCGGAGTATTATAAACCCGAAGAATTAATTGGGAAACTGGTTACGGTAGTTGCCAATCTTGCACCAAGAAAAATAAGGGGAATTGAAAGTCAGGGGATGCTGCTGATGGCGGGAAATGATTTTGGGAAATTACTTATTATAAGACCGGAGAGTGATATTGAAGTTGGCAGTGTGGTGAAGTAGGTTTAGCTAGAGATGGGGATGGGAAAGGCAAAGGGGCATGGGGCTATTCCGTAAGGAATTTATATCATTGCCCCTGGCTTTAGCCGGGGGTTAAAGGGTGCACAGGCAAAAAGGCGCGGCGGCACAAATTATAATCAGGCCAATAAATTAAAGCCGCGCAACGAGCACAAAACAGCTATTAACAAACCGGATTTCCTGAACGAGAAAGGGGGAAGCTAGAGATGGGACCCTTCGACAAGCTCAGGATGACATGGGAAAAGGGCACTGGGCACTGGGTAAGCTAGAGATGAGACCCTTCGACAAGCTCAGGATGACATGGGAAAGGAGAAATGGGAGGCTATTTTCCTCCGCTCAATATCAACTTTACCGAATATTTATTACCTCCCTGTTCAGTGATCATAACATTATACATCCCATCCGCCAATTCATCCAGATCAAGGCTTGTTTCCTGATTCATACCTGTAACTATTTTCTCTTTTACTTTTGCTCCCATCAGGTTAAAAATTTCAACGGATTGAAGGTAAACTCCCGGGATGATCGTGCGCACATAAATGGTTCCGTTGCTCGGATTCGGATACACAGAAAAGGCATTCAGGGGAAGCTTGTTCTCAAAAATTCCACTTCCATTTAAATTCATCATATTGGAATAAACATGCGGCGCTCCGGTGCAGTTTACATTCAATGTTAACTCAATAAGGTAGCGTTTCAGGCCACCCGGTGCTAAAGAATCAATATAGGAGGTGCTTGTTAATGGCAATTGTTTAATATCAATAAACGGACCGCCATTTACACTTCGCAGCACACTGAGATACAAAGGAGAATTTGCGCCCACGTAGGTATTCCAGCTTAAAGATTGCTTGCCATTTGGCAGCGCAACCAAATTGGCTTTGATGGGTCGTTGCACCGGACTTGCGTTCGACAAATTTCCACAACTATCTGTTGTTTTAATATAATAATAATAAGGCTGACCGCCGGCAGGGGAAACATTATCTATAAAAGAGCCTGGATTATTATAAGCCTGACTGTCCACCAGATTAAAAGTTCCCGTTGCGGTTGTTCCTGCATATAAGGTATAGTAAGCCACACCTACTCCCGGAACTTTATTCCATACGATTGTATTTTTACCCGTGGCCGTATCGGTAGTAATGGCACATATTTCCTGGGCATTATACAAGGGTTTATATCCAATTTGTATGGAATCGTTCAAAGAACAAAGACCACTATCGGTTACAGTCACTTTTACCAATCCGGCAGGTAAATTTATTGCCTTATTTCCTGTTTGAACCGGAGTGGTATTCCAGGTAATAGTATAAGGCAAAACACCTCCATTTACGATCAGGGTGGCAGTTCCATTGGTAGCTCCCAAACAGGAGGCATTGGTTGCGCTGATGGATTTAGTTAAAAGTGGTGGCTGCGTAATGGTTGAATTAACCGTGGTGGTGCAATTATTCGTATCCTTTATAGTAAAGGTATAAGTACCGGCGATCAGATTTGCAAAAACATTGCTGCTTACAAAATTTCCTGTATTCTTTTTGAACTGATAGGGAGGTGTTGCCCCACTTGTATTAAGTGTTACTTTACCATCGGCTAAACCATTGCAGGTAATATTATTTTTTACCGGAATTACCGTTAATAAACTAGGTTCAACAACAAGGCCATTTAATGGCACCTCACAACCATTCCAGTCTTTAATGGTAAAGATATATGCCTTTGGAAGCAGGTTGCTGAATGTACTGATCAGGTTATACCCGCCAGCATCTATTTTATATTGATAGGGCGTATTTCCGCCGCCTGCATAAATAACTGCACTTCCGGTTCCGCCAAAACACAGCGGATTTGTAATCACTAAATTTCCGGTTAGTTTATATACCGGTTCATTAATCGTTGCTGAGGCGGTAGCGTGACAATTATTTGAATCGGAAACTGTAAAAACATGAAGACCCGCCATTAAAGTTGAAAACACATTTCCGGATTTGTAGGAAAGATTTCCGTCTTTGTATTGAAAGGGCGCGGTTCCATTGCTTACGGTTAAAGTTGCTGAACCAATGGAATCTCCCTTGCATTTTAAATGTACCAGACTTCCGGCGCTTAAACCGATAGAAGTAGCAGGTTCGGTGATGTTGATGCGCAGTGTATCGGTATTGTAAAAACTGTCAATTACCGTTATCAGATAGGAACCCGCAATTAATTTATTAAAAATATTACTGCTTTGATAGGCTCCGTTATTTATTTTATATTGGGTAGGACCTGCACCACCCACACTTGTAAATTCAGCCGATCCGCTTGAATCTCCGCGGCAAATCACATCTTTTTTTGAGATCAGGCTCAGATAAATAAAATTAATACTTGCCGTATCATAAATGGTATTATAACCACAGGTTGGGTTGCTGAGAAGCAGCCGTAGCCGATATCTGCCACTAATGGGAAAGGAATAGGAATTAACACTATCACTGTTGATGCTTGTAAAAGTATTGCTTCCCGGTAAGGTCTCAATTTGCCATTGGGTAAGTGAAGGCGTATTGGTTACGGTATTGGTTTTGGTGTATTTAAGTTTAAGCGTATTTTTAGTTAAATAAATTTTATTTATAGTAGCCAAAGGTGGAACGTTCACATAAATTGCAATAGAGCGCAGGGTTTTAGCAGCTACACTGCAAAAGCGGTCTTTTCCGGTAATAAGGAAAATATAAGGAGTCAGACTTCCGGCAGTTAGCGGGGCTGTCCAGCAAAACTTAAAACTATCTTGTCGAGGTCCGTTGGTTGAACGCAATGCTGCATTGTACAGAGGAATAAAGGTTGCACCAGGCATATTAGACGGGGCATTCCAGCTTAAGTCTGTGGTATCGGCCAGCGAAGAATCAGCTGCAGAAAACACTCTGCAAACACTTTGACCCGGACAAATACGCAGCGAATCTCCGGGATATCCATAGCTACCCAATAAGGTGCCCAAAGTATCGTATTTTTTGAGTACAACAGAAGTATTTGCCGGACAAGCAACGCTGTTAATCTGGTAATCTCGGCGGGTAGTTCCCATTAAGGTGGGCACACCACCCACTTTTTGCCATTGCTTTACCTCCACAACCATATTCGAAACAAAAGTTCCAATGGGTCTGAATTGGATATCTCCTGTTAGTTTATCAACCCGAATGCCGGTAGGTAAATTTGCAGGAGGGGATTGTAAGGGGGCTCCTAAATAAGAAAAGGGTGCCGTAGCAGAATAAGGCGAAACATAAGAGGCAGAATTACTTGGCCCGGATAAAGAGGCTCCCAAAGCATAACTCAAAGAATCACCGTCAGGGTCAACGGCACCAATATTAATATTCTGATCCACTCCATTGCAAACAAGGATATCCATGGGTGAAGAAAATACAGGAGAAGCGTTACAGCGGCCTGCACATTTATTGATAATGGCTTCAGAATAGAAGTTGGTAAAAGTTGGGTTATTGAGTGTGGTAATCACACTGTTTCTACAACAGATATTATAAGAAATTCTAACCTGGCAGCAGGATCCGGGCAAGGCGGTCAGGTTTATGTTTCCCTGAAAGGTAAAAACTTCCACACCCGGCATAAAAGTTCCTGCAGTTCGGGTTCCGCAATTATCGCAAATTGTTTTTGCGGTATTGCATAATTGAATGACATCAAAACCACTTTTGGCAGTCTGGATGGTTAAGGATTGTTGACCATAATTGGTTCCATTACAGGAGCCACCTGCTCCCGAAATAGACATATTGATAGTGCAGCCCGGACTCAGATTGGTTGGGCAACTGTTGCATATCTGGGTGGTATTGGCACAATCGCGGTATAGTTTTAGGGTAACCAAATATACATTGGGGGTACCGGTACACTGATAGGATATTTCTGATCCTACCACATGTGTTGCGTAGGATTTATTGAAAAGAAAAACCGTTGTTAACAACAAGAAGCTCAATAAAATCTTTTTCATTGGTGAAGATAATTACTTATCAAAAGTAATCACAAATTTGATTTAAAAAAGGGGAATTAGCCAAAATTGAAAACACGAAGTCAGATCGGGCTAAAACAAAAGATCGCAGGCATGCGAAGAGATTAAGACGATTGACGTATGCTTACTATAAAAAAGTAATTTTTTCACTTGACATTTAATTGATTATAGCTAACTTTACCAAATTAATCTAATCATTATGAAAACAAAAATTTACGCTTTAATTATTTCTTTTGGCTTTTCATGCATGTACCTGATGGGTCAAACGCTATGTCCGGCACCAAGCGGTTTGACGCTGTCAAATCTCACTTCAAATGCGGTAACGCTCAGTTGGAATGCGGTAAATACGCCTAGTAACTATAAAGTTTCTTATCAGGCTTCCACACCTGCAAACTCATCTGTTTTGTTTGTTAATACCAATTCAAATACAGCAACATTAACAAACCTTACTGCCCTCACCACTTATATGGCAAAGGTTCAAAAGGTTTGTGAATCTGTTGGGTTGGTGGTTTATTCTGATCCAATTATGCTTACTTTTACCACTTTGGGTGGCAGCACAAATCCTTGTGCGGTTCCTCTTAATTTATTGGCTACAGAAATTACGGCAACAGCTGCTAAGTTAACATGGAATGCTGTTAGCGGGGCATCTTCTTATAATGTTCAGTATCGGGTGTCAAATTCAACCGCCTCTTTTATAACCGTAAACTCAAGTGTAAACTATCTGATCAGAACAAATTTAAGTGCGGCTACCAATTATGAGTTTAAGGTTCAAACCGTTTGCGGTGGAGCCAATGGGGGAGCCATGCTTACAAGTGATTACTCTGCAATTAAGAGCTTTTCAACCCCTTCTGCCACCCCAAATCCTTGTGCGGTTCCGGTAGAATTATCAGCTAAAGAAATTACCTCCAACTCGGCCCGATTAACCTGGAATGCGGTAAGCGGGGCTATTTCATATAATGTTACTTATGGAGCTATCAACTCTGTTGTATTAACGACGGTAAATACCAAAACCAATTCTTTAAATATTGGCAGCCTGAACCCGGCAACTAACTATCAGTTTAAAGTTCAAACGGTATGTGGGGCATCGGGCACAAACACAATAGTAACCAGCGCCTATTCTCTCCCAAAATCATTTGTTACCTTAGCCGGCGGAAATAATAATTCGTGTGTGGTACCCCTTAATATTATGGCAAATTATATTACCTCAAATTCAGGCAAAATCACATGGAATACCGTTTTGGGTGCCATTTCTTATAATATTCTTTACAAGGCTTCCAATTCAAGCGTTTATCTTTTGCTAAATACGCCAACAAACTTCGCGAATTTGATCAGCTTGTCACCAGCAACCGTTTATGAATATCAGGTACAAACGGTTTGCAGTAAAGTTGCCGGAACAAATACTTTGATAACCAGCGCTTATTCGCCCATAAAATCATTTGTTACCATTGGAGGAGCTCCGAATCCTTGTCCGGGACCAACCAATCTTATCGCAAATGTTCAATCCTTTAACAGTGCGGTTTTAAGCTGGAATTCGAATGTTAACAGCGGTTTTAATATCAAGTACAAACCCCTCAATTCATTAAACTGGACAGGTTCTTTTTGGTCAACCAAAACTAAAACAATAATGGGTCTGATGCCGAACACAAGCTATGAGTGGAAAGTTCAGGCAGTTTGTTCAAGCAGTACGAATAACGGGTTGTTTAGCGACTGGGTTAGTGGACCTTTGTTTAAAACACGTCAACAATTGTTATTAGGGCCAAATCCGATAGGAACCAACTTAAAACTTTATTATCAAGCGGGGTCTTCCCAGCAGATCAGTTGCACCATTCATGATTATTACGGCAAAGTAGTTCTCTCCCAAAACAAAGAGGTAATGGAGGGTTCCAATGAAATTGATATCGCGATTGATGCGGTTGAAAATGGAATTTATTTTGTACAGGTAAAAGGAAGTGACGGTAGTCAGTTGATGAAGTTTCTTGTACAGCATTAATTGAACTGCGGTAATCGGTAACAGGTAATTGGTAATCGGTAATCGGTAATTGGTAAATGGTAATTGGTAACAGGTAATCGGTTATTGGTATTTCAAATATTTTCATTTGTGAACTTTGTGTATTCTCCCTTGTGATCTTTGTGGTTAAAGGAAATTGCCATTTTAACACAAAGGCCACAACGAAAGCACAAAGTACACGAGGGAAGCGGTAATGGGTAATCTTGTAATTCCTAATCGGGTTTTCTTTGTTTTATAAAAAACGATCTTGGTAGATTTACGCAGAATGTGTAATTTCGAGCCGTAGTATTTTGTTTGGGAGCAGGAATATTTTGGCTCTAAGAAAAGTAAAAATTGTTTGTTTTAAGTTAGAAACAACTCAGCGTAAAAAGTTCAAGTTATTTTAAAAGAGTATATGGAGAGATAATCTATGTTAAATAAATCCGCCAATAATCTATTGTTATTTTTGTTTTTTCTTTTCGCAATCTCATGCAATACATCTCCTGAATATTCTTCTCAGGGAGCAATTGTAGCAGGCAGAATTGATCCTTCTCTATGCAAAAATAAAATGATCTATTTTTATCAATATACAGACTCAATAAGTTTGTTCTTTTGTGAAAAAAAACCGACGGACTCCTGTGTTATTGATGCGGAAGGGAGGTTTAGAATTGAAGTTGAAAATGGGTTGAAATCCGGTTTTTTTGATCTGGGCACAAAAGATTTTATTTTTGCAAAGAACTTTTTCCTTGAACCCGGTGATCAGATCAAGCTAATTTTTGATGGAAAAGAAATGCCGGTCAGGCTGCATACCTATAAAGATATTGGGAAATACAATAAATTTCTTCAGATATTTTATGATACCTTTTACCGGGAGCCAAAAACAAAGAGGAATTACTTTGTGATCAGCAACTACATGCTTGCACCCGATTATTCTGTTTACATAAACAAAAGAAGAAATGAACAAATAGCGTTCTATAAAAAATATTTTAAAGGAGCTAATCCGGATACAAGCTTTAAGTACTATTTCGAAAATGAGACGGATTATAACTGGGCTAATGATAAAGTATATTTTCTATGGAAAAAACGCACCCGAAATGAATTTGTTCCACTTGATACTTCTTATTTTGATTTCCTGAAGGTGATAAACAATGATAATCCAAAAGCACTTATTTGCCCGGGCTATACCCGGTTTATCAATTTGTTTCTTACTGAATTATATCAGGAGGAGATATTTAATTTACCTCCCGGCTATCCTCAATCACTTGAAAAATGCTTAATGGCAAAGAAATACTATATCGGAACAGGGAGAAAAATAGCCTATTACTCAATTTTGAACGATGAGCTATCCGGAATCAATGCATCTTCGGCCAAGGTTAATAGAGAACACGATTTATTTGTTGATTCATTAACAAGAATTGCGTTTGAGGCTACTGCCGATTCTAACTTCTTTAAGTTTGTTAATCTAAAAAGAAAATAGTTTTTTCGCTTCTTATGAATGCTAAAATGATGAAATTATTAACTCAAATTTTACGAATCCTCACCGGGCTGTTATTTCTGGCGGCAGCTGCGGTACATTTTTATTACTACAAAGTCATGGCAGTGTATGTGCCTCTTCCGGTAGGTTCAAAATATTTTGTTTTATTTGTTGCAACACTGATCACTTTTTTGTCAGTAGCCATTCTTTTAAATTTTGAAACCCGAAAGGCTTTTTTTGCATTAGCAATTATTTTTGCTGTAACAGGCATGATGATTTTGATTCCTACCATCTTTTTTTCAAATGATATGTATTTAAAATTGATCCAGCTTCCAAATTTATACAAAGTGCTCGTTGCAATAATTATCCTCATTGCGCTGGCTGGAACAAAACCCAAATAAGGATAAATTCCGAACCTGTATTTTTCGGAATCTCCTGTTTAGTCGGAATCCATTATTTTAATGCTCAAATTTCTGAAGCTCCGGTAGCAGCGCCTGATTAATGGGTTCGAGGCAAAGTGCTGAAAGCTATGCGTACGGTAACTTAACGGAGTCTATTCGCCAAATCCAAACTGCCGGGTGATGTTAAAGCCAATCATGTAGCCCGGAGTAGAAAATTCGTTAAATTTGTTAAGGTTCGTGTATTTTGACTCCTGATCCAAAAGGCCATTTGAATTGCATAGGAAGATTTGAAACTGGTGGTATCCGGTTGAAAATTCAACTCCCAGACCTAAGTTTGGTAAAGGACGAGTGCCTAATGGTATTCCGGAAACATTCAATGGATTATCAAACTCCATGATAACCGAACCTTGTGGGCTAAATTTGTATCTGGCAACGGCAGATATGCCATAGAAATCATGATGGCCAAAGTAGCTTGCAGAATCAACCATATTGTAATGAGCATAATGAACTCCAATCTGTGCCGAAAAATGGCTATTGAATTTTCTGGCAAGCATTATTTCATGAAAATAGGATAATCTGTATGTAAACTTGTAATTGCCATCCTGATTGGTAATGGTATTTTTCTTACCCCCTTTAAAACCCATATTCCCAAAATAGGTTAGCGAAAAGGGCATGCGTCTGGTCTTTTGCTCAAGCAATTTGTATTTCCAACTCACATCATATAATTGTTTGTTCTTAGTAGCTCCTAATCCAAGGCTTAATTTTTGGGTAATACCATATCCAAGATACAAACGGATATTGGAGGGAGCAAAGATTCCATAAAAGTCACTTAATTTATCGGCCATTCCAAAACGATGCTGAATGGAGAGTTCCATATATCCTTTGTCATGGGTTTGCACCGTTTGGTTGTTAATACTGATAATGTTTTCGAAAGTAGCTTTCACAACTTCAGGGGCGGGTTTGGATATAACCTCACCGGCATCTTGTGCGATACTTGCAATAGGAGCACTTAAAACAAAAAGGGTTATTAGGGTTTTAATATAAATGGTTTTCATTGATGATAATATAATATTGTTAATTATTTTGTGAACCTTGTTTTATCCAGAGCGCAATCGCCTCTATTTTATTTTGCGGTAGTTTGCCTGAAGGAGGCATAGGCTTTGCTATTGCAATTAAACGTTTATATAAACTACTGTTTTCAGGAACCGTATCGGGAGTATCCGCATCTACATATCCCAGCATAGTAAGCTGGTCATAAGATTTGTCTGCCATTAGGTTTGGTGGCGGACCACCTGAAATATGGCAGCCGGAACCCAGACAATTGGCTGTGAAAATAGGGCTCACGGTGGCACTGAAGCTGATTGGTTTACTCAGATCAAGGGGAGCAGAATTATCTTTTGTTGAGATATATTCTTTTTCGCAGGAAACCAAAATGATTGTTGCAAAAAGAAATATCAGTAATAAATTATTTGTTTTCATGTCATTTAAAGGTCAGGGTTTCTTTTGCAGATCCAATATGATTTCTACCGTCATTGTCCATTAAGGCAACACCAAATACATAAGTTTTTTTGTTTGCCGGGTCAAACTGTATATCATCGGCATTATTAGTTTTTAGTTTGCGCTTAATCAGTAACTGATATTTTTGGTGTTTATTGGTAGCGTTAGAACTTGCATTGGCAATTTGAGTTGGAGAAACATTACTTATAATGGTTATATCAGCTGCGCTTGTTCCCACAACAGGAGGGGTTAAAAAATATCCGGGGGCGCCGGAGATTCCTCTAAGGAAAGCTACAACATCATCTTTTTGGGAGGCATTTAGGGTTCCCCAATAGCCGGACATGTCTCCCACATCATCCATAGCGCTTTTATAGGCTATTCTGGATTTTTTATTAGATCCTACACCGTTAATTGCAATAGCCTCGCCATTGGTTCCGTTGGGTCCATGACAAGATTCGCAATTGGAATTATAGATGGATTCTCCATTGGCAATATTTCCAATCATGGTTGTTTTGTTCAATAAATAATAAGTAGGGTCAAGTAAGGCCGAAGATCCATTTGGGAGGGTAATCGTTTGTTCCGTTCCATCCCATTCATATTGAGCTCCGGATCTGTTGGTAGCTCCACTCGAATTTCTACTCATGAGCGAACCCCCTGCATCGGGACTAAAGCCTGATGAATTCGTAACTAAATCATGTGCATATCCAAGGGGATTGGAAGTGGCAAGGCTCCAGTTCCAGACATCAACAGAACCTGAAGTTGGAGTCATTACAGCGGCACTGCCTGTTCCATGGCAACTGGCCAGGCAACCCACATTTGTGAAGGTTCCGCTTGAACCTATTGCGCCATTAATATCAAAAGCAAGGGAAAATTTATCACTGTTACCCTGTGAGGACCAGCCTGCTGATGGTTCGGAGGGTTTTAATGGATCAAAAGGCCCATTATATAAAAAAGTGCGATCCGAAACATTAACGGTCGTGTCGCTCCATTCGGCTAAGAAATAGATGTAATTTGCATCATAAGCTGCCTTCATGGATAGCCTTGCGTCTTTTCCTTTATTGAAACCTGCTAAGCCGGCAAAAGTTCCCGTAAGATTAAGACCACCCTCTCCATAGAGTAATCCTTTGCTGACATCGGAGGCGTTAACCATTAAATAATTTGCGGTTTTCCAGTAGGAAGAATTAATGGTATTAGGAGCTGTGGTAATAAAGTAAGCTTCTAATGTGCTGGTAGCTTGTGAAATTTTTGGCGGAGCTTTGGGGGGTAGTGTGTACGAAAATTCTTTTTCACAGGCGCCCACAAAAATCAAAAGCAGACCCAGTAAGACCTTCTGAAATTTCAATAACTCATTCATTTTTTAAGCAATAGTATTTGTGATAAAATAGAAAGGCAAAATTTCTTGATTAATAGGCATATTCATCAAATAAAAAAAAGACTGATCAGCATTGCTGACCAGTCTTTTTTTTGTCATTTTTATTTACAGATAAAATCCAGTGTGATTGGTGTTACTGTGTTCTTAACGTTTACAGTAAAGCCATTGGTGGTGTAAGTATATCCCCATTTGTCTTTGTACTCAGCAGCGATATAATAATTGCCAATTGCCAAACCTTTAACGGCATATTGTCCTACTGAATCGGTTTGCCAGAATTGATTAAAGACCTTTGTAGTTAAGTCGTTTGAAATTTTAATGGTAGCAAACGGTGCAGATACCGGTATAGTTCCTGATCCATAATCCAGGTATTTAACAGTACCTTTTACCTCAACTTGTCCTTCGGTAGTTTTTGTTGGAATATCAAACTTAACAGTTTCTTTTTTTGTGCAGGATGCAAGCATGAACAATCCTATTGTTGCTGATGCTAAAATATATTTGACGGTTTTCATAATGTGTCGGTTTTATAATTAATTATTTGTTTAAAATATTTGTTAATGATTACTGTTTTTTAGAGAAAACCATGTTTGCGGAAATCCAAAGATCATCGCCAACGGAACCTGACCAGGTACCATAAGTTTTGTTTGTCAGGAATGCAGCATCTGAATTAGCTTTTTCGGCTGCAGTTGGATTTTTCAGATAAAGTTTGGTATTTGTTTTATCCATAAAATCGGATCTTTTAAAATTAAATGAAGCAGTAAAGCCACATCTTAAAGTTCCTAATGCACCACCTGCACCCGGAGTGTATAGTTGGCCATTATAAGATACGTAAACGGTAATTGGTTTTACAATTGGTTCTCCATCAGCTTTTCCAGTTTCATTATGTAAATACCTGTTGAATGTAAAATCGCAGGTAACGGTATATCCGTTTCCTTGTTTTTTCCAGGTGCCGGGTTTAGCAACAAGCCATGCAGTATCAGAAGTTGGATCAACAACCTGTCTGGTTGAATCCATCCACTGAGTACCGGTATAATTTTGGCCACACTGAATATAACCATCTCTTCCCGGCTCACTGGTGCAATTAGTAGAAACCAGTACATAAGCCTTAAAGTAGTTTTTAGTTAGATCATTACCATTGAATCTGAAATAACAGGGAGGACCTTGGGTATTCGGACCTGCTGCCCAGAATTGGGTAGCCGGAAATTTTTCATTGAAATTCAGGTTTTTAAGAGCTACACCTTTTGATGGGGCACAATGAACGCCACCTGTTTTTCCTGGAAGAACGTCGAAATCAGGAACGAAATGGAATTCTCCAAAACGACCGGTTAACCAAGTGTCAGAGAAGTCGAAATAGCGGCCTTTCCAGTTTACATTACTATGAGATTTTTCATTTCCAAAACTGGTGTCCAATACAAAATTCAATGGTACGGGTAAATCAGCGTTGGGATCAAATACATTGGCCACAACAGGATCCTGAATATAATTCGGTTCAACAGTTGTGTCTGTTTTACAGGCCTGCCAGAATGCAATCATACCGAAAGCAAGTGCAAAGGCTAAAAAAAATCTGTGTTTTTGAATGATTTTTGTTTTCATTTTTTGTGTTTTTGTGTTTTATTGTTAAAGCTTGATTAAAATTATATTAATTTAAGATTATTTAATAAACAGCCAATTGCATCCAATAATTTTTAATGTATTTTAATAACATTTTATTTATTTTAATGTTGCATATTTATTTTTTCAGGGCGCAAAGATGACTAGGGTTATCCTCTTCAAAAATGATGTTTCTCACTTTATCAAAAATGATGTTTCTCACTTTCTCAAATATGATATTTCTCACTTTAATGAGATTTCAATTTCATATTAATGTTGAGCAAAAAGTATATTCCTTTTCAACTCAATATTTGATGTAACTCAATTTATTTATTATCACGCAAGTATTAAGATATTAAATATTTATGGTAAGAAATGTTTTCGGATAGTATCACTATTTATTATTATGTTTTGCCGGATCAGACGATTAAAAAAAGATTCCAAAAATGCCAAAAAGCATTTAAAAATACGTTCTTGATCATGGCTTCAGACATTTTAGGTAAATAAAAGTCATTAAAAAGAGTAATAATAATCATCCTTTATAAGTGGAAGTAAAAGTTTTTGGAATGATGTATAAAAATGAATTCAGTAATCTGTTTATTGAAAATTTCTCCTTTTTCTTTTTTTTTGTTAAGTTCGTTTCCGTGGAACTGCTTTTTCCCTATTTAATAAAAACTATCTTGGTAGATTTAGGCATTATGTGTACTTTCGAGCCGTAGTATTTAGCTTACCAGATGGACCCAATAGGTTCACAATAAACTAAAACAACAAATAAACGGCAATTATTTACCAAATAACCGGTCCGTTTACCTGGTCTCGTAGTTCAATGGATAGAATAGATGTTTCCTAAACATTTGATATGAGTTCGATTCTCGTCGAGACTAC
>CAYHCF010000034.1:0-36884 GCA_964355075.1 uncultured Chitinophaga sp.
ATAGAATAGATGTTTCCTAAACATTTGATATGAGTTCGATTCTCGTCGAGACTACAAAAATCAGAGTGAGTGTGAGAGCGAAACACTTACACGCACTCTTGGGATGTTAAGGTTGAAGTGAAAGTCCAAAAAATGCAG
Source organism: uncultured Chitinophaga sp. (assembly GCA_964355075.1). Lineage (GTDB taxonomy): Bacteria > Bacteroidota > Bacteroidia > UKL13-3 > UKL13-3 > B1. The sequence continues at coordinate 139 of CAYHCF010000034.1, forward strand.
ATTTTTCGCATTAAGCGTATGCTAATCAGTGAGTATTTTCTTTTTTGGGAATATTTTACACTTCGGGCAAAAAGCCATTTCTAACTTTTATTTTATGTTTTTCGGGTTTCAATTACATTGGTTCCGGTATCATATATTCTTATAAAATAGAGTCCTTTTCCGTTTGTTCCGGTAAAATATTGGCCAGGGAAAAGGGTTTTTGAAACAAGGGTATTAAAGTATAGAGAACAAAAGCAAGAAAACACAAAGGATGGAAAAGTTTTTAACAGATACCATTTTTTCGAAAGCTAAAGTACAATTTTACTGCAAAAAAAATAAAGATACTTTTAACAGGAAATTGGAAAGGGGGCAAAAATGCTGCCCAAAAAGGTTAAATTATCAGTACTTTTGCCAAAAAATTAAACGGTATGCACTCAATTCTGTGATGCAAAATCCGGGGATCTGACCCCTTGCATACATGGAATCCAGTTGAACTAATTTTCAATCGTTATGAAAAAATTTGGAAGTATTATTTTTGTTTTTCTTTTGTTTTCGACCCTTCAAATAAAGGCCCAATGTACCCTAAATGCAGGTCCCGACACGAACATTGTGTGTGGTGAGTTCATCACTTTAAATCCGGAGGCTAACTGGAAGCATTTAAATAGCGGAACGGGTCAAACGCTCAATTCTGCCTGGTTCACCAATGAACCGACCGGATATATAGCAGCAGATAGTGGCATCATTCTGAAAACCACAAATGGTGGAAATACCTTTTCCTTTCAAAGCAGTGGAACAACCAATAATCTTAAAGGAATTAGATTTATGCTTCCCAATACGGGGATTGCTGTTGGCTATAATGGTACCATCCTTAAAACCACCAATGGCGGGATTAACTGGTTTCCGCAAAGCAGTGGCACCAGCTATAACCTGAATGCTGTTTTCTCTTTAAATGCTTCGAGAATATATGCAGTTGGGAATAACGGTACCCTATTAAGATCAAACGACAGTGGCACTACCTGGACAACTCAAACCAGTACTGTTTCCTGGAACCTGCAGTCGGTATATTTTACGGATAGTCTCCATGGATTTGTAATAGGGAATAATGGAGGTATTTTGAAAACCAGTAATGGAGGAACCACCTGGGGAATTAAGTATTCGCAAGCCAATTTTAATTTTTACTCGGTTTATTTTACATCGGCCGATACCGGATATGTTTCAGGCATTGCCGGAGTGGCTTTTATACTCAAAACAACGGATGCCGGAGAGACCTGGAATCCGCTTATAAGTGGTATTTCAGGCGGTACGCTTTTTTTCACCAGCAAAAAAACAGTCTATCTTACTGCCGGCGCTATTTATAAAAGTTATAATGCCGGATCTACCTGGAAACAATTATCAGGCGCACCGTTCATGAGCATGAGATCTGTTTTTTTTCCAACAGAAACTACTGGTTTTTCCATTGGATTATGGGGTGAAGTTTGGCGTTATCAGGCTCCTGATTCCTGCAGGTGGTCACCTTCAGCAGGGCTTAGTGATTCAACTGCCCTGAACCCAGTTGTGCGGGCATTGGAAACAACCACTTATTTTCTTACGGCCAAAGTGAACGCTTGTGTTTTGACGGATAACCTAACGGTAATGGTGAATCCCTTAACGGTCAACATTGGAAACACCCTGACCTTCTCTTGCGGGGATACCTTAAGGCTGAATGCTCAAACCAATATTGCCGGAGAGAGTAAGCTGCATTTTCAATGGTATCCGGGCGGATTGTTAAACAATGATACCCTTGCCAATCCGATATTAATCCCCAGAACCCAAACAACATTTGTTGTCATTGCAAACGGTGCAAACGGATGTTTGGCAACGGATACTTTACTGGTTAATCCCGATTTCTCCATGAATGCAGGTCCCGATTTATCGGTGCTGTGCAGCAAGGCCGTTCAACTTGGGACTAAATCCTCCTGGACAAAGCTCAGTAATATTCCGCTTTTTTCCCTGAGTCATGTCCAAATGCCGGGCCGCGATACCGGTTTCATTACCAGTTCAAATGGATTTCTCAAAACCACTAATGGGGGTACCAGCTGGACACAATCCTCCCCCGGAATCAACCTGCATCCGAACGATGTTTTTTTCAGAAACGGACAGTTGGGATATGCAGCCGCATTTAATTCATTACCTATGTGTGGTGTGGTACTTAAAACCACAGATGGTGGAAATAGTTGGGCAACGCAAACAATTGGGGGCTGTTATTCGATTCCATCCATATGGTTCACTGGCGATCTCACGGGTTATGCCATTGCAAATCCCGGAAAAATATTACGCACCGTAAACGGGGGTGATTCATGGATCCCGGTGAATTCTACCAGCACCCAAAACCTGAATTCGATCTTTTTTGCTTCTGCAAGCACAGGATACGCCGTTGGCCTGAATGGAACCATTTTGAAAACGATCAATTCCGGCCTTTCGTGGTCAGCACAAACCAGCGGAACTAGCGCTTCTCTTACTGCGGTCTTTTTTACTTCTGTTGATACCGGTTTCGCAGTAGGGTCAAACAGTGTAGTTTTAAAGACAATCAATGGCGGAACCAACTGGACTTTGCTTTCTATAAACCCATCCTCCGGTGTGACCTATGATGTAAATTCAATTTATTTCACCGACGCTTCAACGGGGTATGCCGCATGCAGCTATTTCCTCATGCCCAATCCTCAGTATTTTGGAGCCCTGTTTAAGACAACCAATGGAGGTTTCAGTTGGGAAAGGATGAGTTGCGATACCAACTATAGACTGAATGCTGTTTTCTTTTCACCAAATAAATCTGGCTATGCAGTTGGAGTAAATGGCACCATTATGAGAACGCCCATCGCACCGGATAGTTATTTGTGGAGCCCTGCTTCAGGGCTAAGTTCAAGCAATATTGAAAACCCATACGCCGGCCCTGCAACCACAACCCAATATGTGGTAACGGGGAGTAAAAATAATTGTTATGTAAAAGACACCATCACGGTTTTGGTAAAGTCTTTGGTTATTAGTGGAGGAAATGACCAATCGGTTGTTTGCGGTGATTCAGCAAAATTGATTCATCATAATGTATATGTAGAAATGGATGCCTCCAGGAGCGGTTCAGAATGGACCCTCCGCGATTCACTAAACCAAATATTATTGCAGAGTAAACCGGAAACCATTACGAAAGAATACATTTATTTACCTGACGGAAAATACACGGTTAGATTAAGGCCACAGATTACGCCTCCTCCGCTTCGGATAAGAATCATTCCTTTTGCAAACGATAGCCTTTCAGAATTAATTAACTTCTCGGCCGACTCAATCATTCTAAGGTATTTTACCGTGAGCAGTTTGTCAAAATACAGCTTCAGCTGGACACCGTCTCAAACCCTGGTTGGACCAGCCACTCCCATCAGGCAGTATTTTCTGAACATGAGCAGTACGGAAGGTTGTACCGCAAAAGATACGATTCAAGTGATTCCCCAATCCCTTTCGGCATATGCCGGAATAGATAAAACGGCAACTTGTGGTACCTTTATTCAACTGGATACCCTCCAAACAAATTATACCGGAAAAGGAGTTTTGAGTTACCAATATTCACCGGGAATATCTTTGAACGACAGTACTCGGTTTAACCCGGTCTCAAAAACAAAAGTGAATACCGCTTACAAAGTTAAGGTAGTGACCACTAATGGTTGCGTGGCATTCGATACGGTGCAGGTAACTATTCAACCGCTTAGCGTTACCGCCTTCGACACGACGTTATTTTGTAACGATCAAACTCCTTTGCGCATACAAACCAATTATGGAGGAAAGGACAGTCTGCAATACATCTGGTCGCCAACAACCAATCTTGATAACGCGAATAAAGCCCAACCTCTTATGAGAGCGCTGGTACCCATTCATTATCAGATTCGGATTGAAACCAGTAACGCTTGTGTGGCAACCGATTCTCTTCAGATTCAGCTTCGTAATCCACTACCGGAAAACATTTGTCTGGTAGGGGTAAACGCATTAAACCAAAATCAGATTATTTGGAATAAGGGCATTAAAGGGGCCATTGATTCCTTTCTGGTGAGAAGGGAAACCAACACGACAGGCATCTATCAGACTATTGGCAAACGTGGCTACAACAATACTTTGATTTTTACAGATACTACAGCAAAACCACAGGTTCAATCCAATAAGTACATTCTTATCACTAAAGATATTTGCGGTCTCACCTCCAATGCCAGCCCTCCACATACAACGATGCACTTAAGTATAAACAAGGGTACCGGAAACATCTGGAACCTGCAATGGAATTCCTATGAAGGCGTTATGGTTTCAACCTATAATGTTTATCGCGGAACCGATACCAGCAGTCTGATATTGATAGGGACCTCATCAGGAAGCAATACTTCTTACAGTGATTTAACCGCTCCGGCGGGAGATGTTTATTACCAGGTGGAACTGATTAGTTCAAATACCTGCTTCCCGGGAAAATCCTATAATTCGTCCAGATCCAATAAGGCAAGCAATACCTATCTGGGCATGAATAACCACTATTCCGGAAGTCTGACGTTTAAGGTTTATCCAAATCCCGCTTCAGATATTTTATCAATAGATCTTGGCAATCAGGTTCAAAACGCTGTCATTACTATTTTTGATGTGCAGGGGAGGAATGTGCAATGCGTGAATCAGGGACAGCGTTTGATGAACCTGGATATTTCTGAACTGCCAAAAGGAGTGTACTTTGTTGAAATTAAAAATGAAACAGAAGGATCAGTAACAAAAATGATTAAAGAATAAAGCGGATAAAATATTTCATTTTTTGGCTCTATGTGGAATATAGTGGGTAAGAAAGGATACAAATAACCTCTATGTGTTCAATACCAGAAATAATTTTACTAATTCTCATTATATAAAATTGCACGGAGAACCACAGAGAAGGCACAGAGAACCACAGAGATAAATTATGCAATATTGAACCTCTGTGCATGCTTCGTGGCCTTTGTGTTAAAACGACAAATTCCTTTAAACACAAGGATCACAAAGGAAATACACAAAGTTCACCATTGAAAACAAATGGTATACCGATTACCTTATTGAGCAAACGGCAGAAATTATCCCGTTTCTTGTAATTATGGCTGAAATATGTATTAATTTTGTCTCCTGATTTTCCCGCTGGAAAATATTTTTAGGATTGTTTGGTTTAATTTACAAATCATGAAATCAATTATCACTTTCTTTTTTCTCGGTCTGATCCTATCAGAAACCTATTCTCAGGCCCCTCAAAAAATGAGTTATCAGGCCATAATTCGAAACAACGTAAACGCCCTGGTACCGAATAAACAAATTGGAATAAAAATTTCAATTCTTCAGAATTCAACCACAGGTACTCTTGTGTATGCCGAGACACAAACTGCCGGTTCAAATCAGAATGGCATGATTAGTATTGAAATCGGTGGTGGCAGCCCGGTTACCGGAAGTATGAATATGATTGATTGGGCTAAAGGCCCCTTCTTTATAAAAACAGAAACCGATCCTGCGGGAGGAACTAATTATACAATAACTTCAACGACACAATTGCTGAGCGTACCTTTTGCATTTCATGCTAAAACCGCCGAAACTGCAGGTAATATTTCGGCAAGCAAATTTTATTTGGGGCAAGACACATTGGGCGGAATTGTGTTTCATATTTATAAAGGAGGCGACGGCAAGGAACATGGATTTATTGTTTGTAAAGAAGAATCGTCAGGCGTATGGCAAACAAGTCCCACCTTAACCAATGCCACACGGAGTTGGGATGGTGCGGATAATACCTCACGAATGACGAACAGCCCTGCTGCTGCTTATGTAAAAAGTCTGACCGACGGTGGTTATACCGATTGGTATTTACCCTCCCTGGATGAATTCAATCTTTTATATATCAATCGCCTTTATGTAAATAAAGTTTTTACCGGAGGAACTAGCTTTCCTTTTCTTTCAAATACCGGAACCTATTGGACCAGTAATGAATATCAGGCACCCACTGCAACCTACTTTAATATGCTCATTGGCGGACTGGGTACTGGACCCAAGAGCGCATCCTATTCGTTAAGAGCCATCAGGGCGTTTTAATAGACTCTGAGTAATAAAAAAAAGAGCAATTAACCCTTCAATCTGATGGCTGCAGGCAATCAAAATAATTTGTTTGAGTGCAATACTCCTTCCCTGATTCTCTTTTTAATTTTCTCCAAAGGCAGTGGATGTTTTGGCGGATCAATATCAACCGAATTTCGGTGACCTAATTGTAAGGCAAGAGCAGTTCCTCCAACTAAATAAAAGTTTTCAAATTCTGAGAAAGCCTGCAATTCCTTTATTAAATGGAAGGTTTCAGCAGTAATAATGGGATTAGATTTATGCAACATTTGAATTTAGTAAATCGGATTGCAAAAATAATTTTGCAAAATCTTTTTCTCTTTTTGCAATTTGTTTTGACCATTCAAGGGTTTCTGTAATTTTTTCGATGGGATAAAAACGCAGCATTTCGCTCCAATCCCGGATGCTGCCTAAAAGCAAAATTCTTTCAATAACTATCTTAAAACTTTTTTCGTAATTGAAGGTGGTTAAATCATATTCCCATAACAGATAATCGGGGATATTTGGCTTATTTTCCATGCGTACAATTAATAAATAGGTCTTATACTGATCCGGGTTTATTAGGAAGCGCTAAGGTAATCATTTTTCACAATAATCCAGCTATCGGATAACCCATAAAAACCTGATATGGGTCAGGGTTCTTTATAAAGGCAAATGTTGGACCCGTACTAAAGATTTCGTCCTATTACTTTTTCAATCATACTTCTTGACGCGTGAGTCACTTCGCCCTGATCGGCAATTTCATCTTTATCAAATCGCAATGCGATAACTATTTTTGTAATTGGGTCCATTTACATCCTTGTTTTATCGCTAAACAATTTTTCAATCTCTTTCAAATTTTCCATGGGTTTTAAAATCAGGTCAAAGTCATGTAATCGGTTCAAAACGAAAACCAGTTTTAGAAGCGACTCCAGCGAAATTTGCCCGCTTTGCTCAAAACGTTTTATGCTACCCAGAGACACACCAGAACGTTTGGCCAATTCACTTTGCGAATAGCCTGCCTGTTTCCTGAGCAACCTGTGCCGCCCGGCTAACTCTTCTAAAAAATCGAAGGGTTTTTTATCCACCCCAAATCTTACCATATTCGCTAATATATTAGCCAAATATACAATAAAATATTATAAAAAACTAATATAATAGCTATTTATTCAAACTCAAAATAAGGAAAAACAAAGTTTAGCATATCAATGTTTGAAATTAAGAATCAATGTCGTTTAGTTAAGAAGCTGTCTAGAAATAATATTTTTAGAATTTTATGCGACTATTTTTTGATAGGCGAGGCGCATTTTGAAGCCAATAGCCTGCGACCTATAGGCAAAAAATGCAACGAAGCATATCGAAAAATAGGCCATTACAAAATGAAAGGATTATTTCTAGACAGCTTCTAAGAGAATATCTCCTTTTTTATTGGAATTAACAAAAAATCGTGTCAGGATATGCTTTCACCGCGATCCTTCGGCAAGCTCAGGATGACATTTCGTAACTCATGTGAAGTAGTGATTTTGGCGAGATGAATTTTTTGCTTTGCAAAAAATTCATCTCGCCAAAATCACTGCCCAATAAACGGGCTGGCGTGTCATCCTGAGCTTGCCGAAGGATACTCAAACGGCGCTGCCAAGGTTAACCCCTACTCAAAAGCGTTAACTAAACGACATTGAATTAAGAATATCAATTTTTTTCTAAGCAACTTCGCACACATTCTCAAAATAACAATTAGATCGGATATTCCTGTAACTAATACTATTTGAATCAATTAGAAAACCCTATTTTTGCGGCCTTTATTAATATCATGAAAACAATTTGCAAAAAAATAGCAATACTTATTGCTTGCTTCATCTTCGTTCTAAGCCTGAATTTCAACCCTGCCACAGCACAAACACCCTTTTCGGGAACCAGAAGTGTTGGTTCAGGCGGATATTACGCAACGCTAACCGCGGCTATTGCCGATGCTGCTTATAATGGAGTAAACGGAGCTGTTGTTTTTGAACTGACTGCCGTCTATATCAGTACTTCTGAAACGTTTCCGATTACCATTGGAAACATCAGCGGTACGAGTTCAAGCAATACCCTCACCATTCGTCCGCAAACCGGGGCAACCGGATTAAGCATTACTTCGGCTAATGGAACGGCAACCATCGACCTTAACGCTGCCCAATATGTGACCATTGATGGAAGACCGGGTGGATCGGGTAGTTTTACCACAGGAATCTGTCTATCCATTCTGAATACAGCAGGTACGGCTCCGGCAGTAAGATTAATAAATGATGCCCGGTACAATAACGTAAAATATTGCGACCTGCAATCCAATAATTCAACCATCACAACCGCTACAGCCGGTGGTGGAATCGTTTGTTTTGGAACCACATCCGGTTCGAATGGAAATGATTATAATTCGATATCCTATTGTGATTTACATAATGTAACCGGAGGCAATCCCCTGATGTGTGTTTTTGCTTATGGAAGTACAGCAACGGCTGCTGCAAATAATGACAGCAATTCGGTTGCAAATTGTAATGTCTATAACTTCTATAACGCCACCACAGCCACCTCCGGAATCAACATCGGGGCAGGAAACAACGGATGGTATATTACTAACAATCATTTTTACCAAAGCGCTGCACTGGTATATAATGGTGTAGCAATACACAGGGTAATCAATATTATTGCCGGAAGTGGTTATACGGTAAATAGTAATTATATTGGAGGAGACAATGCCACCGGAACCAATTTTTATACCATGGGTGGAGCTACTTCGCCAACCACTTCAACCCATACTTTTATTGCCATTGAAGCTACCGTGGGTACGGCAACGGTAACAAACATCAATAACAATACCATAACCAATATTGATTTCACCTCGGCCTTTGCCGGATCCTTAAGCATTGGTGCAATCAATGTACTTGGCGGTGTTGTGGTTTGTAATTTCAATACGATAGGATCAACCACAATGAACGGAGCCATAAAGGTTACTACAAATTGTACTACAAATGTTGGGGGAATAATCTGTCTGAGATCTGGCACAGGTACAAGTAATATCACTTTTAACAATAATGTAATTTCGGGTATTGATATGTATGGAAACGCCACCACCTTTACACCTGAATTTCATGGAATCAATTTTACACAGACAAGTACAATCGCTACTGCAAATAATAACGTAATCGGAAGTACTACCTTAGCCAATAGCATCAATCTGGTATCAACCTGTGCAAGCAGCACGTATCCGCAACGGCTTGATGGTTTTATCATAAATCCTTCCAGCGCAGGAACCATTACTATTAACAATAATACCATTGCAAATCTCAATACAAATTACGTATCAACCGGTACTCAGGCCGCATCGGTTCGCGGTATTTATGTCGTTCCAACTTCAACCGGCACCTATACGGTTAGCAATAATACGATACGAAATTTAACCAGTGCCTCTCAAACAACCGGTGGAGCAATAAATTGTGCAGTTATTGGAATTGGCGTAAGCACTACTACAGCCAATGTATCGCTTACCGGAAATCGAATTAATTCTTTGGTGCTTGCCGGGCCATCCACAACAGGGGCCGTTCAGTGCGAAGGAATTTTTTATTCAGGTATGTCAACCGGTACCAACCTGATCAATAAAAACTTTATCAATGGTTTATCTATCAATGCGGTGAATCCTACAGCCTATTTAACCGGGATGGATGTAGGCGGTGGCCTGATAACCCTCTCCAATAATATGATTAGATTGGGTTATGATTCTAACGGAGCCAGTGTTACAACTCCATGCGTGATTCGCGGAATTTCCAAAAACGTAAGTATTTGTAATGTCTATTTCAACAGCGTGTATATTGGCGGAACCGGAGTAGGGGCAGGAACCAGTAACTCCTTTGCATTCCAAAGAACCGCTGCAGCAGTGGATGATGTGCGGGATAATATTTTTGTAAATAACCGGTCGAACGCTTCTACCGGAGGAAAACATTACCAGAGTTATTTAATTAACAGCACCTCTTTAACCTCAAATTATAACCTCTATTACGGGAATGGAAACGGTGCTGTTTTTGGTTCAAATAATAACGGTACTACCGATGTTACTACTTATGCCCCGGGATGGGTTTCGGGCGATATAAACAGCATGGTGAATGACCCACAATTTATAAATGCCACCGGAAATGCATCTACAACAGATTTGCACATCAGCGCTTTTATACCAACCGTTATTGAAAGTGGCGGAACCACGATTGCTTCGGTTACGGATGATTATGATGGTCAGTTACGCGCATCCTTTACCCCCGAAGATATGGGAGCCGATGCGGGTAATTTTGTGATTAATGATATCGTAGCTCCGTTAATTACCATACCTGTTTTATTGACCAATACGGCTTTAACCGGCAACCGTTCCTTTAATGCTACCCTTACCGATGCCACTGGAATATTTCTTAGCGGAACCTACCGTCCGAGGGTTTATTTCAGAAAATCAATCAGCAGTACATACCTGAGCACCCAGGGCGTTTTTGTTTCGGGAACAGCGAAGAATTCGGTATGGAACTTCACCATTAATTCCACCCTTTTGGGAGGCGTAAATCCAAGTGATTCCATTTATTATTTTGTAATTGCCCAGGATTCGGTGAGCACCAGCAATATTGGTTCTCTACCTTCGGGAGCCACAGCAGCCGACGTAAATACGGTGTATACTTATCCTGCTTTGGGATTTGGCTATAAAATTTCTATCGCCGTATCGGGTGGTTATACCGTTGGACCAAGCGGTAGCTATGCCTCTATTACAGCCGCTGTTACAGATATCGTATCCAATTCGGTTACCGGACCCATCACGCTTGAATTGCTTTCAAACTATGTGAGCACGGTTGAAACCTTTCCCATCACCATTCCCAAAATACCGAATGTGGATGCCACCAACACAATTACGTTAAGACCGCAAACGGGTGCTTACGGATTAAAAATTACCAGTGCCAACGCAACGGCCACTTTTGACTTTAACGGTGCCCAATACATAACCATTGATGGAAGACCCGGAGGATCGGGAACCAGAGATCTGGCTATCAGCAATACGGCTACCACCGGAGTCGCCATTCGTTTTATAAACGATGCCTGCTTCAATACCCTTAAACACGATTCCTTAATAGGCGTTAACAGTGCATCGGCAGGGGGGGTTGTATTCTTTTCTACCACAACAGGAACAAGAGGGAACGACAGCAATACCATCGATAATTGTGATATCAGAGACGGGGCAAGCACGCCGGCCACTGCCATTTATTCATTGGGGACTACTACTGTTGCGGCACAATACAATAGCAATAATGCGATTACAAATTGTAATATTTATAATTTCTGGAACCCGGCTTTGGAATGCAATGCCTTTAGAATTGCCGGTGGAAATACCGATTGGGTGATGAGCGGAAACAGCATTTTTCAGACCGCAACCCGTACCGCTACAGCAGCTTTCCAACAATATATCTGGAACCTCAATAATGCTTTGGCAAACAATCATATTATTACCAATAACTATATTGGCGGTTCAGCTCCTATGTGCGGTGGTACAGCCTGGACAGCTACCAGCACAGTGGGGTTCAGAATAACCGGTGCTTATTTAAATGTAGGAGCCGTTACGCCTTCCACTTTCAGCGGAAATACCTTTGCCAATATTAACCTCACCAGTGGTGGAACTGCTTATGCTACCATTCCGGGAGTGTTCAGCGGTCCCTGGTTAGTGGGAGGTTTAACGAATGTTACCAATAATACTTTTGGTAGCATGACCTCGCTGAACTCGATCGTTGTAAACAGCAATATCAATAATAATTTGGTTGTTCCTATTGGTGCCACAGGAACTACAGCGGGAACCATCAATATTAAAAACAATAATTTTGGAGGTATTAATGTGTCAGGAACTTCGGCAGCCATCAGTTCAAATTTGTACGCCATCAGTATAACTACTTCAAACAATACTACAACGTATACGATTGACAGTAACGTGATCGGAAATGACCAGGCTGATAATATGATTTGCTCTTCTGCTTCCACGTCAACCACCGGACAACAAATGGCAGGATTTTATTGTACGGCTACCAGTTTTATTAAGCTTAGGTATAATACCATCAGGAATTTTAGAAATAATACAGTAGGAGCTGCAACTACTCCACTTAACTGGATACATGCTATTGAAATAAGTGGTAACAGTGTGGATTCCATCATTGGAAATACCCTTTCTAACCTCAGCATCGGTTCAGCATTTCAGAATAACAACTCAGGAAGTGCAGCCTTAATTGGAATCAGAGCTGTGCCTGCAACAGCGGGGAACTTTATTTCAAAAAATGAGATTTATGGATTAACTCAAAATAACACAGGGGCATCTACGGTTTCAATACTTGGAATTGTTACGAACAGCATGCTCAGCACTTCCATCATTCAAAAAAACTATCTTCATGGTTTTAATTTACTTTCAAGCTCGCCAACCGCTTCCATTTTCGGTATCAATCACCAGGGTGGAACGGCAAAATATATTAATAATATGGTTCAGTTGGGGATGGACTCTACAGGAAACAGTATTACAGGAACGCCGCTTTTATATGGTATTTATAAACTTGCAGGTTCGATGAATCTGTTTTTCAATTCGGTTTATATTGGTGGTTCGGGCGTTGGAAGCGGCCTTACCAATACTTTTGGATATTACAGCACCGCAGTTGGGCTTGATTCTATCCTGAATAATATTTTCTCCAACGAACGTTCAAACAGTTCAACAGGAGGGACCCATTACGGAATTTTTCTAAATGGAAATACCACCCTCACCTGTAATGCAAATGTATTTTGGTATAGCGGAACCGGCGGGGCATTGGGTTTATATGGTGCAACTAACGCCACAACATTGGGCGGATGGAGTGTTTTGAGCGGAACCGATGGAGGAAGTGGTTTTGCAAATCCACAGTTTATCAATCCTACCGGAGCTAATGCAACACTTAATTTGCATATCAGTAACAGCATTCCAACACCGGTTGAAAGAAGCGGAATGTTACTCAGTTCGTTCAATGATGATATAGACGGGCAGTTGAGAAGTTCTTTAACCCCAACCGATGTGGGCGCAGATGCAGGTAACTTTATTTTGAATGATGTTGCTGCACCTATTATTTTACATGCAGCGCTAAACAATACCGCTTTTACCACCGACCGAACCCTTTCTGCTAATATTATGGATGCAACTGGTTTGAATATTGTGGGATCAAACAGACCCCGTGTATATTATAAAAAATTCTCTTATGGAACATATACCAGCAGTCAGGGAACTTTGATTTCGGGAACCCCGCAAAACGGAAACTGGTCGTTTGTAATTTCATCTGCATTATTGGGCGGATTAAGTTTGAACGACAGTGTCTATTATTTTCTGGTAGCACAGGATAGCTCGTTTTCCGCTAATCTCTCTTCCCTTCCCGCCGGTGTGAGTGCGTCGGGTGTGAATATTATTATTACTCCGCCAAACGCAAATTTCAGTTATACCATCGTTCCCGGTTTATCCGGTTTAATTACAGTGGGTTCGGGCGGAACCTATCCTTCCTTAACGATGGCAGGCGGAGCCTTTGCAGCCATTAATGCAGCATCTTTAACGGGTAATATTACCCTGTCAATTGTGAGTGATTTATTGGAAGATGGAAGCAATGTACTGAACCAGTTTAATGAATCAGGTGCAGGAAATTATTCCATAACCATTTCACCCAATACCAATACCTTAAGGTCAATTGCCGGTACAGTGGGTGCAAACATTGGTTTGATAACTTTTAATGGTGCCGACCGTGTAAAAATTGATGGAAGGTTTGCCGGAAGCGGCATGTATCTTGCAATTAGAAACAGAAGCACAGCAGGCTCAACCATCCGCTTTGTAAATGATGCACATCGCGATACCATCATGTACACTTATTTAGAAGGCTTATCCAATACCAGTCCGGGAGCCACCATTTGGTTTACTTCCCCGGCTACCGGAGGAACCGGGAATGATTCAAACGCAATTATGTATTGTTATATACAGGATACCCTGAACAACCCGCTTGGGGGTAGCGTACAAAATTCCGCAATCTATTCCAACGGAGCAGAAAACAGTGAGAATACCATTTCGTATAACCAGGTATTCAATTACCTCTATCAGGGAGTAAATATTGGCACTGGTTTAACCAACCATGATAACTGGGTTTGTAATGGGAATTCTTTTTATCAGGGAGACAATGCCAGAGCAAAAACTTCGTCGGGTCATTCGCAGGCTTTTTATATTTATTCCGGAAATAACTGGACGATTTCGAATAACAGTATTGGTGGAAGTGCACCGGATAGAAGCGGTACAGCGTGGAAGGCAACCTATAACACCACCCTGGCTCTTGTTCTAAAAGCCATAGAGCTGAGTGTGGGAACCATAAGCGCAAGCAATATAAGCGGAAATATCATTTCCAATATTCAAACCAATCCTCTGGCGTCAACTACGGCTGCTTTCAGTGGTATTTATGTGGCAGGTGGTTTGGTAAATATTACCAACAATACCATCGGTGGAGGGGTTAATGCCTATGATACCATTATGGAAGGAAGCTATAACGGGGCCGGTATCAATATTGTAGCCGGAACGGTTACCATTAGCAATAATACCATCAGCCATATTTCAAACTATTCAGCTTATGCGAGTGCAGCTACCCGCACACTCGGTATTTTTGTTCAGAGCGGTACCGCAAATATCACGGGAAACAGCATTCATGATATTAAAAGTGTGAATACTATTTATGGAACGGGACCAGCTTATACCGGTTCAAATCCTGCCGGAATTTTTATTGGAACTGCCTCTACCAATGCCGTGAATATTGAAGCCAATCAGATTTTTAATATAATGAATATTTCTAATTCGGCAACGGCAAATACATCTAACGGTATTACCATCAGTGGAGGTACTTGTACGGTACATCGTAACCGCATTTATAATATTTTTGGCACAGGAACAGGTGCTGGTAATGCATCGCCTCTTGCATACGGTATATTCCTGTCCACTTCAGGACATATGATCAGAAACAACCAGATTTCACTTGGATTAAATTCCAGCGGAGAATCCCAGGTTTTTGGTATTCAGGATGTTTCTGCCTCAAGCACTAATTCTATGTATTATAACTCCATTTTTATCAATGGCAGAACACTATCGGGTTCAAATAATTCCTATTGTATCCAAAGAACTTCTTTGGTTAATGACCTCGTATGGAATAACATTTTATACAATAAACGCAGCAGTGGCGGAACAGGCTATAACTATGCACTGGGCGCTTCCAATCCAACTGGAATCACACCGGCATCCATAAATTATAACCTGATACTGGTGAGTGATACTTCAAAACTGGTTGAATTTCCTGCTGCCACTCCAAACGGAATAGCCTCTTTTAATGGCTTGTTTAATCCTGCAACTTACAATACCAATTGGATGGATCTTAGCTCCGCTGTTCCGGCACAGAATTTATTTATGGATACTGCAAATGGAAATCTGGGGATCAATACTACGAATGCTGCCAGTTGGTATGTCAATGGAAAAGCCATTGCACTGGCTGGTATCACTGGCGATTATGCGAGTGCGACATCGTCCCGTTCGGTTTCAATTGTCACGGGTTCAACCGATATTGGTTCAGTAGAATTCAGCACCGCAACAACACCGGCAAATGCACTTGCTTCTGCTTCACCTGCCCTGAACAGCAGCACCTATTACAAGGTTGCAAACAGGGTCGTTTCCAGCATTTCGTGGGGATCAACGGGAGTGGTTCCCCTTTCGGTTTCTGTTAAATATTATAGCGGAACCAATGCGCCCAATCTGATAGCCTCCAAAACACAATACAATGCTTATGTGAATGTTGCTGCCGTGGGTCCTATTGGCCTGAATTATAATATCTCCCTGCTTGCCGATAGCGCTTATTTTGGAAATGTGAGCGGTACCAATGCTTCGCGTCTTGCCTATTACCAGGGAAGCGGCTGGACACTAAAAGCAGCCAGTTCTGCAAACGCTGCCAGTGGGTTATTGTCAACAACTGCCTCTTTACCCAATGCATCGCTTTCATCCAATTTTACCGGTACGGATGCGTCGAATCCTCTACCTGTAAACTGGCTCAATTTTCAGGCGAAACAGTTAAATCATGACGTTATTCTTAACTGGTCAACCGGATCCGAAATCAATTCACTGCATTATGTAATTGAAAGATCAAAAAATCAAACTGACTGGACTGAAGCCGGAATCAGAACGGCAAAAGGAAATACCGCTTCTGTTTCGAGTTATACCTTTACCGATTTCAACGCTTTTTCAGACCTTAGCAATAAGGTATTATTTTACCGTTTGAAGCAGCTTGATCTCAACGGAGATTTTACTTACAGCAAGATTCTTGAGGTTTTGGCTATAAGTAAGGATAATACGCTTGTAAGTGTTTATCCCAATCCTTTCGAATCGGGCATTGATTTGAGTATTCCGGGAAATGGAATACGGGTAGTTGAAATAAGCGTTTTTGATATTCAGGGCAGAATGATTACATCCATTAGCCGCACCATGGAAATGGATTCACCCATTCTGCATATAGACGAATTGAACACGCTGAATAACGGCGTTTATTTTCTGGTGATCAAAACCGGAAGCGAAGTGCAGACGATAAAATTGATGAAAGCTAAATAAGAGGTATTCTCAATCAACAGCCTTTTCATGGGATTGATTTAAAAATACAAGGCAAAAATACTCCTATTGATTTAAAAATACAAGGGTATATTTAAATAGTGTTCGAAAGTTTGTCAGGTGTTTTTGGATGGGTATAACTTAATAAGCTGCGTCGATTTTTTCGTTTTGCTCAATAAATTCAACAAAAAATGTGGAGCCAACTCCCGGTGTGCTTTCAGCCCAAATTTTACCACCCATGGATTCAACCATCGTTTTTGTCATGAATAATCCAAATCCTTTGGCCTCGGGATGTTTGTGAAATGTTTTTCTGATTTTAAACAAATTGTCCTTGTGTAGTTTCAGGTCTATTCCCAATCCGTTATCACTTACCGATAAGATCACATTGTCATTTATTTTTTCGGTCCTGACTTTAATTTCAAGAGGTCTCTCCGGCGATTTATATTTTAAGGAATTGCTGATAAAATTTGTAAATATGCTGTCAATGTATTTTGTATGGGAATGAACGCATTCAGCATCCGTAAAGTTCATTTCTATATGGGCATTATTTATAATAATTTCCGGTTTAAAAGCAAGCAGAATTTTCTCAAGACTGTCTTTTAAATTTACCTGCTCTTTAAGAATCCCGGTGTCTTGCCGGACCTGGAGTGACTCTACCAATTCATTAAAAATCTCATTCAGGTTGCCGGTCACACTTTTCATGTGTCCAAACATTTCCTTTCGCTCTTCTTCGTCCTGAGATTGGGTAAGAATATCAACCAGCATGGTAACATTTACCAGCGGGGCTCTTAAATTGTGTGATACGATGTTGATGAAATCAACAAGTTGTTTGTTTTTAACCTCGAGTTCTTCTGCATACTCTTTCAAACGACTCTCACTCTCTTTGAGTTCCTCGATGGCTTGCTTGCGCATTAAGGTATTTCCAATATTTAAAGAGATGCCTTCAAAAAAGTTGATGGTGTCTTCGGTAAAAGCATTTTTACCCTTTACATTGAGTTGCAGGGTGCCCACAATATGTTTATTGGTAATAATGGGAATAATGGCCACGGAACCAAAACCCTGGTGAATACAGGTATTACGCGGATGATATCTTGGATCTTCCTCAGGTGTTAATACCAATAATTGATAAGAATCATTTGTCCAGAAACTGCCATATTCCGTAAAAAGGGGTGATGTGGAATCCACTCCTCCCGAGATTACTAACCCACAGGTACACTCCAGAAGGGGTTTCCCTTCTTTATTTAAACATATTTTCCCCTCCTTGTTTTTTGCAATCAGGGAGTTCTCTGTAATTAAAAAACCTTCAGAAAAACCATTTTGTTCATAGTAAGGATAATCGTTTTTGTTTTTCAGGCGTAGGCCTACCGCATCATAGTGCATTTCATCTTGAATGCATTTAATAACGGATCCTATCACCTCTTTCAGGTTATGTTCGCTATTGAGGTGTTTCAATATTTCACTGGAAAGAGACTGAAATTTTTCTGATAGTTTTATTTTTTTTTCGTTTTCCCGCTTGTTAAAACCCTGTTCAATGGCCTGTGGCAATCTGCCCAGGTTCGATTTCAGTATATAATCCTCCATCCCTGTTTTCAGACAGGAAACGGCAAAGTCCTCCGAAACCTCGCCTGTTACGAGAAAGAAGGGAATATCCAAACCTGTTTCTTTTAATATTTCATAGGCAGTAATTCCGTCGAAGGAAGGCAGGGAATAATCAGATAAAATAAGATCGGGATTGAAACCATGCAGGGCATTTTCATAATCGGGTTGGTTCTGCACAAGCTCATAATCAAAATCCAGCTTCATTCTTTTCAATTGCAACTTAATCAGTTCAACATCATCCGGATTATCCTCCAGGAGCAATATTTTTAAACCGTTTTTCATTTTTTAAATGGGTTTGCCAAATTTTTTAGATCAAGTCAATGCAATATTAGGATAGTATAAGCATATTTTATAAGCTGTACTCAGTTTGTTTTCAATATCATTTTATCATGGATTTAGCGGCAGTGAAAAATAGAATGTTGCTCCTTCATTTTCCACTCCTTCTGCCCATACATTTCCACCGTGTTTTGAAATGATTCGCTTCACAATGGCTAATCCAACACCTGTCCCTTCAAAATCTTTGGTTTCGTGAAGCCTTTGAAAAACCACAAACAACTTATGGGCATATTTCATGTTGAACCCAACCCCATTGTCTTTAACCGAAAAAACAATTTCATTTTCTTTTTCAAGGGCATTAATTTCTATTTCCGGTGAGGGTTTTTTCGAGGAATATTTTATTGCATTCGAAATTAAATTGAAAAAAACCTGATAAAGGAGTGTATGATCACCTTCCATTAGTTTTAACTTTCCAACTTTTATTTTAGCTTTTAGCTTTTCATTTTTATTGAGCTCCAGATCTTTCACTACCTGATCCACCAGGGTGTTAAAATTTATGGGTGTTTTTACGAGTTCCTTCCTTCCGAGTTTTGAAATATTCAGCAAGGCTTCAATTAGGGTTCCCATTTTCACCGTATTGGCATTTATGAGTCCGGTTAGACGGGTGAATTCGGCATCCATGCCTTCCTGATAATCGGAATGAAGCGCTGTAACAAAACCGTTTATGGCCCGTAAAGGAGCGCGTAAATCATGCGAAACAGAATAAGAAAAAGATTCAAGTTCTTTGTTGCTTTCCTCTAATTGAGCCGTGCGGAGAAGAACCCGTTCTTCTAATTCTGAATTGGCAATTCTTACTTTTTCTTCAGCCTCTTTTCGAATAATATTCTCTTCTGTTAACTCGGCGGTTCTTTCAGAAACCAGTTCTTCCAGACGATTATTCAGGTTTTGTAATTCTTTTTGTGTTTGAATCAGTTCCTCATTCTTTTTGACGGCCGATTCGTAGGTAGACATCAATAGGGAAATCATCCGCACCGGATTTACCGTAACAAAACGGACTTCACCCGAAACAACCATTTGCAGACTGATTTCATAATGATTATCCTTGTTCAGCGTTCTTGCCTTTATTAAATTCTCAACATGAGATATGAGAAATTCTTCGTTAAAGGGTTTGTTTACAAAACCATCTGCCCCGCAATCAATCCCATGAAATACACTATCAGTTAGCGTGAGTGAGGTTAGCAAAATCACCGGAATATCTCTTGTTTTTTCATCTGCCTTAATAATTTTACAGAGTTCGTACCCGTTTATTTCAGGCATTACAATATCGCTGATGAGCAGATCGGGTGGGTAATCTTTTATTTGGGCAAGCGCTTCTGCTCCATTTACAGAAACAATCACCCGATAATGGAGTTTTTCAAAAATGTATTTTATTTGCTCTGCCTGAGTAGGGCTGTCTTCTGCAATCAGAATCAGTCGACTTTTATTTTTACTTTCCATATTAATTTACTTCCCATTTTACGGTAACAAATTATAAAGCAGCTCTTTTCATCTTAGATTCAACTGGAAAGGGTGAAAAAGAAAGTGCTCCCTTTACCCACTTCACTTTCAACCCAAATCCTGCCCTGATGTTTTTCAATAATGTTTTTCGCAATAGATAATCCTAAACCGGTATTTCGTTCCCCGGCAGTGCCTTTAACTGATATTTTTGCAAATGGGGTAAACAGGTTCTCCAGATCGAACGCAGGAATACCCTGACCCTCATCTTTCACTGATATTTCAATTTCGGAATCTTTTTTAACCAGATTGATCTGTACGGAGGTATCGGGGTAGGAAAATTTTAATGCATTCGAAATCAGGTTACTTAAAACCTGTTCTATTTTTAACTTGTCAATATTCACAATAGCATTTTCAAGGTCGGTGGTGAATAAGAGTTTTATCTGCTTATTTGAGGCGTGTAATTTGTTTGATTTGATCACCTCACTCACCAACTCCACGAGATTCTGTTTCTCCAGGTTCAGGTTAAATTGCCCGGTTTCAATGACTGCAATATCCAGTAAATCATTCAAAAGACTTAGCATATATTCGCTTGAATTCCGGATTGTTTTTAAAAGATCGGTATCCTCTTCATTCAGTTTTTCGGATAACTCTTCTATTAAAAGATTGGAGGCCGAGTTAATGTTCCCAATGGGATTTCTTAAATCATGGGAAGCAATACTTAAAAATTTGTTCTTGTCCTGATTCAACTTTACCAACTCTGAATTTTTCAAGGAAATCACCGCATGCATGGCCAATAACTTCTTATTTGATTCTTTCAATTCACTGTTCTTATTTACAGCACTTTCATAGGTAGATAAGAGCAAATCAATTATTTGATGCCGGTCTGAATGAATGATAAATTTTTCATCGCCAAAAACAACCGAAATCCCTTTGTTTAAATCAATATCGCCTTTGCGGAGTTCCCTGTTTATCAAGATGTATTTTATTCTTGAAATGATAAACTGCTCGTTGTAAGGTTTGGTTAAAAAATTATCTGCGCCTGCTATTAAACCTTTTATCACTTCCATCGGATCCGATAAACTGGTTAAGAGCATAACCGGTACATCTTTCAGGCTATCATTATTTTTTATCTCCCGACACAGTTCATATCCGCCCATTTCAGGCATAATAATATCGGTGATGACCAAATCGGGTTTCTGTTGCAGGATAAGTTGGTAAGCAAGCTGTCCATTTCTTGCAGTAGCCACTTCGTAATCATTCTTCTCCAGAATATATTTCAGTTGCTCTAACTGAGTGAGACTATCTTCGGCAATCAATATACGTTCAGCTTTCATTTTTAGTGATTTTTAATTTTTTGGTTACAAGAGAATTCAGCAATATTATTATT
The DNA here is from genome assembly GCA_964355075.1 of uncultured Chitinophaga sp. Taxonomy (GTDB): domain Bacteria; phylum Bacteroidota; class Bacteroidia; order UKL13-3; family UKL13-3; genus B1. The sequence continues at coordinate 21,645 of CAYHCF010000034.1, forward strand.
TCTTCGGGTGAAAGAATGTTTGTGGCAGCATTCATTTTTATTGCCTCTCCGGGCATTCCGTGTACTACGGAGCTTTCTTTATCCTGGGCAATGGTTAGGGCTCCATTATCTTTCATTTGTTTTAATTCTTCGGCTCCATCAGATCCCATACCTGTGAGTAATACGCCAATTGCTTCTGAACCAAAAACCTTTGCGGCTGTTCGAAACAGATAAGAAACGGAAGGGCGCAAACCATCTTCGGGCTCATGTTTGCTGAGTATGATACGCGGGCCATATTCAACCCCCATGTGGCAGCCATCGGGTGCAATGTATGCGTGTCCGGGCAATGCGTATTCACCATGGGAGGCCACGTGCAATGGGAAACCGGTGGTGTTTTTTAACCACTCCACAAAACCCTCCACAAAACCGGGTGAAATATGCTGAACAATTAAAATGGGTAATGGAAAATTTGGGATCAGTCCCGAAATTATCTTATTCAAGACAAGCGGCCCGCCGGTTGAAGCGCCGATAACAATTAACTTGATTTCTGAATCTGCCTTTACGGATTTTGATAGTTGAGGCGGGGCAGGTTCAAGCGCCTTCGAATGGCGTTGGATACGTTTGACTACTTTCACCTCGGACATCATTTTGAGCATCCGGATCAATTCTTTGGTGTCTTTTTTATACTCTGGATGATCAACGCTGTGCGGTTTTTTAACAATTCCTACTGCTCCTGCACTGATTAGGGAGAAGGTAACCGCAACATCTTTTACCGTCATACTTCCGGTAACGATTACAATCGGAATGGGGTTCGTTTCCATAATGATGCGGGTTGCCTCATAGCCATTTAGTTTGGGCATATTCCAATCCATGGCGATGATATTCGGTTTTAGTTTTTTTGCCATTTCAATGGCCTCTTCCCCATTGGCGGCAATACCCACAATTTTAAAAACAGGGTCTGTGTTTAGCGTATAAACCAGTAGTTCCTGCATAACCGGCGAATCTTCAACGATGAGTACTTTTATCATTTTTTGATCAATTATCTTGTTTGCTCCTCCGTGGCTCTCTGTGCCTGCTCTGTGGTTCTCCGTGTAATTTTTTTTATTTCACAGAGGTTCACGGAGAAGTCACAGAGGTTCACGGAGAATTTAAACTGTTTATAGCATATATCTTTTTATTCCGGTTTTTAATAACGTAACATTAAAATTAATTAGCAATCCAATTTTCTTATCTGCAAATTTCATATAGGTTAAAATTTGTGCTTCATGAACCGGATTGAAAGCATCAACTGTTTTTAATTCAATTACAACATCGTTTTCAACAAGAATATCTATTCTATATCCACAGTCTAATTTTATAGATTTATAAATAACAGGAACCGCCTTTTGTCTTTCGATTCTCAAACCTACAGAATTTAATTCAAAAGCCAGACACTCCTCATATGCTGATTCCAATAAACCCGGACCCAGGTATTTATGTACTTCAATGGCACATCCAATTATTTTTTCGGTTATTTGATTTATCTCCATATTTTCTCTTTTTCTATTACTCCGTGGCTCTCGGTGCCTCCTCTGTGGTTCTCTGTGTCTCCTCTGTGGCTCTCTGTGTAATTTTCTTTATTTCACAGAGGTTCACGGAGAAGACACAGAGGTTCACAGAGATTACAGCAATTTCCGGATTACATCCAGCAGATTGCTCTGGTTGAAGCTGCTTTTAACAATATAGGCATCGGCTCCCACATCAATTCCATGCTCACGATCCTCGCGTGAATCCAAAGAAGTAATCATTACCACAGGCAATTCTTTTAATTTTTGGTTATTGCGAATTTTTGTGGTCAGCTCAAAACCATTCATCCTCGGCATATCTACATCTGAGATAATTAAATCGTATTCTCCTATCGAAGCTTTCATAAATCCATCCATCCCATCCACTGCGGTTTCAGCAATATAACCCGCATTTTCAAGGATATCCTTAACGAGTGTGCGGGAGGTAATTGAATCTTCCACAACCAGAATCCTGAAAATTTTCTGCTGAGCCTGCACGGTATTCCCGCTCACTTTTGTTTTCTTTTCCTCAAGTGCCGATCTCATCATATCCGATACATTCAGCACAGGAACCACTCTGCCTGAACCCAAAACAGTGGCTCCACTTATATTTCTTACCTGTATTAAATGCCTGCCCAGTTCCTTCACCAGAATCTGCTGTTCATCCATAATTTCATCCACCAGCATCCCGATTTGCAAATCTCCCTGTTTGATAACCAGCATTTGCAGAAAGGGTATAGCCGATCCTGAAATGTTTTTTTGAGCAAAGGTGGTATTTGCTTTTTCTTTCAATCCAAGCACATCTCTGAGGCTTACCACAGCTATAATTTCTTTCCCGAACAATAGGGTTTCCCTGTTTTCAACGGTTTTAATTTCTTCGGGTTGGATACGGATCGAGCGTTCTACATTCGCCGTGGGTATAAAAAACAAATCTTCTCCAACTCTTACCAATACGCCTCTAAAACTTGACAGGTTGAGCGGTAAAGCAATCCGGAAAGTGGTGCCCAGGTTCTTCATGCTTTCGATGGAAAGACTTCCTCTCAGCTTTACTACCTTTTCATTCAAAATAGCTAACCCAAGCCCTCTCCCCGAAAGATCAGTAATGATGGGACTGGTAGAAACTCCCGACTTTAATACCAGATTTAATAATTCATGTTGGCTAAGATTTTCGGCATCTGATTTTGTTAGCTGGTTTGCTTTAATGGCTGCAGATAGAACTTTATCGGTGTCTATACCCTCGCCGTCGTCCGAGATAGCGATTTCTAAGTTGCGACCATCAAAAGAAAAAACAGTTAAGGTAATCGTTCCCTGAGCGGGTTTATTTACTTTTAAACGCTCTTCCGGTTTTTTTATTCCGTGGTCAATACAATTTCTTATTAAATGAATTAAGGGGTCTTTCAATTCTTCCAGGATCCGTTTATCCACTTCTGTTTCTTTTCCATGTATCACCATCTCAACCTCTTTACCCTGGCCTCGGGCCAGGTCACGGACTATTTTCGGAAAACTTTCAAGGATAGTTGAAATCGGGAGCATCAGGATCGTTTTCATGGAGTCGAGGTGCTCGTCAATCATTCGGCCCAAAATTCGTTGATCGTTCTCATAATCTGACGTAAGAGAGGCGAGTTTGCTTTCCAGTTCAATCAATTTTCCCCGGTTCCAATCAAGGATTTCTTTTCGCTGATTTCCGCTTTCAGAACTTAGTTGATTATTTTTTTTGGTTAATTCGGCATTCCACGACTCAAAAGAATCATAAAAACTTTTCAGGTCGCGGTTCCGTTGTGCGTAGGAGATTTTGGACTGAATCATTTGTTCAGCCTGCAAGAATAAAGTATCTAATTTTTGAGTAGGTATTCTAACGGTTTCAAATCCTTGCGATTTATTTTCGATGGGTTCAGCCCGGACAGGTACTTTTTGAACAGGTTTCTGAATGATTTCGGGAGCGGCCACTGTTTCTGATACGGGTTCCCTTTTTTGGACTGATTTTGGGGCAGGTAATTCAGTGCTTGTTGTTTCCGTTTCAATAATTGCCTGTATTTGTTTGATTAATTCGGTATGAACCCCGGAAGAAATACTATCCGAATTCGAAAGCATCTTCGTGAGCATATCTGTGGCTTGATGCAAACAATCAAATTGCCCGGCAGATAAGATTTTATTTTCGTTCTTTACTTTTGAAAACAGACTTTCCAAAATCTGGCAAAGCGATTCGATATCATTTCGGTTCACAGAGCGTGCAGCTCCTTTTAAACTATGAGCTTCCCTGAAAATGCGTTCAATCAGCTCCGGTTTCTTCTCTCCTTTTTGATTCTTCTCCAGTTCAATTAATCCCAGCGAGAGAACACTGATATGTTCTTCCGCCTCAATCTTAAAAATTGCCTGAAGTCGTTTTAAGAATTCCTCGTCTTTGTTGTTCATTGCATTTTCTTTTTTAGGCTGTTAACCTGTTCTCACCTGCCAAAACCCTTTTCTCTGTGGTTCTCCGTGTTATTTTTTTATTTCACAGAGGTTCACGGAGTTTATATAGTGCATAATTTACCTCCGTGGTTCTCTGTGCCTCCTCTGTGGTTCTCTGTGTAATTTTTTTTGTATCACAGAGGTTCACGGAGTTTTAATGCTGCATCATTTTCCTCTGTGGCTCTCTGTGTCTCCTCTGTGGTTCTCTGTGTAATTTTCTTTATTTCACAGAGGTTCACGGAGAAGACACAGAGGTTCACAGAGATTAATTCAAACATAATTACTACAACTTATACTGCTCAACCAGCACTTTCAATCTTTGACCTAAGGTATGTAAATCTTTTGCGGCTTTTTCTGCCTGAATCATACTTGCGGCATTCTCGGCACCGGCCTGATTGATATTATTCATGGCCAAACCAATCTGCTCCATGCCAACCACCTGTTGCTGGCTGGATGCCACAATTTGTGTGGCCGCTTCAACTGCTTTGTCCGTACTTTCCGATAGTTTTCTAATGGATTCTCCGGCGTGGGAAGATTGCTTCACACCATTTTCTACGGCTTTACTTCCCTGTTCGGTAGCCATTACCGCAGCCGTGGTTGCCTTCTGCACATCGCTTAAAATATTACGTACCTGAATGGTAGCCTGTTTCGACTGTTGGGCAAGGTTCTTTATTTCCTGTGCCACTACCGCAAATCCTTTTCCGTGTTCTCCGGCTTTGGCTGCTTCAATAGAGGCGTTTACCGACAGTAAATTGGATTGATCGGCAACATCATTTACGGAGGCAATAATTCCTCCAATTTGTTGGCTCTGTTCACTCAAACGTAAAATGGTGTTTGCAATGGATTCCATTTGATTTTGAATGGCATGCATTCCCTTCACGGTTTCGTCCACAGCTTGCTGACCATCCTGAGTAACCTGTACAATTTGTTGGGAACTTTCGGATACGCGGCTGGCTTTTTGATTGCTCAGTTCTGCTGCCTGCCTCACTTCTTCAACCGTTGTAGTGGTTTCACTAATGGCTGAGGCTGTTTCTGCAGAACCGGCTGCAACCTGGCTAGTAGCCGCTAATATTTCACTGGCCGAACTGCCCAGTAAGTTAATGGCTTCCATAATATCTTTGATGGACATGCGTAGTTTTCCGACCATCTGATAAAAGGCAAGATTGAGAATACCCACCTCATCCTTTCTTTCATCTTTAGAGATTGCTACACTTAAATCACCAGAAGCAATACTGGAAGCTACGGATGAAATTTGAGAGAGCGGTTGGGCGATGGTATTATTCAACAATACAACAATTATCAAACTTAATGCAAGTGCAATAACCCCCAAAATCATAAAAATAAGTATTCCCGTATCTGCCTCCTTCATATCCAATGCAAGCTGAGTATCAATATCCTGATTTGCCTCTTCTCCCATATTTAAAATAAGTGATCTGATTTTTTTATAACGTTCTCTTTGAATACCTTGTTCGAGTTTTTGGGCTTCAGCAAATTGGCCCATATTCAAAAATTTTAACTCTTCATTTCTGGTATCACGGTAAATCTCAACAGAACTTTTTAATTCTTTCAACTTACTTAAGAATTCAGCATCAGGATTACTATTTAACAGTTCTTCAATAATTTTATTAATTGCGGTGGCGCGTTCGTCGATGGACTTTAATAATGCCAATTGCTCTGTTTTATCATGTGTAATATATAGCTCCAGCATACTTGCTCTATTGTGATTTTGATGCGACCGAAGTTGTAACAGATTTAAAGCAATTCTAAAATCATTATCATGCAAATCCTTTTCAGATCGGGTAATTTCGCGGATATTACGATACGCAACAAGGATCACTGTGAGTAGTAATAACCAAATCAGTCCAAAACTAATGAGCAGTTTGGTTCGGATAAATAGGTTTTTAAATGTTTTCATGTTTTTTTCTCCTTAAAATTATTATTTTATTATTGTTTAATTAATTTCTGTTTGCTGATTTACCAGTATCTTTTCATCTTCTAAAATTTTTTTAGCATCCAGCAGAATCAGATGCTCCCGGGTAACGCATTTAATGTATTCGCTACCCACACTGCCGGAATGCTGTAGCGAGGTTTGAATAGAATCCGACGACAGGTATTGGGTGCCAATAATGGTATCGGCCAGAATGCCAAACTCCATTCGTTCATTTTGAATAATAATTACTTTGTTGAGTTCTCCCAAACCTTTATCGGGAAGATGTAAGAATTTTTTCAGGTCAATTACCGAAATAATCTGTCCTTTTACATTTAGGATTCCCAGCACAAAAGCAGGCACTCCCGGCAAAAAGGTATAATCTTTAAGCGGAAATACCTCACGTACAAATGTGGTTTCGATGCCGTAGTTTTCGGAGGCTAAACTGAATGCGATGATTTCAATGAATTCTTTTTGAATGCTTTCATCTACATTCACAAGGGCCAGCGCTTGGGCTCTTTTTTTAAAGATCGCCTTCTTTTCATCTTCAGAAATAACTTTTTGTTCAAGAGATTCCTGTAAAAAATTCAACCTGTTTTTTATTTCTTCCCAATTCACTTTGGGTTCACGTACCTGTTCTGTTTCCATAAACATTTTCTTCATCCGATCGCTTTTGTTTGGGTTGTTAACTGTATAATTTCCTTGAATTTGCTTACCGTCAATCCATCCGATTCCGTCAGAATTTCATCCGGGTTGTAATGATCTAAAATAGAAAGAATATTCTGTTTGCATTTTTTTGCAGCGGGTAAATTCCCCTGACGCTGATATATATTTCCAAGTGAATAGTAAGCCATCACAAAATCCGGATCCAGGTATATGGCTTTTTTCAGGGAGGAAATGGCTTCGTCCATTTGCTTGTTTTCCTGTAAAATGGTTGCATAGAGGTAGTGTATCCCGGGGTTCAGTTTATGATCGGCAATTGCTTGTTTGCATAAGGTGATTGCATTTGCCAGGTTTCCCTGATCAGCCAAAGCCCTGACGCTATGTATAGCCGTTTCAAGCGTTTGGCCAGGAATCGTAATTTCAGCAATTTTAAGGGGATTATTATCCTGAAATTCTTTTCTTGCTTTTTGAATGGGTGCCGGTGGTGGAAAACCGTTTAGGGAGGGTACCGGAACTTTTTCGTGCCGGATTTTTTGCCCGGGCAATTTCGGGATCCCGTTTATTCCTGGTTTATTCTTACCACTATCCGTAATGGAAATAATATTTAATGGCGTGATGGGTTTATTCTTTTGAGCGGTCTTTGAAAGTTCTTTCCCGCTTTTAAGATACACAATAGCTCCCGGGAAATTTACCGGTGTAAATTGGGAGTAGTTTTGAAAGGAAAGTTCGCTGGCTGAAACGATTAGATAACCACCTTCGGTCAACGATTTATAAAATCCTTTTACGGCCTGTTCAAAACGTTCTGCAGTAAAATACATCAATACGTTCCGACAAAAAATGAGATCCATGGAATGGGTATCATTGATGGGCAAGGCAGAAAAATCTTCTGCCAGGTTCAGGTATTTGAATTTCACCATTTTTTTTATTTCAGGCAGGATTTCAAATTTTCCTTTTTCATTTTTGATGAAATATTTTTCTTTTAACCATTTGGGCACGTTTCGAAACGACCACTGACCATATTCTCCGGCAATCGCTTTTTCTAAATTTGTTTTGCTGATATCCGTGGCCTGAATTTGAATGTTCCAGCTATCCAAATCCGGCAATAATTTTCGGATTAAAATGGCAATGGAATAGGCCTCTTCTCCCGTTGAACAACCAGCACACCAAATTCTGATTTTCTTTTCTTTTTCCTTTCGCAATTGAATCAGCTGCGGAAGGATTGTTTGTTCCAATGCTTCGAATGTTTGGGGTTCACGCCAAAAATACGTTTCGTTTATGGTTAGATACGAAGCCAATAACTCAGTGTCTTCCTGGGTTAAAGGAGAAGAGAGAAGATGACTGATAAATTTTTCAGGTTCATCAAAACCAAAGCCTTTTGCCGCATATTCTATTTTTCGTTCCAGGTCATTCCACCTGTCACGGGGAAAAGACAAAGCAAGATGCCCGGCAATAAACGCACTCAATACCGATAAACTATTTTCCGATAGGGTATCCTTCATTTTTTAATATCCTTTAGCGCAGCATCTAATTCATTCTGTTCGTTGAAAGAGAGAAATTTCTCCAGATCGTTTATCAGGATAATATCATTTTCTAATACCGAAACGCCACTCAGGTAATCAGCAAAGGGCAAAGACGATTCCGTTTTTACCACCTGATCGGAAGACAGTTCATAAACCCCGGCTACCGAATCAACCAAAAGCGCAACAAAGCGTTTCGAGGTACGGGCAATGATAAACTGATCGTCTAAATTAATTTCACGTGCAGGCAAACGGAAAAGTCTGCGAACCGCTATCACCGGAATAATCTTTCCCTGTATATTGATGACCCCGGCAATTTTTTCGGGGGCTTTTGGCAAGGGTGTTATTTCGGTAGCTTGAACCACTTTTTCAACCGCAAATAAATACAAGGCATAACGGGGTGCATCGAGACTGAAAACAACTATTTTACGGACATCCTTATTTTCAAGTGAGCTCATAATTTTCAAAGAAATTTACTTCAATTCTAATTAAAATTATTGATTTATTGATTTTGGAAGATTCTTTTAATTTATTAATCTTCTTTTATTTGGAGAGCAATTTTTTCAACTATTCCCTGAATTAAAGGGAAATCATCGCTTTTATACAGAAAGTAGTCTGCCCCCTCGGCAAGGCACTTTTCCCGGTATTGGGTATAATTAAAATTAGTGAGAATAATTATTTTGCACTTTAATCCCGCTTCTTTTATTTTTTGAAGAACGGATATCCCACCCAATTCCGGCATGCGGATATCGAGAAACAATAAATCCGGTTCTTTCTCAATGGTTTCCTGAAGCGCTTCCAGGCCGGTTATGGCCTCAGCAATTATTTCAACATTTTCAATGTTCCTTAATTCGTCCCGAAGCCGGCTTCTGAAAAGATCCGAATCATCCGCAATTACTACTCGCATATCTTTAGCTTTTAATTAGAGCGAAAATAGCTACTGGTAGTTTCATCGGGTATAAGCGAAAGACTGATTTTGTTGTAGGTGTTTGCCCTACAAAGAAAGGAAATGGGAGATTTACGTATAAAGTGACAGGGTCTATAAATGATTAAATTTGTTTGAAAATGTAAAATTATTCAATTCCATGTACAAACAGATTCTCTTACTGGCAGCAATTACCTTTTTGAAGATTAGTCTTGCAAATTCCAAAAAAAGGTTTACTTTTGCCCTGTAATGTATGAAACAGAGGGGACCGCAAGTCCCCTCTTTTATTTCTTATGAATATTGTAGAACAGATAAAAAGTTGGGCTGAGGAGGTTTTAGAACCTTCAGTTTTTGTGGTGGATATTGCGTATAAACCGGGTGGAGGGAAAATTCTGGTGTTAATTGACAGTGATGGCCCGTTAACGATTGAGCAATGCCGAAGTCTGAACCGCCATTTATCCAATAAATTAGATGAGACGGATTATGGTGATACTCCCTATATACTGGAGGTTTCCTCTCCGGGTGTCGATCGTCCCTTGATACTGAAAAGACAATACCAAAAACACATAGGCAGGGAAATAAGGTTGATATTGGTGGCTCAAACCGAATTAGTAGGGAAGCTCTTGGGTATTACTGAAAATAGTCTGACTTTACTTTTAAAGGATCCGAAAAAAGCCTATAAAGCAAAAGAACCCATTGAGAAAACCATTGAATTTAACGATATTGAGGAAACTTATATAATGGTTTCATTTAATTGATAGAATAGTTTAAAAAAACATAATATGCAAAGTGCAGGATTAATTGACTCGTTTAGCGAGTTTAAAGAATTTAAGAACATCGATCGCGCTACTATGCAGCGTGTATTAGAGGATGTTTTTCGGGGTATGTTGCGTAAAAAATACAACAGCGACGAAAATTTTGATGTAATTATTAATGATAAAAGTGGTGACCTTGAAATTTTGCACAACCGAACCATCGTTCATGATGGCGAAGTGGAGGATGAAAACACCCAGATTGCCTTTTCGGATGCGGTAAAAATTGAGCCTGATTTTGAAATTGGGGAAGATGTTTCGCAAGAAGTAGGATTACAGATATTTGGCCGAAGAGCTGTATTATCTGCCCGTCAGACACTATTATCTAAAGTTCTTGAGCTCGAAAAGGACGAGTTCTACCGAAAATACAAAGACCGTGTGGGTGAGGTTATTTCAGGTGAAGTTTATCAGATCTGGAAGAAAGAAATCATGGTATTGGATGATGAAGGAAATGAGTTATTATTACCTAAAACGGAAATGATACCTGCCGATTTTTACAAAAAGGGGGATTCCATACGTGCGGTGGTTTTAAAGGTAGAAATGCACAATGGTACCCCTCGTATAATTTTGTCGAGAACCTCCCCGGTTTTTCTTGAAAGATTGTTTGAACAGGAAGTTCCTGAAATTATTGACGGCTTAATCAGTATTAAAAAGATCGTACGTGAACCCGGCGAAAGGGCAAAAGTAGCCGTGGAAAGTTATGATGACCGGATTGATCCGGTTGGAGCTTGTGTGGGGATGAAGGGCTCTCGTATTCATGGAATTGTACGGGAATTGAGAAACGAGAATATCGACGTTATCAATTATACCGGCAATTCATCCTTGTTGGTTCAGCGCTCACTCAGTCCGGCCAAAGTTACCAGTATTAAAATTGATGAGGCAAAAAAACGAGTTTCCGTATACCTGAAACCCGATCAGGTTTCATTAGCGATTGGTAAAGGCGGTCATAATATAAAATTAGCCGGAAAACTTGCCGGGTACGAAATTGATGTCTACCGTGAAAACGAAACAGAGGAGGAAGACATTGACCTGGATGAATTCAGTGATGAAATTGACGGATGGATTATTGACGAATTAAAAGGAATCGGATTGGATACTGCCAAAAGCGTTCTGGCAATATCAAATGAAGAGTTGGTTCGCCGAACCGAGCTTGAAGAGGAAACGGTTCAGGAAGTTCGTAAGATATTAGAAGCTGAATTTGAATAATGTTTATTCATTGAAAGCACGATATACCAAATTGCTTAAGGCCTGTCAATATTGGTAGTTAGACCTTGTATAAACTGGTTTTTACAGACGTTTTCAGGCCATTTGTTGAATATCGCTTAATAAAAACGATATTCGCAGAAATTATAAGAGTATAAGCGCAGAATGAGCGAAACAACAGGAATAAAAAGATTATCAAAAGTAGCCAAGGATTTTGGCGTAGGGATTAGCACCTTAGTTGACCATCTGAAAAAGAAAGGTCACATTGTTGAAATGAACCCCAACACTAAAATATCTGAAGAGCAATTTGATATTTTAATATCTGAGTATTCTTCTGAGATGAAAATTAAAGAAGAATCGAACAAAATGGGGCGCGATAGAATTAAACCGAAAGACGTCGTAATTGAAATTGCAAAACCAAAAGTTTCGGTCATTGAAGAAGATGAAGAAGAAGAAGGTGTTTTAATAAAATCAAACACTCAGAACAAGAAAATTGAAACACCCCCTCAGGTTGTAGCTCCCCCCGTTGCTAAGGAACCAGTTAAAGAAATTCCAATAGAAATTCCTGAACCAAAAGTTGAAGCTAAGGTTAAACCGGCAGAAAGTAAAACCGTAAAAGGGAAAGAAAAAGAGGAAGGTATAGGACTCACAATTGTTGGCAAAATTGATTTAGATACTCCGAAAAAAACTAAGGCCAAAGCCGGGACGACCGAAGCGAAAACCGAAAAAGTTTCTCTGAAAAAAGCAACTCCGCTACCTAAAGCCAAACCAGCAGAAAAACCTAAAGCCAAAGATAAAAAAACCGTTAGTGAAAAGCATATTGAAGCGGAAACCCTAGAAATAGCTGCTCCTAAGGCGATACCGGTTGAAGAACCCATCTCTCCGGCAGAACCGGAAGAAACGTTTGTAACTGAGCCTAAATTTGAGAAGCTGGAAGGCTTAAAGGTGATGGGTAAAATTGAATTAAAACAAGATCCACCACCCAAAAAAGTACATCCGGTTGCCAGCAGCGATGATCCACATGGAAAACGAAAACGAAAACGCAAGCAAGTAGGAGGCCAAGGAAATGGCCCTTCAGCAAATACCGGAACCGCACCTACAGGTCAGAGACCTGAGAACCGGCCTCCCTATGACCCAAATAAACCCAGAGCACCTTATGCAGGAGGCGCCACAAACCGCACTCCTGGACAGGGTAATTATAAGGGTACCGGTAACAGGTTTGGTAATAATACCCGTGGACCTGCCGGATCAGGAAGTTACAATAATAAAAACGCTAAGGCACCGGAAGCCAAAACTGAAATCAGCGATAAAGAAATTCAGGATAAATTAAAAGCCACTTTAGCCAGGCTGAATCCGGGGAGTAAAAATCCAAATATTGGTTCTGTTCGTTCAAAATTACGAAAGCAGAAACGCGATTCGAGAGCTAACGAGCGTGAAGAAGCAGCCGTTCAGGAGGAGTTAGACAAGAAAAAATTGCAGGTTACGGAGTTTGTAACTGCGAATGAGCTTTCTCAAATGATGGATTTGAGTGTAACTCAAATCATCAGTGCCTGCATGAGTTTGGGCATGATGGTTTCCATCAACCAACGTTTAGATGCCGAGACCATTGCCATTGTTGCTGAAGAGTTTGGCTTTGAAGTTGAATTTGTATCCGCCGAAATGGTGGAAGCAGTTGAAGAAGAACTTGATGAGGAAGACAGTTTATTGCCTCGTGCCCCCATCGTGACTGTAATGGGTCACGTGGATCACGGTAAAACATCTTTGCTGGATTTTGTAAGAAGAGCCAATGTGGTAAAAGGCGAAGCCGGTGGTATAACACAACATATCGGCGCCTACGAGGTAAAATTAGAAAACGGGAAAAAAATAACTTTTCTGGATACTCCCGGGCATGAGGCTTTTACTGCCATGCGGGCCAGGGGTGCAAAATTAACTGACTTAGTCATTATTGTTATTGCCGCCGATGACAGTGTTATGCCTCAAACAAAGGAGGCAATCAGTCATGCCCAGGCAGCAGGGGTGCCTATTATTTTTGCCTTAAACAAAATTGATCGGGATGTTGCAAATCCTGAAAAGATAAAAGAACAATTAGCCGCCATGAATATCCTGGTGGAAGATTGGGGAGGAAAATTTCAATGCCAGGAAATATCCGCCAAAAAGGGTACGGGTATTCCGGCACTGTTAGAAAAAGTACTTTTTGAAGCAGAGCTGTTGGATTTGAAAGCAAATCCAAACAAACGGGCAATCGGAAATATTATTGAAGCAACGCTGGATAAAGGAAGAGGAATTGTTACTACGGTAATGGTTCAATCGGGTACCATGCGGGTAGGAGATCCCTTATTGGCCGGAACACACAATGGCCGTGTTCGGGCTATGTTTGATGAAAGGGGTATAAAAATATTGGAAGCAGGACCCAGCACGCCGGTGGTGGTATTAGGATTTACCGGAGCCCCTCAGGCGGGTGATAAATTTTTAGTGCCTAAATCGGAACAGGAGGCCAAAGAAATTGCAAACAAACGCCAACAACTGCAACGCGAACAAGGAATCAGAACGCATAAACATATTACCCTCGAAGAAATTGGTCGCCGTTTGGCAATAGGAAGCTTCAAGGAACTGAAAGTAATTGTAAAAGGAGACGTGGATGGCTCGGTTGAAGCACTGTCAGATTCCTTAATTAAATTAAGCTCTGATGAGGTTCAGGTAAGTGTAATCTATAAAGCAGTTGGACAAATATCAGAAAGTGATGTAATGCTTGCTTCCGCTTCTGATGCCATTATTGTGGGCTTCCAGGTTCGTCCGAGTTCGCAGGCACGAAAATTAGCTGAAGGAGAATCCATTGATATTCGCCTGTACTCGGTTATTTACAATGCCATTGAAGAAATTAAATCGGCCATTGAGGGCATGTTATCTCCTAAGATTGAAGAAAAAATCATGGGTAATGCTCAAATTCGGGAAGTGTTTAAAGTTACCAAAGTTGGAACGGTTGCCGGTTGTATGGTTACGGATGGGAAAATTATACGCAACTCAAAGATTCGTTTGATAAGAGATGGTGTGGTGGTATATTCAGGGCAGCTTTCTTCACTGAAGCGATTTAAAGATGATGCCAAAGAAGTTGCAAGTGGTTTTGATTGTGGTTTAACCATTCATAATTATAACGATATAAAGGTAAACGATAACGTTGAAGCTTATGATGAAGTTGAAGTGAAACGCACGCTTAAATAATTGAAAAGTGAAAACGGAGTTCGCACGAAAGGTTTGAATTATAGGCTGTTATGTGTTCGTGTACTTTAACAATGATGCACAATTGCTTCATGTCTGCACGAAAGTTTGTTAATTGGATTTCTCTGAATTTTCTTTGTCCAATTGAAGAATTGTCTTTTCCGCTTGAATAGCGAAATTGTAAGTAACAATTTGTTGATTCTTTATTTGAAAAGCTAAAGAATTTGGGTCAGAAGAAGTCTGAATAGACCCTGACACAATTGAACTATTAGAATACGGCGTTTGGTAATTTACCAAATTGTCAAAGGTGGTGTTTTTGATTGTTCCGTCCATTTGCCAACAATAATAAGGATTATTTTTGATTTTCAAATCTCCATCCCTCAAAATTTCTTTGATCGTCTATTAATGTCCTTTGTATAGGGGGTAACGGTGGAATTTGAGGAATATTTTGCACATTCTTAATTATAATCCCTTTTTAATTAATTTATCTGAACTCTATCCAATTCGAATTTAAATGGAACTTTTAATGCTTGAAAAGTTTTAATTTTCCTTCTTTCTGTTTCAATTAGTATTTCTTTTTTATCTTGGTCAGAAATTGACACTCCAAGAATAATTTCTGCGATGCAAAATTCTGGCAATTTGACCAATCGGTTGAGTTCTTCAGGAAAACTTGTGGTTAGAAATCTGTATTCCATTTCATATTCCCATTCAATAGATTTTGTATGTGTTTTAGTAAAGTAATCTAGCATAATGTCATTTTTTGTTGGTGCAGGATTCGGTTTTATTGCTGGGTAAACCTTGTCATAATTTACAGGTCCTCCTCGTCCAAATAGGCGAGAATTACGTAGATCTTCTTCATAATAGCCAATGCAAAATCCTTTATGACAATTGGCATAATGTGACCACATCAACAAACTATTCCACTTGTAACTTACGCAAAAAACACCGCTGTTGTGATCGGCAAATAAGAATGCACAACTTTCGGCAATTAGGAATGCACAAT